>JBAWZN010000001.1:0-172171 GCA_037143015.1 Flavobacteriia bacterium
TTAAATGCCAAATACCACCAAAAAGAGGCCGAAATCATCGCGAACGCTGGTCTATCAGGCGCAGTAACGATTGCGACGAACATGGCTGGACGTGGAACCGATATCAAGTTAGGGGAAGGTGTGAAAGAAGCTGGTGGACTAGCGATTATTGGTACAGAACGTCACGATTCACGTCGTGTTGACCGTCAGTTAAGAGGTCGTGCTGGTCGTCAAGGAGATCCAGGATCTTCTCGTTTCTTCGTTTCGTTGGAAGACGACTTAATGCGTAAGTTCGGTTCCGAACGTATTGCGAAACTCATGGACCGAATGGGACTGAAAGAAGGCGAAGTGATTTCTGCCGGAATGGTTTCTAAGTCGATTGAACGTGCGCAGAAAAAAGTAGAAGAAAACAACTTTGGTGTTCGTAAGAACTTATTGGAGTACGATGACGTGATGAACGCACAACGTAAAGCCATTTACAAAAAACGTAAAAATGCTTTGTTCGGTGATCGTTTGGACATCGATATCGATAATATGTTCTTTGAATTGTGTGAAACAACAGTCCAACAACATGGTGGATCAAATTTCCATGACTTTGAATTAGAATTATTACGCATCATTGGCATCGAATCTCCGATTTCAGCGGATGAATTTGATAAAATCAGCAAGGTTGATTTGACGGAGAAAATCTATGCCTCCATGAAGGAATCATACGAGCGTAAATGCGATAAAATTGCTCAAAGAGCCATGCCGCAAATCCAACATGTTCACGAAAACCTATCCGACAAATACAAGGACATGGTCTTCCCATTAACAGATGGACGTCGTGAGTTGCAATTGATTGTAAATATCGAGGAAGCCTACAAATCTGAAGGGAAAAACATTTCTAAAGCATTCGAAAAGAATGTGATTTTATCGAAAATCGACGATGAATGGAAAGAACATTTACGTGAGATGGATGAATTGCGTTCCGCCGTACGAAATGCTTCCTACGAGCAAAAAGATCCACTCGTTGTATACAAACTGGAATCGTATGAATTATTCCGCTCGATGTTGAATCGTTTAAACGAAGAAGCCGTTGAGTTGTTAATGAAACTAGATGTTGCTGTTGAACAATCCGTTCAAGGAACAAACCAAGAGGCGCGTCAAAACAACTACCAACAAGCACAAACGAACCAATCGGTATCCTCTACTCCCCCTCCATCTTTCGAAGGAAGACAAGGATACGATCAAGCGATTGCGAATTCAATGCCACAACCGGAAAAACGTCAACCAATCATCGCCGAACCAAAGGTGAATCGTAATGATGCGTGTCCATGTGGTAGCGGAAAGAAATTCAAGCAGTGTCACGGTAAGTAATGGAAAACGAAAGAACGATGCGCGTTGCTTTCATTGGCTCTGGTAAAGTTGCCACTGAACTTGCATTGATCTTTCGCTTTCAAGGAATTGACATCACCGGGATTTCGAGTAGAAATCACCTGAGTGGCAATGCACTATCAGCCCGTTTGGATTGTCCATTTGTGTCAGACCCGAATAACCTAGACGCCGATTTAATCATTATTGCCACAAATGATGCTTCCGTTCGTGAATTAAACACTTCCCTCAAAAAGGATTCGTTTGTTGTTTACACCGCTGGCGCAGTGAATTTAGCCGATTTTCCGGATGAAAACTGGGGTGTTTTTTATCCACTACAAACGTTCACAGAAAACCGCCACCTAAGGGTTGATGAAATTCCAATTCTTCTCGAATCCAATTCCGTAGCATTACGAAAAAAAATGGAGTCGCTCTGTGTGTTGACTGGACTTCGTTTTGATTATTGTACTTCAGAAGACCGACAAAAATACCACCTCGCTGCCGTTTACGTGAATAATTTTGTCAACCACCTCTTCCATAAAGCTCAAGTACAATTAAAGCAAAGCAACTTAGATTGGAAGCTATTAAAACCTTTGATGGAAGAAACGGTAGCTAAATTGGATGACCACTCTGCTTTCGATGCACAAACTGGTCCGGCAAGAAGAAATGATCACGACACCATTCTTACACATCAATCCTTATTAACCGAAGAGGATCTAAGCATTTATAACCTGTTGACTAACAGTATTCAAACGACCTATAACCCATGAATAGTTACAAACATGCCTTGAATCACATCAACACCTTTATTTTCGATGTAGATGGAGTCTTTACAGATGGAAAAGTGTATTTGATGAAGGGTGAAATCATTCGTGCGCTCAACTCAAAGGACGCTTATGCTGTCCAATATGCAGCGAAAATGGGTTATAAGATCTTTGCGATTACGGGAGGAAATTCGACAGAAGTACGTGATTGTTTACTTGGTTTAGGTATGACTCGCGTATACTTGAGCGCTCATAGCAAGTTGATTTGTTACGAGGAAATCAAAGCGGAATTCAACTTAACGGACCAAGAAATTGCTTATATGGGAGATGACATTCCGGACATTCCTGTACTTCAAGTTGCCGGACTTTCTGCTTGTCCACAAGATGCGGTAATTGACGTCAAAAGCGTTGTTGATTACCAAAGTCCTTTTGACGGTGGAAAAACATGTGTGCGCGATATCATCGAACAAACATTGCGCGCACAAGGAAAGTGGTTAAGTGATTTAGCGTACCAATGGTAAGTTAATCCAATAAACAAAGTTCCTCGAGCATTTGAAACTGATTTCTCGCTCGACGTAGGTTGTGATTTTCGTCTTCTACCCAGTAATATTGATCGCCAATCAGGTAATCACTTAGAAAACGTAGACCTTGAATATAAATGACCGCTTTTGCACCGAGGAGGATGTTTTCCCGCTCCAAATCACTCAAATAATCATTCATTGGTCCTTCAAAATAACCGTTTAACAACTCTTGTAACAATAGAGGGTTAAATGCTTTTTTCTGCTGACTATCTTCCGTTCCTACCTGACAAAATGAACGAATCATGTCCCCAAAGTCGTACAAAATACTACCAACCATAATAGTATCCCAATCGATAATGGCACAAACATCCTCCCCGTTTTCGTTAAATAAAAAATTACTCAATTTAGGATCCGCATGGATGATTCGCTTGGGTAACTTTGGTAAAAGCTGTAAATACCGATTTAATATTCCACTATGCTCCTCCAATTTCTGAATCAAATAATTCGCTTGCGTGAGTCGATAGGGAATGGCCACTTTTAAGGAGTGCTGGTAATCTTTCCGTCGTTTTTTGAAATCCAAAAATCCCGGAATGCTTTCTTGCAACTGGTCCTTCGGGAAATCCATCAGGTAGGAATGAAATTCACTCAATGCTTTCGCTGCTGCGAAGGCTTGCGAAGGCTTACTTAAAACTTCTAAACTTTTATTTGGGAAAATGGCTTTAAACATTCGCCATGTTTGTCCCTTATGGTCTTGAAGTAAATAACTTTGATCTGCATTTGATAATAGCGTGAGCAGTCTTTTTGGGTATCCTTTTTGCTCCAAGTACTTCGCAATTCGCTGTTGATTCATCACCACGAGGTTGGGATTCCGGAAGACTTGTGTATTGATTCCCTGAAGCACATAAAATGCATCGTTCATCGCTTCCACCAAAAAGGTTTTGTGGATGAGTCCGCCTTTTAGCAGACTAATCCGCTGGACTTTTGTCTCAACAGACTTCAGAAAATCATTCGCCACCGATCGTTCCAATTGCCTATTCATTGGAGAAGGTTTTTGGGTACACATTTTGGTTGCTTAACTCCTTCAAATAGGCTTCAACCGATTCCTTATCCTCCGGAAAGGTGAGTCCAACCCATTGTTCATGACTAGATAGCACCTTTACTTGAAATGCATGTTGCTGAATGCCAGACTGCACCATTGAGGGCAAATAACATTCAGCGCTTAGTTCCTGATGATTAACAGCAAAAAACGTTTCGAAATAAGCAGCCAACTGTTCGAAAATACTGGCTTGAAAAAACCATAAATTCATGGAGACGCGGTCGTTTTCTGATAGGACCATTGCATCCTGACACTGAAGTCCTCCTGCATCTCTCCTAATCCCATGACATTCAACAATCTCTTTCAAAAATCCTTGCTCAACTAGCGTGCACATTCCCCTGGAAACACAACCATGTTCACTTAAGGTATCCGATAATGCATAGGAAAACAATCCATGTGCTAGTTGCTCGTTTTCAAAAAAGGAATGCGCGGTTTTCATGACCGTTTTTCCATAATAGTCATCGGCATTCATGACAACAAATGGACCTTTCACATAAGGTTGGGTACAGAGCAAGGCATGTGCCGTTCCCCAGGGTTTTCGGCGATTGATGGCCACTCGACTTTGTTGCTCAGGTGTTAACGCCTGTAAGACATATTTTACTTCAATTTGCGATTCCCAATAAGACAATTTGGATTTCATTTCCGCTTGAACCTGCTCATTGACAAGCAATACAATTTTTCCAAATCCTGCTTCCGCCGCATCATATATGGCAAATTCTAAGAGAAAGGCCTGTTGTTCACCGATGACATCGATTTGTTTGGATCCCTTGTATCGAGACCCTAATCCACCAGCTAATATGACCAAACTTGGACTAGAATTCATCCGTTAATCCAAAAACAGGTTTACGTGTTTTCCATGCTCCTTTCGTGAAATCTGGAATATCTTGTGGTTGTCCATTTTCCTTGATGGACTTTTCGCTCAATGGTGTAATCGAATACCAAGCAGCCAAATCATACACATCCAACGGGAATTCTTTGTTTTGTTTGATACATTCAATAAACGCATTGTCGACAAAGAAGTCCATTCCACCGTGTCCGGAGTTTTCCGCCTCTTTCGCAAAGCGTTTCCAAAGTGGATGATCGTGTTGTTCCAACCACGTTTTGGTATTATCCCATTTATGAGAGTGACTCATTTGTTTCTCAAAATAAATGAGTCCTTGTTCCGCATCTCCCCAACCGAAATCCTGCCAGATTCCTTCAGTACCTTGTACTCGGAATCCTAAATTATAGGGACGCTGTAAACTAGTGTCGTGAGTTAAAAGAATCGTTTCTCCGTTCGCACATTGAATTTGTGTAGTCACGACATCACCTAGTTTAAAATCGATTTGTGCATTTGGGTGTTCTTTGCCACCTTTCGGGTGTTCTTCAATGTATTTTTTAAGTCCACGTGCCTTACTCGCCATAGACGTAAGCCGTAACATGCGGTTTCCACGGTTTAAATCAAACATTGTGGCAATTGGACCGAGTCCGTGTGTTGGATACAATTCACCATTTCGATTCACGTAATGATTCGTTCGCCATTTGGCCTCGCTGAACCCTTTCTCACCAAATTCAACACCGGAATTGTAAGCTGACTGTCCATCGTTAAATAAAACACCGCGTAGGTCGTGTTCGTATCCACCTTGTCCGTGAACCAACTCACCAAAAAGTCCTTGCTTAACCATGTTCAAAACCGCCATCACATCACGACGATAACACACATTTTCCAGCATCATGATGGGTGTTTTCGTTTCCTCATACGTTTTAACGAATTCCCAACAATCATTTAGATTCATGGCGCCACACACTTCCATTCCAACGATTTTGCCAGCTTTCATGGCATCAATTCCATGTTTCAAGTGCCATTCCCAAGGAGAGCAAACGAAAACGGCGTCAATGTCATCTCGTTGAAGTAAGTTCTTGTAATCTTCGTCCCCATTGGCATAAACTGCCGGTTCTTTTCTTCCCGCTCTTTTCACAAGACTTAATGCATCTTTCAACATTCTTGGTTCTGGATCTGCTAAGGCAATGATTTCCACATCGTCTCTTTTCATCATTTCCTCCAAATGGGATTGTCCTCGATAGCCAACGGCGATGAATCCTAAGCGAACTTTACGATTCGTGGGTAATTGACCGGCAAAAACTGAATTTGGCAGAACCAAAGCCCCTATTCCCGCTAAAGCTGATGCCTTTACAAAATCTCTTCTTTCCATGTGCAGAATAAAAATGAAAGATACTAAAAAAGTTCAGCCGATGCGTTGAACGCACCGGCTGAATTTTGCTTGGAGAGCATTGAATTTATTTTTTAGTAAAATCCAAATTGTAGGTGGTAGAAATCCATAAGGTGTGATTGCGTTCCATTTTCAATCCATCCGTTTTTACAACGAATTGATTCAAATAACCCAATTGAACATTGAAATTCTTGTTGAAACGCCATCCCAATGCAGCAATAAAACGATTTTGGTCCATGATGTTTTTTCCGATTCCAGAACCGAATCCTAAAAAGACCTCATCATTCACATTCATAAACAAGGTATTGTCGGAAAGTTCTTTTCGCGATAATGGGATCAAGGCCATGGCTCTATAGCGCAGGCGATTGCGAAAAACCGGATCTACTTGAACGATATTATTTGACGCATCCGTTGCATATTGCTCCATAAAACGTTGTTCCATACGGTAGCGGTGTTGAACTTCTACGTTACCGATTTTACTTTTCAAATTGACTTGTTCAAAGATGCGGTTTTCGTCAAACTCATGTAGAATTGGTTGTTCACCGTATGGAAAGGTTTTCACCCAAGCAAATCCAGTCATTACCGAAACATTCGGATTCACGTTGTATTCTAATCCAAAGCGCAATAGTGATTGTTGCCAGGACTTAAATCCATCTGCTCGACGCCATTGGTATTCGGTCATCAAACTGAATTTATCTGTCAATTTATGTGTTCCCACATACACTGCCCAACCATGAGTTTGTGGACTTATGATTTTCTGGGCTGAAAGTATGGTAGGCATTCCCATGCCCACCATTACAATGGTTATAAAAAGAATTTTTTTCATCTTATTTTCTTTTACGCGCAGCTAAATGGTGCGTTGAACCGTGCACATTTTCAAAATGTTGTAAGCCCATTACATCGAGCATGCCACCTTGCGCTTTAAAATCAGCTTCCAGGTGATGTAATGCTTCAATGGATGAATGATCAATAAATGCACACTGTGTTACATCGATATGAATTTGCTCAGTGAAACTGAAGTTTTCGATTGCTGCTTTCAACTTCAAGAAGTTCGAGAAAACGATTGAACCATGAACGTGAATGACATTGTTTTCCACTGTAAACTCTGATTTAACAATGCTTTTCATAGATACACCACGGAATAAGTGAAGAATGATTTTCAAAATGATTCCAGCTGCAATACCCAATAACAAATCTGTTGCTAACGTCACAACAATTGTCGCCAAGAAAATGACTAACTGATCTGGTCCGATTTTAAACATGTGTCCAAATTCTTTCGGATGAGCCAACTTCCAACCAACTCCGATTAACATGGCCGCTAATGCAGTCATTGGTATAAGGTTACTAAACGAAACAGCAAAAATCAAGAAGAGTAATATAAAAATACCATGGAAGAAATTCGCCCAACGTGTTCGTCCACCATTGTTTACGTTTGCAGAAGAACGAGCAACTTCGGATATCATTGGTAGTCCACCAAAAACACCAGCAATGACATTTCCTAATCCAACGGCAATGAGGTCCTTATTGTAATTCGATTTACGTTTGAATGGATCCATCATATCGATTGCTTTTACTGTCAATAAAGCCTCTAAACTTCCTACCAGAGCAAACATGATCACAAACTTGATGAAGGTTCCCATTTGATGAATTCCGTCAAAACTTACGTTTACACCTAAAATATCAAAGAATCCTTTATCGAATGTCAACAATGGTTTGAAGTCATCTGTATTTTTCAATCCAAAGGCCATTGCCATTGGAATCGATACGAGAAGTACCATAAGTGGAGCTGGTATTTTCTTTAAGAAATTCACTTTTAACATTGGCCAACCGAATACAATTGCAAGTGACGTTAAGCCAATCAATGCTACTTCCTTGTGCACGAAGAAATTTGGAATCGTGGTTTTTAATAAAGCAAGTAATTCAAGGGGTTCTACCATGGACTTTCCTTCAGGCGTTAAAGGAGAGATCCCAGCTAAAATATGGATTTGCTTGCTTATGATAATGATTCCAATGGCTGCTAACATTCCGTGTACAGCGGACAATGGAAAAATATCACTGAATTTACCAAGCTTCAATACGCCGAAAAGTACCTGAATAACTCCTGCGACAACTACTGCTCCTAACGCAAGGTGCCATCCTAACTCTGCGTTTCCATGTCCAAGCTCCGTTACGGAACCTGCAACAATTACAATTAATCCAGCTGCTGGACCTTTGATTGTTAGAGGGGATCCAGCAATAAAACTGACAAAAATACCACCAATCATGGCTGTTAATAATCCAAAAATCGGTGGGAATTCACTCGCTTTAGCAATTCCTAAACTTAAAGGAAGTGCTAGTAAAAAGACTAGGAAACCGGACAATGCATCCGCGGAGAAGTTCTCCTTTAATCCTTGCCATCCATCTTTAGGCATGTTCATTTTCATAATCGTATAATTTAAAGTTAAAAAAAAATTAAGAAGAGCGTTTTGCTACTTCGTGATAGGTTTTGATGTGTGGCCCTAAAAACACACGTGCATAAATGCGTACTGTTGCCAGTCCGTTAATTACTAAACTTAAAGCTGTAAAAAAGGCAAGTGCAATTTGATCTTCATGGATGTGAGAGAAAATTAAATCTTCTCCAACAAACGAAGGGGTAATCGGGAAACCAGCTAGTCCCAAACAACAAATCAAGAAAACGATTGCTGCTTTTGGATGCTCGTAAACGTGCCCATAGAATTGATCCAAACTAATCCACTCCTCTTTCTTGCGCAAGTAATTGATGACAATCAATCCAACCAACCAACTCACAACAATTCCGCTCAAATACCAGAAATTGTGCATGAAGTCATAATGTTCGTTGAAGGAAATAGCAATGGCAATTGCCACATGGTTCAACATGATTAATGTGAGACTTTTGCGCACGCTGTCTTTTTCGGTGAATGCTTTTACCACGATCATGAATCCTGAAAAGGCAAAGAAAAATGGTAATTGATGGCGTAATAATGCCGGCATTTGATCCCTGAATTGGATTAAAATCAACCCAGATAAAATCACAAATCCAATAAAGTAAAAAACGAATTTAAAATTCAATAATTGCCAGTTTCTACCTATTTTCTTCAATGGATTCCAAAGGATTTTGTACATCAAATTATCCAAATTCCATTCCTTCAAATTCAAGATGTAAAACGCATATTCAAAGCGTTTCGGCCATGAATCCTCCAAAGTAGCAGATTTGCGTTTGAAGTGGTAAAATTGTTCTCGGATTTTGTAACTCACCACTGACGGCGAAATTAACAGTTGGTAGGTGCGAAGAAAGGCATTCCCTGCGATATGAACTAAAGCGAATACTTCCCAACCAAGCGCAATTTCAATGAAAATTAAACCGATTTGGGCAATCGATGCATAGGCAATTTGCGATTTAATCGAACTTTGAACCCGACTAATAAACGTGGCAATAACTGCTGTTAATAGTCCTGAGAAAATCAAAAATACTTTAAAGATGATTTGATTTTCCCAAAAGTGAATCGTTCTCAACATGAGAAATGCACCAATATGCACGGAAAGTGACCCATAGAAAATCGCACTAGATGGCGTTGGACCTTCCATCGCACGTGGCAACCAAGATGAAAAAGGCAATTGGGCTGATTTCGCTGCTGCAGAAATGTAAAACATAAAGGCAATTGCGAGTCCTACTAAGGAATTCTGCATAATGTGATTATGAACCAATTCTGCATTGTGCAATTTCGCAAAGGAAATGTTTTCATGCCACAAATGATGTGACAACCACATGGCTAAAATGATTCCCACGTCTCCGATGCGGTAAACAGAGAATACTTTCAAGGCATTTTTCACAGGTAAATAACGATCTCGATAGAAGGCAATGAGCAAGAAGGAGGAGATTCCTAAGACTTCCCATCCAATGAACATTGTCTCTAAGTTACCTGCAAAAATGATGATGATAAATCCAAGGAAAAAGAACAAAATGGTATTAAAGAATCGTTTGTAACCTTCTTCTCTGTGCAAGTAATACCTGGAATAGATGGTGATTAAAAACGTCAATGAAGATCCCAATAATAGGTAAACCATGGTTAACTTGTCAAAATAGAAATCTAGATAGAAATCATAATTTCCATTGCGATAAACGGAAAATTCTTTGAGATCTATTTCGGGGAAGCCATGTCTTGCCCATTGATAGGTAAAGAATAAGCTTACCAAGAGTTGAAGTCCTACAGAAGTATAAGCCAACACTGAAAGTGCATTCTCATTCTTTTTGGGAATAAATAAGCTTAAGCTAAAGCTGACTAATGGCAGAAGAATGAAAAAATGTATGAAGAATTTAAATGTAAGTTCCATGTTCTATTAATGTGTTAATTCAACAACCGGTAAATTCTCAAATTCACTTGTGACAAACTTCATAGCATCGTCTACATGTACCAACGGTTCTTTAGGTAAATCATAAGGTGTGAAAGCGCCATTGGCAAACAAATAAAACTGTTTTTCAATTGGATGGAATGCCACGATATTCACCCAGCTATTCAGGAACCATTCATAGGTTCCTGGATTCGTTTGGATCGTTTTCAAAACCACTTCGGGGAAATGTTCCACAATAACCAACAAGCGCATTGGATCATGAACTTCAATCATCTGACTTGGTAATCCAGTTCTGAAATCTCCGTCGATTCCGTTCGCAACGGCAATAAGTCCCATGACGTTGTGAGGTAGTTTTGTTCCTGCACCCAGTTTTTGATTGTCTACGCGTGAGAAATAATATTCCAAATTGATTCCACCGCAAACCGGTGCAACGGCATTGAGAATTCCTAGTAGGTACTTTCCTTCTGGATCAACTTCGTAATCAAATGAATTCAAGAACGAACGACGGTCCAAGAACAATCCACGAGAAAAAGAGCGCCTTCCGACGATGCATAACGTATTTGTTGCATGGTTCAACTCAGGTCTTGGCTCGAACAAGGATACCGAACGTAATTTCACGTTTTTATGTACCTTTTTCACTGCTTTATTTGAATTCATCACCACAAATCTTCGCGATCTCTCGGTTGCATTGAAATCTAACGCTTGGTCAAATAATCGCTTATTCACTTGGTGTTTCTGAGTATTTTGTTCACTCAACACTGCTAAATCGTAATACATGAACTCATCGCGACTAGTATCGTGTAAAACCGGGACAAATTGCGTGCTTTCTGGGATATCAATGCCCCGCTCTTTTAATTTTTGGCGAACCACTGGATGATTCCCAATGTGACTGATCACGCGTGCATTTACGGAACCTGGACGACCAGAACAAGCTCCGCAATCATACCCTGCGTAGTGTGTATTGTTCGAGCTACTAGAACCGTGTCCAACGACATAGATTAACGGCGCAAAAGTGTTGTTTAATCCAATACTCATTAACAAAGCTTGAATGCGGTCTGTCATTTCATCGATGGAAAATCCAACCTGCAATCCATCATCCGTTGTTTCTCCAGCTTGATTTTCAATGACCAACGTGGAATTCGCATGCATATGACCGCTTGATGATACAGCTACCGTATTCATGGATGGTTTAAAAATTGCCAATGCTAATTTTAGTGCCGACCAGAATCCCATTGTATGTGTAAGGATCCAACCAAAAATAAGTCCGTAGGAACGCGCATCAAAGTGATACTCCTTGTCCGACTTCGCATCATCCGCCATTTCTTTAATTAAGAACTTTGGAGTAACAGGTGCAGGACAAACCTTTGTTCTAAACGTGGAACCAAAAGGTTGGAAATAAAATTCTACTCCAAAGAATCCAGCAGTTCCAAACGTTTGAACTCCGGGATGTCCATCCTCAATGTAGCGGCGAATGGAACATTCACGGTCATCAATACAGAAAATACCTTGCATCTCTGGACTTTTCTCTTCCACAATAGATTTTTCTTTCAAGCCATTTAAGACTTCATTGTAGTAGGTCCACTCATAGGCTTCTTGCCAAATTCGTTTCACTTCGGATAATTCATCCATCACAACTGGCCCAAATAAATCAGGAATTTCTTCTTCCATCTTGATCCCAATTGGTGTCCAAATATCACCGAAATACGCATCTAAGGCATCGATTTCCAATAAGCATTCAAAAATCATCCACTCGACCAAATCAATTTTCCGCTCGTCGATGAGTGCTTTTTCATTTCCAGATAGAACGGCAACCATTCCTGAATACCCTGGATGCGAGAATTGTTGGTCGAACAAGTAACGTTCGTACAAGTCCTCCTTGCCTACAAGAATCTGCAAGCAATCCTCCAACCGAAGGTCTGATTTCATCAATAAGTCCTTCGCACGTTTGGTTTGAAAGAAACTGACATTACCATTTGACTCCAAATGTCGAATGGCATCTAAAAAGCCTAGATCCTTGATTGGGAAACTCCAAACGGAAATCCCTTGATCTAAATAACTGCTGGTAATTCTGAATAACGTGGAATGCGTGTAAACATCCAAATCTAATTTGTACTTGGACTTCCAATTGGCACGAAGTATGCCAATGCGTGGATTGACTTGTTCGTTGTAATTTGTTGAAAGCAAACGTGTTTTCCACATAGCCTGATCTTCCTTTGGTAAGAAACGATCCAAAACACCTTCATTAATCTTTCCTTGCTCGAACAATTTACGGTATTCACTCAACTGCAAATACGTCTTGTATCCGAACATCTCGTTTGATTTTTTCAATCCAAGGTGAAAGGAATCATGCTGGAAAGCATGCAAGGTATTGTGGTGAATAAAGTCCTTTAAAGGAGCTTGGGAAGGTAAAAAATGTGTTAATTCTTCAACAACTTTATTAAGTTGAAATTTATTTTTCATTTACATAGATTTCGTTACAAATTGAATTTTTAGATCAATGGGTACGCTAACTATATCCTGAAATTTTGAAATTGTATAAATAAAGGCAGCTTGTCCCACCGATAATGATGGTTGAAAAAAGTGGGTTTTTGTACGGATAATTTGCTGAAAGACCGTACTTCCAAGCTTTTACTAAGGATAAAAAAAGAAATGGAGTGATCAAAGTCTACACCATCTTCATCGAGTTCAAAATCCTCCTCCAATTCAAAAGAATTGATGTTCAAATCATCCGAAGCTTTCGAAAAAGCAATTTGTTTACTCTTTACCGGGGAGGTTGATGCATGAAGAACCGCACCAAAAAAGAGATTGCCAAGGGAAACATTGAGAAAAACACCCAATGCACACATTACCAAACAGAAACGACGAAACATCTTCACGAGACAAATGTAATGCATTATGTGAATATCAATTTTAAAATTCTTGTTAATTTATTTTCACATTTCATTTACCTATCTTTGCTGCGTTAGTAATAAAGAACCATTTTACCCAATCATCATGAGTCAATCCAATCAACACATCGCCTTAGAAGATCAGTACGGAGCACACAACTATCATCCCTTACCAGTTGTTCTGTCCAAAGGTCAAGGAGTGTTTGTTTGGGATGTAGATGGGAAAAAATACTTTGATTTTTTATCTGCTTATTCTGCGGTAAACCAAGGACACTGTCATCCAAAAATCACACAAGCATTGGTCGACCAAGCACAAACCTTGGCTTTAACTTCTCGTGCGTTTTACAATGACTCGCTTGGACACTACGAGAAATTTATGACGGAAACATTCGGTTTTGATAAAGTGCTTCCGATGAACACCGGAGCTGAAGCGGTGGAAACCGCGATTAAATTGTGCCGCAAATGGGCTTACGAGAAAAAAGGAATTGCGGAAAACGAAGCAGTAATTATCGTGTGTGAAGGGAACTTCCACGGACGAACAACGACCATCGTTTCGTTTTCAAGTGATCCGGATTCTTACCAGAATTTTGGACCTTTTCCAGCTGGATTCGTGTCCATTCCTTACGACGATATTTCTGCATTGGAAATAGCCATCCAAGGAAAAAATGTAGCTGGATTCCTAGTTGAACCGATTCAAGGAGAAGCCGGAGTATACACTCCTGCCGATAATTTCCTGAGCGAAGCAAAACGCCTTTGTACGGAAAACAATGTGCTTTTTATCGCGGATGAAGTTCAAACGGGTATCGCACGAACAGGAAGCTTACTCGCTGTGTGTGGAAATTGTACGTGCGAACAAAAATGCGAACGTAAAACAGAAACGTATAATCATCCGGATATCCTCATTTTGGGAAAAGCACTTTCCGGTGGCGTTTATCCCGTTTCAGCAGTTTTAGCAGACGACCACATTATGACCGTCATCAAACCTGGTCAACACGGTTCGACTTTCGGCGGAAATCCAATCGCTGCGAAAGTTGCCATTGCAGCATTGGAAGTGGTGTATGAAGAAAACCTCATCCAAAATGCACGTAGACTTGGTTCCTTGTTTAGAAAAGAGATGAACCGCATCATTGCAACGAATGATCTCATTCTTCAAGTACGTGGAAAAGGATTGTTAAATGCGATTGTCGTGAATGATTCTCCGGATAGTCAAACGGCATGGAATTTATGCGTGGCCTTAAAAGAAAATGGACTTTTAGCGAAACCAACGCACGGAAACATCATTCGTTTTGCGCCACCATTAGTGATTACAGAAAATCAATTGATGGAATGCGTTCAAATCATCGAAAAAACGCTTCAAAACTTCCAAAAATAGGAGAACGCTCAATTATCCTTTTCATTACCCTTCTCGATTCGCACCAATTCCACTATATTTGGCCAAAAAATAGTAGACTTTGGTACAAAAAATTAAATTCGGAACAGACGGTTGGAGAGCCATCATTGCAGATGACTTTACCGTTGAGAACGTTGCGCGTGTCACAGAAGCAACAGGAATCTGGTTAAAGAAAACATATGCGAATCCAAGCGTGATTGTTGGACACGATTGTCGTTTTGCAGGAGATTTGTTCATGGAAACAGCCGTGAAAGTACTCGTGGCTCAAGGAATTCCAGTGCGCATGTCACGTGGATTCGTTTCCACTCCCATGATTTCATTGGCAGCCTTTCAATTTGAATGCGAAGTGGGAATCATCCTCACTGCGAGTCATAATCCACCATCTTACAATGGATTCAAATTGAAAGCATTCTTTGGTGGACCATTGGAACCGGAGAAAGTGCAAGAAGTGGAGGACATCATTCCAGATGAATGTACGATCGATTATAAATCCGTGGATTTAAACGCCGCTATCGAAAGTGGAAAAGTTGAAATCGTGGACATCGAAACTCGTTATGTGGAGCACGTGAAAAAGAACTTTGACCTTGACGCGATTTCAAATTCTGGTTTGAACTTAGTTTACGACGGGATGTATGGCGCAGGTCAACGCGTAATGCCATTGATTTTACCGAAAACACAATTGTTGCATTGCGACCATAATCCATCTTTCCGTGGACAAGCGCCAGAACCGATTGCGAAAAACCTACAAGAATTAGAGGCGTACATCAAAGCAGATGGTAACGTTTCTTGTGCTTTAGCAACGGATGGTGATGCCGATCGCATCGGACTGTACAACGGAAAAGGTGAATTCATCGATTCGCACCACATCATTCTTTTATTGATCCATTACATGGTGAAATACAAGCAAATGACTGGAAAAGTAGTCATCGCTTTCAGTGTGACGCCACGTGTGGAGAAACTTTGTGCTCATTACGGACTCGAAATTCAAACCACAAAAATTGGATTTAAGGAAATTGCAACCATCATGGTAAAGGACGACGTTCTTATCGGTGGAGAAGAATCCGGAGGAATTGCCGTAAAAGGACACATTCCAGAGCGCGATGGAATTTGGATGGGATTAATCATCTGGGAATTTATGGCGAAATCCGGTAAGTCATTGGATGAATTGATAAATGAAGTATATGAAATTGTTGGTCCATTTAAGTTTGAACGCAATGACCTTCACATCACCGAGGACTTAAAACAAAAAATCATCGCGAATTGCAAAGCGAATAACTATACTTCGTTTGGTAAATACCAAGTGTCGGACTTAAAAACCATTGATGGATTCAAGTATTTCTTCGACGATAAACGTTGGGTCATGATTCGTCCATCTGGAACGGAGCCTGTTCTTCGTACCTACGCCGAAGCACCTACTTTAGAAGAAGTACGTGAAATATTAAAAGCAACCGAAGAAACGATTTGTCGATAAGTTCATTTCAAGATTTGATGGAAGCCGGAAAGAAATTTTCGGCTTTTTTTTTGTTTTTTGAAAATAATTTGCTATATTTATATTATATAAATATAATATGACAACATTCACCAGCTCACTTCCAGAAAGTCTTTTGCAACAATTGCAGGATAAATCGAAGGAATTCGGAATTCCTAAAAATAAAATTATTGAAAAGGCACTCACCCTGTACTTGGAACAATTGAATAAAGCGGCCTATGTTCGTTCGTATAAAGAAATGAGCGAGGATACCAATCTTTTTCAAATCGCCGAAGAAGGAATGGCTGAATACCATAAGCAACTCAAGGATCCTGAATCGCTATGAAGCAGGGAGAACTTTGGTTTGCGAATTTGAATCCAGTCAAAGGAAGCGAACAGTCTGGAATGCGTCCAGTCGTGATTGTAAGTGGAAACTTACTCAATACCTATTTGAATACGGTTATTTGTTGTCCACTGACGACAAAAATCAAGGATTACAAAGGTGATGTGGTACTTCAGCCAACGGAGCAAAACGGACTCACATCCGAATCTGAAATTCTAACGCACCACATTCGCTCCATTTCAAAGGACCGCTTGACCAAACGCATTGGTGCCATCGAAGAAAAGGATGTTCAGTTACTAAAAAAGTACTTGAATGAAATCTTGACGTATTGAGGATTAGCCTAGTGCGACATCCAAAATCATCATCACCAAGAAGCCACCGATAAATCCTAGAACGGCCACATCGGTGTATTTGTCCCGTTGGGTTTCCGGAATCACTTCTTCCACCACAACAAAAATCATGGCTCCAGCGGCAAAGGACAATGCGAACGGTAAAATGGGTTCCATGTAGATCACGGCAATCGCTCCGATGACTCCAGCAATCGGTTCGACAATCGCTGAAAGTTGTCCATACATAAAACTCTTGAAACGACTCGCTCCTGCCCTTCTCAATGGCATTGCAACCGCAAATCCTTCCGGGAAATTTTGAATCCCAATTCCAATCGCTAAGGCAATTGCCCCTGCAATCGTTGCTCCTTCCATTCCGTGCGCTGCCGCACCGAAAAGTACACCGACCGCTAATCCTTCGGGAATGTTGTGTAGAGTGATTGCCAGAACCAACAAAGTTGTTTTATGCAATTGTGTTTTCACACCTTCGGATTCTTCCTCCTGAAAGTTGATGTGTAGGTGTGGAAGTTTTTTGTCCAAAAAGAACAGAAACAAAGCTCCAACTAAAAATCCAACAGCTGCGGGCATCCACGACATCGTAGGATACAGTCGTTCAGAAAGTTCAATCGACGGCAACAACAAGGACCAAAAACTCGCTGCGACCATGACACCACCGGTAAATCCGAGCATGCCATCGAGGAGTCCACGGTGCATATTTTTAAAGAAAAAGACAAGGGATGCTCCAGCGGCAGTGACCAACCAAGTAAAGGTCGTTGCTAAAAACGCTGCAAAAACTGGATCAATGTGTTGGAAGTAATGTTCGAGTTCTTTCATAGCTGATTCTTACACAAATGTAAGCATCAAATGAATCGATGCGTCAATTAAATCCGTTCAAAAGCGCTTTTTCCTTTAAACTTTTAGAAACAGCTGTCCCGAAATCGTCCTTGACATTGGGTGTTTGTCCGGCTTGCTTTGACTTTTCTTCTTGAATGAACTGTTCACGTTTTTTTCCAAGTTGACCAATTTCTCCTTGAATTTTCGCACGTTCTTCGCTTTTCTGTTTGATGTACGCTTCTTTTTCCTCCGTGGATTTCCCTTTGAGTTCATCTGGTAATTCCTCGTCGTTTAATTTTCCAACGATGGTCGAATCCATTTTGACAGCATCGACCATGTCCCAACTTACATTGGAGTAGACCGATTTCGATTTCACTAAGGCGCGTTCAGAGGAAACAGCAGCACCTTGCAACAAGGCATTGTCATCTTCGCGTTTTTGCTTCATTCGGTTTTCCTTTCCTAGACTACCATAGGAAATGTATGTTTGATTCAATTGGATGTTCAATTGGTTGATTTGCTCATCGTATGGTGTTTGAATCACAACGATTTGATCGTTGGAATTGATGTTAAAGTAATCTCCGCGTGAGCAACTTGCGCCATCCTTCCAATACTCGCGAATTCCTTGATCTATCGCTCCACAGTAAATCGTATTGACGAATACATTTTTAGTCTTTGCTAATTGACAAGCATCTTTGTAATTCACTGGGCCTTGAGTAAACGGTTCGTTTCCTGCGATGTAAATCATTTTGAGATCCTTTGGGTCATTCGACCAATTCAATTGCTGCAACGAGGTTTGAATCACCGCACCGCAGAATTCTGATCCACCGTTCGTACGCAAACCAAAAAGTTTTTCAGAAACCAAGTCCAAATCACTGGTAAAAGGCAACTGTTGACGGATAAAATTGCTTTCCGCGCTCAGCTCCGCATTGCCGTAATCGTACATCGCAATTTCTAGGATTGGCGTTTGTCCATGGTACTGCAATCCACTGGCCTCATTGACTATCGCCCAGATGCGCGATTTTGCTTGATTGATTAATCCATCCATGCTATTGGAAGTGTCAAACAAAATCACCATTTGGATTTTTCGCGCGGTGGTTTGTGCCTGACTCATGCCAGCACTAAATAGAAGTACGAGGGAAATAAAGACTTTTTTCATGTGTTCGGAACGTTGTTTTTTTGACCGGTACACTTATGGGAGGAAAAGGTTCAAAAAAGAAAATTATTGTTTATCAGAAAAATACCCCACCGCCAATTCATATCCCTTCAAACCGAAACCAAAGATGCAGCCAGCGCAGACTGGACTTAACATCGATTCGTGGCGGAAGGACTCGCGGCCGGTGATGTTGGAAATGTGTACTTCAACTACCGGGATGGAAATAGCGGCAATGCAGTCGCGAATGGCTACGCTAGTATGCGTGTATCCACCGGCATTGAGGATGATGCCATCGACTTGTGCGTCCTGAAGCATGTTGATGATTTCCCCTTCTACATTCGTTTGAACATAACTGATTTCTGCGGTCGTTTTCGATTTCAACTCCTTTAGAAAGTCTTCGAACGAAACATTCCCATATATTTGTGTTTCACGGGAACCGAGTAAGTTTAAATTTGGACCGTTTACAATCAGAATTTTCATAGATGTCGAATTGGGAACGCTATATTAAGGATTTTGTTTCATACCTGAAAATCGAAAAGGGTTTGGCAGAGAATTCCATCTTGGCATATCAAAACGATGTCGATAAACTCAAGGACTTTGCTGCGGGAATTGGCAAGATGGCGGATCAACTCGATTACGAGGACCTCAAACAATTTCTTTCTACGCTATTCGACCTTGGTTTGAGCGCACGAAGTCAAGCGCGCATTATATCTGGTATCAAACAGTTTTACGGATTTCTTATCCTCGAGAATTTGGTAAAAGTGGATCCAAGTGAGCTCTTGGAACAGCCAAAACTTGGACGCAAACTTCCCGAAGTGTTGACCATCGAAGAAATCGATTCCTTGCTAGCGGCCATTGACTTGAGTAAAAACGAAGGACACCGTAATCGCGCTATGCTGGAAACCTTGTACAGTTGTGGTTTGCGTGTCAGCGAACTCGTTGGACTCCGTTTTTCCGACCTCTTTTTTGAAGAAGGATTTATCCGCGTCATTGGTAAAGGAAATAAGGAACGCTTGGTACCAGTGAGTCCTCAAGTTCAGAAAGAAATCGATATTTATCAGCAGCACATCCGAAACCATTTGAACATTCAAAAGGGCAGTGAAAACATCGTTTTTTTAAACCGAAGAGGCGCACAATTGACACGTGTGATGGTCTTTACAATCATCAAAAATTTAGCGGAATCCATCGGACTCAAAAAGAACATTTCACCCCATACCTTTAGACATAGTTTTGCCACGCATCTGATTGAAGGAGGCGCCAATTTACGGGCGATTCAGGAGATGTTGGGACACGAATCCATCACCACAACCGAAATCTACACCCACCTTGATCAACGCTTCTTGCGCGATGCGATTTTGTCGTTTCATCCAAGAAATGCCAAAGGGTAATTCCGATAAAAAACAAATGTCAAAAGTTTTTTTTGGGAATATTCGTAAAATCGTTTGTGGAATTTCAAAAGTTTGTTACCTTTGCATCCGCTTTTTTACATTTATAAGTAATTTTAAAGACATGTCAAGAGTTTGTCAATTAACAGGTAAGTCAGTAATGGTTGGGAACAATGTTTCTCACTCCAATCGTAAGACCAAACGTAGATTTTACCCGAATTTGGTTACGAAAAAGTTTTTTCTTCCAGAAGAAGAAGCTTATATCACATTAAAAATTTCAACTTCTGCACTTCGCACGATTAACAAGAAAGGTATTGCCGCTTGTATCAAAGAAGCTCGTCAGAAAGGTTTTTTAAAATAAAACTGTTGCGAAACAGATAAAATAAGAAGAAAATGGCTAAGAAGAGTAAAGGTAACCGCATCCAAGTGATTTTAGAGTGCACAGAGCACAAAGATTCTGGAATGGCTGGTACGTCGCGTTACATCACGACGAAAAACCGTAAAAACACACCGGATCGTATGGAGATTAAAAAATTCAATCCGATCTTAAAGAGAATGACTGTTCATAAAGAAATTAAATAACTAGGACATGGCAAAGAAAGTTGTAGCTTCCCTACAGAAAGGTGGAGGTAAAGAACATACGAAAGTGATTAAAATGGTAAAATCCGATAAATCGAATTCTTACACATTTAAAGAGGAAATCGTTTTAAACGATAAAGTGAAAGAGTGGTTCGCTAAGAACTAATCCTCAAAAAAAACCTTGTAAAAAGCTTCCAGTTCAGGGAGCTTTTTTTTTATCTTTAAACTATGGGACTATTTGATTTTTTCTCGAAATCTAAAAAAGAAACACTAGATCAAGGACTAGAGAAGACAAAACAATCGTTTTTCTCGAAAATTGCACGTGTCCTAGTTGGTAAATCACATGTTGACGAGGAAGTACTCGATGATTTAGAAGAAATGCTCATCACTTCGGATGTGGGTGTGGAAACAACCTTGAAAATCATTGAACGCATCCAAGCCAGAGTGTCCAAAGACAAGGTCATGGGTTCCGATGAATTAAACCGTGTCCTTAGAGAGGAAATCATTGCTTTATTAGAAGAAAACAATTCCAATCAAAACGGGAACCTAGAAATAGAAAAACCTACGGATGGAAATCCATACGTGATCATGGTCGTGGGTGTTAACGGCGTTGGTAAAACCACCACTATTGGAAAACTTGCACACCAATTCAAAGCTTCTGGACTAAAAGTCGTACTTGGTGCAGCGGATACCTTCCGTGCAGCAGCGGTGGAACAATTGATTATTTGGTCCAAACGCGTCGATGTGCCGATTGTTCAACAAGGAATGGGCGCTGATCCTGCTAGCGTAGCGTTCGATACCTTACAGTCCGCTAAATCGCAAGGAGCAGACGTTGTCATCATCGATACCGCCGGAAGACTTCACAACAAAGTGAATTTAATGGCCGAATTGACGAAAATCAAACGTGTGATGGAAAAAATCATTCCAGGTGCACCACATGAGATTTTGTTGGTCCTAGATGGTTCCACCGGACAAAACGCCTTCGAACAAGCGAAACAATTTGCACAAGCAACCGACATCAATGCCTTAGCGGTGACCAAATTAGATGGAACAGCAAAAGGTGGAGTGATCATCGGAATCTCCGATCAAATGAAAATTCCAGTAAAATACATTGGAATTGGTGAGAAAATGGAGGACCTACAATTGTTCGATCGCAAGTTATTTGTCGAGTCACTCTTCTCTGAATAAAATCAACGAATCTTTTATTTATTGATTCATGGACTGTAATCCAACGTAGTCTGCGTACAATCCTTTCAACTCCATCAAGGACTGATGTGTTCCAGATTCCTCGATGATTCCTCCTTGCAATACTAGGATTTGATCTGCGTTGCGGATTGTGGATAAACGGTGAGCAATCACAACGGATGTTCTTCCTTTCATCAATTTATCTAAAGCATCTTGCACCAAACGTTCAGACTCGGAGTCCAAAGCGGAAGTCGCCTCATCCAAAATCAAGATCGTTGGATTTTTCAAAATCGCTCGCGCAATCGCAATGCGTTGTTTTTGTCCACCCGAAAGTTGAATTCCCCTATCCCCTACTTCTGTTTCCAGTTTATTCGGGAAGGTATCGATAAACTCCCATGCGTTGGCTTGTTTAGCTGCTTCGATAACTTCTTCCTCTGTCGCATTTGAATTACCAAATAAGATGTTCTCACGGATGCTACCAGAAAACAAAATCACTTCCTGTGGAACAATCGCCATTTGATCGCGGAGCGCATTTAACTCCATGTCTTTTGCCGGAATTTCATCAAAGCTAATGCTTCCCTCACTCAAGGTGTAGAATTGCAGTAATAAGTTGGAAATCGTTGATTTTCCAGATCCACTTTGTCCGACCAAAGCCAAAGTCTGATTTTCTTTCACCTCAAAAGAGATGCCTTTTAATACTTCGACATCGCTTCGTTGCGGATACGAGAAATGAACATTTTCTACATGAATTCGTCCACTTAATTTGTCTGTGCGTGTTCCCTTGTTCGTTTGCACTTCCGTTTCTTGGTGAATGATGTCCATGAGGTTTTCCGTCGCACCAATCGCTTTTTGCACACTAGCGTATAAATCCGGAAGGGATCCAACGGAAGCTCCCATCATAATCGTAAAGAGTACAAATTGATAGAAACCTTCCTGATTTAATTCCGGATGTGGCCCTTGTGTCATGAGTAAGCCTCTCCAAACGATAAAGACAATTGCTCCAAAAAGACAGAAAATGATGAAGGATACAAACAATCCACGCCAAATTCCACTGCGTACATTCAAGTCACGCGTTTGCTGGGTGGATTTCTTGTAGTTATTGAAAATGAAAAATTCGTTTGTAAATGCTTTCACATTGGCGATTCCCGTTAAGGCTTCCTCTACAATGGAATTCGATTCAGCGATGTAATCCTGTGCCTCCTTGCTTAGTTTACGGATGTAGCGACCAAAAATAACCGCCACGATCGCCATGACTGGGACTGTTCCAAGCATGATTAAGGCTAATTTCCACGAAATAAAGAATAAGAAAAGGATTCCGCCAACCACAATAATGATTTGACGAAAGAACTCCGCGATAGTCGTTCTGAGTGTTTCTTGAATTTGTGCGATGTCCGAAGAAAGTCGACTAGTTAACTCTCCCACTTTATTTCGATTAAAGAAATCCATCGGCATGTACACCAATTTCGAAAAAGCATCGTTTCTAAGGTCTCGTAACGCGTTTTCAGTGACGTTATTAAACAACACCACCCGAACAAATGAGAATAGTGACTGAAAGCCAAATAACACGAATAGGGCGATCGCTACGTTATTGATGTTGGACATGTCAATGAGTCCAATTGCTTCAGACATATTTGGGTTTGATGCTCCAGCACCCAATAATTTACCCATTAAATAAGGAAAAACGAGTCCAGTGGAGGTACTCAGCACTAAAAATATCCACCCGATAAAATAAATTCCAGCGTACGGTTTTAGGTAAGTAAAAATACCCTTCGCCTTCTTAATGCTTGATTTAGTGATTTTTACCTTTTCTTTTTGGTCTTTTTTTGGTCTCAGCATCGATTTATTCTTTTTACAAATTTACGTCGCTTTGGGCGGTAAAGTAGTTTTTTTAAATAATTTTGTCGAAAGAATATGAAATTTTAAAAAAATCAATATCTTTGCATCCCAAAATAGATTACATAATTAAGATACGACATGAAAAGAACGTTTCAACCATCGGTAAGAAAAAGAAGAAACAAGCACGGATTCCGAAGCCGTATGGCTACTAAAAATGGTCGTAGAGTTTTGGCTGCGCGACGCAAAAAAGGAAGAAAGAAATTAACTGTTTCTGACGAACCTTTCCACAAACGTTAATTCTTTTTCAAAAGATATGCAAAGCCCCGACAGCAACGTCGGGGCTTTTTTTTGTTTAGGGTAACTTTTTAAACCGCACCGCTGCAGTTGAACTGATGAGGTAAAACCGCATCCTTCGGAACTTTCTTTTGGATAATAAAAGCTTTGCTGTGTTTGTTGTTATGCTGCAGTGCAACTGTGCTTCGCTTGTCCGCAGGATTGCAAATCCTGCGGTGCAATCGCATAAAAAAAGCCCCTAACATTACTGACAGAGGCTTTATCTAAACTCTTGCTGATTGATGGAAAGGGCTTAGATCGTTACTTTTGGAGCTGCTGCTAAAATCGATGCATGTGTTTCTGCGGCGAATTTCTCAAAGTTCGTTACGAACTTCTCTGCTAAACTAGTAGCCGTTGCGTCGTAAGCGGCTTTATCAGCCCATGTATTTCTTGGATTCAATAATTCTGCTGGAACGCCTTCACAAGTTGTTGGATAAGCTAAATCGAAGATCGGCATTTGCTCAAATGTCACATCATTCAATTTGCCAGTCAGGGCGGCTGTAATCATCGCACGTGTGTACGAAAGTTTCATACGGCTACCAACACCGTAAGATCCACCGGACCATCCTGTATTGATCAACCAAACCTTGATATCCGTACCTGTTAATTTATCTCCTAACAATTTCGCGTATTTCGCGGGATGTAATGGAAGAAAAGCAGCTCCGAATCCTGCAGAGAATGTCGTCGTTGGTTCTGTAATTCCAACTTCCGTACCGGCAACTTTCGCTGTATAACCGGACATAAAGTGATACATCGCTTGTTCGGTCGTTAACTTAGAGATGGGAGGCAATACGCCAAATGCATCTGCGGTAAGGAAAAATATGTTTTTTGGTGAACCTCCGATGGATGGTACAGCAATGTCATCAATGTGATTGATTGGATAGGAAACACGCGTGTTTTCAGTGATGAATCCATCCGCGTAATCTGGTGTCGAGGATCCATCCACAAATCCAATATTTTCTAACAAAGCACCAAAACGAATGGCATCATATATCTGTGGTTCTTTCTCACGACTTAAGTCGATGGTTTTCGCATAACATCCTCCTTCGAAGTTAAATACGCGGCTTTCGCTCCATCCGTGCTCATCGTCTCCAATTAAGCGACGATTCGGATCGGAGGACAAGGTTGTTTTACCCGTTCCTGACAATCCGAAGAAAATAGCGGTATCTCCACCTTCTCCAATATTCGCCGAACAGTGCATCGATAGCACATTTTTCTCATGTGGCAAAATAAAATTCAGTGCGGAGAAAATTCCTTTCTTGATTTCACCAGTATACCCAGTTCCACCAATTAATATCATTTTCTTCGTGAAATTCAAAATCGCGAAATTCGCTTGACGTGTTCCGTCGATTGCAGGATCTGCTTGAAAACTAGGGACACATACAATGTGCCACTCCGGTGTAAACGTTTCAATTTCACTATCCGTTAAACGCAAAAACATGTTGTGCGCAAACAAACTTGACCATGGAAGCTCGGTAACAACACGAATGTTCATTCGGTATTTCTCCTCTGCACATGCAGCCACGTCGCGAACATAAATGTCCTTTCCGTTTAAGTAATCATTCATTCGGTCGTAAAGCGCATCAAACTGCTCCGGAGTAAATCCAATATTGACATTCCCCCACCAAACGGCATTTTCAGTCTTTTCATCACGAACAATAAAACGGTCTTTTGGAGATCTTCCTGTAAACTCTCCTGTTTCAATCGCAAGCGCTCCAGTATCGGTTAACATTCCTTCTCCGAGGATGATGCAGTCTTCAACTAGTTCAGCTGGACTTAAATTCCAAAACTGTTCTCCGAGATTCGTCAGTCCGATTGAAGCTGCTAAATCTGCATTTTTTCCAAATTTCCCTTGTAATTCCATGTCCATTTTTTTGGCACAACTTTCGTTATACAATGTTGGCACAAAATTACTTTGAGTCTTGTAATTAAAACATGATTCTCATTAGTTTTTGCTAACATATAAGTGAGTATGGTGTGCATAAAATAATTTTCAAATTTGCATTTTTTTTAGTATATTAAAGTAAGTGTCAAAGGAACACTTAGCGCGAGTAAAGCGAATAAATTGGATTCAATGCGCACAATAATTCTTAGTTTTATAAAAAATAACTTTTCAATATGATACGCAGTGCAGCGCTTCTATTTTCTGGGCTTTTCTTTGCCTTTTGTATGAATCCATCCAAACGAAACTTGACACCTGTTTTTCCGGATTCACCGAAAACTTGGTATTCGAGTGAACTGGATTCGTTAAATGGAAAAGCGATGCATGAACAGGCCTTGGGATTTGAAAAATCCATCGTTGTATTAGCGAATAAGAATAACCTTCTTCCGTTGGGTAACTTAGACTTTCAAAGTGCGCACATTTCCATCGGTGGGAATCCAACTGTTTTCCACAACGGATTGGATCGCTACGTTTCTAATGATCAGCTTTTGCGTCCGAGTTTACACGAACACGAATTAAAGGAGTTCTTAAAACAAGCTGATCACGAGGTGCTGTTTGTGAGTATTCATGCCACTAACAAGACCAAAATCGACTCGGTAGATGCAGCTATTTTCAACGCTTTACCTCATCATTCGAAGGTCATTTTGTGTGTCTTTGGAGATCAATCCATTATTGCTCAACTTCCAACGAAAGGAATTGATGCCA
Source organism: Flavobacteriia bacterium (assembly GCA_037143015.1). Lineage (GTDB taxonomy): Bacteria > Bacteroidota > Bacteroidia > Flavobacteriales_D > Crocinitomicaceae > UBA952. The sequence goes on from JBAWZN010000001.1 coordinate 26,641, forward strand.
TTATTTGGGCAAAAGAAAACCATGAAATCGCTCAAGAACGTGTCAGTCAGCTGATATTCGGTAGTATCGGTGCAACGGCACCTCTCGGAATGGAAATCCATTCTTTCGATCAAGTGTTTCCGGCTGGAAAAGCGATTCAAACCTCATCGAATGGACGATTAAAATTCAGTAGTCCAGAAGAAATAGGTGTCGATTCCAAAAAATTATCGGGAATTGACCTGATTGCCAATGAAGGAATTGAAAAGGGTGCGTATCCTGGTTGTCAAGTTTTGGTCGCTGTCAATGATCAAATTATTTGGCGTAAATGTTACGGTAAACAAAGCTATGACCAAGAAGCAACAAAGGTCCAAGCAACGGATGTTTACGACATCGCTTCGGTGACAAAAATTGCAGCATCCACTTTATTGGCGATGCATTTGCAAAGCAAAGGACAGTATTCCTTAGACAAGAAATTGAAAGATTACATTCCGGAAGTAACGGGAGATGGTCCCTTTGGAAACATCCTCATTCGCGATATGATGGCGCATCAGGCCGGACTCACACCTTGGATTCCGTTTTACAAACGCACCTTACAAAATGGGGCTTGGAATCCGGGCATTTACAACACCACAAAAAAAACAGGATTTGAACGTCAAGTAGCGGAAGGACTTTACATCAACGACAGCTATAAGGATAGCATGTATGCACAAATTTTAAAATCCACGCTTGGACCGAAAAAATACGAGTACTCGGATCTCTGCTACTATTTCACGCAGAAAATCCTCGAAAAACAAATTGGTCAAACGCAAAATCTGTATCTAGAAGAACAGATTTATCGTCCAATGGGACTGCGTTACATGCGCTATTTGCCTTTGAACCACTTCGACAAGGCTCAGATTATTCCAACTGAAAACGACCAAGCGTTTCGCAAGCAATTGTTGCGCGGATTTGTTCATGATCCGGGTGCAGCCATGCTTGGTGGCGTTGCTGGACACGCTGGAATTTTTGCCAATGCAACCGATTTAGCGAGCATCATGCAGTTGTTTTTGAACAAAGGGGACTATGCTGGAATGAATTTCTTCTCCGAAGCTGTTTGCAATGAATACACGAAACAACAATTTGCTGGCAATCGACGTGGAGCCGGATTCGATCGTCCAAATGCAAGTGGTGGTGGAACCTGTGATGAATTGGCTTCTTCAATGAGTTTTGGTCACTCTGGTTTTACAGGAACACTAGCTTGGGCGGACCCAAAAAACAAAGTCATCTTTATTTTCTTATCCAACCGAGTGAATCCAAGTCAGGACAATTGGAAAATTCGCGACATGAACATTCGCACCAGAATTCAACATGTCATCTATCAATCCTTGCAGTAAGGATTAATTTTCATTCACGAAGAAAACGGCATTCGCAATCATCAATTTTCCATTTTCCCAGAATCCACGGAACAAAGGATTATCGATAAAATAGATAATGGAACCGTCTCCATAGGATTGATATCCCGCAGTAGATGCTTCCGACTGCTGTTGTTTCACACGTGCTCCGACGAATCCGTTCAAGGCTTTCGCATCTTTTTTCAAGTGAAAGACATTATTTGCTTTGATATTCATGTGATCCGCACCTTGACGCAAGGTGTAATAGCGATCGTATCCAAATGCCAATGGATTTGTTGGATCAAATTCACACTCATAAATCGCTCCAGTGATGGCATCCGAAATTTGATCGCGTTCCTGCTTTGAAAAGGAAACAGGCTTCTTGATGCTGTCATTGTTGTTTTCGGAGGAAGAAAGTTCAAATCCATCTTTTCCAGCAAAATCATAGACCGCATATCCAAACACTATTAATTTTCCGCCGTTTTGAATCCACTCCTTCACTTTTGCATTTTCAGAAAGTGAAATCCCACCTTCCGGAACAAACAACACCGTTAATTTCGGTAAAGCTTCTTCTAAATCATCCGTAAAAACCAAATGAATCGATCTGCCCATTTGACGCTCAAAGAAATGCCAGATTTCACCTACGTTCAAAGATGAAGCATCTTCTCCTGCCAACAATCCGATGGAATGATTCGGGATTTTTTTCACCGATGATGACCCAAGGTCCAGCCCCTCTTGCACGAAACCAGATGCCAAAGTCGCTAAATTTACCGCATTTTTATTCGCGATTTTTAGAACTGTTTGATCAAAATCAGCACGCTTGTTTTCTCCGCGAAGAATCAGCAATGTCCCTGGACTAAATGTTTTTCCTTGCGACTTGAATCCCTTCTCGTTAAAATAAACGTCTATTCCCGCTTCTTGTAATTCGGTGAGAAAACGTGTCGACTTCATGGACTCCCAAGCGGCTGCGTATGCATAACAAGTAGCTGTCGGAGTTTGACTTAAAGTCGTAGGCCAACCACTAAATACCGTTCCTTTTGCTCCAGTATTTTCGATTGCCCAAGCTTCCACACCATAGGCAAATGGCAGGGTCCAAGCCGTAATGTCGTAGGTTAAACTGTCGGATAACTGTGTTTTCGGTTCAAACAACACATTTACTAAGGTTCCTTTTTCTTGATTCGTCTGAATCAACATGTCGCCTTGCATCAGTTTAACGGTTTCTATTTGTCCATTTTGGAAATGATAGGCTTTTGAAGCAGACTCCTGAGTGGAAGTCGTAATCATCTCTACTTGGATCCCATTTTTTTTCATTAAAGCCATTAAAGGCTCCAATTTTGCTTGAGTCGAACGTAGGACATACGTTTTGTATCTGTACACTTTTAGCGCACAAAACAACTGGTATTCTTTAATCAATTTTTCTGCATTCTTGGCGCTCATTTCTACCGTAGACAATCCCGTAGTGACATGGTGCGATACACGATCTTTCAAACTCAAGGTATCTCCAACTTGTGTAATCACGGCTAATCCAGCGCGACCACTTCCTCCCTGCTCATAAGTCATTCCGATACTTCCGCTATACGTAGGATAGGTATCTCCGTAGCTTGGATACAATAAATCAAAGATTTCCTTCGAAAAATACATCCATCCTTCTTTGTCGAAATAAGAAGCATGATTCGCACCGATTTCTTTTTGAAAATCACGCTGCCAATTCGTGATGACTTCGTGATAAGGCTCTGCAGCTGGCGGAAAATAATATGGTTCATTGATTCCTTGTTCGTGGAAATCGACATGCACGTGTGGCAACCATTGGTTGTAGCGCTGAACACGCTGCTCTGATTCAATTTGTGTCATCCAAGCCCAATCTCGGTTTAAGTCGAACAAATAGTGATTTGGACGTCCACTTGGCCATGGTTCTTTGTGTTCAGCAGAAAATTTATGAAGATCCGCCGGAGCATTTCCATACTGCTGATAAAAGTTCACATAGCGATCTCTTCCATCTGGATTCAAGCATGGATCCATAATAACAATGGTATTTGCTAAGTAATCTGATTTATCTGTGAGCAAACGATAAGCAGTTTGCATCGCAGCTTCAGTTCCTGAACTCTCGTTTCCATGAACGTTATAACTCAACCATACGATGGCTAGTTTTTCAGAAACCGCATGATTTTGGTGATGCTGACGAATTTCCTCGAGTTTTTTTAAGTTTTCTGGAGTCCCGAAAAAAGCTAAAATCAGATCACGGTGTTCATAGCTCTCACCGTATTTCTCCACTTTCATCATGGATGGATAAGCTGCTTGTAAGGCCTGAAAATAAGATACTACCTTATCTTGACGTGTAAAACGAGTTCCAATTTCATATCCAAGGTATGTCGTAGGTGTAAAATTCTGAGCGTTTACTGTCCAAGTTAATAGACCAACAACCACGGATAAAATGAGTTTTTTCATGTTACGAATTTCGTTTTTTAGCAATATTGATAATCGCATCTCCTTTGTAAACAACCGGAGATTCATTCGAACAGATAATATATCCATCCTGGGTTGCTTTGATTTTTTTCTCGTAGTTACCGTAAGGATCCGTCACCATTCCAATAATGTCTCCTTTATAAACGGCCGAACCATTTTCTATAAACGCTTGAAACATTCCAGAAGAAGGTGCGCGCATCCATTTACTTTCACCGAGTAAAATAGGTTCACGGTCTTTCGAAATATCATATTTGTAATTTCTCATACCTAGATGTGAAATCACACGTTTTACTCCATTTAATCCTTCTTCAACGACTTGTTCTTCGATGCTATTCGATTTTCCACCTTCAAATAGGAGAATTTTCTTTTTGCGTTTCACGATGGATTCACGTAATGTTTTGGCAATCAAATTGGAATTCAAAATGAATGGTGGATTGAAAATCCTTGCTAATTCGATGCTTTCTTCGTCCTTAAACTCGCAGCGAATTTGAGGGAAATTATTTCGATGTGATGCTCCCGTATGGAAATCAATGATGTAATCGCAATGCGGCACTAGTTCTTTCATGAAATGAAAAGCAAACTGAGATGCCAAGGAACCATTAGAACTTCCTGGAAAACTGCGATTCAAATCCCGACCATCCGGTAATTCTCGCTGTACATTCAGGAATCCAAAAATATTAAATACCGGCAAACAGATGATCGTTCCCTTCGTTGGTTTATGTAACTTTTTACGAATAAATCGACGAATAATTTCAACGCCATTAATTTCGTCACCGTGTAATCCAGCCATCACCAAAACAGTTGGACCATCTTCTTTCGCACGCTCCACAATTACAGGAACTAAAATCGGAGTCCGTGTGTGAAGATGCGCAACATCAAAATTCAATTGTACACTTTTACCGGGCAAGATTTCTTGTCCTAGAATGACCATTTTTTTTAATTCTTTCTTAGCGGTTGACATTTCGTTCGATGTATGCAATGATTTTTCCAGCAATATCTTGTTGCGTTGTTTTCTCAATACCTTCTAGTCCGGGAGATGAGTTCACCTCTAAAACAAGGGGACCTCTTTCCGATTGTAACATATCTACTCCGGCAATCCCGAGTCCAACAGCCTTTGCAGCTAAAATCGCCGTATATTTTTCTTCTGTTGTTAATTCAATTTCCATGGAAGTTCCTCCTCGATGTAAATTCGAACGAAACTCACCTGGTTTTCCTTGACGTTTCATCGCTCCAACTACCTCACCATCTACTACAAATGCGCGAATATCGGCGCCCTTCGCTTCGCGAATAAACTCTTGAACAATCACACGTGCTTTCAAACCGTTAAACGCTTCTAACACAGATTGTGCTGCATTCATGTTTTCAGCCAAAACAACTCCGAGTCCTTGTGTTCCTTCGAGTAATTTCAAAACAACGGGTGCTCCACCTGCTGATGTCACAACATGATTCACATCTTTGGAGTAATTGGTGAAAACCGTTTTTGGCAATCCAATTCCTTCCTTCGAAAGAACTTGAAGACATCGTAGTTTATCACGCGAGTGGATAATCCCTCGAGAGTTTACCGCTGTAAAAACGTTCATCATTTCAAATTGACGAACTACTGCTGTTCCAAAAAAGGTAACTGAAGCTCCAATTCTTGGAATCACTGCATCGAATCCCTTTAAGTACCGATCTCCGTAATACAAGGCAGGACCTGTCTGTTCAATTTCAATGTTGCATTTCAAGTGATCAATCACATGAGCTTCGTGTCCCTTTGCCTCGGCGGCTTCAACAAGTCGACGTGTAGAGTATAAATTCGAATTTCTGGAGAGAATGGCTATTTTCATAAGGCGTGTAAGGATGGATGAAGGTTTTTTAAACTGGTATCTACGATGAATCGATTATTGAGTAATTTTCGGCCAATTAAAATGGGAAAGCGCATTCCATTGCGTTCCGTTAAAGAAAATTCAGTTTTGACAATTTTTCCACCCATGTGGATTTTCACATAAATGAAGTACCGTTCTTGCGTTTGTCCGGTAGAACTTTTCACTCTTTTTTTGCGAAATTCCTTAAACAAAAATATTCGATCAATGTAAGACGGATGTGATTCATCCAAAAACTTGACTTCTAGCACTCCATCTTGCTCCTGACAATGAGAAACATGAATGCTCGAAGAATACGCTCCCGTATCAACTTTCACTTGTACATCGCTTAGTCCGAACTCGATAAGATCAGCTACTTCGCGTCTACCAATTACAACTTTTTCTTTTTTCATGGATGAGTGACAAATTTACTTGAATAATTGTGAAAATGAAAATCGACAAGAAATCATAATAAACCGCGGATAAACACGTTAAGGATTGTAACTTTGTATACAATGAACTATTGGATTTTCTTCCTTACCTTAATTGCAAGCAACATGGCCTGGACTCAAAAAGTTCGTGTGGAGGGTTCGTGTGTAGGAAGAAAAAACAAGCCGTTAGAGAATGTTCAAATCAAAATAAAACAATACCCTTCGCTTTCCTTGCTATCTGATATTAATGGTAAATACGCATTTGAAGCATCCGCGGGAGATACCTTATTGATTCAGTTTTCCATTGAGGATTTAAAGGATCAACAAACGGTAATCATCAAAAACACACAAGTACAAATCATTCCAAAAGTCATCTTTTCCGTTTCCGAAAACACCGAAGTCGTTGTTCAATATGGATTGAATGACCCGTTCACTCTGGACATACTTCCTGCTTTAAAGTATACACAAATGGTCAATGTGGAAAAAGCTTTGGTTTATTCTACGGCTGCGACTTCAAATAATGAATTGACTTCTAATTACAATGTTCGTGGTGGAAATTATGATGAAAATTTGGTCTATGTCAACGGATTTCTAGTTTATCGTCCATTTCTAACGCGCAGTGGACAACAAGAGGGAATGAGTTTTATTCACTCTTCATTGGTTGAGTCTGTACGTTTTTCAGCTGGTGGATTCGATGCACAATATGGCGATCGACTCAGCTCCGTTTTAGACATTACCTACCGAACGCCAGACAGTACCAAGGCAAGCAGCACCGTTTCGCTTCTTGGAATTGAGGCACATGCGGAACAATCTGTTTCTCCACGTTTCAATTACATCGTCGGTGCACGCTATCGTTCAAACGGCTATTTTCTAAATTCGCTTCCAACCAAAGGAGCATACAATCCCGTTTTTGCGGATGCACAAATTTTAACGAATTATTCGATTACAGAGAAGGTGACCTTTAGCCTACTTGGACATTTCTCTTCGAATGCGTATCGATTTAGTCCACAAACAGCGGAATCGGATTTCGGAACCGCAAACGAAGCGTATCGCCTCATGATCTATTACGATGGAAAAGAAGCAACGAAGTTCCAAACAGCCATGGGAGGCGCTTCTTTGAAATTTGAACCGAACAAAAAAACCAATTTGGACTTCTACATTTCTGCGTTTAATACGAATGAACGCGAGTATTTTGATGTTCAAGGACAATATTACATCAATCAACTAGAAACGGATCCATCAAAAGAACAATACGGTGATTCCATTGCGACGCTTGGCGTTGGCACCTTTCTCAATCACGCTCGAAACCGCTTGAATGCTACGATCCTTAGTGCCTATCACAACGGATCCTTGCAATTATTTAATGGCTACACGGATGACGAGCACTTGCATTCCCGTACCTCAAACCTCAAATGGGGAGCGCAAGTTCAACGTGATTTCTTTACCGATGTCCTCAGTGAATGGCGCATGATTGATTCTGCAGGATATAGTTTGCCGCAAACAGGAAATCAAGAAGTCACACTCTACGAAACCATTAAAGGCAACTTAAATTTAACCAACTATAAGTTTAGCGGCTTTACACAATGGAACTTGACCTGGTCCGCAACAAAAAAGAACTATCCAGTTAAGATTCTTAAGAAATTCAAAACGGATGACGTGAAATCTGTTCAGGAATATTCGAAAGTAATTACTGAATCGAATCGTAAAATTGCTTTATCCACAGGACTAAGAGGAGGATATACTGCCATAAACAACGAGCCGTACTTTACTCCGCGCTTTAGCTTAACCTATTTTCCTCGTGCTTACATGGTTCAGAATAATCGCATTGTTAGACGGAATTTAAGTTACCGCTTGTCAAGTGGATTGTACTATCAGCCACCTTTTTACCGTGAATTCAGAACATTTGACGGAAAATTAAACACCATGGTTCGCGCGCAGAAATCCATGCACGTTGTGGCAGCGACAGATTTGTTTTTTGAAATGTGGGGACGTGAAAAACCCTTTAAATTCACAGGGGAACTGTACTACAAATACTTATGGGATGTGAATCCATATGAAATTGAAAACGTTCGAACGAGGTATTATGCGAATAACAATGCCGTTGCTTATGCGTATGGTATTGACATGAATGTTCATGGTGAATTTGTGAAAGGAATCGAATCCTTTTTCAAAGTTGGACTCATGCGTACGCGCGAGGACATTTTAAATGATCACTATACCGAGTACTTTAATGCCGCTGGTGAACGCATTATTTTTGGATACAGCGAAGACCAGAATGTCGTGGATAGTAACGTTGTTTTCCCAGGTTATATCCCTCGTCCAACAGATCAACTATTAACGATTGGCGCACTTGTCCAAGATCAAATGCCTGGATTCGAACAATTCAGCGTTCAAATGGGCTTGCAGTTTGGTTCTAGACTTCCTTATGGACCACCAGATTTTACGCGATACAAAGATACGTTGCGCTTAAAATCTTATTTCCGTGTAGATCTTGGTTTATCTTACGACTTGCTAAAAGGTGGAAAAATGGCGAAAAAATCGTTCCTAAGAAAATGTGAAGCGGCGTCTATATCCCTAGAGATTTTCAATTTGTTGGGAATTAATAATGTCCTTTCCAAACAATGGATTCAAGATGTAGAAGGAAAGTACTACGCCATTCCAAATTACTTGACCTCTCGCAGGTTTAACCTAAAGTTGAGTATCTCAATTTAAAGACGGAGCAAAGAGAAATTTATTCGGAGAAACCAAATCCGTTTTTACGGCATACATCACAATTCCAGCTGTATTTTTCACGCCCAATTTTGCCATGATGTTCTTACGATGCGTATTGACCGTATGCTTACTTAAAAATAACTGCTCGGCAATGATCTCATTGGTGTGTCCTTCGGAAATAAGTACAATGATTTCATTTTCTCTTTCCGATAGTACAACAGGCTCACAACTAAAAGAGTCGAAGTCCAAGTCATTTACATCAATATTTGCTCGCTGAATGGTTTCCAAGATTTGACCACAGAAGAACTTGTTTCCGCGACTTGTTTCACGAACAGCATCAACGATTTCACTCAACTCACAATCCTTCTTTACGTAGCTTGTTACTCCGGAACGAAGCGCGTCAACAAGTGTCTGTGCATTTTGTGCACTTGTCACGGCTAAAAACTTAAGATCTGGGTATTTCGTGGATATACGCTGTAACGTATCAATCGTGAATCCTTCGGAAGTAAAATCAATTAATACGAGGGTTGCGCCAAAAGAAGCCAGTTGGGACAAAAGTTCCTTTTCACTTCTAGCCTCTCCTACAATGGTGACATTTAACTCGGCCGTTAACACGGTGCGAAGTCCGAGTCGCATTAAATCATTGCTGTCTGCTAAAATTAAATTCACCTTATTTAGAATTGATATAAACAAAGGTACGGGAGATTTAAAAACAAACCACAAAAATCCCTGTGTATTTTCAACAAGGTATCCACAAATTCATTGGAAGAAGCTACCTTTGTTTAGTGAAAACAGAGATTGGACAAGATATTCAACAAGCGATTTCCTTATTAAAACGAGGCGAAATAATTGGTATTCCGACAGAAACGGTCTACGGACTCGCAGCAGATGCAACAAACGAAGATGCTGTTCTGAAGATTTTTGAGGCAAAGGGTCGACCTACCTCAAATCCCTTAATTCTACATTTCGCAAGCATCGATTCAATCTTTCCGTATGTCGCTGAATTCCCGGATGCCTTGTTAAAACTCGCAAGTCATTATTGCCCTGGTCCCATCACCTTCATTTTACCGAAAAGCTCGTTGGTTCCTACGCTTATTACTGCCGGACAAGAAACGGTTGCCGTTCGTGTGCCAGAACATGAGATGACACTTGCTTTATTGCGCTCCATCGATTTTCCAATTGCCGCTCCAAGTGCAAACCGCTATGGTGGAATTAGTCCAACAACTGCGGAACACGTTAAGCGTCAACTAGATGAACGCATTCCATACATTTTAGACGGTGGCGCTTGTCAAACAGGACTTGAATCCACTATCGTTGGATTAGCCGACGGAAAAGTCATTGTTTATCGCCTGGGCGGAATCTCAATAGAATCCCTAAATGAAACTTTAGGTTATACACCTGAGGTCAAAAATGAATTGCATCACGGTGTTCGGACAAGTGGAATGGTCAAATACCACTATGCCACGGAAACACCGTTGTTTTTCATGAGCGCAAATCATACAGAATTTCAAGAAACAGATGGAGTGATATTGTTTTCTCAAGAAAAGCGCCCCTCCTTTTCTATTGAATCATTCATCTTGAGTGAAACGGGGGACATGAATGAAGCGGCCAAAAACTTATATGCGGCTCTTCATGAAATGGACCAACGCAACTGCTCGCGTATTTTTATTGAGGAATTCCCAAATGTTGGTCTCGGAAAAACTATGAATGACCGACTAAAACGAGCTACAGCAAAATTTCAATCGTAGAAATATTTTAAAAATAATGGACATAAAAAAAGCCATCATTACTGATGGCTTTTGAATATTTAGTATTCAACCTATTACTTAAGGTGACGTCCGTAACGGTTTTTGAATTTATCAATACGTCCTGCAGTATCCACGAATTGTGCAATACCTGTGAAGAACGGGTGAGATTTGTGAGAGATATCCAATTTGAATAACGGATACTCGTTTCCATCTTCCCATTGAATGGTTTCTTTCGTAATTGCACATGACGGGCACAAAAACGCATATTCATTCGACATGTCTTTAAACACAACAAGTCTGTAATCTTCTGGGTGTATATCTTTTTTCATTTGACTGAGTTTCTAATTCGAAAATGGATTGCAAATTTAGCTAATTCTTTTTGATAAACAAGAAAAAACACAAAATTCCTTTCTTTTTTCTATCATTTGAACAATTCACGGGGGATAAAAACTGTAAAACAGCTTATTCGTTGATGATTCGAAACGTACATTTGTCCAGATTCATCAGATGAAATTTAAAGACACACAAGAAATCCAAAGCATCGCTTCATTGCTCAACTGCAAAGTTACAGGTAATTTAGCGCAACTCGTTACCGGAATCAATGAGATTCATATGGTAGAGACTGGAGACATTGTGTTCGTCGATCATCCAAAGTACTATCAAAAAGCGCTAGAATCCGCTGCCAGTGTCATTTTAATTGATCAGGATGTACCTTGTCCGACAGGAAAAACGTTATTAATTCACCCCCACCCTTTCGATGCATTTAATTTTCTTATCCATCATTTTGTTGGTCAACTAGAATCTTTAGAGCCGATTGTACATTCATCCACAGTGGTATACCCAAATGTGTTCATTGGGAAAAATGTGCAAATTGGCGCACAGTGCATTCTTTATCCAGGTGCGTACATCGCAGATCACACACAGATTGAAGATCACGTGATTATTGGTGCAAATTCTGTCATTGGCTTTGATGCGTTTTACTACAAGAAAAAGGGAAAGTCCTTTGATCGATTGATTTCTTGCGGAGCTGTATACATTGAATCCAATGTTGAAATTGGCGCATTGTGCACCATTGATCGAGGAGTAACAGGAATCACAAAAATCGGTGAAGGAACGAAAATTGATAACCAAGTCCACATCGGACATGATGCGCAAATTGGCGCAAACGTTTTGATTGCCGCGGGATGTGGAATTTCCGGTTGTGTGAAAATTGGAAACAATGCAACCATTTGGGGTCAAGTCGGAATGGCTAGTAGCGTGAAAATTGGCGAAAACGCCACCATTTTGGGTCAATCAGGCGTGACGAAAGACGTTCCAGAAGGAGCGGAATTTTTCGGAACACCAGCAGGACCCGTTAAAAATAAATTTAAGGAACTCGCCTATTTGCGAAACCAAGCAAATATAGAACGATGAGATTCAATACTGGAAACGAATTACTGTCTCAGTTGGAGATGAAGGACAATCGCCTTCATTCCTTATTGGAAATAACGAACGCCATCAATTCCAATCTTCCCGTTGAATCATTATTCAAAATCTTCTCCTTTATCCTGAAAGAACAACTCAGCTTTAATCGTTTTGTTTTATTCATCAAAGAACAAGAGTGGCATTGTCCGGTCAAAGTTGGCTACAAAGGGCGCGTGGACCTTGACTTAATTCATTCAGAATTATACCGCTTCAAAGAAATTACACTTGTTCAATCCTCCAATTCAAATTTACTAAGCGACTTTCAGGCAGTTATACCGGTAAGTCATCAAGGTAAACCACTTGCTTACCTCCTGATTTCTACCGTTGGCAAAACGGAGCTACTTGAACCAGCACATTTTTCTTTCGCACAAACCTTAGCGAACATTATTTCTGTTGCAGTGGAAAATAATCGCTTGGTGAAGCAACACATCATCAAAGAACGCATTTCTAAAGAGTTAGAGGTGGCCTCTGAGATGCAGAAGTTGCTTTTCCCATCTGAACTACCGTCCAATCGTAAAATGGACCTCTCGGGACGTTATATTCCGCGCCATGCAATCGGCGGGGACTACTATGACTTTATTCCTCTCGGGGACGAAGAATACATCATTTGTATTGGAGATGTGAGTGGAAAAGGAATCAGTGCTGCTATGCTCATGGCCAATTTCCAAGCAACGATTCGCACGCTCTTCAAGTACCAACGATTTGAGATGTCCTTTTTGATGGAAGAACTGAATAAACTCGTGATGAAAAGTGCGAAAGGAGAGAAATTCATTACGTTTTTCCTGGCGCATTACAATGCTTTTACACGTAAAATGACCTACGTAAACGCGGGACACAATCATCCCATTCTGCTCAATGGACGAAAAGTCACTATGTTAAAGGACGGTTGCATCGGACTAGGCATGTTGGATGAACTTCCGAGTATCAAAGTTGGAAAGCTTGTGCTGAATCCGAATACCACCTTTGTATTATTCACCGATGGTGTGGTGGAACTTGAAAACGAAAAAGGTGATCAGTTTAGCGTAGAACAATTAATAAAAAACGTTCAAGCCTACTCGCCGCTTAAAATGGAGGACATGAACAACATCATTTTCTCGAAACTCGAGGAATGGAAAGGCCCCTTAAACTATGTTGATGATACGGCGATTTTCAGCTGTAAGTTTTTTTAATTCGTTTTTCCAAACTGAAATCGAAGCGAGAAAACATGCGTATAGTAACTTGTTTTCACATCGCCGAGCCTCGTAAAAGCATAATCCAGTTGCATGTTTTTCAATTTTACTCCAAGTCCTAAGTTCGGTTGTATACCCCAATAAGTGCTTTGATCAAAATTGGTGAATTGTTGGATGTTTGAGACACCGCCTCGAACTTTTATCAGGTTTTTATAATTCAGGCATAGACCCAAATGTGGATCAAAAGAAGCGACGTTTGACTTCAATAATACATTCCTTTTTCCATCCGTGGTCATATCAACATCCAACTCTGCCGCTAAGTTTAATCCTTTTTTACCAAGATTCACGTTTCCTGCAGCGGCAAAAATAAAACGAGGTAAGGTCAACTCAACACCATTTTTAGGTAGTTCATTTTGCGTCGCTTGAAAAACACTTTGCATTTCTGGACTCAAGTCAAAAACCCACGCGTTGAATGTTGATGTTACATCCCTTGCCATCACTCCAAACTTCCAATTTTTGGGCAATTGATATTGCCAACCAGCGTCCAAGCCAAATCCCCATGAATGAGCGAAATCACCGATATTACGGTAAATCACTTTCGCATTTCCACCGACACTCATTCCTTTGATTTTCATTCGTTTTGCATAGGAACCGATAAACGCGTAATCAGCAGCAGTGAATAATTGTACGTTATCGTAATTAATCACCCCGTTATTATCAATCAATTGCGTAGTATTTGGAATGTCATCTACACCAAAACGGATGAAAGAAAAACCGATAACATGGTCGTCATCCAATTTATAACTGTAGGCTGCATAATCATATTTAGCTATTCCCGCAAAATATTCGGAGTGCATTAAACTTGCTTCCATTTTTGTGGACTGTTGAATCAGTCCAGCCGGATTCCAATAACTCGCGTTCACTCCTTCCGTACTTGCCACAACGGCATTTCCCATCGAAAAGGCATCTGCACCAACTCCCAGTGACAAAAATTCATTGGAATATTTGGGAGCTAAATCTCCCTGTGACCAAACCATCGAAGAAAATAGACAACCAACGAAAACAATAAAAAAGTACTTATTCATGTGACAATAACTTGTTTTTCTGGTAAAAATTGTGTGATTCATGTAAATCAAGTAATAATTTCAGAACAAATTTCAGATTTATTCTAAATTTACCCCAAATATACATCATGTTTGGACTTGCGAATTTACTTACTGCTGCGAATTTATGCTGTGGCATTGTCTCCATTATTTTCACCTTGAGCGGAAGACTAGATTTAGCAGCGTGCTTCTTACTTTTTTCCGTTTTAGCAGATTTTGCAGATGGCTTTGTAGCAAGAATCACAAAAACGAGTGGTGAACTGGGTAAGCAACTAGATTCTCTCGCAGATATGGTTTCGTTCGGTGTCGCACCTGGAATTTTCATGATGGTAATGATTATCCTTGGTGTTGATTACAGTGCGGTCATAGATTTAAAGTTGACTAATTCGGTAGCAGATACACAAAAATATTTCGTCTTCAATCAAATTATGGCCTGGTTTGCTTCTTTATCCTACGATGTGAACAATTCGTTTAACGCATCCATTAAATTCCTCCCGTTTACTGCGTTGATGATTCCCTTTTTCTCCATGTTTCGCCTTGCAAAGTTCAATATTGACACCAATCAAAGCGATAAGTTCATTGGAGTCCCAACGCCACTAAGCACGCTTTTCTTTTTATTTTTCCCTTTGTATTTCTGGTATCAAAAAGAAAACTGGGGACATCAAAACGATTTCATCTATGGACTATTTGATTGCTACACACTGGCGGCAATTTCCGTTTTGTTCTCCACCCTAATGATTGCGCCATTGCCACTTATTGCCTTGAAATTTAAATCATGGGGTTGGCGTGAAAATACCTACCGATACTTACTTGTTATCATTTCGTTGATAAGTATTCCCATTTTCTTTGTTTGGTCGATTCCAATAATTGTAATTTTGTACCTGATATTATCTATCATTGAACACAATCAAAGAAAAAAACATGAAATTCAAAGCTGAAATTGATGTAATGCCATTAGACGCACTTCTTGATCCACAAGGGAAAGCTGTCACTCATTCTATGAAAAATATCGGGTTGTCCGAAATTGAAGGTGTGCGCATCGGAAAACACATTCGTTTATTTGTTGAGGCTGATTCAAAAGCAGCGGCAGAAGAAAAAGTAACCTTGGCTTGTCAGAAAATGTTGGCAAACCAAATCATGGAAAGCTTCCACTTTACGGTTACTGAAGCGTAATATGTCAGCAGGTTTTCGAACCTTTAATCCGTGTCAGAACACCTGGAATACGGAGGAATATTTTCCCACTTCTGAAGCAGATCTTACCGAGAAATTGTCCACTCTTTCTTTGGATCAACTTGCATACAGCAAACTTTCCATTTCTTCTCGCGCCGATTTTTTACAGGCGATTCATTCTAGACTCGAGCGAAAAAAAGAGCTGATTAAAGAATTTTATTTGAAAGAAAGCGGACTCTCCATCAACCGTTTTGAAACAGAATGGAAGAGAACATTGGATACCGTAAAAATCTTCGAACAGTACCTTCGTACGGATTACCTTAGCGAAACAAGCGAGGAGTTTCCCGCTGATTCCATCACGATAAAAAAAATCACCTACCCCATTGGACCAGTGCTTGTTTTAGGCTCAAGTAACTTTCCACTCGCTTATTCAACTGCAGGTGGAGATACCATTTCTGCTTTAGCTGCTGGATGTTGTGTCCTTGTCAAAGCACATGCCATGCACGCTGGAACAAGTGTCCAAGTTGCTGAATGCATCGATGAAGCGCGCAAAAAAATGAATTTACCAGAAGGGATTTTCACACATGTATTAGATGATGGCTTCCAACATGCGCAATCACTTTGTGTGGACGAACGCATTCAAGCAATCGGATTTACCGGTAGTTTTAAAGGTGGAAAAGCGCTGATGGATTTAGCCTATTCAAGAAAAAATCCCATTCCCGTTTTTGCGGAAATGGGGAGTGTTAATCCGGTCGTGATACACGATGACCTTTCACTCGAAAAACAAACGAGCATTGCGGAAAAATTAGCCAATTCAATTTGTACGGATGCCGGTCAGTTTTGTACGAAACCTGGGGTGATTTTTATTCCCGAAGGACAAACAGGGGAGCAATTCAGTCGTTTGCTGAAGCAATTTGTCGCAGGAACAAAGGCTGCACCTATGCTACACCCGAGCATTCACCAAAATTTTGAGAACCGCAAAAAGGAAATAGAATCCATTACAAAAGTAACTTTCTCCACGTCCACTATTGTACCAAATGGAATAGAGGGCCGATGGGCGATTGCTGAAACTGAAGTTATAACGCTGCAACAAAATCCAGAACTGCAAGAAGAAGTTTTTGGTCCATTTAGCCTTCTCGTTACTTACCATACCAAAGAAGAACTATTTTCAGGATTACAATCCTTAACCGGACAACTAACTGGAAGTATTTTTTACTTAAAACCTTCAGATTTCGTGAGGGAATGCATCGAAACACTTTCTCGAAAAGCAGGGAGAATTATACTCAATGATGTGCCTACTGGAGTCCGAGTAACACAAAGTATGCATCATGGCGGACCATTTCCAGCAAGCAGTGATTCTCGATTTACCGCAGTTGGGACAGATAGCATGAAGCGTTTTCAAAAGTATGTAAGTATTCAACAGAAAAATAGAACTTAAGAATGAAGATTTGTCGTAATTTTGATTAAAATTTCAAACATGGAAGAGCAACAAACACCGAAAAATTCAAACGGATTATACCTTGGATTTATTTTTATTTTACTTATTGGCATTGCCTCGTTGGCTTATGCGTGGTCGTCGCAACGATCCAAACTAAACGAGTGTCGAAATGAAAATGCGCAGTTAAAGAATGACATGGCGAGTATGGAAGAAATGCTCGGTGGATATGTAAATGTTGGAGATCTATCGAAAGACTTAAAAAAGGATTTCAGAAACATGTTGGATAACTACGACAAACTCATTGAAATGGATGCGACGAAAGCCGATAGTTTAAACAAACAAAAGGACCGCATCAATGATTTGTTGAAAAAAGTGGAAAGCGGAAAATTAAGCTACCGCGAATTGATGAAGGTGCGGAAAGAGAATGAAACCCTTCGTGGAATCATGCGAAGCTATGTGCGTACGATTGATTCCTTGAATACCCTAAACATCAAAATTGGAACCGAATTGGTAGAGACATCTGCAAAACTGAGTACGACATCTACTGAACGTGATGAATACAGAAAAGCAGCTGAAACGAGTCAACAGCAAGTAAAAAAAGGAAGTAAGTTGCAAGCCTACAACATTCAATCTGCCGCATTGAGATTGAAGTTGAACAATATGCCTGAACCTACGGACAAAGCTAAAAATGCCGTTCAAATCCGCAGTAGTTTCACTATTTCCGAAAACATTCTCGCTAATGCAGGGAAGAAAGTTGTGTACATGCAAGTGATTGCTCCTGACGGACAAACACTTCAAACGAAAGCTAATTATATATTAGAAACAGAAAATGGAAGTGTTGCTTATTCGGAGAGAAAAGAAATTGACTATCAAAATGAAGCAATTGATTTAACAATCTATTACAGCATGAAAGGGGAAGGATTGCAAAAAGGAGCTTACAAAGTGAGTATTTATTGTGACGGTGAGTTAATTGGAACAGATAGTTTTTCATTGAAATAAAGTATGGACGCAAGAGAACAAGGATTTGTAGACGTTGAGATAAGCGCAACTGGACTAGGTACAATCACCTTTGGTCACCCCATGAGTAATTCCCTTCCCGGTAAGATCCTAAGAAAGTTAGCGGAAACCATCACTCAGCTCGGTACAGATCCATCTGTAAAGGTGATTTTATTGAAGTCCGACGGTGACCGTGCCTTTTGTGCAGGAGCGAGTTTTGATGAGTTAATCTCCATCGAAGACCTTGAGACCGGACAGGAATTCTTTTCCGGCTTTGCGAGAGTCATTAACGCCTGCCGTACCTGTCCGAAGTTCATCATCGGAAGAGTGCAAGGAAAAGCTGTTGGTGGGGGTGTTGGAATCGCCTCGTCGGTAGATTATTGTTTTGCCACAACTCGCGCTGAAGTCAAACTATCAGAACTTGCCGTGGGAATAGGTCCCTTCGTTGTTGGTCCAGCAGTGGAACGTAAAATCGGACTAGCTGCGATGAGCGAATTAGCCATAAACGCTACTGAATGGCGTTCTGCCGAATGGGCGAAAGAGAGAGGACTATACACAGACATTTTCAACGAGGTGGAGTCAATGGATGCTGCCATCGATCGCTTGATTGTACAATTGTTAAAATCTAATCCGGAGGCAATGTCGGAATTGAAGACCGTTTTTTGGCAGGGAACTGAACATTGGAATCAACTTTTAATGGATCGTGCCTCCATAAGTGGTCGACTCGTCTTGAGTGAATTCACCAGAAATGCAATTTCTTCGTTTAAAGCGAAATAAATTGTTCTTTTTTTCACTTTTCTTTTGTATTTAATCACAATAGTTGTATCTTTGCACCCCTAATTTTAGGGTTTATTCGTTTTTTATTTAATAAAAAGTACCGTGAATACATTAAGTTACAGAACGTTATCAGGCAACACAGAAACCGCTGACAAAAAGTGGTTCGTTGTAGATGCAGAAGGTCAAACAGTAGGTAGATTAGCTAGTAAAGTGGCTAAAGTGATCCGTGGAAAATACAAAACCTGTTATACTCCGCATGCGGATTGTGGCGACAATGTCATTGTCATCAACGCAGAGAAAGTTGCTTTTTCAGGAACGAAGTTGGAAAATAAAGAATACGTTCGTTTCTCTGGATATCCAGGTGGACAACGTTTCACTTCAGCTGAAGACATGTTGAAAAAACACCCTGAGCGTTTGATCGAGAAAGCGATTAAAGGTATGTTACCGAAAAATACACTTGGTAGACAATTGTTTACCAATTTAAAAGTTTACAAAGGTGGAGAGCACAAACACGAAGCTCAACAACCTCAGTTATTAAATCTTGATACACTCAAATAAGAATCATGGAAATAATTAATGCTTTAGGAAGAAGAAAAACAGCAGTTGCTCGCGTTTACATGTCAAAAGGTAGCGGGAAAATCGTTGTGAATAAAAAAGAAATGAAGGTTATGTTTCCGATTGATGTACTTCAAGGAAAAATCAACCAGCCATTTATTTTAACGGATACTGTTGGTCAATTCGACATCAAAGTAAACGTAATGGGTGGTGGTATTAATGGCCAAGCTGAAGCAATTCGTTTGGGTATTTCAAGAGCGCTAGTTGAGCTATCAGCTGACTACAAACCGTTATTGAAAGCAGAAGGCTTAATGACACGTGATCCAAGAATGGTTGAGCGTAAGAAACCAGGTCAACCGAAAGCACGTAAGAAATTCCAGTTCTCGAAACGTTAATCACCGAGAGCTACATTGTTTAGCATCCAAACGTTGGAGTACCTACAATCATTGGTTGTCCCTCCTTCGTTGCTTAACTCAACCTATTAGGAACGTAAACAAAAACAAAATATGTCTAAATTAAAATTTGAAACTTTATTAGAAGCAGGTGTTCACTTTGGTCACTTGAAAAGAAAATGGAACCCAGCAATGGCTCCATACATTTTTGAAGAGAAAAAAGGAATCCACATCATCGATTTGAACAAAACGATGGTTCATTTGGATCAAGCTTGTGCGGCAATGAAACAAATTGCGAAGTCGGGTAAAAAAATATTGTTTGTAGCTACAAAAAAACAAGCGAAAGAAATCGTTTCTGAGCGTGTAGCAAAAATCAATATGCCATTTGTTACAGAACGTTGGACAGGTGGTATGTTAACAAACTTCCAAACAACACGTAAGTCTATTCGTAAAATGGCCATGATTGACAAAATGAAGTCAGATGGTTCTTGGGAGACCTTAAACAAACGTGAGAAATTATTCAAAACTCGTCAAAGAGAGAAATTGGAGAAAACGTTTGGATCAATCGCTGACATGACACGTCAACCAGCAGCCATTTTCATCATCGATATCTTAAAAGAACACATTGCATTGGCTGAAGCTCGTCGTTTGAGCATCCCAACTTTTGCAATGGTTGATACCAACTCAAATCCAAAATTAGTTGACTTCCCTATTCCAGCAAATGATGATGCAACTAAATCAATCACGTTAATCATGGATCAAATCTGTGAAGCTATTCGTGAAGGATTAGAGGATCGTAAAAACTTAAAAACAGGTGAAGAAGCTACAGATGCAACAGCACCAGTAGTTGAAGCGGCTCCTGTGGTTGAAGCAGCTACAGTTGTTGAAGCAGTTGTAGAGGTAGCTCCAGTTGTGGAAGCGGCGACAGTTGTGGAGGAAGTGGTTGAAGTAGCACCTGTTGTTGAAGTAGCACCTGTTAATGAAGCAACTCCTGAAGTTGAAGAAACTCCAGTTGTTGAGGCAGTAATTGAAGAAGTACCAGTAGTTGAGGTGGAACCAGTTGTAGAGGAAACCCCTGCAGCGGAAGAAGCTTCAGAAAATTCAGCTGAATAATTAATTTTTAAAAATAAAAGTCATGGCAATTACGGCTTCAGATGTAAACAAATTGCGCCAACAAACAGGCGCTGGAATGATGGACTGCAAAAATGCATTAGTTGAAGCTAATGGTGATTTCGAGGCAGCTGTAGATATTCTGCGTAAAAAAGGACAAAAAATTGCTGCAAAACGCGGTGATAATGATGCGAAAGAAGGAGTGATTATCGCTCAATCTTCCGCTGATGGAAAAACAGGTGTTATCCTTACGTTGAACTGTGAAACGGATTTCGTTGCGAAAAACGATGGTTACGTTGCTATTGTTCAATCTCTAGTTGACATCGCTTTGGACAAACTTCCTGCAACAGTAGAAGAGTTAAAAGCGCTTCCTTTCGATGACCGTTTGTCAGTTGAAGAAAAAATTACTGAGCAAGTTGGTGTTGTTGGAGAGAAATTAGATCTTTCCGGTTACGCTGTTTTGAACGCTAATTTCGTTGTAGCTTACAATCACCCAGGAAACCAATTAGCAACGTTAGTTGGATTGAGTTCTGGAACAGCCGCAGATATTGCTGAAGCTGGAAGACAAGTTGCAATGCAAGTTGCAGCAATGAATCCAATTGCTATTGATAAAGACGGAGTTGATGCACGCACAATCGAGCGTGAAATTGAAGTAGGAAAAGATTTGGCTATCCAAGAAGGTAAACCAGCAGACATGGCTGAGAAAATCGCATTGGGTCGTTTGAACAAATTCTTCCAAGAAAACACATTGTTAAGTCAAGCATTCGTTCGCGACAACAAAATGACCGTAGAACAATTCTTAAATAGCACTGAGAAAGATTTAACAGTCACCGACTTTAAACGATTCTCCTTAAGTTAATATTTAAAAAAAAAAGCTATCATTTGATAGCTTTTTTTTTGTGTTTAAATTAACCTAAGTAAACGATTTGTATATTTGCTCAATCCTTACAATCATGACCTATAAACGTATCCTTTTAAAATTAAGTGGTGAATCCCTCATGGGAGCTAAACAGTTTGGAATTGATAATCAGCGAATCAATAGCTATGCCGTTCAAATTAAAGAATTGCATGAAATGGGTGTTGAAGTAGCTATTGTAATTGGAGGAGGAAATATCTTTCGTGGTGTACAAGCTGAAGAAGGCGGAATGGACCGAACACATGGCGATTACATGGGAATGCTAGCAACCATGATTAATTCCATGGCCTTACAATCAGCTTTGGAATCTAACGGTGTGAAAACACGCTTGCTTTCAGCAATCGAAATGAAAGAAATCGCTGAACCTTTCGTTCGTCGTCGCGCAGTTCGTCATTTAGAAAAAGGACGTGTTGTGATTTTTGGCGCCGGGACAGGTAATCCATTTTTTACCACAGACTCAGCGGCATCTTTAAGAGCCATTGAAATCAATGCAGAAGTGATCTTGAAAGGAACTCGCGTAGATGGAATCTATACTGCAGATCCTGAGAAAGATAAAACAGCAACAAAATACAGCCAAATTTCATTTGATGAAGTTTATTCAAAAGGACTCAATGTAATGGATCTCACAGCATTTACCCTTTGTAAAGAAAATAATTTGCCCATTATCGTATTCGATATGGATACACCAGGAAACTTAAAGAAATTGATGTCTGGTGAAAAAGTAGGAACAATCGTTTGTAATTAAAAAGAGATGACGGAAGAACTAACTATGATTTATGATGACTTTAAGGTTTCAAATTCGAAAACCATTAGTCATTTCGAAACAGAACTTATAAAAATTCGTGCTGGAAAAGCCTCTCCAGCGATGCTTGGAGGCGTTATGGTGGACTATTATGGTTCCATGACTCCACTACAACAAGTTGCGAATGTAAACACATCAGATGCACGAACAATCTTAGTTCAACCTTGGGAAAAAGCCATGTTAAACGAAATTGCACGTGGAATCATCAATGCTAACCTTGGATTAAATCCGCAAAATAACGGTGAGCAATTAATCATTACCGTTCCCCCACTGACGGAAGAACGCCGCCGTGAATTGGTGAAACGTGCGAAAGTGGAAGCGGAAAACGCCAAAGTAGGTGTTCGCAACAACCGTAAGGATGCGATTGACATGATTAAAGAATTAAAGAATGATGGACTTTCTGAAGACTTAGCTAAAGGTGCGGAGGACGAAGTTCAAAAAATCACTAATGGAGCAATCAAGAACATTGATGAGTTGGTGGAGATCAAAGAAAAAGATATCATGACAGTCTAAACTGTTCAAACACAATACTAAAAGGCTGACATTGTTGGCCTTTTTTTATTTCAGGACAACGCTATCAGAATTTCTTCTTTGGTCAGTTGGGAATGCATGATAATCTGACCATGCGCAGCTAAAAGAAATGGAATAGGTTGTTCCAAACACAAATCCAAATCATGCGTAGATAAGACAATACACTTATTTTTTCCCGTTGCAAGTCGAATAAGTAACTCAAGTAAATTCTTTCGATTAATATAATCCAAAAACGCAGTCGGTTCATCCAAAAGGATCACTGGTGTTTCCTGAACAAATGCCCTTCCAACCGAACAAAGTTGTCTTTCGCCATCACTAATCTGATCTGTATACTTTTCAAGAAGATGCTCAATAGACAAATCGCTAGCAACTTCCTCTATTATTTGCCAATCTTTTGAATCTAGACGCCCGAATGCATCCGTATATGGCGCTCTTCCAAGTGCTAGATAATCTTTCACCTTTAAATACTCGACTCCTTCAAAACGTGTATCCACAAGAGAAATGGTTTCTGCGAAATCCTGGATACTGAATCCTGAAATGGATTTTCCATCAATGGCAATTTCACCAGCTAGTGGATTTAAATGCCCCGATATCGTTTGTATAAAAGTCGATTTTCCAATCCCATTTCTACCAATTAATGCATAAATGTGACCTGAAGACAAGTTCAAGTCTTGTGCACTCAACAATGCATGTTGATGTCCAATCATCACATTTGTTAATTGAATCATCTCAGTTTACGCATTAATAAGAACACAACAAAAGGAGCGCCGATGATGGAAGTGATTGCATTCAAAGGAATACTTAAATGTCCTTCCAACACTTGAATAAAAGCATCGGTTAACAGAAGAAAAATGGCGCCAATCAACATGTTTCCAATAATTAAGTACCGGTGATTTGTCGTTTGGAATAAGATACGCGTTAGATTTGGAATCGCAATTCCCACAAATGCAATTGGACCACAAAACGCGGTAATTAGTCCCGCAAACAACGCAGTCAGCAACAGGACAAACAAACGAACGGACTTAATCGGCAAACCAAGTAAAGCTGCTGACTTCTCCCCTATCACAAGCATGTTCAATGGCTTCACTAAAAGAAACGAAGCAACAATTCCCAAAGCAAAAATGATTAGAATGATGCCAAGTTGACCGAATTCCACTTGTTGTAGCGATCCCATAGACCACATCGTATAGGATTTCAAGGATTCAGCACCTGCAAACGATTCCAAAATGGAGACAATTGCAGACGTAAAACTCCCAAACATCAATCCTACTAACAACAAAGTAATTTGAGACTTCAAACGCTGCGCAATCAACATCATCAATAATCCTGCTGCAAAAGCGCCAATCAAAGCCGTTCCGATTAACCCGAAATTCGACTGAAAAAACTGAACACCTGTCATTAGACTCAAGGCAATCAGTAAACTTGCACCTGAATTGATTCCAAGTACATAAGGTCCAGCTAATGGATTCTTGAATAAGGTTTGCATCAACATTCCAGACAAAGATAATCCCGCCCCTGCCATCATTGCTATGAATAAACGAGGAACCCTAAATTCCCTCACCAATACTTGACTCGTGTTTTTTGAGTCAAAATTAAGAATGGAATCGAAATACGATGAAAATGAAATTTCAATTTGGCCTGAAATCAAATGAAGATACATTGCTAGTGGTAAAAAACACAGCAAACAAATTAACATCCATTTCAAGCTCCAATCTTTCATTTCACCTCTTTGTAAAAATGAAGGTTTTTAGTCGTTTTTCCAGCGGCGATTTGAGCAAAATCCTCCATCAACCAATCCGGACGTAAGGTACTTAATTCCCAAAACTTATTGCTATCATGGGTGTAACAAAATATTCTGGAATCTTGATAAAAAGGCATGAATTTAGCTTTCGGATTGACTTCCACAATTTTCTTTTTTGATGGGAATCCTGGATTCAACCAGATTTGTACTTGCGCACCGTCCTTCATGATTTTCTCCATCGAATACGCCAAACTTCCCGTTCCTTTGGTTTGATCGTAAACGTAGTTCAAGCCAGAGCTCCGAAATAGCTCCGCCATAAAACTCTGTCCACTTGGCGCATACCAAAAGTCACCTGTCACATTTCCCGAAATCATTTTCACCGGACTATTCGTTATTTTCTTTGCTTGAACACACGCTTTTTCAATGGACTTAAACAATTGAATTGCCTCTGGAACTTTGCCGCTCAACACGCCAAATAATAAGATCCATTCAGCTCTACCCAATGCCGTTTGTTCTCGCCAATCAAAATTTGGAATGCACTGAATGCCTAATTTTTCTAAGCGTTTTTCTTGAGAAAAGGATCCGGAGAAAGCACTATAAATCACATATTCGGACTTCGACCGCAGCAATTGATCCACAGACATGGATTCTTCATTTTGTAATGCTATGATTCGATTTTGCTTGAATCGCTTTTTAACAATTGGACTGTATACGTAACGAATATCGGTTATCGCTGCGATTCGTTTCTCCTCATTCAATGAAGACAACATGCCAATGTGGGTGGCCGATAAAACAGCCATGTGATTTGCTGGCTCGGTTATCGTTAATTTAACCTGTTGATTTTTTCTATCCGGATGTTGAATATGAACGAGGTACCCTTTGTTCGTTTTAAAAATACCTAGGTATTTACTATAACGACAAAGATTTGCTTCTGTTAACTTCGATTGATGGCTTTGCTCCGCTTGATTCGAACAAGAAGCAAGGATGACCAAAAAAAGAACCAAGAAGAACCTCATCTATTAATATTGTTCAGATTCATTTGGAAAGTCTCCAGACTGCACATCTTTGATGTAGGCTTGAAACGAATCCATCATTTGGGCGTGCAAATTGTTGTATTTCCGTAAAAAACGCGGATTGAATTCATTGTTAATACCAAGCATGTCATGCACAACAAGCACTTGTCCATCTACGCCATTTCCAGCGCCAATGCCAATAATTGGAATCGAAACCATTTTAGCCACTTGCGCAGCTAATTGCGCCGGAATTTTTTCCAACACAATAGCAAAACACCCAACTGCTTCCAATGCCTTTGCATCTTCAATCAGACGCTGTGCTTCTTCTTCCTCTTTCGCACGTACAACGTAAGTCCCGAATTTATAGATGGATTGTGGTGTCAGTCCTAAATGTCCCATGACCGGAATTCCAGCAGTCAAAATACGTCGAATGGACTCAACAATTTCTTGTCCACCTTCCAATTTTACCGCATGTCCACCCGATTCTTTCATGATTTTAATCGCACTCGAAAGCGCTTCTTTTGAATTCCCTTGGTAGGAACCGAAAGGCATATCCACAACGACTAACGAACGTTTTACCGCACGAACCACCGAAGATGCGTGATAAATCATTTGATCCAAGGTAATCGGCAAAGTTGTTTCGTGTCCAGCCATGACATTTGAAGCCGAGTCACCAACTAAAATCACATCGATTCCAGCTTCATCCACAATTCGTGCCATGGAAAAGTCATAGGCAGTTAACATGGATATTTTTTGTCCAGCATTCTTCATTTCATGAAGCGTATGCGTAGTTACTTTTTTTACGTTTGAATGAACTGACATAGTTTCGTTTATCCAGCTGACGGATTCCAATGGAATCAAACAATCAGCGTCATTTGAGCAAAATTAAGGCTTAATCTTTGAATGTACTAATCCGCGAAAGAGGTGATTGAATTACAAGGAATTCAAATAGGCATCTACGTTTGATTGAATACGCTTCGTTATGTCTGTAGTTTCTGATTTAACAAACGAATTTCCGGTAATTTTCTCGTAAAGCTCAATGTATCGATCGGTAATTGTCTGAACAAATTCGTCCGGCATAAATGGCATTTGTTGTCCGTCTAGTCCTTGGAAATCGTTTTCAATCAACCATTGACGAACGAATTCTTTCGACAATTGCTTTTGTGCCTCTCCATTCGCCTGTCTCTCTTCGTAACCTTCTAAATAAAAGTAGCGAGATGAATCCGGTGTGTGAATTTCGTCAATCAAGATCACTTCTCCATTTCGAATGCCGAATTCGTATTTTGTATCTACCAAAATCAATCCACGAGCTGCAGCCATTTCTGTACCGCGTTGAAATAATGCATGTGTATACTCCTCCATTTTTTCGTAAATCGCTTGTGGAACGATTCCTTTGGCTAAGATGTCTTCTCTTGAAATATCTTCATCGTGTCCTTCTTCTGCTTTCGTTGCCGGCGTAATGATTGGCTCCGGGAAGCGGTCGTTTTCCTTCATTCCTTCCGGAAGTACTACTCCGCACAACATGCGTTTCCCTAATTTGTACTCACGTGCCGAATGTCCTGCAAGGTATCCGCGTATCACCATTTCAACACGCACCGGATCACAGGCTAAACCAATTGCCACACTTGGATCAGGTGTTGCTACGAGCCAATTTGGTACGATGTCTCTTGTTGCATCTAAGAACATGGTCGCCACTTGATTCAAGACTTGTCCTTTGAATGGAATTCCTTTAGGTAAAATATGATCAAACGCAGAAATTCGATCAGAAGCCACCATGACTAACAAACCATTATCCAAGGTATACACATCTCGAACCTTTCCGTGATAAACGTTTGTTTGTCCTTTGAAAGTAAAATTTGACTCTGTTATTGCGTTCATTCTTTGTTTTCTTTTAGTTCTTTTTGTGTTTTTGCTTCTAATTCTGCTTTATCGAAAGCCTCGATGATTTTCTTCACTAATCGGTGTCTGATGACATCACTTTGTCCGAGTCTAATCACGCTGATTTCATCGACATCCTTCAATACATCTAAAGCATATGCTAATCCGGAACGTTGTTTACTTGGCAAGTCAACTTGGGACATATCACCGGTAATGATAAATTTTGCGGTCATTCCCATTCGCGTCAAAAACATTTTCATTTGCATTTGGGTGGTGTTTTGTGCTTCATCCAAAATAACAAATGCCTTATCGAGTGTTCTTCCGCGCATAAACGCAAGCGGTGCGATTTCAATCACACCAAATTCAATCATATCTGCTAATTTCTCTGCTGGAATCATGTCGCGCAAAGCATCATACAGTGGCATCATGTAAGGATCCAATTTTTCTTTTAAATCTCCGGGAAGGAATCCTAGGTTTTCTCCCGCTTCAACCGCAGGTCTTGTTAAAATAATACGCTTCACTTCCTTCGCTTTCAAGGCGCGAACGGCCAAAGCGACAGCTGTATACGTTTTACCTGTTCCGGCTGGACCAACGGCGAAAACCATGTCGTCTTTTTCAATCGCCTGAACCAACTTCTTTTGGTTAACCGTTCGGGCTTTGATTTTTGCTCCACCGTTACCGTGTACCAAAATCTCTGATCCATCATCGCTAGAAAGTAGTTTGGAACCATCTTCCAACATCAAGTTATCAATATTATTTTCGGTCAAGTGATTGAACTTATGGTAATGTTGAAGGAGTAAATTGAATTTTCGTTCAAATTCATCCATCACCTCTTCGTCACCATTCAGTGAAATCATATTTCCACGCGCTGTAATTTTCAACTTTGGAAAAAAGGTTTTGATGTGACGCAAGTTCGCGTCGTTTACACCAAAGATTTCCGCGGGATTCAATCCGCTGATTTCAATATGTCGATTTGCTGTGTTCAATTTATTTTAGTCAATGTTCAGGGGTGATAGGCTAATTTAGATTACTTTTGGTAAAATTATAAATTTCTGCGGACACTGATTTCTGTTTGACATGCAAATCGTAACTCTTACATCAGATAATGGACTTCAAGACTACTACGTAGCCGCAATTAAGGGTGCTGTTTTAAATCAATTGCCAAAAGCTTCCATTATTGACATCTCTCACAACATTCGTCCATTTGATGTAGCAAATGCTGCATTTCAACTTCGTTGTTGTTACCAAGATTTCCCAAAAGGAACGATACATATTATCGGAGTAGATAGTGAGCCTGTACTAAATGGCGACAAAGTTAGCTTTCCGACGATCATGTTATTTAAAGGTCAATATTTCATTTCAAATGACAACGGATTTTTTGGGTGTTTTCTAGATGAAGAACGTCCAGATGAATTATACCAATTCTCCGAAATTGTCAACAACCCTGAAATGGTCAAATTCCCGACAAAAAATTGCTTCATTCCGCTTGCGAAACGAATTGCTGATGGAGAATCAATCGGAAGTTTTACCACACCTACAAATGCTTACAAACGAGCATTTATGCAAAAGCCGGTGATTGATCACCTGATTATTCGTGGGAATGTCATTCACGTGGATAGTTATGGGAATTTAATTACCAACATAAGCAAAGCGGATTTTAATCATTTCGGTGAGAAAACACCATTTACCATTAAGTATTTGAATAAAGAATACTATATAGACGAAATCAACGAAACGTACAACAATGTGACAATGGGCGAACGTGTTGCGCTATTCAACAGCAGTCAGCTCCTTGAAATTGCCATTAACCGTGGAGCAAATGGCAGTACTGGTGGAGCAAATAAGCTTTTTGGAATGAGACAAGGTGACCCTGTTCATGTTGAATTCACGCCGAAAGGATCGAAAGAGGACATTGAATCGCTTTTTGATTAATCCGATGATTACCCGAATCGTTAAGCTAGAATTCAAAGAAGAGCAGTTAAGCACCTTTTTAAACCACTTCGAAGAAGTGAAATGGTCCGTGTCCACATTCCCAGGTTGTCACGGAATGAAATTGATTCAAGATATCCAAAATCCATGCATCATCATGACCTATAGTCTTTGGGAAAATGAGGAGGCTCTTGAGAATTACCGTGTTTCCACATTGTTTCAATCCATTTGGCCAACCATTAAACCTTGGTTCTCAGCAAAAGCAGAAGCGTGGAGTTTAATGGAATACTTCGATGGATTTCAATGACTTAAATTCCGTAAAAGTCAAAATAATTCACTTTTTTTTGGATAACCGGTAATTAAGTATACCTTTACCAAAATTAATTTATTACAAAATGAGTAGAGGAACAGTAAAGTTCTTTAATGAGTCTAAAGGATTTGGATTTATTATCGAAGACGACACGAACAAAGAGTATTTTGTTCATGTAACAGGATTAATCGACAAAGTCAAAGAAAACGACGAAGTTGAGTACGATTTACAAGAAGGTCGTAAAGGTTTGAATGCAATCAATGTAAAAAAAGCATAGTAGTACATTCTCATCATTAAAATCCCGCCTCTCGCGGGATTTTTTTTTGAATACTATTTTCGGTCCCACCAATTTCCAACTCTGTTCATCGTACGTGTAAAATCCTTATTTTTGAGGATTGAAATCATCATATGCGCGCACTATTTTTCAAAGAAATCAATAGTTTTCTAAGTTCTATCATTGGATACGTGTTTATCCTTATCTATTTAATTGCCTCCGGACTTTTTCATTGGGTTCTTTCCTACAACACAAATCTCCTTGAAGGTACGGAAGCTGATATGATTCCCTTCTTCAATTTATCTCCTGTCATTTTCTTCATTCTGATTCCAGCAATCACGATGCGTTCCATCGCTGAGGAAAGAAGAACGGGGACAATTGAATTACTGTTAACTCGACCGATTTCCGATTTTAAACTCATTTTCGCAAAGTACCTTGCAGGTGTAGCCTTACTTGTGGTTGCCATCCTTCCAACCTTTATTTATTTTATTTCCATGTATTACCTCGGGAAACCTACCGGAAATATTGATGCTGGTGCGACACTGACGTCTTACGTTGGACTCATCTTGTTGGGAGCTGTCTTTGTTTCTATCGGTATTTTCGCTTCCTCACTCACCAACAGTCAAATTGTTGCGTTTATACTAGCGATGTTCTTGTGTTGGGTGTTTTATGATGGATTTAACTTGCTTGGTAATTTTAGTCAATTTGGTGGACTTGATTACTTCATAAAATACGTTGGAATAGCTTTTCATTACGATTCCATTAAAAAAGGCGTTATCGACTCTGGAGATATCATCTATTTCCTTTCCCTCAATACACTGTTCTTATTCGCTTCTTTAACAGTGATTAAAACATTGAAAAAATAACATGAAGAAGAATCTCACAAAAGGACTTTTCAATTGGACAGTTCTCGCACTTGTTGGTGTGGCGATTGTTTTAGTAAATATCATTGGTTCATTGATCTATTACAAAATAGACATGACCAAAGACCAACGTTACTCCTTGGCAAATAGCACCGAAAACTTCTTGGCTGACAAGGATAATTTCGAAAACAGAATCAGTATTCAAATTTATTTAGAAGGGAACATGCCTTCTGAAATAAAACACTTTCAAACAGCTCTAAAGGATAAACTGCAAGATTTCAAACGTGTTGCCGGAAATCGCATTGAGTATTTATTTACGGATATCAATGTCGGATCTGAAGAGGAAGTAAATGCCATGCGTGCGCAATTGTACGACAAAGGAAAAGGGATAATGCCCTTAGAAATCTTGTACATGAAAGACGGTACACAAAGTAAAGTCATGCTGTTTCCAGGTGCAGTGATGAGTTACACCGTGAACGGAATCACCAAGGAAAACATGGTGCAATTCCTTCCTGGAACGCAACCGGGACATCCAAATAGCCTCGAGGACATGGCGGAAATCATTGAGACTTCGCTAAATAACCTTGAATACAACTTAATTGCAAGCATGCGTCGACTGACACAAGTGAACAAGCCAAGAATTGCTTTCTTGCAAGGACACGGTGAATTGACGTACCAACAAACCATGCGTGCACGAGCACTTTTAGCGCCTTATTTCACCTTATCCGATGTGAAATTATCGGACTCCATAGCGGCATTGAATGACATCGATGGTGTGATCATCGCGAATCCACGTATTCCTTACTCTGATAGCAGCATGTACATTTTGGATCAATTTGTCATGCGTGGTGGAAAGTTAATGGTGTTTATGAATACGCTTAAACACAATGAAGACACGCTCATGGCACGCGGCATGACTCACTCCATGCGGAAAAACCTAAAATTGGATCGATTGCTATTCGATTATGGCATCAAAGTACATGAAAACTACATGATGGATGTTCAATGTGCACCTAAAATTGTCCCGTTTGCTGAATCAACGTTTATCCCCTGGTTTTTTCATGTAATGGCAACGCCGTCAAAGCACCCCATCACGCGAAATGTCGATCCAATTCTATTGAAATATGCCAACGAGGTGAGCTTTGTGGATTTACCAAACATCAAAGCGACCCCGTTAATTACGTCATCTACGAATTCCATTCCTTCTGGATTACAACCGTTTGTGAATTTAGCACTTCCGTTGAACTACGGAAAATCACCTAAATTGGTAGACAATCCGGAGGATGAAATCAATAAGATCTGTTTAGGTGGAATGGTGGAAGGATACTTTAGTTCACATTACAACAACCGACTCCCACCTGAGTTTGTGAAAAATCTCCCGAAAAAATACGCCTTTCAAGCTAAAAGTCAGAAGGAAGGAAAAGTTTTACTCATCGGAAATGGAACCTTCTTCGCTAACACCTACGATTCTATGCCGAATCCCAAAGGACTGAACTACTTGTATCGACCAAATGGATTTAATGAGTTAAAAATGGATTACGATTTGTACCAGCGTCGGATTTCACTATACTACGGCAACCAAGAGTTCTTTCAAAACATTGTGGATTACATGATGGGGGATAATTCCGTTCTTGATATCCGTAGTCGTCAAATCGACATCAAAGAAATTGACAAGGAAAAAGTAACAAAATTCGCAGGATTCTACAAAACGGTTAACATGCTTTTACCACTGGGAATCATTATTCTACTGAGTATCTTAATGAATTACATTCGTACTCGTCGTTACGCTAGAAAATAACTATCCATGAAAAAAATCAGTATCCTCCTTTCTTTAGTCGTAGTTCTTGGTGTGCTCGGGTGGTTTGCCTTTGACTTAACACGCAAAGACGGTGTTAGTGACTCAGAGTTCATTGAATTTGCCGTAAAAGACACGAATTCTGTTTCTAAAATTATTATTTCAGATGCCTTTTCAAATACGTTTACTTTGGTTAGAAACGGAGATGAATGGACGGACAAAAATGGTGGATGTATTATGCAATCAAGTGCTCACTACATTTTGGAAGCACTTGGGAACATCTCATTGAAAGGATATTTGTCTGATAAAAGTCACAAGCAATTTGTAAAATTAATGTCCGCCAGCCATACGAAAGTGGAGATTTTTCAAGATGGCGAATGGACAAAAACCTGGTACATCGGTCCGTCTGCGCAAGACCACAATGGACAAATCATGTTGTTAGAAACCGCAGATGGTGGCAAGAGTTCGAATCCCGTGATGATGCAGATTAAAGGAATGACTGGAATTATTGAACCCCGATTTTTTGCTGACCCAAGAAAATGGGCCTGTACGAATATCTTTGCGCTAGAAATGGAACAAATTGCCAGTATAGATGTCAAATATCCTAAAGAAAGTTACCGAAACTTCAACATTGCAGCAAAAGGGAATCGTTTTTCATTGACTCAAAACAGAAAAAAAATACCCGGAGTGGATACCTTAAACATTTACCGATATTTACAGGGATACAAGAAAATTCACTTTGAATTAGCAAATTATGAATTGTCTAAAAAACAATGTGATAGTCTTAAACGCTCCACTCCATTTTGTGTGCTGACAGTCAAAGAAAAACAAGGCAAATCGACAAAACTCCGCATGTTTAAGATCGCCACAAAGGAAGCACAACGCAACGAGTTTGGTGAAATGGAAAACCTGGATATGAATAAGTTTTGGTGTCAATTACCAAATGGGGAATTGGTTAAATGCCAATATTTCGTTTTCAATCCACTCTTGATGGGACATGTGTTTTTTCCAGCAATGGAATTGGCTTTTCCAAAAAAACAACCCTAGTTCAACTTCATGAAGACAAAGGAGTCGAATCCTTGTCTCCTAAAATGTACTCACTGGGATAAATCTCAGCCGAGGTTATTTCCATACAAAATAAGCTATTAAGCAACTTTAACAAGCATTTTTGCGTTAATGAAAGTACCTAAACCGACTAACTACCTAAATGCGCATACTAGTAGCCGTACTATTTTTGGCTTTTACGTTTTTTTCGCGTGCGCAAACTCCTACGGCTAATTTTACCGCGAATCCTTTGGTCGTGTGCGTTGGTGTCCCGGTGAACTTTACAAATACATCCGTTCCCAATGGAACAAGTGCCATCGTTTCGAATGCTTGGGACTTTGGTGATGGTGCACTATCTAATCAACTAAGTCCATCTCACACCTTTAGTACCGCTGGTACCTTCACTATTACATTAGTCGTCACAAACGCCAATGGCATCGTGGATGCTGAAATAAAGTCTGCGTACATCACTGTGAATCCATTGCCTATCGTTGCCTTTTCTGTGAACGGACTTGGATGTACGGTTCCTCTAACCCTGTCCTTTGTCAATAGTTCTTCTTCGGGAGCGAATTTCAGCAATGCATGGAATTTTGGAAATAGCCAAAATTCTACGGCCGCAAATCCACCGAATATCACCTATAATTCCGCAGGAAATTACGCCATCACGCTTAACGTAACAAATAACACAACTTCCTGTATGGGAACAAGTACACAAAGTATTCAAGTAGCAAATTTTCAAGCAGGAATCAGCGCTCCTGCTTTTGGCTGTGTTGGACAAGCGATTTCTTTTCAAGATAATTCAACGGCTGGAGTGAATGCATGGAGTTGGAATTTTGGCACGCAAGGAACAAGTTCCGTTGAGAATCCTTCGTTTTCCTTCAATGCCCCCGGAACATATACCGTTCAACTAAGTTCACAAAACACAAGTTCTGGTTGTACATCGACCATTACGCAGCCCATCAATATCCAAGCGAACACGAATCCAATTTTTAGTGCAAATCCAACGTCAAACTGTGCGCCTGGATCCATTCAATTTACCAGTAGCACGACCATTCCTGGGACGTATGTCTGGAACTTCGGTGATGGTCAAACCTATACCGGATTAACTCCGCCTCCACATGTTTATACGCAAAGTGGCTTGTACGATGTCACGCTGAGTTTAACCACAGCGGCAGGATGTACAGGTTCAACTACCTTGAATGATTACATCAACATGACTAATGTAGAAGCAGGATTCTTCGCCTCCGACACAGCAGGATGTGATCCGCTTGTTGTCAATTTCATTGACACTTCCTTTACGCCTTCTAATCCGATCGTCTCTTGGCAGTGGAACTTTGGGAATGGTCAAACATTTAACGGACATTTTCCACCAGCACAAACATACCAAGTCGGTGTGTACGATGTGCAATTAATCATCACCACCCAATCTGGCTGTACGGATACGATTGTTAAAAATGACTATGTGACTGTTGGAAATATCGACTCTGTAAATTTCACCTACACGCCATTGATTGCTTGTTCCAACGATGATGTAGTCTTTACAAGTTCAACGTACATTTCCGTCCCGCATAATGCCAATGAAGTCACTTACTTTTGGGACTTTGGCAATGGAACGTCCATTGAAGAGAATCCAACGCATCAATTTGAATCAGATACAGGATATTTCGACGTTATGTTTATTGCTGACTTCAGAGGTTGTAAGGATACGCTAATCATAGAAGACGCCGTGTATATTCTCGCGCCGATCGCCCAATTTTCACCGAGTGCTAGTTTATTTTGTAATCCAAGCTCATTCCCCGTAAACGTAGCCATCGATGACAATTCCATTCATGGTATTCTTTCGGATAATGTCGATATGCATTACGAGTTTTTTGACAACACGCCGAATGTCAATTTCACCAATGCCCAACTCGATGTCCCCAATGGTGGTAATACCAGTCATACCTATTCCACTTATGGGACCTACAACATTGAACAGGTCATCAACAATTATACTACCGGTTGTTCCGACAGTATTACGGCAACCATTACCATCTCTCAGCTCGCTAGTCAGTTCACCTTGTCGAACGACACTATTTGTAACGGAACGGCTCTTAATTTAGCAGACATCAGTACTTCGTGGAGTGGCGCTACGGGATCACATCCGGTAAGTAATTGGTTTTACAACATGGGGAATGGTCAGTTTATTAATAATTCACCGAATATTTCCTATACCTACCCCGCTCCAGGAAATTACACCATTTCCCACATGGTGATTAATAGTGTGGGTTGTTCATCTACGATTACACATCCAGTAAAGGTTGTGAATAAACCAATAGCAGGAATTCTTGCGAATAACTATAGTGGATGTTCACCATTCACGGTACCGTTTACCAACACATCATTTAGCCTCTCCAATGGACTTCCCCTGAGTTCCTTTAGCACCAGTTTTTCGGATGATAATTCCATACTGATCACCAATAATGTCAATCAACCAATCACTCATACCTTTAACGGTGAAGGCGCTTATTCAGCAACCATTGTGGCTACAGATATTTTTGGATGCACCTCTCAACCAACAGGAGTCACTATTACCATCACCAAACCAACGGCAGATTTTGACATCGATACCATTTTATGTGATTTGGATACGAATCTGACAATCAACCAATCCACCGGCACGGGAACCTTAAGTTACGAATGGTTTCTCAACGGATCAACCCTTGGTACAAGCATTGACACCCTCGTCACATTGACTAATCCGAACAATGGACAATTGTCTAATTCACACATTTTAACACTTGTCACAACGGATGTTAACGGCTGTAAAGACACACTGAATCGCACCTTGATTATGTCCACTCCTTTGGCCATTCCGAATTTCTACTTTACGGGTGCCGTTCCAAATGCAAACGGAGAATACGATTGTCCACCCATCTTTTGTAATTTCCAAGATTCATCTTTTTCCTATGGTGACATCACTGGCTGGAATTGGTCCTTTGGAAATGGGAATAACTCCATTCTTCAAGATCCATCCAACACGCTCGTTACCAATGGAACCTTTGATTTAAATTTCATTGTAACCGATCAATATGGATGTACAGATGATTCAACAGTACTTGACTACATTTCGATTGGCGGACCAATTGGCACACCAAACTGGCTTCAAGACGCCACGATTTGTGCACAAGGAGCTCTCTTTTACCTAAGTAACGTTTCCAACATCGATAGTTTGGTGTGGAACCTAGGCGATGGTACGAGCTATTCAGATTCTTTGGATTTCAATTACTTTTACGCCACACCGGGAACGTACCAGCCAAGCATTACCATCTTTGACTCCGTTGGATGTCAGATTCTTTTGCCCTTGAATCCGATTACCGTCAACGATGATGATTTGGATGCCTTTTTTGTGCCAAATCCAGTTTACGCGGATATTAATGGCATCATTAATTTCAATGATCAGTCCACGTTTACAAATGCGCCGATTGTCAGTTGGACTTGGAATTTAGACACAGATACAACCTTCACTTGGACATCGAACACCGCACCGACTACTTCTTTTTCACAAGGAGGTCCACATGTCATCACACTCACGGTTGTAGATCAATTAGGCTGTATTTCCACCTACGAAACCACCGTTTACGTCAGTGATCCAGACATTTGGGTTCCAAACGTATTTACACCAAATGGTGATGGAGTCAATGATTTCGTGGTACTTCCTTACCCCGCTTTTAAGTCGTATGACATTTCGATTTTCAATCGTTGGGGAAATTTAGTCAGCATACTTGAAGATCAAACAGGAGTAGCCGTTTGGGACGGACTCTCCACCGATGGCAAACCGCACACAGATGGTGTTTATTTTTACTTGTTAAGCGGGGTGATGCTCGGCGGAACAGAAGTGAAGAAACAAGGGTTTATCACCTTGATCCGTTAAGGTTTTTTAGCTAACGAATCGGCGAAAACACGCAACTCTTTACACAATTGAATGTATTCCTTTAGCTCCGTATTATTGACGAAAAGGTATTGAGTCAATTGATTTTCGATTTTTTTCAATTTGATGCTTTCGGCTTGAATGTAGGTTTTCGCTTGCGATTCTTCCAAAACATTATTTTTCAAATCCGTATGTAAGTTATCAAGACCGCTTTTCCCTTTTTGAAATGCCCTATTCAACAACATCATTCGTCGACCTAATGTCATTTCTTTTTCCTCCTCTTCGTATTCACCTTCCCCTCCTAATTCACTTTCGGCGTCGATGATTTCTTGCATAGACTTGAAACGGTTCATCTTTGCTGAAAGTTTATTGTCCACTTTATTTACTACATAATTTCTTTTAATGGTAATTTCAATGTTGGACGCTTCCAGTCTCCAATAATTCAAAGAATCGAATTTATTTTGAGCATATACATTTTCCAATGAATCTCTTTTCATGATGAGCGTTGTGACTTCCTCTAATTGTTTTTCCTGTACACTATTTGTACATGAAGATATGAATGTCATGAAAAGAAAAGCGATAAAAAATAGTGACTGATTCATAGAATAGAAATTTGGAGCTTCGAAGATAATTATTCCTTGTGAAAATGAATGACAAATTTTTCATCTCAAAAAAAAGTCCCGACGTTTCCGTCAGGACTTTTTGTTAGTGGTGCCTCCAGGAATCGAACCAGGGACACAAGGATTTT
The DNA here is from genome assembly GCA_037143015.1 of Flavobacteriia bacterium. GTDB lineage: Bacteria > Bacteroidota > Bacteroidia > Flavobacteriales_D > Crocinitomicaceae > UBA952. The sequence continues at coordinate 65,113 of JBAWZN010000001.1, forward strand.
CAGTCCTTTGCTCTACCAACTGAGCTAAGGCACCAACTATTGGTGGGCAAATTTAACACTTTTTTTTATTTCTATTCAAAAAGTCAGGTAAATTTCTTTGAAAGCTACTTAACTTTGTGGCATGCGCGACAAGAAAACTGCTTATTTATTAGATGCTGGGAATACGCAAGTAAAGCTTGGACTAATGAACGACGGGGCTATTTCATTCGTTAAACGCTTCGATTTAAACTCTTTTCCTTGGAAGGAACTTGATGGTAACATTCCTATCGTGATTTCGTCTGTGTTAGCAGATGAATGGAAAAAACCATTGGAAGATTTTTTTCAAAACAAGATGTATATCCATGCGAACATGAACCTACCCTATCAACTCGACTACCTGAGCCCAGAAACCTTGGGAATTGATCGTCTCTGTAATATGGCAGCCGTGTCGAACAAAAATCCTTCGAAAGCAAAATTGGTGGTGGATCTTGGTACCTGCATCAAATGTGACTTCATGAACGACAGTCAAGTATACGAAGGCGGATCGATTTCTCCAGGATTAAATATGCGTGCGCTTTCCTTGCAAACGTTTACATCAAAACTCCCGCTGATTCCTGTCAATTCGCAGTCTAATTTGATTGGGAAAAACACGAAAGAATCCATCGAAAGCGGCGTGTTTAACGGTTGGAAGGCCGAAATCACTCAGATGATCAACCTTTACCAAACAAAATACCCTGATTTAGACGTTTACCTCACCGGAGGAGACGCGCGATATTTTGATTTCGAGCAAAAAAGTAACATCTTTGTACTCGAACACTTAACCCTAGAAGGAATTCTAGAAATTTACCGTCTGAATGAAGATTCTCTTTAATTTCCTTATCCTTTTTGCTTTCTCACAAACTTGGTCGCAATCAACAACGAATCAACCGGCCTCCTATTACGGACTAGGTGAAAGTTCTGCTCAAAACCACGGGATTTTCGATGCATTAGGTAAAAATACCATCAATGTTTTTGACTCAACCATCTTAAATTTTTACAATCCAGCTACATATAATACACTCAGTACCGGAAATACCCTCTATTCCTATGGTATTCAATCCAGAATTTCCAATTACTCCGAACAAACGAAAACACAAATCGGATTCGCAGGAATGATCGATCACATTGTTATCGGTGTCAAGATTAAAAAAAATATGGGACTTGCTTTTGGATTAAAACCATACTCAGCAAAAGGATACCAAATCATAGATAAAACTTTTACAGGAGTTGACTCTTTAGTATATACCTACAAAGGAAGTGGAGCCATTCAGGATTTATTTCTAGGGTATTCATACGGCTTAGTTTATCGTCCCAAAACGAAACTATCCTTTGGAGCGAACGCCTCGTATTTATTCGGGACAATCACCAATGAGAGACAGTCAAAATTAATCGCTTCCGGATCAAATCAAGGTGGATTGAACATAAATTCATTCATCATCCGTTCGTTTCATTATGAACTAGGGGCCTATTTCCAACAACAATTAGGGACAAATCACTTAATCAGTCTAAGTGCTGTTTTTCTCCCAAATCAAACCATTACTGGAGAATACCAAGATGAATTTTATACGGCATCGAATATCAATTCAAGTTCAACCTACGATACCATCGCATTTAGTAGAAGTCGCGTTCACTTATTGAACTCCTCTAGTCTCCAACTTGGACTCAACTACAGCGTGCTTCTCCCTAAATGGAAACGTCAAACGAGAGAATTACACCCAAAACTGAGCCTAATGGCATCTATTAATCAGTTCGGGTCGCTGAAACACGAAACTCAAGACTTAATTCCGGATTTTGGCATGACCAATTTCCAACGTTTTTCCTTTGGTGCTCAATTTAGTCCAGAATCTCGTTTAATGGAGAATATTTCCACCCTGAAAGGACTAGAAAAGATGACCTATCGTGTGGGTTACTACACGCAAACGCTACCTTACACGAAGAATGCCATTCAATACCAAGAATCTGCAGTGAGCTTCGGATTGGGACTGCCAATCATGGCTCAAATGTCCGCGTCCTCGGTGAACTTCAGTGTAAACTTAGGAACACGTTCCAGCAATCAAGCCTTCGGTATACAAGAAAAATTTGTTTCCGTAAATCTAGGTTTCATCCTCGCACCTTCCAATTTCGACAAGTGGTTCAGACAACGAAAATTGGATTAATCACATTAGTGGGTCTTTTTCTTGCAGGAATAACTTCTTGTGAAAATGATTTAGATGCCATCGAACGAATCAGTTTTGACGCGCATTCTCCTGACGAAACAACCAAAAATCTCAAAATGATTTACGCTGACGAAGGGTATGCACGAGTAGAGATTTTTGCTGCATTAGCAGAAACTTTTCGAGGAAAAGAGGAAATCACGAAGATCAAGGACAGTTTAAAAGTTCATTTTTTCAATGAAAAAGGTGAAATCGTTTCAAAATTAACCGCCCTTTATGGTGAAATAAACAATACAAAAGGAACACTGATGGTGAGAGATTCCGTAAGACTCTATAACTATGAGAAGAAACAAACATTGGAAACCGAGGCACTATATTGGAATCAAATCGATAGTACGATTTACTCCAAGTCCGCTGTGAAGGTTCGATCACCGAAAGGCACATTATTTGGAGAAGGCATCAGAACGAAGCAAGACTTCAGCAAATATGAAATAATAAAACCTGTTGGAAAATTCCAATTGGATAATGAATTAGAATTTAAATAACATGAATCTATACAACACCATCATGAGCTACTTCTGGTTAGCAGTAGCCAGCGTTTCATTCGTAACAGTAACTTATTTATGCTTTACGGAGGGATTTGAAAAATACGCTTCTAATTACGTTTTCTCCATCATCGCCTTGGCCACTTTCTTCGTCAAACGATGGATGATGAAACGCGTGGGAAGCCACCAACAATTCTTAGAGGAGAAGTCCAACGAGAAAGAAGGGTAATACCATAGTTGATTGTAACAAAATTCAAAAAAACGAGTCTTAGCTCCGAATGAAATTATTCTCTATTATCTTATTTCTTTTTCTCACGAATGGACTAGTTGCACAAAACTTTGTCCGGGGAAAAGTAGTGGATGAGCGAAAATCTCCTATTCCATTCGCGAAAATCTATGTAAAAAACACGGCGGATCAACGTACAGTTGCCGCTGTCGATGGTTCATACGAGCTTTCACTCATGCCTGGCGAGTATTTCATCGTTATATCGGCATTAGGCTATCAAGATCGAGAAACGTATATTTCCATTACAAGCACTGATTTCCAACGTGACATTCAATTATTTCCCGAAAACGAGCAAGATTACAAGGAAATCGTTGTCAATACAAAAAAAGGAAACCCAGGCAGAGAAATCATGCTGGAAGTTGTTAAGCGAAGGGAACAAATGAATCTTTGGAATTACCCGCATGCGGTAGATGTATACATCAAAGCAAGCGAGCAAAAGGACATCAAAGTAAAGGAACAAAAAAAGAAAAAAGAAAACAACGACGAGCCAGAGGATGCAATGAAAGACGCAGACCCACTCGAGGCAAGCCTTCCCAAAGCTCCCGCATGGGTAGACAACATGAACCTACTCGAGGTGCAATTAAAACGGAATTATGCTCCAGGAAATAAAGTCAAAGAAATTCGAAATGCGTATACCTTACACGGGACAGATCAATCCCTTTATTATACAACAACGGTAAAATCGAATTTCAACTTTTTTGAAAATTTATTGCATTTAGATGACCTGCATCAAACACCAGTTAGTTCACCGATTTCCGTTCCTGGTATTCTATCCTACAAATACAAATTGGAAGAAACCTATGTGGAAAACGGTAAAACGATTTGTAAAATCAAAATCATTCCAAGAAATACGGCAACCACCACATTGGAAGGTTACATCTACGTGATTGACTCCTTGTTCCTCGTTCAAAAACTTCAGTTAACAATGAATAAAGGGAACCTACTGATTTACGATCATTTTGAAATAAATCAAACATTCTCCAACATCGGTGATACGATGTGCGTTCTCGACAAACAAGTATTAAACTATGGCGTCAAATACAAGAACGAAACATCTGCTTGTCAAACCACCGCATTGTTCACCAACTACAATTTCGATCCAGCATTCAGTAAGAAATTCTTCAATACCGAATTAGCAGTAACATCGCAAGAAGCCTACGAACGAGATACAAACTACTGGTCAAGCACTCGTCAAACAAGTCTTAGTCCGGAGGAACAACGATTCATCATCATCAAGGACAGTATCCGTGATTTCTACAATCGAAAAGAATACCTAGACTCCATCGATGAAGTGTTCAATAAAATAACGGCACTGAAAATACTATGGTTTGGTGTCGATCACCGAAATCGAGAACAAAAAATTCAGTGGTCTTTGGGATCTGTAGCAACCCTCATTCAACCTTTTGGTATAGGTGGGCCGCGCTTGAATCCAAGCTTCGATTATTTTAAAAAATGGAAAGACGAAAGATCACTAGAAGCCTACTCTCGCATTTCGTATGGTTTTTTAAATAAAGATGTAAAAGGTGACACCTGGTGGCGCTATCGTTTTGACCCTTTTCATTTTGGATTTGTACGATTCGCAATCAACCACGATTTCGACGTAATCCGTGGTTACGACGCCATCACCCAAATATACAAACGCGACAATTTTATCGAAGCGACAAAAATGACCCTGTCGGCAGATTACGAACTTTTCAACGGCTTTTATGCCTATTCTTCCATTGGCTTTTCAGAACGCAGGAGTCTAACTGATTTCAAATTTTTGAATGCTATTGACAACATCATTCCGAATAACGACCCTACGGATTTTAAACCTTATCAAACGATGATCGGCTATTTAGGATTCAGTTTTACACCGAAACAAAAGTATATGCGTGAGCCATATAGAAAAGTGGTGTTAGGGTCCGCTTGGCCTACGTTTAGCGTGAATTACGAACGTGGAATCCCGAAATTGTTTGGAAGCGATGTAGACCATGAATATTTACAAATGGATGTCATGCAATCTTTCAAAATTTCCACCCTGGGAACCATGAATTACCGAATTTCTGTCGGGAAATTTCTGAGCGCACGTCAATTATACAATCCTGACTACAAATACCAACGTAGAAGTGATCCCATTTGGTTCTCTAATCCACTTTACTCTTTTCAAGGACTTGATACAACCCTACCAACCATTGATTACGTTTTTCAAGCACACGTTGTTCACCATGACAATGGTGCCATCCTGAATAAGATTCCTTACTTCAAGAAAACACGTATTGGTTTAGTAGCGGGAGCAGGCGCTATGTATGTCAAAGAATACGATTGGCAGCATTACGAAATACTAGGTGGACTTGAACGCAACTTCAAAATGTCCAGAAGAAGATTGAGAGTGGGAATCTATGGCGTGATTTCCGACGGCAACCACATTAAACCGACCTTTGACTGGAAAATTTCCTTTGCCATTCTCGATGACCGAAACATGAAATGGAATTTTTAATCCTCGGATACCTTGGATTCTTTTTTCTTTGGAAAGAATGCTTTTTGTCTAACTAAAATCAAAATGACTCCTGTTGAGATGCTCGCGTCCGCAATGTTCCAAATTGCAGGAAACACTTGCTCCCCCCCTACTCTAGGCACCCATTTCGGCCAATTTACATTGAACTGAAACATGTCCACAACACTTCCTAACATAAATCCTCGATGGCGCAGTTCCACCGGATAATTGAATCCGTAATCAGTGCAAACACCTTTTATTCCTGATCCTGGAAGTTGGTTAAACGAGTCACACGGATTCAAGGTGAAAAAATAGTCGTAAAACATCGAGTCGATAAGGTTTCCTGTCGCACCGGCAAGAATTAATCCAAAAACGAGAAGAAACTCCAAGGAAGCACCCTTTTTCGCTTGCTTTACCAAATAATAGACAATAAAACCAATGGCAATCAATCGAAAAATACTCAAGGCAAGTTTGTGCCAAATACCGGAACCAAAAGTTGTTCCGAAAGCCATCCCTGGATTTTCAATGTAATGCAAAACAAACCAATTTCCGAACAATGCACGCGTTTGACCAGGTTCGAAACTTGTTTTTATGTAGATTTTCATGAATTGATCGACGATCAACTGAATGGCTACCAATAAAAAAACGTAGAGTAATTTTTTACGCACTATTTTTGAGCGTTTTTTGCGTCAATGCTCATAGTTGCATGCGGAACTAAGCGAAGTCTTTCTTTAGGAATCAATGTTCCTTTTACACGACAAATACCATAGGTTTTGTTTTCGATGCGAACCAATGCAGCTTGTAAACTTTGAATGAATTTCTCTTGACGTGCAGCTAATTGAGCGACTTCCTCTCTCGAAAGTGTTTCAGACCCATCTTCCATCATATTGAATGTTCTAGCCGTGTCGTCTGTTCCATGATCATCGTTGTGAGACAAGGAACCGACTAATAGAGAATAATCAATTTGTGCTTCTTTTAATTTATTTAGAATCAATTCTTTGAACTCTTGGAGCTCAGCATCTGAAAACTTATTTCTTTCTTTCGTCATACGGGTACTTTCAAAGTTTATCCTCAATTGAGAACGAAGGCAAATATATCATTTTTAGTGAAAATCAAAAACCTTAAAAGAATTAATTTATCGTTAATTGAGTCATTGTGAACAATTCTGTCGAGTTATTCACAATAGTACAAAGCGCCCGTAAGAAAAAAGTACCTTCGTTATATGATTCGACTGTTTCTAGATAACCGAACTGCGGTTTTGTTACTTTTGCCTTTGCTCGTTGCACTTTATGTCCTTTGTAGCATTCTTGGGGTGGAACAAGTCGCGTCGAATAGAGTCGATGGACTCTTCTTCAATCAAACTTCGACCAATTTTTTTTGGACTTATTTCAGTCAATCATTTCTGCTTCTAATAAACGCTGTTTTTCTAAATGCCGTGTTTAACAACCATGAATTCCTCGATAAAAACACCTACATCATCAGCTTGATTTACGTTGTACTCACGCCAATGTTCGTGCCGTTAAATCAGTTCAATCCCGTTTTACTTGCACACTTTTTTGTTATTGCAACACTCGGTGTATTGTTCTACTTAAAACAAAATACCGATGGGAAAATGACGGTTTTTAATACCGGAATCCTCTTTAGCATTGCTGTGACATTACTTCCATATTTAACACTGCTCATCCCCATAGTATTAATGATGATTGTCATTATTCGTCCATTTAACTGGAGAGAACTTTTTATATGCCTAGCTGGAATCAGCGTGCCACTTATCTATTATTTCAGTTACTTATTTCTTACAAACGAATTAGTATTCTCCTGGATGGAGCCTGTTTGGCAACTTCATGATTATCATGCAGCACTGAATCTTTACCCTATTGCCGCCCTTTTCCTTATTCTCATGTTCATTAGCTTACTCAGCTTGAGTGCACGCTTGTTGAAATCCTCGCTGCGACTAAAAAAACAAATCCAAATGCTTGGCTTGATTTTCACAGCATTGTTCCTTTTGGGATGTATCGACTTTTATTTTTCGGGATCACTACTCTATTTTTCCCTTGCGATTATTCCTCTTACCTATTTTCTAACCTATGCCTTTTTAAGTAAACGATCAGGCATTCTTGCAAATATCTTTTTCTATACAGCACTTCTATACTCTTTTGTGAAATTTTTCCTCGACTTTACACAGGATTGAGCGGTTTAAATGATTAATTTTGAACGATAATTTAAGATAAAATGAAATTTGGAGTTGTAACGTTTCCAGGATCAAATTGTGATCAAGACATGATTTATGTTTTGAATGACTTACTTGGTCAACATGTTGAGCAATTGTGGCATAAAGATACCGACTTAAAAAAGGTTGATATGGTGATTATACCCGGAGGATTCTCCTACGGTGATTACCTTCGATCAGGAGCTATCGCGAAATTCTCACCCATCATGTCTGAAGTCATTCAACATGCGAACCGAGGTGGTTATGTCATGGGGATTTGTAATGGATTTCAAATTCTAACAGAATCAGGATTATTAGAAGGCGCGTTGCTTCACAACAATACACAGAAATTCATATGTAAAAATGTATTCTTGAAGCCTGCAAGTACTAGCGCAGCGTTAAGTATGGACCTTAACCAGAATCAGGCCTATAAAATCCCAATCGCTCACGGTGAAGGAAGATTCTTCGCGAGTGATGATACACTTAAATCTATTCAAGATAACGACCAAGTTCTGTTTCATTACTGCGATGAAAAAGCTTCCATTACAGATGAAGCAAATCCAAATGGATCAGTATATTCAATTGCCGGTATTACAAATAAAAACAAAAATGTTTTTGGTATGATGCCACATCCTGAGAGAGCAGCCGACCAACACCTTGGCAACAAAGACGGGCTTGCGCTTTTTGAATCGATTTTAAATCACTGTTCATGAAGGTTCTCTTATTAGGGTCAGGTGGTAGAGAACATGCCTTGGCTTGGAAAATTGCACAAAGCTCCATTCTAGATGAACTTTTTATCGCACCCGGAAACGCTGGGACAAAAAAACACGGTAAAAACGTAGATTTATCACCAACGGATTTTGATGGGATAAAAGAGTTTGTTGTAGCTCAGCAAATTGACATGGTCATCGTTGGACCAGAAGAACCACTGGTAAACGGAATTTACGATTACTTTCAAGCGGATGAACAACTAAAAAAAGTTGGAATCATTGGTCCAAGTAAATTTGGTGCGCAACTAGAAGGAAGTAAGGATTTCGCAAAGGCATTTATGGCCAGACACGCAATTCCAACAGCGAAATACGGAACATTTACGGCAGAAACGATTACCCAAGGAATTTCTTTCTTAGATTCAATGAAGGGTCCATACGTACTTAAAGCTGATGGACTTGCCGCCGGAAAAGGGGTGCTGATTCTTTCTGATCTCAACGAAGCGAAAAGCGAACTTAAAAGCATGTTGATCGATGAGAAATTCGGCGCAGCAAGTAGCAAAGTGGTAATAGAACAATTTCTAGATGGAATCGAATTATCTGTGTTCGTATTAACGGACGGAGAATCCTTTAAATTACTTCCAGAGGCGAAAGATTACAAACGCATTGGTGAAGGTGATACCGGACTAAACACAGGTGGAATGGGAGCCATTTCGCCCGTTCCGTTTGCCGACGCCAGCTTCATGGACAAAGTTCATAATCGCATTATTGTACCGACCATCAAAGGATTAAAATCAGAGAAAATTACCTACAAAGGATTTGTTTTCTTTGGCCTAATCAGTGTGAAAGGTGATCCGTACGTGATTGAATACAATTGCCGAATGGGTGATCCGGAAACGGAAGTGGTCATTCCTAGATTAAAATCTGATATCCTAGATCTATTTGAAGGAGTTGCCAGCAACACACTCTCGGAAAGAGATATTCAATTTATTGACAAAAGCGCAGCAACCGTTATGATGGTTTCTGGTGGATATCCGGGAGCTTACGAAAAAGGGAAGTCCATTTTTGGACTAAACAGCATCGTTGATAGCATCGTTTTCCATGCAGGAACAAGTGCTGATGGACCGTCGGTATTGACTGCAGGTGGACGCGTACTCGCGGTTACCTCCTACGGAAAAAACCTAGAAGCTGCTTTAGAGAAATCCTACGATTCAATTTCAAAAATTAATTATGACGGAGCTTATTACCGTAAGGACATCGGTCAAGATGTACGTTAACCCGCGGAAATTTATTCCACTATTATGAATGTAGATATCATCATCATTCTCATTTCCATTCTCACCTCTGCTTTCTTTTCAGCGATGGAATTGGCCTTTTTATCTTCAAACCGACTTCGAATTGAAGTAATGAAAAAAAACAATTCACTGAAAAGTAGAATCATCGGGCTTTTCTTTCACCGGGAATCAACCATGATTGCGTCCCTTTTAATGGGGAATAATATTGCTTTGGTCATGTACGGAATTGCCTCAGCGCGCGTGCTGAATCATTTTTTTATGGGATTCGGCATTTCTGATGAAGTGCTATTATTGGTGTTGCAAACCGTTGTTTCGACCATTATTGTCCTCGTGACAGCTGAATTTTTACCAAAAGCATTAGTGCAACTGAATCCGAATCGGTTTTTAGATGTCACACTCGCCCCCATGCTTGTCCTTTACATTCTTTTGTATTTACCTACCCAATTTGTTCTTTTCTTTAGCTACATCATTTTAAAATTATTTGGTTCTAGCAGTGAACAATCAGCGCGCGTATTTTCCAAAGTCGATTTGGAACATTATGTAGATGATCTGAGTGCACGAATCAAAGATGAAGAGGAATTTAGCAACGAAATGCTCATTCTTCAAAATGCACTCAATTTTACGAATGTCAAAGCGCGTGACTGCATGATACCGAGAACAGAAATAATTGGTGTCGAAATTGAAGACGACATCGAAGAAGTAAAAGAACTGTTGATTACAAAAGGATTGTCAAAATTAATTGTGTACCGTGATGATATCGACAACATTATCGGATATGTTCACTCTTTCGACTTATTCTCCAAGCCGAAATCAATCAAACAAATCTTAAAGCCAATTAGCTTTGTTCCAACGGTTATTTCTGGAAAAGAATTACTTGAGAAATTCACGAAACAAGCAGGTAGTTTTGCTGTTGTTACCGATGAATATGGCGGAACAGCGGGAATCATCACCCTAGAAGATGTCATTGAAGAAATTTTTGGTGAAATCGAAGACGAACACGATAAAGAAATTTGGTTGGAAGAAAAAATTAGCGATGTTGAATTTTTATTGTCTGCTCGAATCGATATCGACTACTTGAATGAAACATTTAAACTTTCCTTGGAAGAATCAGAGGAATACGATACACTTGCTGGATTAATCATTCATCACATTGAGTCAATCCCCACGCAAGGAGATAGTGTTCAACTAGACAAATACCGATTGGTCGTAGAGGAGGTCAGTGATCGAAAAATTGAAACAGTTCGACTTTTTATTGAATCGTGATGAAGTGTGCGCTTGGACTTCTTGCACTGGTTATCAGTTCTTTCGTCTTTGCACAAACAGACTTCAAACTTCCTTCTGAACTTCATGAAATTTCTGGATTAGAAAAGTTAAATGATTCGATCCTACTTGCCATCAATGATGGTGGGAATGAACCAGCTCTTTTCTTACTGAATTTCAACGGACAAATCCAAGGTAAAATTAAGGTGTCCAATGCACAAAATATCGACTGGGAAGCTCTGGCAATCGATGAAAAATACGTTTACATTGGCGACTTCGGCAACAACAAGAATGAACGAAAAGACTTGTGTATTTACCGTGTCAAACGCAGCGACATTTCCGCATCGAACGAAATTACAGCGGAAAAAATGTACATTTCCTACAATGAACAAAAGGAATTTCCTCCAACTGATCATGAACGGTATTTCGATGCAGAAGCCATGACGTTTTTCGAAGGACAACTTTGGATTTTTACAAAGAACAGCACCAAACCTTTCGATGGAAAATCTTTCATTTATGTGGTGCAATTTGAAGCGAATCAGAAAAAAACACTTTCGAAAGTATCGGAGTTGAAAATGAATAAAACATCTTATTTGAAAGATGCAATAACAAGCGCCTGTACGGATGATCATTTCATCGTTCTTACCACCTACAATCGATTAATTAAACTAGACTTTCCAAAGCAAGGATTAACTAAATCTCACCTCTACAAATATCCACACATTCAACAAGTGGAAGCATGTGCATGCATTGGAGAACGCACCTATTTTATCTCAAACGAGAATAATAAATTCCTCGGTCCAGCAAAACTCAAATTAGTAAAACTACCATGATTCAACTCTCTCAATACGAAGCTGTAATTTTCGATATGGATGGCGTACTCATCGACTCTGAACCACTGTGGAAAATCGCCATGGAGGAAGTTTTTCATTCATTGGGTTCCAAATTGACCAAAGCGGATTTTCAAAAAACCGTTGGACTACGTATTGATGAAGTTGTGCATTTTTGGAATCACCATGAAAATTGGGGCGTGGATAATGAAAAAGATGTGGAAGAGGCAATAATTGTCAAAATGATGGAACTCATCTCTGCGAACGCCGCACCACTTTCTGGGGTTATGGACACACTCATGTTCTTGAAGAACTCCGGTTTAAAAATTGGATTAGGAACCTCTTCCTCAAGTAGGCTCATTCAAGTCGTACTATCCGAATTACACATCGAACACTTCTTTGACTTTACACACTCCGCAGAAACAGAAGCTTTCGGCAAACCTCATCCAGCAGTTTACCTCACTGTTGCTCAACAATTATCTGTTTCCCCTAACAAATGTTTGGTGATTGAAGATTCCTTTAATGGGGTCATTGCCGGACTAGCCGCTAAAATGAAAGTCGTGTGTATTCCAGAAAAAACACATTTTCCGAATCCGCGTTTGTCCGTAGCTGATTTTCACTTCGACACGATGAATGCATTCTTATTGGAAATACAGAAATAGAACTGAGCTCCATTTGGAATGCTTTTGTATTTTTGTAAGTAATGGAAGATTCTTTTGATTACAGAGACGAGACAGCACAAAACGGTGACCAGGAAATTGATAAAGTCCTGCGCCCCAAAACACTCAGTGATTTTGCCGGACAACCAACCGTTGTTGAAAATCTTGAGGTGTTTGTCCGCGCTGCACAATTAAGAAACGAACCACTCGACCACGTACTACTTCACGGACCTCCCGGATTAGGAAAAACAACCTTGGCCAACATCATCGCGAATGAACTTGGCGTTGGATTCAAAGTTACCTCTGGACCAGTTCTCGATAAGGCAGGCGACTTGGCTGGACTTCTAACCAACCTCGGTGTTGGAGATGTTTTATTCATCGATGAAATTCACCGATTGAGTCCGGTCATAGAAGAATACTTGTATTCTGCCATGGAAGACTACGTAATAGACATCATGCTGGATTCTGGTGCAAACGCACGCAGTGTTCAGATTAACTTAAATCCGTTCACCTTAATCGGTGCAACAACGCGATCAGGACTACTAACCTCTCCCCTCAGAGCGAGATTTGGTATCAATTCAAGATTGGAATACTACGATTCGAAAACACTCACTTCCATCGTTGAACGTTCCGCTCATTTACTTCATATTGAAATAGATGAGTCTGCAGCTTATAAAATTTCCAGTAGAAGCCGCGGGACACCAAGAATCGCGAATGCCTTATTGCGCCGTGTGAGAGATTTTGCACAAATTAAGGGAAGTGGGAAAATCGATGAGGAAATTACTGAATTTGCTTTGAAAGCCTTAAATGTTGATGAAAATGGCCTAGATGAAATGGATATTCGCATCCTGAAAGTCATCATTGATAAATTTAGTGGCGGACCAGTTGGACTCACAACCATTGCCACAGCAATTGGTGAAAATGCAGGAACCTTGGAAGAGGTATATGAACCATTCTTAATTCAAGAAGGATTCCTCATGAGAACACCCAGAGGAAGAAAAGCAACGGAGAAAACCTATCGCCACCTCGGAAAAGACATTGGCTGGACTCAAGGTGGGCTTTTCTAATCATTCCGGAAGTGGATTACAAGCAACTCATTACACACAAAGCTCACGAACTTGGATTTTTTCATGTAGGATTTTCTAAGGCAGACTTTTTAGATGAGGAAGCACCGAGACTAGAGACCTGGCTCAACAAAAATCATCACGGTGAAATGGCATACATGGCTAATCATTTTGATAAGAGATTGGACCCGCGATTATTGGTAGAGGACGCCAAAACAGTGATTTCACTCCTGTTCAATTATTACACAGACCAACAACAAAGTGATCCCGAAGCTCCGAAAATTTCCAAATATGCTTACGGTGAGGATTATCATTATGTCATTAAGGATAAACTAAACGAACTCCTAGTGTTTATTCAAGAAGAAATAGGTGCGATTCATGGACGTGGATTTGTTGACTCAGCGCCCGTAATGGACAAAGCATGGGCAAAGAAAGCTGGACTAGGATGGATTGGGAAAAACAGTAATTTAATTCATCCGAAAAAAGGAAGTTTTTTTTTCATTGCCGATTTAATCTTAGACTTAAAAATAGAAGCCGATGGTCCAATAAAAGATTATTGCGGTACCTGCACTCGGTGTATTGACGCTTGTCCAACAAATGCGATTATTGAGCCCTATGTCGTAAATGGATCCAAATGTATTTCCTATCTAACCATCGAATTAAAAGACGAACTACTACCCAAAGAATTTGAAGGAAAAATGGATAACTGGATGTTCGGCTGTGATATTTGCCAAGATGTTTGTCCCTGGAATCGGTTTTCTATCCTCCACAATGAAGAACGATTTGAACCTCATCCAGATTTACTAGACTTGAAAAAACAAGATTGGATGGATCTTCAAGAGGTAGGCTTTGAGATACTTTTTCAACGAAGTCCAATAAAACGCACAAAGTACAAGGGATTAAAAAGAAACATTACCTTCCTAAAAACCTAATAGTTTTCCCGCTTTCCTTGTTGAAAATTGTAACATGATTGGTATTTTCATACAACTAAGTTTTTAACTTTGCTCCATACCCTAAAAGTAGGCTCATACATACATTACTTAACGATTGAACATGGAACAGAAAAAAGAAGTCATTATCATTGGAGCTGGATTAGTTGGTTCTCTTTGGGCAGTCTACTTATCGAAAGCTGGATATAACGTTACCATATACGAAAGACGCTCTGATATTCGAAAAGCAGATATAAGTGCAGGGAAATCGATTAATTTGGCACTTTCTGTTCGCGGTTGGACCGCACTCGATGCAGTTGGTGTTGGTGATGAAATTCGTAAGATTGGAATTCCAATGTACGGACGCATGATGCATGACTTACAAGGTAATTTGACCTATCAGCCGTATGGTAAAGAAGGTCAAGCTATTTATTCTATTTCGAGAGGACGTACGAATGCGGTGATGATGGACATGGCCGAAAAACGCGGGGATGCCACCATTCATTACAACCATGAATGTAAAAAGGTGGACCTGAAAGCTGGAATTGTTACCCTCACAAATACCTTGACGAACGAAGAATTTACCGTACAAGCAGACCTCGTGTTTGGTGTTGACGGAGCCTTTTCCGCAGTTCGATACAACTCATTTCAAAAAATTAACCGTTTTAATTACAGCCAGAATTTTGTGGCTGACGGGTACCGTGAAATTTTATTGCCTGCAAATGAAGATGGATCCTATAAAATGGATAAAAACGCTTTGCATATATGGCCGAGAGGACGATTTATGTTGATGGCAATGGCCAATGAAGACGGATCGTTTACTTGTACCCTATTCATGCCGCACGAAGGTGGGGAAAACGCCTTTGACAAACTTACTTCGCGTGATGCCGTAAATAACTTCTTCCTGACGACTTTCCCAGATTTCTATGAAATGATGCCAAACATTGCGGATGCTTGGGATGATCATCCACTATCGAATTTAGCGATTATCCGTTGTTACCCTTGGACTCATGGCAAAGTTGCTCTTATGGGCGATGCTGTTCATGCAACCGTTCCATTCTATGGACAAGGAATGAATGCAGGCTTTGAAGATTGTACGGTAATGAATCGCCTCATGCATAAGCACAACCACGATTGGGATGCCGTTTTCAATGAATATAGTATTGAGCGCAAACCGGATGGTGACGCTTTACAAGATTTATCATTGGACAATTACTTCGTGATGCGTGACTATGTGGCAGATCCAGAATTTCTTTTGAGAAAAAAAATTGAAGCGAAATTTAGTGAGTTACATCCCGACCGTTGGTTACCATTATATTCTCAAGTAACGTTTAGTAACATTCGCTACAGTGAAGCATACAAACAAGGGAAAGCTCAGAGTGATATCATGGATGAAGTGATGGCTCTACCGAATATAGAAGCGGAATGGGACTCTAAAATCGTTATGGATATCTTATTGGAAAAGAGCGCGGACTTTAAATTCTGAGTATGAAAAAATTCATTTTTATCCTTCCCTTACTTTTCTCCACACACGCATTTTCGCAAGGTGGATTTGTGAAGTCAGAGAAAAAAGGAAATGATTACATGGTGGTTAGTAACCATGGGATTCAATTTTCCATTGGTCCAACGTATTCTTTTCACACTAAACCAATACTAGGTGAATTAACAGCCTCGAATGGGGCTCGCGGTAATTACAGCATTATACCAAAAAGTCAGTTGGGAATCTACGCAGAATTTGGAATGGTTCATTTTCCAAAATGGAAAGGAACGCCCATCAAAGCATTGAAGAAAAGTCGCATCATTGATTACTTCGACTGGGGCTTCGGTTATAGCCTAATCCGCGGAAAAGAAGAAACTGAAATCACCTATAAAAATGCGTTTGGAGATGTCATCAGCACACAAAACGAATATGGAAAACTAAAAAACGGATATGTTTATGGTCGCTACAGTGCACATTCACTGGTATACTTCGGTAAGAAAAAAATCGTGAAAGTCAGAAAGCACTTTATTGATAATAGCATCGGTTTTCAATTTTCATACTGTGCTTCCCCAAGTGATACAACCTATTCAAACTCGTTTTACCCGAATTTAGCGCTGCGTTACTATGAAGGATTAATCGATGAAAAACTAGCAGCTCAATTCGTCTATAGTCTAGGAGTCGGTATTCGTTTAAACAAAGCTTGGATGTTCGTTCCAAGTGTGACACTTCCCATTGTCACCGTAAACAACTGGGATGGTTTCAATGCGTACTTCAATTGGTATTCATCTGGATATTGGCCGATTCAAGCACAAGTAAAATTCATAAAGTTATTTGAGAAACCGAATAAATGCGGTGTATACAGCACTCCTGAAGACAAGGAAATGCAGAAACAATACGAAATGCAATAATTGGTTACTAAGACCTCCAGTCTTTCGCGATTGTTTTTGGTAATTTCTTTCTAAATCGTTTCATCACAGAATCACGATCGGAAACATTGCCACATTTCAATAAGCTTCGTCCAATCAATCGATTGTTCAAATCGAAAAAGGCAAACTCAAAAGTAACCGAAGTAGCCTCATCCCTATAAATGTGGTAAATACTTGTCATATCTAGTATTTCTTTCAAAGTCGTTTTCGCTTCAGAAGATTTGAAATTGCGATCATACCCACGAACGGTTAAGACCACGTACGCGTCAACGCCTTTTGATTTTAATACGTTTAATGTAGAATCATTTAACAAATTACCAAGTGCTTCACCTTGTTTAAGTAAATTAAAGGATGGCAACGCTTTGTATCCATTTTGCTGTAAAATTTCCACCAAATTCAGTTCCATGGCATAACGATCCTCGGATTTGTCAAATTGACCAATGACCAAAGCGTTTTTAAATTTGATCTGTTGACCGAAAACAGAAAGGGTAGACAATAAAAATAAGGTAAGTAGTACTTTCATAATAATGGCATTAAAAAACTTCACGAGCAATTTTTTGAACTGATGTTGAATTCGACATCGTGTAATAATGAATACATGGAACACCATGCGCTTTCAACTCTTTCGATTGCTGAATTCCCCATTCAATTCCAACCTGCTCAACGGATTTATTGTCCTTGCATTTTATCAATTCATTGGACAATTCAACTGGATAGTCAATGTGGAAATATTTCGGTAAAAACGATATATGCGTCAAGGTTTTAACTGGTTTCACACCGGGAATAATCGGAACAGTAATTCCTGCTGCACGACAAGCATCGACAAAACGAAAATACTTCGAGTTGTCAAAAAACATCTGAGTCACAATATAGGATGCTCCGGCATCTACTTTGCGTTTCACATTCAATAAATCCGTTTCCAAATTCATTGCTTCGAAATGTTTTTCCGGATATCCGGCAGCTCCAATGCAAAAGTTCGTGGGTTCTAATTGAACATCGTCCATCATGTAGTTCCCATTATTCATATCACTAACCTGATGAATTAAATCCACCGCAAACTTATGTCCTTCTTTGTGTGGACGAAAAGTACTTTCTGTTTTAATGGAATCACCACGTAAGGCCAAAACATTGTCAATTCCTAAAAATTGCAAATCAATTAACGCGTTTTCGGTTTCTTCCTTACTGAATCCTCCACAAATCAAATGTGGAATGGCATCGACATCGTATTTATTCATTATCGCCGCACAGATTCCTACTGTACCAGGACGTTTGCGAATAGCAATCTTTTCTAATAATCCGTTTTCACGTTCCTTGTAAATAAACTCCTCACGGTGGTAAGTAACGTTCACAAATTTCGGTTTGAATTCCATTAATGGATCAATCCCCTCGTAGATGGAATGGATACTCTTTCCTTTTAACGGTGGAAGTATCTCAAATGAGAAAAGTGTGTCTGTTGCGTTGTCTATGTGGTCGGTTACTTTCATTTTTCTTTTTGCGTGTGTAAAGATACGGCTTTCGAGTAGAAACGGACTACTACACGCGTGTTTCTTCGATTGCCTGAAGGATTAAATCTGCCGCCAAATTCAATTCTTCCTTTGTAATGTTCAACGGAGGCGATAGCCTAAAACTATATGGATGTGATAAAAACCAGAACGCGATCAGTCCCTTCTCCATGCAACGCGAAACAACCAGCTCAACGCGTTCTGCACTCACCATGTCAAAAGCAAACATCATTCCTACTCTTCGGATTTCAACCATTTCCGGATGTTGACTAAAACGATCTTCAAATAGCAGCGCTTTTTCTTCAAGTTCCATCCAATTTATTTCTGTCTTTAACACATGAACAGCCGCAGATGCCGCTGCACAAACAACTGGATGTCCACCAAATGTGGTAATGTGTCCAAGCATGGGTGAATGTGTAAATTCCATTAAGTTCTTTTGAGATGAAACCAACGCTCCAATCGGCATTCCACCGCCCAATGCTTTTCCTAGCGTCAAAATATCCGGAACAATATCGAAATGCTCGAAGGCAAACATCTTTCCAGTTCGACCCATACCGCATTGAATTTCATCTAAAATCAACAGTGCTCCTACCTCATCACATCTTTGACGCAATGCTTGCATAAACGTTACACTCGGTCGACGTACACCAGCATCACCCTGAACGGTTTCTAGAATTACCGCCGCCGTTTTTTCAGTTATTCTCTCTAATTCTGAGAGTTGATTGTGTTTTAAAAATTGGACATCAGGCAATAAGGGACGAAATGCTTGTTTTTTCATTTCATTACCTGAAACGCTCATCGCTCCGTGTGTACTTCCGTGGTAGGAACCGCGAAATGAAACCAATTCCGTTCGTCCTGTTACTCTTTTTGCTAATTTTAACGCCGCTTCAATGGCTTCGGTTCCTGAATTCACGACATAAACACCATCCAACGTGGATGGTAATACTTCCAATAATTCTTTGACCAATAATTGTTGAGAATCTTGAATAAACTCTCCATAAACCATCACGTGCAAATACTTGTCAATCTGATTCTTTAAAGCGGAAACGACTTTCGGATGACGGTGTCCAATATTGTTTACCGCCACACCCGAAATCATGTCCATATAAGCCTTTCCTTGCTTATCGTAAATGTAAATTCCTTCCGCTCGCTCCACCTCTACCAAAAATGGGAAAGGCGTTGTTTGTCCAAGGTGGGCGAGGAAAAAATCGTGTTCTGACATGATTTATTTTTGAAGAATTTCTAGAATCGGTGTGCCGGTCATCGCTCCAGTGCGTTGCAAATTCATCAGGTGAATCAAGGTTGGTGCAATGTCCACAATTTGAATTGATCGATAACAGTTCTGGGAAGGAATGTTCGCTCCGTACCAAAGTAATGGAACATGCGTGTCATAGTTAAAAGCCGAACCATGCGATGTGCCTAAATGTGCTTTTGGTTCGTCGATTGATTTGGCTAAATATCCCGGTTGCAACACAAATATTACTTCACCACTTCGTTCGATGTCAAATCCTTTTTGAATCATTTGTCCCCATTCATCTGCGGTTTCAGCTCCCGATAAAAGAGAGGAGCGTGTAATAGCGAGCTTGACTTCTGGCCATTCTCTGATTTGTTCGGCAATATAGTCCGCCACAACTTGTTTCGTTAAATTCAATGAATCCAATCGAACTTGGTTTATATAAATGTTTTGGTTCTCCTCTGCTTCAATCAAGTCTGCTCCAAATTTTTTAATCAAGTCGTTTTTTAAAGCGGATAATCGTTCTTTTAAGAATAGATAACCGCCAGGCATTTTTCGGTCGACAAGCATTTGAGGTACTGGGACAACCGCATGATCTGCAGTTAAAAAAACCACAAACCCATCTTTTCCATAGTTCGATTCCAAATGGGACAATAATTTCTCTAATTGACGGTCCAAACGGGCATACATGTCTTCCATTTCTAAGGAATAGGGTCCAAAAGCATGTCCTGCAATATCTGGAGTTGAATAAGAAATACACAGCATATCCGTTTTGTTGTCCAAGCCTAATTGTTCTCTCGAAATCGCCTCGATGGCTAAATCCGTTAATAATTCATTAGCAAATGGTGAAATCGTAAACAATTGATACGCATTTTTAGAAACTGTGGACATTTCTTTGAAATCATAGGGAAACGTAGCTGATTTTTTGCCACTCAAAACCACTTCATATGGACTTTCATCCACGGATTTGTAATTGGTTTTTGGATACAATAAATCCCAATTTTTCAAATACTTCTCCGCATTTTTAGTGGCATTAAATTGCTGTAGCCATTTCGGTAATTCCGATTTAAAGTAAGAACTCGTAATAAACGTGCCACTTGCATAATCATACCAATACGAACCATCACTCAAATGTCCACCAGGTAAAATCGAACTGCGGTCCTTAATGGAAATTGAAATGACTTTTGATTCAGGAGAAGCCAATTTTAATTGGTCCGTAATGGTATAAGTTCTCAAATTTCTTGGAGAGGTTTGTCCTTCTGAAGACGTGCTTCCCACCGTTTGAACAGTTTTATCCGACACGCAGTTTACAATCGTCTTTGTTTCGCGCTGATACCATTCATTCCCAACGATTCCATGATTGGAAGGTGTTGTCCCAGTGTAAATAGACGCATGACCAGGTCCAGTATAGGTTGGGACATAGTTGTACAGCGTATTCCGGCAATTCAAACCTTTATTCAGAAAGCGATTGAATCCACCCGAACAAAAATGTTGTTGATACCGGTACAAATAATCGTAACACATTTGGTCTACCACAATTCCAACAATGATTTTCGGCTGTTTTTGCGCGGACAATGGTCCACCAATAATACTAAAAAGGAGTAAAATCCTCAGTCCTAAGTTTTTCATGTTTCAAAATTAAGCAATGCACAAGGATTTACAAGCAACCTTTTGTAACTTTGGCTCGTCTGAAAAAAAAATTTTGTTATGAAAAAAATCTTATTCTTAAGCTTTATCCTATCTAGTTTACTCGCATTTGAGGCGAAATCACAAATTATCGTGAACGTTACGAATGTAAGTGCACCCGGACTTTGTGATGGAACAGCAATGGTGGATACCAACAACTTGGTGACATCCTCAAGTTTGACATGGATGCAGGGAAATACAGTCATCCAAAGTGGTGGTTACATGATTACGAACTTGTGTGCAGGACAATATAGTTTGATTTTTGCAGGAGGTGGATTTACGTCTACAGCTCCATTCACAATTGGAACTAACGTTCCGAATCCATGTGCTGGTTTTATTGTCTTCTGTGGAAGTACGCCAACATCGGGAACAAATGTTTGTGACGGATCAGTAACGGTCACAGCAGTTGGCGGTACAGCTCCTTACACTTATCAATGGGCGAATGCTGGAGGAATGCTTACCACAAATACTTTATCTAATTTATGTGTTGGATCCTATTCTGTAATGGTAATCGATGCAAACGGTTGTTCAGGGACATCAGTAGCGACGGTAGTCGTAGATTCAAGTGTTTTGAATCCTTGTGTTGGATTTAATGGAAACATTACAAGTACCAATGCTACGGGAGCAAGCGCATGTGATGGTACCGCAGCACTAACGGTTGCTGGAGGAACAAGTCCTTACAGTTACCAATGGTCAAACGGAACAAACGCTCAAAATGCAACAAATTTATGTGTTGGAACTTACACGGTTACCGTTTTTGATAATAATCAATGTTCATTCACAACTTCTTGTACCATTGGGAACTCTTCCGCAAACATTGATTCCGTAACAATTATTGGTAACCTTGCAACAGGTTCAAATGTCGTTGGAACCATGAGTTCAGGTTGGATTTACAACTGTACAATTGACTTGGCGGCCTTAGATACTGCTTACATGGTTTCAGCATCCTTTGGAAATTCCATGTTTACACAAGATTCGTTATACACAACCTGGTATTTGGTTGATACGAACGGAAACTCCATGTACGTGAACTATACGTTTTCTGTTCCTTTTGGAACAACAGGATTGTATAATTTAATTTTACAGTTGTACTGTCCGATTAAATCTCAACCTGTATATTACAACATCATTTCTGTATTGAATTTAGTAGAAACTGGCATTCAAAACAATAACTTGTCCCAAATGAACGTTTATCCTAATCCAGTTCAAAACGAATTGAACATCGGAAACATCACATTGGATTACGACTATACCTTAACCAACATGGATGGTAAAATAATCCAAAGTGGTAAAGTTGGTCCATCGAACAGCATAATTGACTTAACAAATAGATCAAATGGAACGTATATCGTTCAATTGAAAAATACTCAAAATGCGTTTACCTACCGAGTAATTAAATAATCGGGTGAACTCTTATCAGAAAAAGGGCGAGAATTCCTTCTCGCCCTTTTTTGTTTCTACGTTTGAGCAAAAAAAGAGGGACTTTAAAATCCCCCTTCGTTATTCTATTTGATATTCTACTTAACCTTTACCTGATTTCACTGCAGGCACACTTGGTTTAACTGGACTTGATGGTACAGGAGTGTGTGGTGGTTTTGAAGGACTTGTTGGTTTTGAAGGACGAACTGGTTGAACAGGAACATTTACTGGCCTGTTTACCGGTACATTTGGACTACTATTAAATCCATTATTAGGTCTAGTTTCCATTTCACGTCCCGGTTTCTCCACAGAAGGGTTTACTTGCTCCCGATTCATTGTTGGATTTCTTTCTTGCATCGGTTGTGGAGCATTACCTCCAACCGGCGCTAAGTTTTCTTCAGGAAAAACAAGTTGATTGGTATGTAAAGCTGGTCGATTAATCGTTCCCAATACCGTTTCTGTTGGATTTGGTTTAGAGGGCAATGGAACTTGATTCGGGGGAATGTTTAAATATCCTTGATCAAATATACAACCGCCCATTTCATCCGCGGGAATTCCCATTGCTTGACATCTCGCACGTGCATCATCACGTTGTGTTTGATTTAAATCAGCAACGGTGAGATGTACCATTGGAAATCTTCGGTCCGTATAGTATTCGGTTGTTGTTCCAGGAGCATAATCAAATAAGGAAGTTTGACTTGTCACCCTCCAATCTTCCGCAAAATCCTTGGCTAGAAAGGCAAGGTACTCCTTCTCTGCAAACGCTGACGCCTGTTGCATGGATGAATTTCCAAAAGTGGAAAAAGCCAAGTAATTTGGTCTTGGGCGATCTATGTTGCGTCCTTGAAAATCATCATCGGCAATTCCATTTGCGTTCCCCAATAATCCTTGGAAAGAAGAACGGTCACATTCAAAAACGTGCACGGTTGTATTCAAAAAACCAAATCCACCAGAGGAACGAACATCTAAAATCACCATCTCACCTGTCGGCCATGCAATCGTGTAATTACGTCCTTCAAATCGAACGACTCCTCCATTTGGCAAGAAAAAAGTTCTTCCTTGAAGTTGAATCGGCATTCCATTTAAACGCAAATTACCATTCATTTGATCTGGTTTCGTACTTGCGTAATAACATACACGGTCTCCCGCAACGTTCATGGCAACGGCTGCATTCAAAGAAAAATTATCTGATTGAGCGCGCTGGCGCGTTTGAACTTCGAAGAAGCTTTTTTCTGATTTTGAAAGAACGAATTCCCCAACCGTCTGAAAAGAATAGGTCGCTTCGTCAAAGGACTTCAAATGCGGATCGCCATAACTGCGACCAATGATTTGACTACACATGGAATGTGTTACAATTAAATCAATTGTTTCCCATTGACTGTTTGCGAAGGAACCATTAAGGGTTCTATTTTGCTGAATCATCGTTTCGATTTCTCTGCGCTCAGCAAGCGGAACCATTGTCAACATTTCATAAGGAGTGAAATCCTCTGGAAACGTTCGGTCTGGCACATTTTTGCGCTCAGAAAGGGCTATCATTGAAAGTGCCAACCAGTTACCACGAATTGGATCCCAACGTTCTAGCTTTTCCTTAACTGTTTTAAACTGATCTTCAAAAGTTTGCGCTTGTGCTGATTGAAATAAAAGCAAAGCAACAATAATGTATATTGTTTTCATAAACTATATTTTTTTGAATGCCTACAAAGATTGAACCAAAACTATCGATTGAATTTATAGCCTATCCCTTTAACCGTAGAAATACTTTGTTCACCTATTTTTTCTCGTAACTTTCGAATGTGAACATCAATAGTACGGTCACCAACAACGACTTCAGTACCCCAAACTTGTTCTAATATCACTTCGCGTTTAAAGACGAAATCTGGTCTAGAAGTCAACAGAGCAAGGAGTTCGAATTCTTTTCTTGGCAACTGAATTTCCATTCCATCTTTTTCAACCAGGTAGCGATCTCGGTTGATTTTAAGTTCATGTGAAATCACGTCTTTGGCTTCCGATTTTGTTTGGCGGCGCAATAAAGCGTGAATACGACTCAATAAAACCTTGGGTTTAATCGGTTTTGAAATGTAATCGTCCCCACCCGCTTCTAGTCCGGCAATCTGACTGTAGTCCTCACTGCGAGCAGTTAAAAAACAAATAATAATGTCTTCATTTTCCGGATTATTCTTTAGCGCTTCACACACCTCAATTCCGTCCATTAAAGGCATCATGACATCTAGTAAAATGAGATCTGGTTTTTCAACTTCAATGGCCTTCAAACATAAACTACCATTTTCAAAGGTAGAAACACGGTGTCCGTCCTGAATCAAATTGTATCGCAACAATTCTCTGATATCCTCCTCGTCATCAACTACAAAAATATATGCCATATCCTTTATTTATAGTTCAAAGATACACTTAAGCACAAAGCAAATTCCTATCAAAAGGAATAGATTTAAGTTTTTTAGGAAAAAATTAACATAAACTATGTAACCTACCACGTGAAATTCAGTTATCTTTGTGTGAACTAGTAGTAGGTTTAGGTTAATAGTTGAGAGCTTTGGTTTTTCCAAGGCTCTTGGCTTTTTAAGACGTTTCCATGAAAATAAAAATCCTCATTGTAGAAGACGATATCAATCTTGGAATCGTTATTTCCGATCAACTGCGTTCCGATGGATACGCAGTAACACTTTGCGAAAATGGATCTGAAGGATTGCGCAGGTTTAACGAACAACCTTATCACCTATGTATCTTTGATGTGATGTTACCGATTAAGGACGGATTTACCTTAGCGAGAGACATTCGAAAAGTGAACACGGATATTCCCATTCTCTTTTTATCGGCAAAATCGATGACCGAAGATAAAATAGAAGGCTTCAACGCTGGTGGCGATGATTACTTAACAAAGCCTTTTAGTGTGGAGGAACTTCAATTACGCGTTCGTGCATTGTTAAAACGTGTGAAAGTAAACATTATTCAACCTGAAGAGAAAATTGTGAAACTGGGTATTTTCTCTTTCGATACAGAAAACTTTACCCTTACTTCTCCTTCTTCGAAACAAACATTGACAAAGAAAGAAGCCATGATTTTACGAACCTTGTTTCGATTTAAAAATCAATTGCTCGCTCGCGACATTATTTTAAATACCGTTTGGGGACAAGACGATTATTTTGTTGGTCGTAGTTTGGATGTTTTCATTACGAAATTGAGAAAATACCTCAAAGAAGACCCCACAATACAAATCACAAATGTCCATGGTGTTGGATTCAAATTCGAACTTGGAGATGATTAACTACATCCTTCACCTTGAAACAGCTACGAAGGTATGCAGTGTGGCCCTTTCGAATAATGGAAACATGGTTTCATGCAAAGAAACGATGGCAGAGGGTTTCATTCATAGTGAATCATTAACCCTTTTTTGTGAGGAGGTGATGGCCGAAGCGAACGTTTCACTATCCGCTCTTAGTGCTATTAGTGTTTCTAGTGGACCAGGTTCGTACACGGGACTGCGCATTGGACTTTCAACAGCGAAAGGATTGTGTTTTGCATTAAAGATCCCGCTCATAA
The DNA here is from genome assembly GCA_037143015.1 of Flavobacteriia bacterium. Lineage (GTDB taxonomy): Bacteria > Bacteroidota > Bacteroidia > Flavobacteriales_D > Crocinitomicaceae > UBA952. Next base: position 91,349 of record JBAWZN010000001.1, read on the forward strand.
GCGTCGAAACCTTAATGGCATTGAAGGAACTTGTCCCTATTGGTCCAGAATCGATTATTCCGATGTTAGATGCCCGAAGAATGGAAGTTTACGCGCAAGTTTTTGCATCAGATGGAACGGTTTTACAATCGCTTGATGCCATTGAACTTGATGAAACATCCTTCTCAGAATTTGAGCCGTTTATTGTTTGTGGTGATGGCGCGGCAAAATGCATAGAAATGTGGGGAAATCGAAACATCATTTGGAATGATCAACTGCTGTGTAGTGCAGAAGGACAAGCATCGATTGCATATGAAAAATTTCAAAAAAAGGAATTTGAAAATCTGGCTTATTTCACTCCAATTTACCTAAAGGATGCTAACGGGGTTCGTCGATAACATGTAATTCTTTTGTCCACGTTTGCACATTTCCACATCGATCTGTTACGCGCAATTCCATTAAAAGCACATTTTCCGTTGGTGGTCCAATGATTGTCGCACACCGGTCATTTTTCCACGAAACCACATTGCTTTTTTGATCCAAATAAACCATTGTCCATTCCCCATTGAGTAAAAGTTCATAGCGGGCAATTCCTGAAAGTCCATCAGTAATTTTCCAATGAAATTCACTTGAAACAATCACATTAATCGATGTTGGTATCAGCTGTATTATCGGTGCAATGGTGTCTGCCTTGATGGAAAAAATTCCGAGTTGCTTGGACTCTGATGCTAAGTAGCCTTTTTCACGTGTTGTTTCTAAGGCATCTCCATTGATGGTCAAAAATTGTTTTTCAATTGGAACTGAATTCTTCGCTTTCATTTCAATACAGATGGGCTTTTGAATAACCGTTTTCGAGTTACCAAATTGACCCAAAGGTAATTTCATGTCTTTTTTGACAGGTTCATAAAAGGTTTGAGGGTCAACGAGTACCTGCATGTTTTCGGCACGAAAAGTATACAATGAATCCGGAATAAAATAATGTGCATGGTCGTAAAACGCGTTTCGATTTTGCTTTAACTCGAAGGGATATCGGAGCAGAATTTCGTGTTCACTAACATTTCCATTTACATCTTCCAAACGTAAAGAACAAGAGATAGAATCTAATCCATGCAAGGAGATGCCGCCAAGGGATTCTAATTGATAAATAGTTAATGGATTATGTTTCGTTCGAAAAAGTTTTTGGTATTTAATCCCTTTTGACTTGTATTCATTATAATCCATATGGTTGTTAACATATCTTGAATCATCAAAAGAAATCTCCGCTAACTTAAATCCAAATTGATCATGATTTGAACTCGTTAATTCCGCAGAAAACAAACCAAATCCTTGTCCGCCGATCTTCATTGGATCAGTTGCGGAAACCATCAATCCAATTTTTTCTGTTCCCCGAACAAAATCCTCGGGGATACTGACCTTATGAGAAGTTTTGCTCATCGGCAAGATCATCGACTTACCCGGAATGAGGTAACCATTTTCGTCCACTGCAACTAACCGGACTCCATGCAAGGTAGGAGGAACACTATCACTGACATGAAAGCCATGCAACAATGGATTCAGTGCATGTTCCGTTTTGGTATCCCTAAGTTCAAAATGCAAATGTGGTCCAGTAGAGTTACCGCTATTTCCCGAAAGAGCAATTTGCTCACCCCTACTTACGGGTAGCTCGTTCGGATTAAATTTCCAATCAAGTTCATTTTGTTTGAATTGATTTTGAATGCTGATGACAATACCATTGATTCGATCTGAAAATTTTGAACAATGCGCATAAACCGAAGTTTGACCGTTTGGATGATCGATGTAAATCACCCGTCCATATCCAGTCGATGAAATCCGAATCCGTGAAATGTAGCCGTCCGCTATTGCATAAAGTGGAATTCCTTCTCGACCATTCGTGCGAAAATCCAATCCCATGTGAAAGTGATTTGGACGAATATCCCCGAATCCGGCACTTAATTCCGGTTTAACAGTTCCAATGGGCAAGCTCCAAATGGAATCAACGGTTATAATTTGTGTCCAAACGGTGAAATTAAAACTGAATAAAAGGAGTAATGTAAAGGTTTTGATCATAGACAAAGATACACTTTCAAAAAAAATGCAAAATAGATTGGTAAAAATGATAAATGTAATCGAATGCTTGTTAACTTTGTACAAAGTCAAAAGTAATGACTGAAAAGATTCAAGACACCATACAAGAAATTAGTCGAAACGCAGTTCGAATCGGGGAAGCCCTTCGTTCAGAACGTTCGAAAAACGAGATTCTTCAAGAAGAAATCGATCGTAATAAGGAGCAATTAGCATCAGAATCAGCTGCTAATACTCACTTGAAGGCTGAAATTGAGTCCTTAAAGTCAGCTTTACATTTGGCTGAAAATAAAGTCGTTGAAGTTCCTGCTCCTGTAACAGGGAGAACTGAACAGGAAATTGATGAACTAGTGAAAGAAATTGAATTCTGTATCGAACAGTTGAAGCAATCATAATGAGCAAAGTATCACTTAAAATTACCATTGCAGGAAGAACTTACCCACTGAATGTGCCGGAAAGTGACGAGGAGAAGGTAACAAAAGCTGCTGCGGACATTAATAAAGCAGTCGAAATGCTGCGTAAAAACTATGCTGTAAATGATAATCAAGACTTGATCGCTATGTCTGCTTTGCAATTATTAGCAAAAGCTTCGAGCGAGAATGCACCCGTTGCACAAGTGCCTGTAGACTATAGTGAAATTGAGGAGACGTTGCAAAACCTTTCCGCAAATTTAGACGGAATTCAATAATTTACGTTCGTTTCAACGACCAATATTCATACATAATTAAAAGAATATGTGGTCAGTAGGATTATTAATAGGATTGATTGGAGGCGCGGGAGCAACAATAGTTGCACAACGTTTCTTCATTAAATCTAAAAGTCAAGAAATCATCAAAAATGCCGAAATCGAGGCAGAAAACATCCGTAAGGAGCGCGCACTTCAATCAAAAGAGAAATTTTTAAAACAGAAAGAAGAGCACGAAGAATCTATTCGCGAGCGTGAAAAACGTATGCAGTCTAACGAAGATCGTTACCGCGCTAAAGAAAAAACACTCAATCAAAAACTAGAAGACCTCAACCGCAAGGAGAAAGAAACAGAGAAATCTAAATTAGATTATGATGCGAAAGCTACTGCTCTTGAGATTCGTCAACAGGAACTAGATAAAATTCAACAAAAACAAGTCGCAGAACTATCTAAAATCAGTAACCTGAGTCCAGAGGATGCGAAAAAAGATTTGATGACGGCACTTACTGACGAGGCACGAACAGCAGCCATGTCTACCATCAAAGAAATTACCGAAGAAGCGAAATTGAATGCCAATAAAGAAGCACGCAAAATCGTTATTCAATCGATTCAACGTGTTGCTACGGAGCAAGCCATCGAAAATGCTGTTTCTGTTTTCAATATTGAATCAGATGAGGTAAAAGGAAGAATCATTGGACGCGAAGGACGTAACATTCGTGCACTTGAAGCGGCAACAGGTGTGGAAATTATCGTAGATGATACTCCCGAAGCAATTATTCTTTCCTGTTTTGATCCGATTAGACGTGAAATTGCACGCTTATCCTTACACCAGCTTGTTTCTGACGGACGTATTCACCCTGCGCGTATTGAAGAAGTTGTGGCGAAAACACGCAAACAATTGGATGAAGAAATTGCAGAAACTGGACGTCGAACATGTATCGATTTAGGAATTCACGGACTACACCCAGAATTGATGCGCATGGTCGGAAGAATGAAATACCGTTCTTCATATGGACAAAACTTGCTTCAACACTCGAGAGAAGTGGCGAACCTTTGTGCGATCATGGCAGCTGAACTTGGACTGAACGTTAAATTGGCGAAACGTGCAGGATTATTGCATGACATCGGTAAAGTTCCTGACGAAGAACCAGAATTGCCTCACGCCATCTTAGGGATGAAAATAGCGGAGAAATTTGGTGAAAAAGGCGATGTATTGAATGCTATTGGTGCTCACCACGATGAAATCGAAATGACTACCTTAATTTCACCAATCGTTCAAGTATGTGATGCCATTTCCGGTGCGCGTCCAGGTGCTCGACGTGAAATCGTAGAAGCTTACATTAAACGAATTAAAGAACTAGAAAACTTAGCCTTATCATATGAAGGCGTTTCTAGTGCTTATGCGATTCAAGCAGGAAGAGAACTTCGCGTTTTAGTAGAAGCGGAGAAAGTTTCTGATCAACGTTCTGAAGAACTTTCATTTAACATCTCTCAGCGCATTCAAACTGAAATGACCTATCCTGGACAAGTCAAGGTGACCGTCATTCGAGAAAAAAGATCTGTCAATTACGCTAAATAATCACAAGGGGAATTCGTTCCCCTTTTTTGTACACGATAAATTATGATTCCTGTAAATTCCTTAGTGATTTCTGGTCCGTGTAGCGCGGAAACCCGAGAACAAGTTTTGGAGACAGCACGTGGATTGTCGGAAGTTGGTATTGACTTCTTTCGAGCTGGAATATGGAAACCGAGAACGCGTCCCGGGGAATTCGAAGGAATTGGTGACATCGGTATATCTTGGATGTGTGAAGTGCGCGAGACCTACGGGTTAAAAATAGCAACGGAAGTCGCAAAAGCTGAACATGTCGAATTGGCGCTCAAAAACAAATTCGATATGATTTGGATTGGTGCTCGTTCAACGGTGAATCCATTTACCGTTCAAGAAATTGCCGAATGCCTTCAGGGGACAAACATCAAAGTCATGGTGAAGAATCCGGTTAATCCTGACCTAAAGCTTTGGATCGGAGCCATCGAACGCATTTGGAAAGCCGGAATTGAAGATGTAAGCGCCATTCACCGCGGATTCTCAGTTTACGAGAAAACACTGTATCGAAATGATCCGAATTGGCAAATTCCTATCGACTTAAAACAGGAACTACCGAGAATCCCCATGATTTGTGATCCCTCACACATCGGAGGTAGAGCACATCTACTACAACCCTTGGCTCAAAAAGCGATGGACCTCAATTATGACGGATTGATGATAGAATCGCATGTCAACCCTTCGCTGGCATGGACGGATGCAAAACAACAAATTACACCAGCTGAACTAAAGGAACTATTGCAATCGCTTACCATTCGAAATCGAGCAGAAATTGATGAGGATGCGATGCTCGCTTTTCGCGACCAGTTAACGCAGACCGATGAATCTTTGATACAGCTTTTGAAAAATCGCATGCGCATTTCAGAACAAATCGGAAAGTTTAAAAAGGATAAAAACCACGTCATCCTTCAATCAAATAGATGGGAAGAAGCTCTTCGAAATAATGTGCTAAAAGCAAGTTCAGAAGGGATTTCTGAAGAATTTGTTACACAACTTTTTAAGTTGATTCACCAAGATTCAATTCGTATTCAATCTGATATTTTGTCTAAAAATGATCACGATTAAGCCATTTAAAGTCCAACATGTCATTCACTCAAACGCTTCCAAAAGTGATGCGCAACGCTGTTTGCTACTTGCCTCGCTTGCACATATTCCCACAAAAATATATGGCTTAGATCACTCCGAAGACATTTCGGCAATGTTGAACTGCATCCAAGAATTAGGCGCTAAGTACGATGCGGATTCGTTTACGGTTTACCCTACTTCTATTCTACAAAAAGAAAGCATCACTTTAAACGTTCAAGAAAGTGGATTCGCCCTTCGAACTTTGGCATTCGTTGGAATGGCTTTCACGAAAAATCTAACACTAAACGGTACAGGTAGCTTACTTCAACGTGATCATTCACAAGTATGCCACATCCTTCAACAAATTGGATTTACCGTGGAATCGAATGGGAATAAATTACCAATCCATATTTCAGGAAGTGCAAAAGGAAAGAAATTAACGGTAAATGGTGAAGCAGGTTCTCAAGCAATCAGTGGCTTATTTTTACTTGCTCCCTTTCTAAATGAAGATTCAGTGGTATCCATTGAAGCACTTAAAAGCAAACCTTATTTGGAAATGACAATCAATCGCATGCGCGATTTTGGCTTACTCGTTGACGAATTAACTGCAGATACCTTTCACATGAAAGGCGAACAAAAAATCAAAAGTACAGAAGTCCAAATCGAGGGAGATTGGAGTGGTGCCTCAAATCCAATAGTTGGCGCCGCTATTTCCGGCAAGGTCGAATTACATGGATTAAATCCGCAGACCTTACAAGCAGACCGACAAATTCTTCAAGCGATCGGAGATTTCGGTGCAACAATTACCTGGGAAAACGATGTGCTTTTGGTCCACGAATCTAAAACAAAAACTCCCTTCGAAACAAACATTACAGACTGTCCGGATCTTTTCCCCATTCTGGTCGTCTTAGCCTGTGCGGCTACCGGCACCTCTAAAATTATCGGTATAAATCGTCTGAAGAACAAAGAATCAGATCGCCTAGCGGTCATGTGCGAGGTACTTGAGAAATTTAGAATCGCATTTCAACTTGACGAAAATACAATTTGTATTCATGGAACCGGTATGGTAGAAGGAGGCGAAATCAACACGCACAATGATCACCGAATCGCCATGGCTGCAACGATAGCCTCGTGTATCGCGAGAAATTCCATTCAACTCACAGACGCCTCTTGTGTGGCAAAGTCGTATCCAGAATTCTTTAACGATTTAAGACTCTAATTATTTCGTTCCCATTTGGAATTGACTGTACTCAAAAAAGTCCATGTCAATATGCTTAAGTCGGTTTTCTATATCCTTGCGTTTCGTCGCTTTGATTTTCTCTTTCAATAAAAGCTCATAGTAAAACTTCACTTTTTCGGAATCGCGTGGCTCAATGAGTACATCGTAAGTACTGGCTAAACTTTCCAATAAAAAGTCCTTGTTGGCATAATTAGGAAACAATTGCAATAAGGTGTCGCCATAGGCTACAGAATTCTCATACGCCTGTAAATCGCTGTATTTGATGTGAACTTTAAATAAACAATCTGCGGAAAAAGAATCCTTCGGATAAGCCTGATAGTAAGCCAACAAACGATTGATGAGTTCAATATTCGTCAAACTTGGCATTTTCGCTGCTTGAATTGGATCTTTTTGAATGGCCATGATGGAATCTTCCATCTGCTTAATACTGGTTTTCAATTCCGTTTTTTTATCCGTTTTTGTGGGTCCGCCACATGATTCAACAAAAAGAGCAAAACTCAGTACGATGCATAATGCGTAAATTGATCTCATATCATTTTTGGTTTTTTCCCACCAGGAAAGGACATTTTGTAATCGATGTCGATTCTTCCTGAAGTAATATTTTGTAGTCTTTTGGTTAACATTTTCTTTTTCAACGGTGAAAGATGGTCCGTAAACAAGATTCCTTCGATGTGATCGTATTCATGTTGAATGATGCGAGCTGCATATCCGTCAAATGTTTCTTCATGAAAAACCCAATTTTCATCAAAATAGGTAATGAGGACTTTTTCTTGACGAAATACGTTTTCACGAATTTTTGGAATGGATAAGCATCCTTCTTGAAAGCACCACTTCTCTCCGGATTCCTCTTCAATAATTGGATTGATAAAAACCTTTTTAAAATCCGAAATACCTTCCGCTTTTGGATCTGGTTCATCGTCTTCTTCATCAGCAAATGGACTTCCATCCACAATAAACAAACGGATGCTTTTGCCGATTTGGGGTGCAGCAAGTCCAACACCCTTTGCATGATACATCGTATCAAACATATCCGAAATCAATTTTGATAAATCTGGGTATTTTTCATCAATTTCCTCAGCTTCTTTTTTTAGAACCGGGTCTCCGTAAGCGACAATGGGTAAAATCATGTGGCAAAATTAGTGAATTCCTTATTTAAATGATTGTTGAGAGAGGTAATCTTGTAAAATCAAGGTAGCAGCAAGTTTGTCGACAAGTGATTTTTGCTTCATTTGTTTTTTCTTTCCAACGAGATGAATCGTTTCCATAGCACGCGAGGAACTGAAACGCTCGTCTTGCAAAACAATGCTACACTGAGGAAATTGTTTCGTTAAGACATCCTTTAACAAACGCACATTTTCCGTAATATGCGTATCCGATCCATCTAACCTAGTTGGAAAACCAAGAACCATGGTGGAAATGGATTCCTTGCTTGTCAATTGAATTAAAAAATCCATTAAAGTGCTCGAATCGACAGTCGTCAATGGACTGGCAATGATGGCATTTTGATCCGTAATCGCTAGACCCGTTCGCTTTAATCCGAAATCAATTGCTACTATTTTTGACATGGAACAAAATTACGAAACTATATCCGATACATAAAGATTTTACATGCTGGTACGACAAATTGAAGATGATTGCTTAATTTCACACTGCTATAATTTTTACTGTCAAATGAAAATCTCCTTTTCGCTTCATTTTCTGCTAAGCCTATCGATATTTTACCTTATTTCTTGTACAAACCAAGCAGGAAAGTCTATTGAAAAAACTTCTTCAATAAAACTAATTGCTTTCACCCAAGAAAATAAAAACCTGGAAGTTTTCGAAAAATATGCGCAAAAAATCAACGACAACAAAACGCTTTCTAAGATTCAAAGCCTATTTTACACGGACTCCGATGGAACTACAACGGAGGCATTTGCATGGATTGATCAGAACATGGAAGTATTGAAGCTGCAGCAAATTGAAAACAAAGCATCCGGAAAAAAAGTTGAACGCGTTTTTTATTTCTTAAATGGACTCAAAACCATGAGTCGTCTAATCGTTTATCATTACGAATTAAAAAAGCCTTATTTCTCCGAGGAACGAAGCTACTATAGTTTAACTGGCGCTGTCATTGCGACTTTCAGTCGTTACGCTGCCTCCGAAGAATTAGAACTTGCCACACTAAAAAAAACAGATAAACGAGCACTGAATCATCAAACTTCCTTAGCCATTATCAAACGTACAGGTGATTTTGAAACACGCTTTCGTGGATTTGATGAAGCCTTTGGAAGGAAATTTATCGTTTTAGGTACAGAGAAACAAACCAGCACCATCGCGTTCAATGTGGAAAGTCCAATTTTAAAGGAATTAATTAGAGCGGAAAAGCAACAAAAAAACAAACTTTTGGACGTTCAGTTTTCACCCATTACTGAACCGGATGGATTTACTTTTCAAGCGTTGGTGGACCTAAGTTTTGCGTCAACAGCTCCATAGTGAACTTTTTTCCTTTTCAATCGTATGTACAACACAAATAATAATGACTGTTTTGACAAAAAAAAATACCACATCGAAGAAAACAATAAAGTGCCTAATCGTTCTTAGTTTCATGATCTTATCCGGATTCCAGTCCGCATGGTCCCAACAAATGAAATTAACGGGAGTCATTTACGATACATCCAACGTCGTTCCGATTAAAAACGTTTCCGTAATGGCTTTAAGACTGAAGGATTCCGTTTTATTGAGTTTTACGCGAACCAATCAACTTGGAGAATACACCTTAACGGGCTTTCCAATTGATACTTTTCAATTGATTATTGAGCATCCAAAATTAGAAACGCGCACGTTTTACATCATTGGAAGTAAAGATAATTACGACATCAAAGTTCCACGCATACAGTTATTGCAGAAAACACAAAACATACGTGAGGTAACGGTCCTTACCAATAGAAATGCCATTTACTTTAAAGGAGATACCTTGGTCTATGTTGCCGATTCATTTAACGTAGGACAAAATGCTGTGGTAGAAGATTTATTGAAGAAACTACCTGGAATTAAAGTGGCTGATGACGGAAGCATTACCTCACAGGGAAAAGAAATTAGTAAAGTTTTGGTGGATGGAGATGAATTTTTTGGCTCCGATCCTACCATTGCGACGCGTAATCTGGGAGCAAAAGGAGTTGAATCAGTTCAAGTATACGAAAAGAAAAATGAAGATGCGGCAGTTGGTGAAGACGATAAAATCCAAGTGCTTGACCTAAAACTGAAAGATAGTGCGAAGAAAGGGTATTTCGGTAAGATTTCGGGCGCCTCAGACTTTGGTCTCATTCGTGATAATCCTTTCTATGAATCTGAAATTCTACTAAACAATTTCAACAAAAAACAAAAGATTTCCGTATTTATGTTAACGTCAAATACTCCGAAATCAAACTTTGGTTTTGGCGATATGAATAAGTTCGGTTTAGAAAACGAACGAAACAATAGTGGAATGACGATGTGGGACCAGTCGAGCCGCAACAACTCCTCCGGTATTCCTCAAACGTTAAAAACTGGAATTTATTATTCCGATAAAATTGGAAAAACGGGGAAAATCGGATTTAACTATTCATACATCGAGAACCGATTAAATGCGGTGACAAGCAGTCAATCTCAATACTTTTTACAACAAGATAGTTCTTATTTCACCAGAGATTCTTCGGCAAATGTTTCTAAAAACCTTACACACCGATTTAACTTAACGTACTCAGTAAATTTAGATTCACTTACCTATTTAGAAGTTCGTCCAAACTTGCATATGGATATGGGCTTAACTGATAATTTCAGTCAAAACACCTTCTTGACAGATTCACTGGTTTCATACTTAGGAACGGGAATTCGAAATAAAAACAATTCCAAAGGAATAAGTAGTAATTCAGAAGCACTTTTGAGAAGGAAATTCAAAAAAGTCAACCGTGAATTAGAATTGAAATACATCCTAAGCACGAGTTCTAATCAATCAGATGGTAGTTTGTATACCTTGAAAAACGGTGCCTTATCTGATACGGTCGACCAAAGTAAAATAAACGACAATGGAAGTACAACTAATTATGGAATCCTGACATACACGGAGCCTTTCGCGAAAAAATGGAAATTCCAATTGGAATATTATTTGGAATCGGGAAAATCGAATCAAAACAAGCAAACCTTTGAAAAGGATGCATTTGGTAACTACACACAAGCAGTGGGATTATTCACGAATCAATTCGATAATACCCGCTTTCAACAACGCGGGACTGGTGTATTGATCTTCGAACACCGTCAACATACCTTTACGGGAGGAATTGGCTTTAGGAACATCGAAGTACAAAGTACAAACTTGATTACGTCCGTTGTGACCAATCAAAACATTAATAATTTCCTTCCGAAATTCTCCTACCAGTTTAAGCCAAGTATGAGTAAACGTATTTCCTTAAATTACTCTACTGCTTCATCTCCAGCTGCCATAAATAGTTTACAACCCGTTCAAGACAATACCAATCCCAATAGAATACAAATTGGAAATCAGAATCTAAAACCAAATTATGTTCATAATTTACGTTTAAATGCAAATGTTTGGCAAGCACTTTCTGGGCGTTATTTTTGGTCAGGAGGTAATGCAAGTTTAACAAACAATGCCTTTGCTGATTCAACAAGTTATGACCAATATGGTCGCACAATCGCTAAAACGGTTAACGTAGACGGCAACATTTTTGCAAATGTTTTTGCTGGAGGTGGATTCCCAATTTTCAATCGCAAACTTGAATTAGCTCCGAATGTAAATGGATCTTACAACAAATACACGAACTTCATTAACGGACAGGCTAATGTGACCAAAACAACGGCAGTAACCGCAGGTTTGGATGTTGAACTGAAGTTAGATTCTTTGGACATTACCATTGGTAATACTTACACATACAATAATCCAGTGAGTTCTTTGTCAAGCATTTCCAATCAACCGTACGCCACACAAAAGTATTTTATCGATGGAGAATGGAGATTGCCACATCACATCCAAATAAAATCAGATGCAACTTACACCATTAATACAGGTAGAGCTGCGGCCTTCAATCGAAACATTTTCATCATTAATTTCGAAATCAGCAAAGCCTTTTTACCAACAGAAAACATCATTCTTGCCCTTTCTGCTAACGATATCTTAAATCAAAATTTAAATCTGCAGCGTCAAATAAATGGCAACGTGATTACGGATAATTACACACAAATTATTTCTCGCTATTTTCTAGTGAAATTAACGTACAAATTCAACAACAATAAAACAAAAGAAGATGACTTTAAAGGCTGGCATTAAGCTACTCGTTTTGATTCTTTGCCTTGGATTCAACGCGAATAGTCAATACATTTCTTCAGGAAAAATAACGTTCGAACGTAGAACCAACCTAGAGAAACGATTCACCGACCAACGAATGAAAAGAATGGTCACCGAAGAAAATAAAATTCGTACGGAATTGTTCACTCTGTATTTTACCGATAGTTCCTCCGTTTTCAAAGCAGTTCCTCTTGAACGTGTTGATGACATGGCGTGGATGACGACTAAAAATAGTTATGCTCAAAACTTGATTTCAGGTAAACAATTGACCGTACTCGGACTCATGGGACAAAACATCTATGTTCAAGATAGTTTGCCAACAAGAAGCTGGCAAATTACAGATAGTAAAAGAAGTATTTGCGGATACGAATGCCGCAAAGCTGTTTACCAAAAAAATGATAGCACACGTATTTACGCTTGGTATACAACAGCATTGGTTCCTTCCGTTGGTCCGGAGGGATTCTGTGGACTTCCAGGAACGATTCTTGGCCTAGCAACGGAGGATGGTGGAATCATTTACTTCGCTAAAAAAGTGGAGGAAATGAAGCCGACGAAAGAAGAAATGTTGATTGAAGTTGGTAAAAATAAACTCTTCACATTATCTGAACTTCGCATTAAAATTGAAAAAGACTATGGCAATACGCCTTGGGGTAAACGCATGTTTGATGATTTATTCCGTTGGCTATAAAAATTTAAACAGAAACTTATGAAAGGAATTATCTTAGCGGGAGGATCCGGAACAAGACTTCATCCACTAACATTGGCAGTGAGCAAGCAATTGATGCCTGTTTATGACAAACCAATGATTTACTACCCACTTTCCATTCTCATGAGTGCTGGTATTAAAGAAATTTTAATCATCTCGACTCCGCATGACCTTCCACATTTTGAAAAATTATTGGGTGACGGACAAAATCTAGGCTGTCAATTCTCTTATGCAGTTCAAGAAGTGCCGAATGGACTAGCTCAAGCATTTGTAATTGGAAAGTCATTCATCGGTAATGATAAAGTCGCATTAATTCTCGGAGACAATATTTTTTACGGTGTTGGAATGGATACGCTTTTGAAAGAAAACAATAATCCTGAAGGGGGTGTGGTTTATGCTTACCACGTAAGCGATCCTGAACGCTATGGTGTAGTTGAATTCGATGAGCAAATGAACGCCGTCTCCATCGAGGAAAAACCAAAAACACCTAAATCGAATTACGCTGTCCCAGGTTTGTATTTTTACGACAACAGTGTCGTTGAAATTGCGGAAAAGTTGAAACCTTCTCCACGAGGGGAATATGAAATTACCGATGTCAATGCAGAGTACCTCCGTCAAGGAAAGTTGAAAGTGGCGGTTTTGGATCGTGGTACGGCTTGGTTAGACACCGGGACATTTGCATCCTTAATGCAAGCGGGACAATTTGTTCAGGTGATTGAGGAACGACAAGGACTAAAAATTGGTTGTATCGAAGAAGTCGCGTATCGAAATGGATTTGTTAGCAAAGTTCAATTAAAACAAATCGCGGAACCACTTGTTAAAAGTGGATACGGATCTTATTTGCTCCAATTGTTAAAATAACATGAATACACTCGAGACATACAGCAAACTAATCGAAAAAGAAATTTCTTCTTTTTCTTTTCCCGCTACCCCATTGAATTTATATGACCCATTAAGGTATTTTATGACCTTAGGTGGAAAACGCATGAGACCAATGTTAACGCTGATGTCTGCGAAGTTATTTCATAAATCTGCTGAGGAAAGTATCTCCGCTGCACTTGCAGTTGAATTATTTCACAATTTCTCACTCATTCACGATGACATCATGGATGATGCTCCATTGAGACGAGCTAAGCAAACTGTTCATGAAAAATGGAATACCAACATTGCCATTTTATCAGGTGATGTGTTATTTGTAAAAGCATACGAAGAAATTTGTAAAAATCCACCGAATTTAATCCCAGAACTTTTAAGGCTCTTCAACAAAACAGCGATTGAAGTTTGTGAGGGACAGCAAATGGATATGGACTTTGAAACTCGAAACGATGTTTCCAGTGAAGAGTACATTGAAATGATTCGATTAAAAACATCCGTTCTTCTTGGCTGTGCTTTGGAAATGGGAGCGATTATTGGAGAAACCTCCATGGAAAACCGCAAAGCTTTATACGATTTCGGTGTCCACCTTGGAATAGCCTTCCAAATTCAAGATGACCTATTAGACTTATATGGAAATCCAGAGAAAGTTGGGAAACAAGTTGGAGGAGATGTTATTGCAAATAAAAAGACGCTGCTTTCCATTGTAGCAAAAACATATGCCTCTGCAGATCAATTACATATTTTGAATTCCCTGCAAAACGAACAGAATCAAACCGAGAAATTAGCACAAACGATTTCCATTTTTGAATCTTTAAATGTTCAAGAGAAATGTAAAAATGAAATGTCTAAACATTACACCCATGCCATGGACGCATTAAAAAGCATTTCGAACAATGTGAACTTCGAAGAATTGGAAGAACTTGCAGAATTTTTGTTTCACCGTGATTATTAAAGGAAACTATTTGTTACCATAAGAATTTTTAGTAAATTCGTCACACTAATAAATTAAATAATTATGAAAAAAATCTACTTATTAACTGCTTTGGCATTTGCTAGTTTAGGTGTTTCTGCACAGAAACAAAAATTAGCAGCAAAAGAAATGAATGTGGAAGTCATTCAACAACCTACTGTAAAACCTACTGCTAAGCAAAAGGTAACGATATGGTCAAATGATTTTTCAACTGCTTCACAATGGGCGATTTCGAACTTGACTGGTGACAACCAAGATTGGGCGATTTCGACAAGTACATCTACCGCACTTGGATACCAAACAGGTGCATGGGTTGATCCAAACAACACAGTAACGAATGAAAACGGTTATGCTTTGTTTGATTCTGATGCAGTTGGTGCAAATAATGGTAATCAAGATGCATTCCTTACATTCACTGGAACAATCGATTGTTCAATGTACCCAAATGTAGTTCTTGAATTTAACCAACGTGTTCGTATGTGGCAAACAACAGAAACAATCTTTGAAGTGAGTAACAATAACGGTGCTACTTGGGTTCAGTTTCCAGTGAACTTGGATAAATCTACAAGTACGCTTTATCAAGAAAATTCTCAAGTAAACATCTCTTCAGCAGCAGGTGGACAAGCGAATGTTAAAATCCGTTTACGTTACATCGGTTCTTGGGATTATGCTTGGTTAGTAGATGACTTGAAAATCGTTGAGCAACCAGCTTACGACTTACGTTCATTAGCGCCATTCATTGCTGGAACAAACAACCTTGGTATCGAATATGGTAAAACACCAGTTGCTCATTTGGATGCATCTTATGACATCGGTGGTTCTGCATTCAACTTTGGTTCAGCAACAAACACTAACACTGTTGCAAACGTAAACTTTGGTTCAGGATTAACATACAACTACAGCATTGGAACAATCGTAACGAATGATACGATTGCTTATGGTGCAACTGAAACACCAAACTTAACTGTAGGGGTTTACAATGGAACCTATACTGTTTCCTCTACTGAAGAAGCAACTGGAAGCGCTTTGTTTGCTAACAACACGAAGAACCGTAATTTCGAAGTAACTAACAGTGTTTATTCTTTGGATGGAATTGGTGTGAATCCTGCTTCATCTCAAACGACAACTACCCTTGGTTCTGACTCATTTAATACACCAACTGGAACTGTTTTCGCAAACATGTATCACTTACGTGGTGGAAACACAAACAACGTTGTTGTTTCATTGGAAATCGGAATTTCAAGCGCTACAACAGCAGGGACTTCTATACAAGTAGCGATGATCGATACAGCTACTTTCTTTGCTGATGGATACCAATCTTTGTCTGACTTAAACGGTAATGTTGCTGAAAGTGATTTTTACACAGTTACAGCTGCGGATGTTGCGGCAGGAAAAATCACTGTATTCTTCCCACAACCAGTTGCTTTAGCAGATAACGCTTATTACGCAGCTGTTTTAACAGAGGTGAATGCAGCACTAAACATTCGTATCTTAAATGACGAAACTGTTCAACAACCGTCTTACGCGTCAATGATTCACTTAATTGGTGACGCAACATACTCTAACGGTAACGCTTTCGCTATCCGTATGAATATGGGTGTTTTAGGATTGGACGAGATGACTAACGCAACTCTTTCAGTTTACCCAAATCCATCTTCAGAAGTGGTAACAATTGAAAGTAACATTACTGAAGGTTCAATTCAAATCATTGACTTAACTGGAAAAGTTATTGCTAATCAAACGGTAAATGGAACTGCTACGGCGTTCAACACTACAGCTTTAACAAACGGAATGTACACAGTAATCCTTACAAACGGATCAACTGTTGAAACACGTAAGTTCATCGTTCAACACTAAGAACTACGAATTAAATAATTGGGAAACCGCTCAGAAATGGGCGGTTTTTTTTATCTCAAACAAAAACCAAGGACACTATCCACGAATTCATCTGGTGCCTCTGCATGTACCCAGTGTCCCGCATTTTCGATGCTAAATAAGGTTGAGTCTGGAAAATAAGATTCTAGAACAGGAATGTCTTCATCCAAAATATAATTGGACAAGCTTCCACGAATAAACAAAGTGGTAATCAAAACCTCATCTTCTGGAAGTGCACTTAAGATCTCTGGCATCGCTGCCTCTAGTGCGGGGAAGTTCACTCGCCATGACAATTTTCCTTTTTCCTTCCAATAAAGATTTTTAAGTAAAAACTGTCGTACACCCTCCGAATCAATAAATTGCTTCAAAATCTGTTCCGCCTCACTTCGAGCAGACATTTGAGTTAAATCAATGCGATTAAAGGCCTCTAAAATATGTTGGTGATGCATCGGGTACGATTTAACGCCCATATCCACCACAATGAGTTTATCGAGGAAATTCGGATGTTTCTGTGCGAAATGCATCGCAACTTTCCCTCCCATCGAGTGTCCAAGTAAAATGAACTGCTGCAACTCCAATTTTTGAACTAACTTCAAAAGATCCTCCACCATGATTGGATACGAAAAGTCGGAAGACCAAGGTGAATGTCCGTGGTTTCTTAAATCTACCAAAATCACTCGGTAGTATTCAGAAAATTTCTTTGCTTGTGTTTGCCAATTATCAGAAAAACCAAAAAGTCCATGTAAAATCACCAAGGGCTGACCCTCCCCCATTTCTCTGTAATACAATTCCATTATAAAGCCTTGTTAGAAATTAGGCTCGCTTTAAATTGTCGATCATTAATAGAAGTTAAAATCGATGTCATTTTTTGAGTGGAGATCAAGGTAGAATCATACTGAACATGAACAACTTGTTCTTTTTGTTCTTCGACGAAATTCACTTCAACACGTTCGACAGCACCTGTCCTTTTTAGTTCTTTTCGTATCGATCCACCGCATCCCATTTGACAAACCATGCCTTCGACTTTAAAGTCCGCTTGACTATTCGCCTGAACTTGTAAAAGCTTTGTTTTTTTGACAGGAAGAGGTACGGATTTTTCGCTTGTCTCTTGACACGAAAAAAGTACTGCAACAACGAGAGAATAGTAGAACATTTTCATTCCACAAAATTACGAAGTTTATGCTGAAAATTGCGGTTTGTTTAGTACATTTGAAAAAAAACTGAATCATGAGAATCGTACTTGCAGCTCTTTTTATTTCAACTTTACTCTTTTCTTCTTGTAATAAATACAGTGAAGGACCTAGTTATTCTATGTTAACAAGAAAAGCACGTTTGTGTAATGATTGGGAATTAAAAGCGTACTCATTGAGTGGAAACAATGCTTTTAATCAGGATTACACGACAAAACTGAGCATTGATAAAGATGGAACTTATTCCATGTCCAAAACATTTAATGCTTTAGGACAAATACAAGGTGAGTATTCAAATGGTCGTTGGGAATTTGCTGATAAAGATGAAACGCTTTATTTCTACGAGGACACTACGTCAAAACCAACGCATGAATACAGCATAAAAGAATTGCGTAACAAACAGTTAGTGATTGTGGAAGATATTTTCCAAACTGGAGAATCTCACCGCTACACGTACCAACCTCAATAAAGGATTTAAATCCAAGTTGATTTTAGACGAAGTTCGGGTCCACTTCCATGACATGAGAACAATTATCACATGTTCTCATTTCTTCCGAACTGTAAAATTCCTTAAAACGAGGAATAAAGTCCTTTTCGATATTTTCTAAAGGAAAACGATACGTCTTCAAATGATGGTTGCATTTCTCGCAAAACCACATCAATCCGTCTTGTAGATCCGTTCCTTTGCGCACGCGCTCAATCACTAATCCAACTGTGTTTTCTCCGCGTGATGGAGAATGTGGCGTGTTCGCCGGAAGTAAAAACAGTTCTCCTTCCTTAATGATCACCTCTTTCGCTTGACCATTTTCTTGAACACGCACGATAATATCTCCTTCTATTTGATAGAATAGCTCTTCTCCTTCATTGTAATGATAGTCCTTTCTGGCATTTGGACCAGCAACGACCATCACAATGAAATCTCCCGCCTCCTTGTATAAATTCTTATTTGATACTGGTGGTTTCAGTAAATCTCTGTTTTCATTGATCCACTTTTGAAGATTGAAGGGAGCTAACATAATTCGTAATTTAAATAAATTATTCTGCTAGAAGTCCACGAGAAATTACAATCTTCTGTACTTCCGACGTTCCTTCATAAATCTGTGTGATTTTCGCATCGCGCATTAAACGCTCAACATGGTACTCTTTCACGAAACCATAACCACCATGAATCTGTACAGCCTCAACCGTTTGTTCCATTGCTACTTTCGAGGCATATAATTTTGCCATCGCACTTGATTGATCGTAGTTTCTACCCGAATCTTTGTCCGATGCAGATTTGTAAACCAACAAACGGGCTGCTTCAATCTCTGTAGCCATATCAGCTAATTTAAACGCAATTGCTTGGTGCTTGTAAATTTCTTTACCAAATGCTTTACGTTGTTTCGAATAAGCAGTTGCTAATTCAAATCCACCTGCCGCAATTCCTAACGCTTGTGCTGCAATTCCGATTCGACCACCGCTTAACACTTTCATGGCAAATGTAAATCCAAATCCATCTTCTCCGATTCGGTTTGCTTTAGGAACTTTTACATCATTGAAAAGTAAAGTGTGCGTGTCACTTCCACGAATTCCCATTTTATCTTCCTTCGCTCCAACGATGAATCCTTCCATACCTCTTTCGACAATCAAGGCGTTGATTCCTTTGTGTCCAAGTTCAACGTTCGTTTGTGCAATGACTAAATACGTTGATGCCGAAGATCCGTTTGTTATCCAGTTTTTCGTTCCGTTTAACAAATAGTAATCTCCCATATCTATTGCCGTCGTACTTTGTGATGTCGCATCTGAACCTGCTTCAGGTTCTGACAAACAAAATGCACCGATTTTCTCTCCTGTTGCCAATGGTTTAAGAAACTTTTCTTTTTGTTCTTCCGAACCGTATTTCTCTATTCCCCAACATACCAATGAATTATTCACTGACATACAAACAGATGCAGATGCATCTACTTTGGAGATTTCTTCCATCGCTAAAACATAAGACATGGTGTCCATTCCGCTTCCACCGTATTTTGGATCAACCATCATCCCCATAAAACCAAGTTCACCAAGTTGCTTGATTTCCTCCGCAGGAAAACGTTGGTTGTTATCGCGATCGATAACCCCAGGCTTTAAAACATTTTGTGCGAAATCTCTAGCAGCTTCCTTTACTGCTAATTGTTCTTCTGTCAATTCAAAATTCATGTTGATTGATTTTTTAATTTTGAACAAAAATAATCGAATTCTGCCAAGCATGAAAGAAATGAATAGGAATAAAATGGAGATTTTGGGACTTATGTCCGGCACCTCTCTCGATGGATTGGACATTGCTCATGTTTCCTTTGAATTTCAGGATGATAAAATTCGCTATGAATTATTACATGCACATACCTACAAGCTTGATGATGCCCTTTTGCAGAAACTTCAACAAGCGACAAAAATGTCAGCTGAACACTTGTTGATCTTAGACAAAGAACTTGGCCAATATTTTGCCGAATGTATTCAACGCTTCATGAATGAACATCAGGTGGAAAGGAGTCGAATTGACGCCATTGCTTCGCATGGACAAACAATTTTTCATCAGCCACAGAACGGATTCACCCATCAAATCGCCTGTGGATCTACCATCGCTTTTAAAACGAGTATCCCAGTAATCAACGATTTTCGGAGTTTAGATGTCATCGCCGGAGGACAAGGAGCACCACTTGTTCCACTTGGAGACTTTGAACTATTTAACGATGAGGCGGATTCCTTCCTAAATTTAGGTGGCTTCGCAAATATTAGTTTCAAGAAAAACAATTTTATACAGGCTTTCGACATTTCTCCCGCTAATCTACCCTCGAATCTATTGATGCAACAAATCGGAAAATTGTATGATCATGACGGCCAAAAGGCGAAATCTGGCGAGTTGAATCAAGAATTATTGAGCGCACTGAATGCATTGCCTTTTTACTTGAGCAAAGGGCCAAAATCCCTCGGGACGGAATGGTTGCACAATGAATATATGCCATTATTAAATGAGTCAGATTCGCTCGAGAACATCCTCCGAACACACACCGAGCATGTCGCAATGCAAGTAGCACGCATTTTAAACGAGGAAAGTTTATCGTCCGTTTACATCACAGGCGGTGGAGCGAAAAACGCTTTCTTTATCGAACGTTTGTCACAACATTACAAAGGTAAGTGCGTGATTCCAAACCATAAAATCATCGATTTTAAAGAAGCCATCGTATTCGCCTTTTTGGGCGCTAAATACCTGCGAGGGGAAACAACAAATGTCCAAAGTGTTACAGGCGCTTCTAAAGCACTTTGCACGGGTGTATATCATCGTGGCGGATAATACTTGTTAAAAAGATGAATTGTGTGAAAATAATTTGAAAAACCTGCATTACAAGGGCCATTTTCCTAATTTTGCAACCTATACAACAAAAGAAATGAAAGATTTACTCCAAAAATTTGAGAATAAACGACCTGAAATCGTTTTTGAGTGGAAAGATGCGGAAACAGAAGCGGAAGGATGGGTTGTCATCAACTCGTTACGAGGAGGTGCAGCTGGCGGTGGAACACGCATGCGTGTGGGACTCGATAAACGCGAAGTAGAATCGCTAGCAAAAACTATGGAGGTGAAATTTACCGTTGCTGGTCCAGCAATCGGTGGAGCGAAATCTGGAATTAACTTTGATCCAAAAGACCCTAGAAAAGAAGGCGTATTAAAACGTTGGTTTGCCGCAGTTAGTCCATTATTGAAAAACTATTACGGAACTGGTGGTGACTTAAACGTTGATGAAATTCACGAGGTTATTCCCATTACAGAGTCTTGTGGTGTTTGGCACCCGCAAGAAGGAGTGTTTAACGGACATTTCCAACCGAAAGAAGCACAGAAAATGAACCGCATAGGACAATTACAACGCGGCGTATTAAAAGTGATCGAAGATGAAACGTTAAGCCCAGATGTAGCAAGAAAATTTGTTGTTGCAGATATGATTACTGGCTATGGAGTTTCCGAATCCATTCGTCACTATTTCTCCTTATGGGGTGGTGAAGTGAAAGATAAGAAAGTCATTGTTCAAGGATGGGGAAATGTTGGGTCCGCTGCCGCTTATTACCTTGCTCTGAACGGCGCAAAAATAGTTGGAATCATTGATCGTGTCGGTGGAATTATCAAAGAAGATGGCTTAAGTTTTGAAGAAGTGAAATCATTGTTCCTTTCCAAAAATGGGAATGAATTGAAAAGTGATGGGATGCTTTCCTTCGACGAAGTAAATGAACGCATTTGGAATACACCTGCTGATGTATTTATTCCTTGTGCGGGAAGTCGCATGTTTTCAGAAGAAAATCTAAATCAACTTCTAGCTGCCGGATTACAAGTAATCTCTTCAGGAGCAAATGTACCCTTTGCTGACCAAGAAATTTTCTTCGGTCCAATCGCAGAGAAAGCAGATGCGAACTTATCCCTAATTCCAGATTTTATCGCAAATTGTGGAATGGCACGTGTCTTTGCTTACTTAATGAGCAATGACCTTGAGCAAATAGAAGATAAATTGATTTTCGAAGATACAAGTTCCATCATCTACAATGCCTTGAAAGAAGCTCATCAATTGAATCAAGCAAAAACAAACATCGCTAAAACAGCCTTCGAAATTGCCTTGAAGCAATTGGTTTAATAAATGTACGCTGCGATTTTACTCATATTTATACTTGGTTATGTTTCCATTACGTTGGAACAAACCCTGAAAATAGATAAACTCGTTCCCGCTTTATTGATGATGGTGCTGTCCTGGGCCATTATTTTTTTAGGCATCCCTGTATTTTGGCTCGACCCGAGTATTGGCTTACATATAGACCCGAAATGTGGACAAGTGAGCATGCCAGAACTGCTTGGTTCTTTAGCAGAGAAACGGGAGCAATTGGATGCCACATTGTTGCATCACTTTGGGAAAACGAGCGAAATTCTTATTTTCCTCATTGGAGCAATGACCATTGTTGAAATCATCGATCATTTTGATGGATTCAATAGCTTCAAAACGCTCATTCAAACAAAACGTAAAATTTCCTTGCTTTGGGTGCTTAGTTTATTGGCTTTTTTCCTTTCTTCCCTCATTGATAACCTCACGGCTACAATTGTTTTAATCAGTATCCTAAGGAAAATTGTTGCCGATGCCGAATTACGTAGATGGTACACCGGATTTATCATCATCGCAGCAAATTCAGGGGGAGCATGGTCCCCTATCGGCGATGTTACAACGACCATGTTATGGATGAATCACAAAGTAAATGCGGGATCCCTCATGAGCAACTTGTTTTTACCATCCCTCATATCGGTAATTGTACCATTAATCATCGCTTCTAAGATCAAGGTGTTTAAAGGGGAAATTCCATCCGCTGAAATGGGCAATCATTCTCGAAAAAATAGTTCTTTCGTGCTTATTTCAGGACTTTTACTCATTGTACTCGTTCCGATTTTGAAAATGACAACCCACCTACCTCCATACATGGGCATGATGTTTTCGCTGGGTATGATGGCGATTTTGTCTGAAATCCTAAGTAAGCGTCACTTTTCTCTGACGGACATTTCTGCTGAAAACACACATGTGAGTCCAACATTTAATGCGCTTAAGAAAATTGAACTCCCCAGTATTTTGTTCTTTTTAGGGATTTTAATGACCATTGCGGCAATGGAATCTTTGGGAATGATTTACGGTTTTGGAGTTCAAGTTCAAGAAACGATGGATGTGAATCTATTTGTCACTTTATTGGGCGTGGCGTCTGCGATCATCGATAATGTCCCGATTGTTGCAGCTTCAATGGGTATGTTTCAATTTGGAATAGATCATGAGATCTGGCATTTCATCGCGTATGCTGCTGGAACCGGTGGCTCTATGTTAATCATTGGATCTGCGGCCGGTGTTGTAGCAATGGGGATGGAAAAAATATCCTTTTTCTGGTACTTCAAACGAATCACGCTTCTAGCGGCTATTGGCTATTTTTCGGGAATTGGCGTTTTCTTATTACAAATAGGCTGATATGCATTTTTCGAACTATACAGAAGCTGTAGCATGGCTGTTTGATCAATTCCCATCTTATCAAAACAACGGAGGAAATGCATATAAACCAGGATTAAAACAGACCAACGACTTACTGAACGCACTCGAGATAACATCGAGTGAAATGAACATCATCCATGTAGCTGGAACAAACGGAAAAGGATCTACCTGCTCCTACATGAGTTCCATTCTTACGGAGAAAAACGAAAAAGTGGGCTTGTTTACGTCCCCGCATATTTTCGATTTCAGGGAACGCATTCGAATCAATGGTGTTCAAATTGATGAAGCATCCGTGATTCACTTTTGTCAGCGCGTGATGGACCTTGAACTTGATTTTGAACCTAGTTTCTTTGAGGTGACTTTCGCCATGGCCATCGACCACTTTCAACGAAACCATTGTACCTATGCTGTGATTGAAACTGGAATGGGAGGACGACTTGATTCAACAAACGTCCTGCAGTCGAACATTGCCGTAATTACAAATATTGGACTTGACCATACGCAGTTTTTAGGAGAAACGCTTCCCGAAATTGCGCAAGAAAAAGCAGGGATTATTAAGTCAAATCAGCCGGTCGTAATCGGTCAAACACAAGAAGAACTTTCAGCGATTTTTACACAAAAGGCATTCAGTCAAGGCGCAGAGATTTACTTTGCTGACCAAGAGAAATGGGCGTTTCTGGATTTAATTGAATTGCCCAACCTTCAAAAAATAAATCTAAGAACAGCACTTTGCGTCTTAAATAAGTTAAAGATTACCGTTTCAGAAGAAACCGTTCACTTGGCACTCAAAAACCTCGTTCAACATACAGGATTGTTTGGACGTTTGACAAAAGTTCACGAAAATCCGCTCATTTACCTCGATGTATCTCATAATCAAGATGGAATTGAAGCCACACTTAAGGACATCGGAAATATGAATTTTGACAACTTACACCTTATTTACGGAGCAGTACAGGATAAAAACGTTTCCTCCATTATGTCACTGTTTCCAGCAAAGACGAACATTCACCTTTGCGAGTTTCGAAATAATAGAAGTTTAAAACAAGAGGATCTATTGGCCCTAAAACAATCCGATCAGCGTATTTTATCCATATCAAACAATGTAAATGCTACTGTAAAAAAACTGAAAAAAGAAGTGTCTACTCAAGACCTCATTCTGATTACAGGTAGCTTTTTTCTGTTGGCGGATGTTGATTTAGACATGTTTCAACGATAAAAATTTCTTCAGTACATCATACAAACATAAAATCCCTTATCTTTGTGTTAATGGAAAAGCAAGTCATTCTGAATCCAACACATTTGGACCTCACTTTGAAACGTCTTTCCCATGAATTAATTGAATCCCACAACGACTTCTCGGATACTGTACTCGTTGGTTTGCAACCACGCGGAATTCACGTTGTGACAAGACTTAAGTCTTATTTGGAATCTATTCTTGGTAAAGAAGTTCAATGTGGAAATCTGGACATTACGTTTTACCGTGATGATTTCCGTCGACGAGAAAAACCGATGATTCCAAGTATCACAAATATCGATTTTAGCATTGAAAATAAACGGGTCATTTTAGTGGATGATGTATTATACACCGGAAGAACCATTCGTTCTGGTTTAGATGCCTTATTGACATTTGGACGTCCATCGAAGGTGGAATTATTAGTCCTCATCGACCGTCGTTATAGCCGTGACTTACCCATTCAAGCAGATTATATAGGTAAAACAGTCGATACACTCATCTCAGAACGCGTTTCCGTTGAGTGGAAAGAAACAGAAGGAGAAGATAAAGTGGTTTTGTTTACAAAAGAAAGCAATGAATAATTTAAGTGTTGATCACCTTACGGGAATAAAAGATTTAACGCGAGAAGATATCGAGTTAATCTTCAAGACAGCGGATAGCTTTAAAGAGGTTATCAATCGTCCGATTAAAAAAGTCCCATCACTCAGAGACATAACCATTGCCAATATTTTCTTCGAAAATTCTACCCGAACAAGGCTTTCATTTGAACTAGCAGAGAAAAGACTATCCGCTGACACCGTTAATTTCAGTGCAGCAAGTAGTTCTGTTAAAAAAGGTGAAACATTGATTGATACCGTAAATAACATCCTCGCGATGAAGGTGGATATGGTAGTCATGCGACACCCAAATCCAGGAGCTGCATTATTTCTTTCGCAAAAAGTAAAAGCACGTGTCATCAATGCCGGAGATGGAACCCATGAACATCCAACTCAAGCTTTATTAGACGCATTCTCTATTCGCGAACGATTAGGAAGTGTAGAAGGTAAAAAAGTGGTGATCGTTGGAGATATTCTTCATTCCCGTGTCGCACTATCAAATATTTATTGCCTTCAAAAATTGGGTGCTGAAGTAATGGTTTGTGGTCCAACAACCTTAATTCCAAAATACATTGGCGATCTTGGCGTAAAAGTATCTCACAACCTTCGTGAAGCATTGGAATGGTGCGATGTGGCCAACATGCTTCGTATTCAATTAGAACGACAAGACATTAAATTCTTTCCATCTTTGAGAGAATACACGATGTTATTTGGATTAACCAAAGAGATTTTAGATGGACTCTCGAAAGAAATCATTGTCATGCATCCCGGTCCAATAAATCGCGGTGTGGAAATATCAAGTGATGTAGCTGATTCTAAGCAAAGTATCATACTCGACCAAGTCGAAAACGGAGTTGCCGTTCGAATGGCAGTAATTTATTTACTCGCATCGAAAATTGAACGCTGAAAATTTTTACATTTGACAAAACGATTGTGATGAACTTTTCAGTAGACCCTCAAGGAAAAATAGTAGTTGTATCTGCACATGTCGAAAAACTCGACGCAAGTAATGCACCTGAATTGAAAAGCCATTTCCTGCAATTGAATAAAATTGGCAGTAATTTCATTCTATTAGACCTTTCAAAAACAAAATACTGCGACTCATCTGGCTTAAGCGCCATTCTTATTGCAAATCGACTTTGTAAAGACACGAACGGTGGATTTGCCCTTTGTGGACTTCAGAGCAATGTTCAAAAAATGGTTGAAATTGCACAATTAGATAAAGTTCTAGTCATTACCAATTCCATAGATAAAGGAATTGATGCACTTATTGCGTGAGTTTCTCCGTTTGCATCTTAGGTAGTGGAGCAGCGCTTCCAACAGGCAAGCGAAATCCAACAGCTCAGTACATTGAATGCAATAACCGACACATTCTGATTGATTGTGGAGAAGGAACCCAATTGCAACTGCGTAAATTTGGGATTAAACTGCAACGAATTTCCCATATCCTCATTTCCCATCTACATGGAGATCATTTTTTTGGCCTACCTGGATTAATTTCATCCATGCATTTGTTAGGACGCACCCGTGGTTTAACTGTTTATGGTCCACCGGAATTGCAACAATTGATCACTTCGTTTATTGAAGTTGGCGGACACAAACTTTGCTTTGATGTACAATTCGTTCAACTAGAGACAAAGTCGCTGCAAACAATTTTCGAGGATCGACTCATTGAAATTAAAAGTTTTGCTCTAAAGCACCGCATCCCAACATGGGGGTATCGGATTGAAGAAAAGCCAAAAGCCTTACATTTGAATACCGCTGCCATCAAAGAAGCTGGATTACTTCTCGAAGACTTGCCAAAATTAAAAGCTGGAATGGACGTGGTAAAAGATGGAAAAGTATTAAAAAATAAAAAATTTACAAGTCCACCCTCCCCTTCTTTAACATATGCCTTTTGTTCTGACACAAAACCTTGGTCTGGGTACGAATCAGCGATCGAAGGCGTGCATTTAATGTACCACGAAGCAACATTTACAGATCAACATGCAGCCCGTGCGAAACAAACCTTCCATAGCACTGCAAAACAAGCAGCTGAAATGGCAGAGAAAATGAAGGTAAAACACCTGATAATCGGACACTTCTCTTCGCGCTATGAATCTAGCGAACAACATTTATTGGAAGCTAAAAGTATTTTCCAAAATACACATGCTGCGGAAGACGGTGAATGGATTGACCTAGAAAAATTGCTTTATTTCTGAGAAAATCGATACAAGATGTATGCGGTAAAAGCAAACATAATGTTAGGAATCCAAACGGAAATAATCGCTGGTAAGCCCACATTCATGGAGGCAACTGTTAACATTTTCATCGAAAAGATATAGATAAAAACAATGATGAGTCCAATGGCCACATTGACTCCAATTCCCCCGCGCTTTTTTCTCGAAGAAACGGACACACCCATGATTGTTAAAATATAGGCCGCAAAAGGATAGGAAGTGCGCTGATGAAGTTCGATTTCATACGTTGGAACAAGTGCGGAACCTTTGATTTTCTCCCGTTCAATTAATCGGGTTAACTCACTATACGTCATCGTTTCTGCGACATTCTCACGTTGAGCAATTTCCTCCAAGGTAAAGGAAAATGTGGTGTCTTTTTGGGATCCATGTACGAGTTTTCCTTTCGGAAATTCGTAATTTTTCTCATAGAAATCTTTCACAGACCAACGATTTGATCCTGGAATACTTTTAACTTTTCGTGCGCGAAAAAAGTAAACTGGTTCGTTTTCATTGTTCCACTTTTGAATGGTCAAATCATGAATTTCATTTTCAGTGGAGGTGTAATTCGAAAAATAAACCAATTCATTATTCGGATATTCCGCTTGGTAATCCTCTACGGATAAAACATCGCGGTAGTACTTCTCTTCAAACGCCAATCGAATCTTTGAGGACCTCGGTACAATAAAGTGGTTTAGCACGAACGACAGAATCATTAAAACTGTCGCTCCAATCATATATGGCCTCAAAAATCTTGCAATCGGACGACCACTAAACCATATGGGAATTATTTCTGTGTCTTGCGCCATTTTCGCTGTGAACCAAATCACAGAAATGAAAATAATCATGGACGAAAATGTGTTCCCGTAAAAAAGAATAAAATTCAGGTAATAGTCGAAGATAATCTCAGACATTGGTGCTTTATTCGAAATGAACTCACTTAATTTTTCAGAAACATCGAAAACCATCGCTAATAACATGATCACTCCCAACATGAAAAAAAATGTTGAAAGGAATTTCTTGATGATATATCGATCGATGATCTTTAGCATATCAACTTAACGTCGAATCGACAATTTTGGTATGACTTGATTTTTCCAAGCAACAAAATCTCCTGCTTGTATGTGTTCTCTTGCTTGTTTCACTAAATCCAGGTAGAAAGCCAAATTATGAATCGTCGCAATTTGTATTCCCAAATACTCTCCAGACTTCACCAAATGACGCAAATAGGCTTTGGTATAGACTTGGTCCACCCAAACATCACTCGTTTCATCTAAAGGAGAGAAGTCCTTTGACCATTTTTCATTTTTAATGTTGATTGTTCCTTCCCAAGTGTACAGAAGTCCATGTCGTGCATTACGGCTGGGCATCACACAATCAAACATATCAATTCCCAAAGCAATACATTCCAGAATATTCGTTGGAGTCCCCACACCCATTAAATAGCGCGGTTTATCAACTGGTAAAATATCACAAACTAATTCCGTCATTTCATACAAATCATCGTCTGGTTCTCCCACTGACAATCCGCCAATCGCATTACCTACCGCATCCCATGAGGCGATGTTTTCTGCTGATTCCTTGCGCAAATCTTTGAAAACACTACCTTGAACAATTGGGAAAAGCGCCTGTTCATAGCCGTATTTCGGCTCGGATGCATCCATTGCTTCAAAACAACGCTTCAACCAACGATGCGTCATATCCATTGATCTTTTTGCATAATTGTACTCACATGGATAAGGGGTGCATTCATCGAAAGCCATGATGATATCTGCTCCGATTGAACGTTGAATATCAATTGCTCTTTCTGGTGTGAAAAAATGATAACTTCCATCAAGGTGAGATTGAAACTTCACCCCTTCTTCAATGATTTTTCTTCTTCCCGATAATGAGTATACTTGATAACCACCACTGTCTGTTAACATTGGACGTTCCCAACCAATAAACTGATGTAGACCTCCGGCTGCTTCTAACACCTCGATTCCAGGACGCAAAAATAAATGGTACGTATTCCCTAAAATGATTTGAGCGTTAATGTCGTCTCGTAATTCCTGTTGATGCACACCCTTTACTGAACCGACGGTCCCCACAGGCATAAATATCGGAGTTTCAATGGTTCCGTGTTCAGTATGTAGCCGACCCGTGCGTGCTTTTGAGTCAGGATTTTGCGTCAGAAGATCAAAGTGCATAAAAATGTTGAAAAATAACTGGAACAAAGATACGTGTATTTGATTTGAGAATTCATCTTTGTACTGAAGTTATCCTATGAAGTTTATACCTACGTTTGAAATTAATTTTTTCTCCATCGCATTCTTTGCATTCGCATTGTTTGTCGTGGTGCAAGTATTGTACGTCTTGTTCATCTACAGTCGACTCGCCTTTCATAAATCCAAACCGATTGATGACCATCAAAATTGGATGCCCATAAGTGTGATTATTGCTGCACGAAACGAATCGGACAACCTGTATGAAAATCTTCCTGCTATTTTAAGCCAAGATTACCCAATCTATGAGGTAATCGTGGTAAATAATCAATCTATCGATGACAGTGGGTGGATTCTTACGGCATTCGCGCGACAATTTCCCAATTTGCGCGTGGTGGAGTTGAGTAAAAATAAGCACTTGCGACCTGGTAAGAAATTACCAATTACCCTTGCGATTAAAGCAGCGAAATACGAACATTTTGTTTTGACAGATGCCGATTGCAAACCCACCAATAATCAGTGGATTAAACAAATGGCGAGTCAATACTCCCGTTCCAAACAAATTGTGATTGGTTATGCTCCTTTTGTGAAAAACAAAGGATTCTTAAACCGCCTTATTCGTTTTGACACCGCATGGATTGGCGTCAATTATTTCTCTATGGCACTTGCAAAACTGCCTTACATGGGGGTTGGAAGAAATCTTGCCTATACAAAAAGTGTTTTTCATTCCGTGAACGGATTTAAATCTCACTATTCCGTCCCAACTGGAGACGACGTGCTTTTTATTCAAGAGGCAGCAAAAAAATCAAATTATTCCATTCAATTAAATCCCGATTCGTTCTGCTACTCTCAAGCACCAACTTCATGGTCAAGATGGATGACACAAAAGACGCGTCACTACGCTACATCAGGGAAATACCGATTTATTAAGAAACTCTTGTTAGGAATATATCCACTGTCCCTCATTCTGATGTGGGTATCTTTTATTACTTTGCTGTTCAGTAAAGAGTTCATTCTGCTCAGCAGCAGTGTTTTTGGATTCATTTTACTGTTAAAATGGTGGTTACAAGGACGTTGCCTGTCTCAGTTGAAGGAGAAAAGTTTCATTCGCTTTTTACCTTTCTGGGATTTGTTTTATGCCTTGTTGATGCCAATATTGTTTTACATATCAGAACGTCAAAAGTATTATAGATGGTAGAGAACGAACATTTATCGGATAAAGCCAAACATGACCTCGTGTTAGTGGAAGCTGCACGTAAAGGAAATCAAGCTGCATATGCCGATTTAATGGATCGTTACCGCGATTCGATCTTCTACATGATGTTGAAAATGGTCAAAAATTCCGATGATGCCGACGACCTTACCATCGAGGCTTTTGGAAAGGCCTTTAGTCGGCTTGATCAGTATTCTCCAAGTTTCGCTTTTAGTACATGGTTGTTTAAAATCGCTTCGAATAATTGCATCGACTTTATCCGTAAAAAACGAATTGAGGTTACTTCTATCG
The DNA here is from genome assembly GCA_037143015.1 of Flavobacteriia bacterium. Classification (GTDB taxonomy): domain Bacteria; phylum Bacteroidota; class Bacteroidia; order Flavobacteriales_D; family Crocinitomicaceae; genus UBA952. The sequence goes on from JBAWZN010000001.1 coordinate 122,714, forward strand.
ATAAAGGAATGATGACCGAAGATGGTGGTCGTTTGCGCATAGATGCACGTTCTAGTGGTTTAAATCCGGAGGAAACCATCATTCAAGGGCAACGAATCATTCACATGCGTTTATTAGTGAGTAAACTCAAACCAAAGTATCGTGAACTTGTCGAAAAACGCTATTTCGAAGAATTAAGTTACGAGGAAATTGCAGAGGAAATGAACCTACCGCTAGGAACCGTGAAAGCACAACTTTTTCGTGCACGTGATTTTCTAGCTGCCATGATGGACAAAACCAAAGATACTATTTAAGCACGGTGGATATCCTAAGCAAATACTTTCCAGAATTAAGTCCTGTTCAAATTCAACAATTTGCTCAACTCGAAGAGTTGTACACTTTTTGGAATGCTCAGATCAATGTTATTTCAAGAAAGGACACAGAAAACTTTTATACACATCATGTTTTACATTCTCTTGGAATCGCAAAAATATGTGAATTTAAGTCTGGCTCTTCCATTCTCGATATTGGAACAGGAGGCGGATTCCCTGGCATACCATTAGCAATATTATTCCCGGAAACTTCCTTTGTTTTGGTCGACTCCATCGGTAAGAAAATCAAAGTGGTGAACGAAGTTGCGCAAGCTTTAGGACTCAAGAATGTTGTTGCCCATCATGCTCGAGCAGAAGAGATTAAGGGAGATTTTGACTTCATTGTCAGTCGAGCAGTAACTCAAATGCCCATTTTTTTAACTTGGGTTAAGGGAAAAGTGAAGAAGAAATCTGAGCATGACTTAGTGAACGGAATCCTATACCTGAAAGGCGGCGATTTAAGTGAGGAGATGAAACCTGTAAAACACTTACACAAAGAATTTTTACTTTCTGACTACTTCGAAGAACCCTTTTTCGAAACAAAAAAAGTCATCTACGTAAAATTAAGATAATAAGGAGGGGAATTCCATCGTGAAAAGCGGAATTGGAACTGAAAACAATTGTTCCGAGGATAGCTCTTTAAAAGTGTAAAATCCACTCATACGTCCAATCGGCATACAAAATTCGCAGCCACTTACGTATTCATATCGTTCTCCGGCTGAAATAATCGGTTGTTCACCTACAACACCTGGACCATCTACGTGTTGAATCCCATAAATTAAGTGTTCAACCATCCAATGACGATGTAGCAATTGAATTGGCTCATTGCCTTTATTTTCGATGAAAATTCGATAATTAAAAAAAAATTGGCTGTCATCCGGATTCGATAAATCCGCACGGAACCATGTTTTTACATGAATTTTAACAGTAGAAATGATTTTATTTCTCATGATGTACGATTCAAACCAACATTAAAATAATAATGAAAATGACCAATAATTGGCTTTTATTTCTGTATCAAGCAACTTGAATACGCCTTAATAGCGCGTCTTTCTCCAAACGAATCTACCAATTCGTGCGTAGTAGCCTTTATAGACACCGCGTCCAAATCAACGTTCAAAATTTGAGCAATGATTTCACACATTTCAGGAATGTGGGGATTCAATTTTGGACTCTCTAAAATAACAGTTGAGTCCACATTAACCACATGATATCCTTTTTCATGAACGAGTTTCACAACCTCTGTTAAAAGTATTTTTGAATCAATTCCTTTGTACTTTGGATCCTTATCCGAAAAATGATAGCCTATATCACGCAAATTAGCTGCTCCCAAAAGTGCATCACAAATAGCATGTAAAAGTACATCTGCATCAGAATGTCCAACTGCACCTAAATCGGATTCAATTTTTTTTCCGCCGATGTATAGGTCATAACCTTCGGCTAAGCGATGAACATCGACTCCAAATCCCGTTCGAATCTGCATCTCTATATTCCACTTGGTGTTGAACCACCTGTACGTCCCATATTCAATCTTAGCGTGAATCGTAGGGTATTAGCCAATGGGCTTGATCTCCCACTTACTGAGGCTAAGTAAGAAAAGTCTATCGAAAACATGTTGTATTTCAAACTTGCTCCAAAATTTAAAAATTGACGATTACCCTTGTTTTTGTTCTCATAGAACATTCCTGTTCTAAAAGCAAGTGCATCGTTGTACCACCATTCAATCCCACCTGCAATGTTAATTTCCGCTAATTCCTCCTTCAATTTTGTTCCTTTCACGATTGCATAAGATCCATCGTTGTTTTGAATGTAATCACCATTCGCATCTTTCGCAACTACACCAGGTGCATCGTAAAAAGATTGTAGAATACCATTGATAATTCCTACATCACCATTCATTCCGGATAACATCGTATAATTACCGTTAACATTCGCATAGTAAGCTGGTGTTGGAACAAGCAACTTCTGAAGATCCAAAGCAAACGTCACCTTGTTGTAATCGTCAAACTCCGCTTCAAACGCATTACCGATTTTTAAATTCATCGGGATAAAATCTCTTTTAGACAATTCCGAATAAGCAACCTTATTACCGAGGTTGTTCACTGTTGTAGCGAAGGTGTACGTTCCATCAGTATTCCCAATTTTTGCGTCTTCGTTGCGATACGTAATGGAGAAATCGGCTCCCCCCACAACACCGGCTTTCGTATTTACACCACCAACGGTCAAACCGCCAGTTAGATTCGAGTAGGCAAACTTTCCATTAATTCCAATACTTAATTTCTTAGCCAAACGAAAGGCATAAGCACCAGTTAATTCAAATTCACTCGGCTTATCATCGCGAAGTACATTTCCGCTGACATCCGTGAAGGTAATTTCACCCAAACTAAAATAGCGCAAAGAACCTCCGATTGTATGTATTTTATTGATTCGGTAATATCCGGCTAAGTAGGACAAACTAATATCATTCGTTAATTGTCGTAACCAGGGAGTGTAGGACAAACTTAACTCTGACTTCTCTTTGGCGAAGCTCAGCATGGAGGTATTCCAATACACAGAAGTTGAGGTTGGGCTCAATGCCGTTCCAGCATCCCCCATTCCACCGGCCCTTGAATCTGGGGTAATCGCCATAAACGGCAAAGCAGTAGTGATGCTATTTAATTGCAAGTCATTATCCGTAACACCTGATCCCCCACCATTCGGTTGAGCATAGACTAGAATAGAAGAATAACAGATGGATAAAACGAAAAAAATGTGCTTCATAAATAACAGTACTTAATGGTCTGTAAATATACGAAAAACTAGGTTTTTTATTGTGGAATCACTTCAAAATAACCAATTTCTCTGTTTTTTCTGCTGTTTGACCATCGATGTTTTTCACTTTAAGGCGATAAACGTAAACTCCTTTTGCCAATTGATCTCCAAAATCATCCTTTCCATCCCATTCGATTCCTTCAGATCTAAACCCTTGCGTTTGCACTTGTTGTTGTATCGTTTTTACAAGTCTTCCAGAAATGGTGTAGACCTGAACTTGTACATCAAGTTGGTTACATGATTGATTGTGCTCAAACATAAACTCCGTACGTGTGGTAAACGGATTCGGGTAGTTGTATACATGATCCAAAACAGGAACTTCCTTTTCTTGAACAATAAATTCTAGTATTGCAGTTCCAGAATTATTATTAACATCCCAAACTTTCAATTCAAGGGTGTGTTTTCCTTTAGATAAACCTTGAAACTGATACCTCACTTCTCCATTTTGATAATCATTCAATCCGGCCGAATAAAAATCATTCAACACAAAAGGATTACTCGTTTCACCATCGAGCACCGCAACAATGTCGTGGCCGATCCCATTTCCAACGGTGTTAATTCCGTTTTCATCAAAAACTTTGGCAAACAACACAGGATTTGCGTCCGTAATACTTCCCGATACAAATGCATCGTCGTTCATGAATAATTGAATCGTTGGTGCGACTACGTCATTGAGTCCATTTGGATTAATGCCTCCAATGATTAACATGGTATCAAATCCCTGCGCATCTGTCACAGAACTATTTCCATAATAACTAATTTTCCCCAATCCATAATTCAAGGCGATGTCTTTCGGCACGATGAACTCAAAGTCAAAATATCCATTAATGATACTGGCTTTTCCGCGGTATATTTTATTTCGTTGCTGCTGAAAACTTAACACAGTAGGGGGGTCTTGTCCGAGTGTTTGCTGGGATTTAAATTTATCATAAATTGTAGGTGTCAATTCACCATTCCACGTATTTAAAATGGCCCCATTCCAGTCTTCCATGTGTCCCTTGATTCGCACCTTACTCAGGGCATTAATCGTGTCGATTTGAACTTGTGGACTAACACCATTAATGCTATCTGTAACGATGCGGTATCTCGGCAGCGCAATGCGCAGTGCTGGATCTCCAATCAACGTAAAACTTCGTTTGTTGCTACTTGAACCTGAATTATTTTTCGTTAACATCGCAATTTCTCCGAACGTTTTTGGTTTCCCAACGGCATCTCTTTCGAAAACTTGCTGATAGAAGGCATCTCCTGTCACTTCATTCACGGTTATATAAACAGCTCTAGTCGTTGTCATTAAAGCAATGGACGATCCAGTTGGATTCAAGAAAGCCCATTCTCCAGCAGAAACACGTTTTGGATCATCGTATCGAGTGAACTCACAGGTCGCAGAAACAAATAAATTCAAGGCATTTATGTTGTTCCATGATTGAATCTGCGGAATAGTCACGACTCGCTCTTCGCCTAGTCCAACTTCACCACCATGTCCAACGTAATTAATCATCAAAATACCACGTTGCACCCTATCTGTTATCGCTTCGGATAATGCTGGAAAACGAATTCCTCCGGTCGAGATTACCATTGGAAAGGCATCCATATACAACTTTTCACCATTCATTTCTCGGTGATTGAGTTTGACATAATTGTACTGAGGTTCTGCATTACCAATGATAAATTGATTCGAAGGATCATTATCGGCAATTTGAACAAATTTCAATCTCCAATCACCAAATGTCGAAGTCAAGTCAGTTGATCCAAGGCAACAAGACGCATTATTTGGATAAAGATCTGAACCATTTTTCAAGTAATGTTCTACCTTATCAACTTGTTGCTTCGCTTGTATATTATCACTGATAATAAATCGACCTACTCCAATATCCATTAAGTCAGTACTTGCGAATGCTTCATTGTCACCAAGAATTCCGAAGTAATCATCGGAAACGAGTGCATTAATGTGATCTTCACTTATTACCGCTTGGTAAGTTGGGATAAAATTGTTGTTATTGTCCAGTCGGTTTTTTGGATCATATGTTCCATCACCAAATAATAACAAGTACTTTGGTTTGGACAATGGGTCATTTTGCAGCGCACGGTCGTAGAACATTTTTGCAAACATGCGAATCGCCGTTGCATCTTGCATGCCGGAGCTAAATTCATTGTATACCTCCATTATATTCACCACGTGAACGGACAATCCTTCTGCTCGGTGTAAATCAGCTAATCTATTCGCTTGTGAGAGAAATTCTGGATGAGATACGATTAAGTAGTCCGCTTGCGCTAATCCATGAAGGTTTTGATTGTTTACTGCCCCTACCCTATCCGGTGTAAAAAAGGAACTTCCATTTGATGCAACAAATTCTTTGAAGCCGCCATCCGATTTAAAGGATTTAACATTGCCATTTGTGGTAATGAACATTCTTTTTGGCACATGCTTATCCGTAATATCCCAAACAAATCCACTTGTTGGCAATGCTGAGATATCGTATGAAACAAGTTGACTAACAGGTATATTCTTCACCCTAAAACCAAGTTGCGTCCCGTAAAAAACCAATTTTCTTTTGGTGGTCAAAAAGATTCGATCTAGGTACGCTAAGGTTGTTGGGGATTGGCGTGTCACACTCAGTTTTAAGGGCAACGAAGAAGGAGGATTATCCATCGAAAACGTGTATTCACCCCTGGAAAATTCGGAAGAATTGATGGGCAAGATACTCGTGAATAAATTTTGACCGTTGACACTTGCTTTTACTGTATTTAATAAATTATTATTTGGACAATTGGAAGCTATATCCAACTTGAAGTCAAGTTTCACAGTATCCAAATTTGGTATAGAGAAATTGAAGGTTCTTTCTAGTTCTACATCAAACAATTCTCCGTACCATCTTTGTCCACCTTCAACTAGGTTAACCAAATCATTTTCATAACTTTCTCTAAAGTCATAGGAACTAATTGTCGTATCGGCAGGTGTATTATTTTGAGCTTCCGTTTGTATACGTAATGGTGCTTGACTACTGTTAACATTGATAAAATAGGTAGATACATCACTGTAAATATTACGAATTTGAACATAGGGGAAAACTGTTTCTGTACTCGACCAACGGTGAGGTCCCCAAGCATGAAATAGAACGTAATCATCGTCGTTAAATACACCGTCATCTTCTCCCTGAACAAAGATTGCATTTTCCGCAAGGTCATCCGTTCTGGGTAAATTATTTTTTTCTGGAAGTAGACCATCACCATTACCGTAAATGTGAATATGAGCTGGATTTAAGCCGGTTGTATTTATCCCACAAGACTCCAAGAAAGCTTTGTCTAATTTATAAATTCCATCTTTAGCCACGGAGATCTTGTACCAAGAGCCTGAGCCTGGTTTCATGACAGAATTGAGGACGAAATCTTTTTGGTTAGAACTGAATGTTGGGGTTAATTGATAAGAAAATTGAATAATTCTCTCGTAGATTCCATCACGTAAACGGACAGGTGTGGCATGAATAACGACAAATGAACTTCCAGACTCATCTGACACCGAAGCCTCGATCATAAAATCCTCAGGCACTCGAATAAATGATCCTTTGTAATAACTCAAATCGGAACTAGGAATCTGTTCAGTTACGATGTTAGAAATGACCACCTTTTGTTGTGATGTATTGGTTTTTGTTTTACTAAAATAATAGGGGAAACCATTGTCGACCCCCTGGTTTTCTATGAAACGTAGTGTGTAAACTTTCCCTTCCGCCTCATGTATTTGAGTCTGAGTCCAATTCAAATCAACTTTCACGACTTGAGAAAACAAAGCTTTTGCACTAAAAAGTAGGAGGAATGTGAAAATAATTCGGTTCATGTTTAATTTGTTTCAATGAATGTATGGAAGAAAAACGTCAATATATTTATTTTATTTGAATAATTATTCGATATTTGTAACCTTTGAAACCTAAACTACGTTGAGATTGTTCGTGCTAAAAACAAAGTTTGTGAAAACATTCGGAACTCTAGTCATTGCTTTAACAAATATATTTGTTGTTTCAATGTCAAATAATTCATGGTCTCAGGACCCGACATTTACACAATTCTATTCGAATCCAGTGTATTTGAATCCTGCCCTTGCTGGTGCAAGTGGATGTCCAAGAATCGCTTTAAACTACCGTAACCAATGGCCTCAGTTAACGGGTAATTTCGTTACCTATTCTGCAGCGTTTGACACTTACGCTAAAAACGTTTCTGGTGGAATCGGTTTAATCGCCTTGCACGACCAACAAGGACAAGGAACAATCCAAACTACGATGGTAGGTGGAGTTTATTCCTACAACCTCAAAGTAAACAGAAAATTCTCATTGATGTTCGGAGCAAGAGCTGCATACTTTCAGAAGTCTTTAGATTGGGATAAATTAACTTTTGGTGACATGATTGATCCAAGAAGAGGATTTATTTATCAAACAGGGGATGTCGTGCGTGGAAACGGTCGTCATGGCTTTTTCGATGCTTCTGCTGGATTAGTTGGATTTACAAAGAACTTTTATTTCGGAGTTGCCGGACACCACTTAAATCGTCCGGACGAATCAATGATTTTAGGTCAATCTCGTTTGCCAATTCGCATAACTGGTCATCTTGGCGCTACAATCAAGATTGGTCAACGTGGACGTTATTCAAGCAGCACCATGTTGATGCCAAACATTATTTATCAATACCAAAATGGTTTTCAAGAATTTAACATCGGAGCATATTTGAGATACGAAAGTTTTACTATTGGAGCTTGGTATCGCAATAAAGATGCATTTATTTTGAGCCTTGGAATTAGTACAGATAAATTTAGAGTTGGGTACAGTTATGATTTAACTGTGTCAAATTTAGGTGGTGTTTCAGGAGGTTCCCATGAAATTTCAATGGGAATTAACTTGAAGTGTAAGAAAAAGCCGAAAAATTTCCGGAAAATATCTTGTCCATCATTTTAAGTGTAACTAAACAATTAATAAAGATTATTATCGTTAATAAAACGCAAAGTAGAATATGAAGCGATTGATGAATAGATTTTTAGGAGTAGCAGTAGTCGGACTATTGGTGCTTTCTTCTTGTTCTCCAGAGAGATCAAGTTCAACAGGTTGGGAATACAACAACTATAAAAATGGTGGATTTGAGAAATTTGATGCACAAGAACAAGAAACAGGTCCAGGATTGGTCATGATTGAGGGTGGAACGTTTACTATGGGTAGAACGGAACAAGATGTCATGCATGATTGGAATGCGCGTGCAGCTCGTGTAACAATTGCGTCTTTTTATATGGATCGTACTGAGGTTACCAACCTACACTGGTTAGAATACATGTATTGGATGAAACGTGTTTACAATAAAACGTATCCGCATGTTTACAAAAAGTGTTTGCCAGATACATTGTCTTGGAGAACAGCAATGGGCTACCGTGAGAAATACGTGAATTACTATTTACGTCACCCATCTTATTCAGATTACCCAGTTGTTGGAGTTTCTTGGTTACAAGCAAATGATTTTTGTAAATGGAGAACAGACCGTGTAAATGAGGCGATTTTGGTGAGAGAAGGAATTCTTAAGTGGCATTTTGCTGATGAAGGAAGTACGGATGTTGGGGCTGCTAATGATGCGAACTATGACAAACGATTTGCTTCTGTTCCTCAAAACATGTTCAGCACTGAAAATTACTTAAATGGAAACTACACTGTGGAATCTGAAGGTGGTTATGTGATGAATAAGGATAATAAACCTAAAGCAAAAGTTGATGCGAAAACAAAAAGATCTGTTCCTCGTGATCCATATCAATTAGAAAACTACGATCCTATTTACGCGGACATAGATAATGGTCGTTTAGGGACGCGTCCAGTTCGAATGGAAGATGGTATCTTATTACCTAGTTACAGACTACCGACTGAGGCTGAATGGGAATTCGCTGCACTTGGACTTATTGGAAACTTGGATGAAGGCTCTGAAAACATAAACGATCGACGTATTTATCCTTGGGATGGACATTATGTTCGTCAAGAAGAAGAGCAATTCGCTGGAGCAATCCAAGCTAACTTCGTTCGTGGAAAAGGAGATATGATGGGGGTTTCCGGAAATTTAAATGACGGATCTGACATCACTGCTCGTGTTGACGACTATTGGCCAAACGACTTTGGTCTTTACAACATGGCTGGTAACGTATCCGAATGGGTAATGGATGTTTATCGTCCAATGACTAGTGAAGTATCCGAAGAGTTTATGCCTTTCCGTGGAAACAAATACCAAACACAGTTGTTAGTTCCAAACGGTTTGTATGATCGTCCTGTAAAAGCCAACGAAAATGTTTACGACGTGCATGGAATGAAAGAATTCGTAAATGAATTTGCTCGTGTGAAGTACTTGGCTTATGCGAATAAAAAATACGGACAATCAGCTGGTACTAATTACCAGTCAAATTTCACGAATGGAACCGTTGATACTACAGCTAACGCAAACACAAACGCTGCCGCAGCTCCAAAACCAAGTGGAATTAACAACAATCCGATGAATTCAAGAATTTACTCGAAACAAGATCCAAGAGGATACCAGTTCAATTCTCCATCTAATTATTATGTTTCTAACAACTCGCAATTTACCTCTCAGGAACGTTTGCAATTTGAGTTTTTAGATACATTGAACATTATGCTAGATACGGCCATTGCGTTGTACAACCAAGGAAGAACAATCGCTGCTAGTGCCTTTATTGAGCGCGTTTTGTTCAATAAAGACTTGCCAATGGAAATTCAAGATGGTTCGAAAAAACAAGATATTCTTGAATTGATGAGCTTTGCTTTCGAACGTACTGAGCCAAATACATTTTTGGGAATTGATACTGCACTTTTCAGTAAAGACTATTTAGAGCGCAAATTCCGTTCGTACAGCACTGATCCAACGATTACCACATGGATCATGACTTTACGTAATGGACTGACAGAATTCATCACTGAAACTAAAGGAAAACAACGTTGGAGAGATGTTACAGTTGAAGAGAATGCCGGACGTTTAAATTACCGTAAAGATGATTACATTGATTATATGGATGGTGATTTAGAATCTTCAATCTTCTACAATAATGCAAAACGTAAAGATGATATTAACAATGGTTTACGTGACTCTAAACAAGTGATGTATCAAAACCAACACGAGAACTTTAATTTGAACAACGATTTGATTAATGCTGGTGCATCTGGATGGCCAACTACATTAATCTCTGATAAATCAAGAGTTTACAAAGGTGGCTCATGGGCTGATCGTGTGTACTGGTTATCTTCAGGAAATAGAAGATTCCTAGATGAAGACAAAGCAACGGCAACAATTGGTTTCCGCTGTGCGATGGATCGAGTTGGAAGTTCCAGACCGAAAAGTCCGAAAGAATAATAGTAAAAGCCCGAGCAATCGGGCTTTTTTTTTTGCATTTTTGCATCATGGAAAAATTATTCGACCTATTCTATCAAAGCACAGGAATTTGCACAGACACTAGAAATATTCAAGCAGGTTCCCTATTCATCGCTTTAAAGGGAGATAACTTCAATGGGAATCTATTCGCTGAACAAGCGATTGAATCAGGTGCCATGTTTGCTATTGTGGACGAGGATGGAATCGCCAATAATCGCACTATTTTCCGCGTAACTCATTCCTTAGAATTTCTTCAAAAACTTGCGAGATTCCACCGTGATAAGTTTGATGTTCCAATCATTGGAATTACAGGAAGTAACGGAAAAACCAGTACGAAAGAATTGATAAATGCGGTTCTTTCCAAAAAATACAATACCCTTTGTACCATTGGGAATTTAAACAACCATATTGGTGTTCCATTGACCATACTTCGATTAACAAAAGAACACGAAATTGCCATCATCGAAATGGGTGCGAATAAACATGGAGACATCGCGGAATTATGCTCTATTGCAGATCCAACTCATGGCATCATCACCAATATTGGCAAAGCACATTTGGAAGGATTTATCAATTTTGAAGGCGTATTGAAAACGAAAACTGAATTGTACGCATCCATTCAACAAAAAAGCGGTGTATTGTTCGCGTGCATGGACGATACCGTTCTAATGGATGCTTGTAAGAAATATCCTTTACCGCTCGTCACATTTGGTAATCATATAGACGCACTAATTGTTGGCGAATTGAACTATTTGGATCCGTTTGTGCATTTTTCATGGCACAATCATGACTACCACTCTCCCACTCTTCACACGCATTTGGTTGGGAAATACAACTTTAATAATTTCTTAGCTGCAATTGCTTTTGGAAATATTTTTCAAGTGAATCCGGAGGACATCAATTCAGCTATCGAAGGCTATGTTCCGCAAAACAACCGAAGCCAAGTAACTAAAACGGAGAAGAACACGGTTATCGTTGATTGTTACAACGCGAATCCATCTAGTATGAAGTCTGCATTAGAATCATTCGTGGAAATCCAGCAGGACTTAAAAACGGCCATTTTAGGAGACATGCTCGAACTAGGTAGTGAAGGAATTTCAGAACATCAGGAGATTCTAAGATTCTGTCAAGAAAACAACGTAAGGTACGTCACGGTTGGACCAATCTTTAAAGGTTTGAATTCAAACGGATTTTCAACAACCCAAGAACTTATCGAACAATGGTCCAATTTAGCAATTACGGACAATTTGATCTTACTGAAAGGTTCTAGGGGAATAGCTTTAGAAAAGTTACTTCCACTGCTCTAGGAGCCGTACATCATTAAGAAGGACTTCAAAAATGGATCTATTCCTCCATCCATTACTGCATCAACATCACTAGTTTCAGTTCCGGTGCGCACATCTTTTACCAACTTGTAAGGTTGCATCACATAATTACGAATTTGACTTCCCCACTCAATTTTCTTTTTGCCAGCTTCGATTTCACTTCTTTTTTCCATCCGTTCGCGCAACTCCAATTCGTATAACTGAGAACGCAATAATTGCATCGCTTTTTCTTTATTCGCTAATTGAGACCTTGATTCCGAGTTTTCAATGATGATACCGGAAGGAGCATGTCGCAAACGAACAGCCGTTTCGACTTTGTTCACGTTTTGTCCACCCGCTCCACCAGATCTAAACGTTTCGAAGGATACGTCAGCGGGATTGATGTGAATATTGATGTTGTCGTCAACTAACGGATATACGTATACCGAAACAAAAGACGTATGACGTTTTGCATTGGAGTCAAATGGCGAAATACGGACCAAACGATGCACACCATTTTCTCCTTTCAAATAACCAAAGGCGAATTCACCTTCTAATTCTAAGGTTACCGTTTTTACTCCCGCTACATCCCCTTCTTGAAAGTTCAATTCCGTGATTTTGTATCCTTTTTTCTCTCCCCACATGAGGTACATACGCATCAACATGGATGCCCAATCACAGCTTTCAGTCCCACCTGCTCCTGCCGTGATTTGAAGAACGGCACTCAGTGCATCTTCTTCACCAGAAAGCATATTCTTTAATTCTAGTTCTTCGATTTCCGTTAAAATAACTTGGAATTGTTGGTCCAGTTCTGCTTCTGTGGACATTCCTTCTTTGACGAATTCCATGACCACTTCTAAATCAGATACAGCAGATTGAACTCGATCAAATGTATTCACCCAAAACTTCAATCCACGTATGGATTTCATTTGAACTTCCGCTTTCTTCGGGTCATCCCAGAAAGATGGGTCCTGCGTTTTCAGCTCTTCCTCTCTCATTTGCATTCGCTTCTCCTCGATTTTCAAGTAATTTTGAATGCTTTCAACTCGCTTTAATAAGTCCTTATATTGATCAATATTCATGGTGCAAAGGTAATTATAAAGTCTTTCCCAAAGGCTTGAAACAAATGAACAAAATTGCTACATTTGTACAAATCAAAATTGACATGAATATTCCAGCAGAATTAAAGTACACAAAAGACCACGAATGGGTGAAAATCGAAGGAGATGTTGCCATTGTAGGGATTACAGAATTTGCTCAAAGTGAATTGGGCGATATCGTTTATGTTGAAATCGAAACAATCGGTGAAACATTGAATCAAGAAGAAGTTTTTGGAAGCGTTGAAGCGGTAAAAACAGTTTCTGATTTGTTCATGCCTGTTAGCGGAGAAATCCTTGAATTTAACGAAGCATTGGAAGGAAATCCAGAATTGGTAAACTCTGATCCATACGGAGAAGGATGGATGATTAAAGTAAAATTAACAGATGCATCTCAGTATGATGAATTATTAGATGCTGCTACATACGAAGGCTTAATTCATTAATAAAAGTCTCTCTAAAGAATTTAAAACCGCTCATAAGGCGGTTTTTTTTATGGCCAACAAGTTGGACAGGTCTTTGCCTCAATGGATTTCTCCAAGTGATCTTCCAATTGGTAAAAGAAATTCATTCCAGTCAGCTTTTCCAATTCATCTATAGTGACTGTAAAGCTCATTAATGGTGCTTTAGAGCCTTTATTGGGCATAATAAAAGCAATTGCTTTGGAATGTGTACCCTTGAAGTCTAGGATGGCTTTGTAGTAGAATTTAGGTACACTGACCTTATTCGTCCCAATTGACGGCAAGGATTCACTTAAAATTGGACCTGTGACAATGAGAACAGAATCTAAAGAAACGGCCCAATCCCGCACTTGTTCTTCTAATTTTTTCCAAATTCCGCGATTAAAAGCTGGCAATTGCGGACTCATATTGCTGTAATAGAACGATTCGTCCATGGCTAATTCCGACCACTTCATATCCGCTGCGGGAGCTAGGTGTCCACGGTCGAAACCACTTTTTGAATAGTCAGCATTCGTTGCTGTTCCCGTTTTAACGATTGGATCCTCCGCAAAATGATCCGTTCGTTCAAGCGAACCTTCCGTTTCTTTTTTAGTCAAGCAATAGGCTATCCACTTGGCTTGTTCGTGTTTTTCATTATACACAAAGGCGTAACCTGAATGTTTTAAGTAAACATCTCCATCTTCCAACGCTGGTGTTTCGAGTGGATAGTGTGTTGTTGGGATAGACGCATTCTCAAATCCAACAGAAACGAAAAAAGCCAGTATCAAGAATAAAATTCCCAATACTGGCTTTATGTTCTTACGAAACATATTATGCGTCGATTTTTGCGTATTTCGCGTTTTTCTCAATGAACTCACGACGAGGTGGAACATCATCTCCCATTAACATAGAGAAGATTTGATCACACTCTGCTGCGTTATCAATGGTTACTTGACGAAGCGTTCTACTTTCCGGATTCATTGTTGTTTCCCAAAGTTGCTCAGCGTTCATCTCTCCAAGTCCTTTGTAACGTTGTACATTCACAGAAGACTCACTACCGCCACCTTTTAAATCACTAATTAATCGGTCGCGTTGATCTTCATTCCAAGCGTATTCAGATTTCGTTCCTTTTTTCACTTGGTACAATGGTGGAGTTGCGATATAGATGTATCCATTTTCTATCAACTCTTTCATGTATCGGAAGAAGAAGGTTAAGATTAAGGTTTCAATGTGAGAACCATCGACATCGGCATCACACATGATGATGATCTTATGGTAGCGTAATTTCTCTAAGTTCAATGCTTTTGAATCTTCCTCAGTCCCAATTCGAACACCCAATGCGGTGTAAATATTTTTAATTTCTTCATTTTCGAAGATTTTATACTGCATTGCTTTCTCCACGTTTAGGATTTTACCACGAAGCGGCATAATCGCTTGAAAGTGACGGTCACGACCTTGTTTCGCCGTTCCACCTGCCGAATCTCCCTCGACAAAGTAAATCTCACATGCTGCAGGATCCTTTTCTGAACAGTCTGCTAATTTACCTGGCAATCCAGATCCCGAAAGAACATTCTTACGTTGAACCATCTCACGTGCTTTTCTAGCTGCGTGACGAGCTCTTGCCGCAAGAATGACCTTATCGACAATTAATCTTGCTTCTGCTGGATGCTCTTCGAGGTACGCTGATAACATTTCAGACACCGCTTGACTAACTGGAGCAGTTACTTCACGGTTACCTAATTTGGTTTTCGTTTGTCCTTCGAATTGTGGCTCTTGAACTTTAACAGAAACGACAGCTGTTAATCCTTCACGGAAGTCATCACCATCAATATCTATTTTTTCTTTCGCCAACATCCCAGAGTCCGTCGCGTATTTTTTCAAGGTATTCGTTAAACCTCTTCTAAATCCAGACAAATGCGTTCCACCTTCATGGGTATTGATATTATTCACATAGGCTTGAATATTTTCCGTATACGATGTATTGTACGTCAAGGCAACTTCCACAGGAATGTTTTCACGTTCTCCCTCGAAGTAAATCACGTCAGAAATCAATGCTTCACGGTTTCTGTCTAAGTACTGGGCAAATTCTCTTAAACCACCTTCAGAATGATACATAGTCGTTGGATGATGACCTTCATCATCCGTCACACGATTATCCGTTAATGAAATCGTTATTCCTTTATTTAAAAAGGCTAACTCGCGCATTCTCGCAGCAATCGTATCGAAATTGTATTCTGTTGAATCGAAAATAGATCCATCCGGTTTAAACGTAACTTCTGTACCAGTTTCTGTTGATTCTCCAACAACCTTCACATCGTACAATGGCTTACCAATAGAATATTCCTGTTGAAATATTTTTCCTTCACGTCGAACAGTTGCTTTTAACGCAATCGAAAGGGCATTCACACAAGAAACCCCAACCCCGTGAAGTCCACCAGAAACTTTATACGTGTCTTTGTCGAATTTTCCACCGGCATGAAGAACGGTCATTACCACCTCAAGTGCCGATTTCTTTTCCTTCGTGTGCATCGCAGTTGGAATTCCACGTCCATTATCAACAACTGTAATGGAATTATCTTCATTGATGAATACATCAATTTTATCACAATGCCCTGCCAACGCCTCATCTATGGAGTTATCTACCACCTCATAAACCAAATGGTGTAATCCTTTCACTCCAACGTCTCCAATGTACATTGCGGGACGCTTACGCACCGCTTCGAGTCCTTCTAATACCTGAATATTATCAGCGGAGTAATTATCCTTTCTTTCTTCTTCAGCCATATCTATTTTATTTTCGTTTTATCACTTTTATCAAGTCAAACAAAAATAAGAAAAAGCTAGGCTTTTACGAGGATTTAAAAGGCTTTGGAAGCCTTAACTTATCAACAAAATTTCAACGATTTGAATTATTTTTCAATCCAAGATGTGATCGACTCATCATCAGGTTGAATTCGAGGAGAAATTACTTTTGCCAAGTGTCCACTTTCATCGATTAAGTACTTCTGAAAATTCCATTCCACCTTGTTGTCCTCTAGTCCATTTTTACTTTTTTCTGTCAAAAAGTGATATATCGGATGCATGTCCTTACCCTTCACCGAAATCTTCGACATCATAGGAAAAGTTACGCCGTAATTCATTTTACAGAAACTTTCGATTTCCTCGTTTGAACCTGGTTCTTGAGACATAAAATCATTTGCTGGAAAACCGACAATGACAAAATTCTTGTTTTTGTATTTTTCGTAGAGTGCCTCTAATTTCTCGTATTGTGGAGTCAATCCACATTTGGAAGCAGTGTTAACAATCATGATTTTTTTACCTTTCAATTCGGCAAAGTCAAAGGTCTTCCCATTGATATCCTTTACTTTAAATTGGTAAACGTCTTGTTTTTCCGAAGTAATCATCAGGCTTAAAATTGAAATGAATAAAAATAGTGTTTTCATGCTTAATTTTCTTTTGAAACATTCAGAATCGAAGATAGTTCGAATTTGTGGAACATTTTTTGATTTTTTACGAATAAAAGAGAATGAAATTAGTCCTCCTATTTCTTTTCGTGCTGATTACAATATGGTCGAACGGACAAAAGTTATCCGGAACGTGGCAGGGCGGTTCTTTCATCACTAACCCATCAAATCCTACTACTGCTTCAGCGTCCTGGGTGTACTTGGATATTACCATTGTAAAAGGGATGATTGACGGAAAAATGAGGCATGAAAATAGCGAAGGCCAATACTGCATCTATGATCTTGTTGGGAAAGTACTTGAAAACGGACACTTAGAAATCAATGAAACAAGACTTGGCTTTAAGTCAAAAAATGCTGTTGAAACTGAAATACAACAATTTGACTTTGAATACGATGCGAAAAAAGGCTACTTATTTGGAAAAAGCAAAGACAATAAATCAACGTTGACCTTGTACAAGGCAGTATTCAATATTAACGAAAACACACCAAACATTCTGCCCGTCCCTCAACTAGCAAAGTTTCAGCAGGAGCTGATGGACGGACTTTCATCTCCAGAGAAACGCATGGAAGAATTACGTACGTTTAAATTTGAGCCTATTTATTTCGAATACGATAAAGACAACATTCAGGCACAATATGAATCTTACCTTATCGAAATGATTCGCATAGTAAAAAGTCATTCAGATTTGCGTATTTTAATTACGGGACACACGGATTCGGACGGATCGGACAGTTACAATGTTCAGTTATCAAAGCGAAGAGCCACAGCGCTTGTCCGTTTTTTCGAATTGAACGGACTAGCAAAATCACGTTTAGAAATTGACTTCAAAGGTGAAAAAGAACCGATTGACCGAAATGACACTGACGATGGCAAGCAAAAGAACCGCAGGGTAGACTTTCGTTTTATTTAATTACGCCTTTAGCGAAGCTAATTTTTCCTCCAACAACTGAATTTTTCCGAGTGCGTCAGCTTCTTTCTTGCGTTCTAGGTCCAAGACTTGCGCAGGAGCTCCAGCAACAAAGCGTTCATTGGAAAGTTTACCTTGTACACTTTTCAAAAACCCTTTTGTGTAACCCAACTCCTCCTCCATTTTCTTGATTTCCGCATCAACATCAACGGTGTCACCAAAGGGAATAAAGTATTCCACCCCTTCCACTATGAAGGAATTTGCCTGTTGCATTTTTTCAGAAACATATTCGAAAACAGAAAGATTACCCATTTTCGTGATCACTGCGTCAAAATTTGTTTGCGTAGAAGCATCTGCACGAACGTACATTTCCAGTTTGACCTTGTTCGCAATGTTGTTGTTTTTACGGATGGTTCGGATGTGTGAAATAATTTTCTCCGCCTTTTCAAATCCCGTCAATACCGTTTGATTTATTTCGTGAACAGTTGGCCAAGCGGAAATAACGATATCCTCTCCTTCTTTACGCTCATTTAAAGCGTGCCATAATTCCTCCGAAACAAATGGTGTAAATGGATGCATCACTTTCAATAACTGCTCGAAGAAATATTTCGTTTTCTCTAAGGTTACGCGGTCAATTGGTTGCTCGTAACCCGGTTTAATCATTTCTAGGTACCAAGAGCAGAAATCATCCCAAACCAATTTATAGATTGCCATTAAGGCATCTGAAATACGGAATTTATCGAACTGATCGTTGATTTCGATGAGTACTTTTTGGAAACGGCTTTCAAACCAATCAATTGCTACAATAGAGGACAAAGGTTGTTCTATTTCACGTACTTCCCATGAAGAAACTAAGCGATAAGCGTTCCACACTTTATTGGTGAAATTTCTACCTTGTTCACATTGTGAAGAATCGAAAGGAAGGTCATTTCCTGCTGGTGAGGAAATTAATATTCCCACACGAACTCCATCTGCCCCAAATTTCTCAATCAATTCGATTGGATCAGGCGAATTACCTAAGGATTTAGACATTTTACGTCCAAGTTTATCTCGAACTATCCCTGTATAATAAACATTTTTAAACGGTAAATCACCTAAATATTCATAACCCGCAATCACCATTCTAGCAACCCAGAAAAACATAATTTCTGGCGCTGTAACTAAATCATTTGTCGGATAATAATACTTAATTTCCTCATTTTCTGGCTGTGTTAATCCATTAAACACCGAAATTGGCCACAACCAACTTGAAAACCATGTGTCCAATACATCTTCATCTTGATTCAACTCACTTTCAAGGATAGCACGTCCCGCTTTCTCACTCGCTAAACGAAGCGCTTCCTCTTTGGTTTTCGCTACGACAAAATCGTCCGGACGATTACCAAAATACCAAGCTGGAATTCGGTGTCCCCACCAAAGCTGACGAGAAATACACCAATCCTTCACGTTTTCCATCCAGTGACGGTACGTGTTTTTGAACTTATCTGGGTGGAATTGAATGTTTCCATTCATCACATTTTCCAGCGCAGGCTGAGCTAATTCCTTCATGGAAACGAACCATTGCATGGATAGTTTCGGTTCAATGACCGCATTCGTGCGCTCCGAAAATCCAACTTTATTAATGATGTCTTCCGTTTTAACCAAGTATCCTTTTTCGTCGAGTTCTTTTTCAATTTCCTTGCGGACATCAAAACGATCTTTTCCGGCGTAATGCGCACCGTGATCGTTCAGTGTTCCATTATCGTTGAATAAATCGATGGAAGGCAAGTTGTACTTTCTACCTAATTCGTAGTCATTTGTATCGTGAGCAGGCGTAACTTTCAAACAACCCGTTCCAAAATCTTTGTCGACATACTCATCAGCAATAATGGGGATCTCGCGGTTAATGATGGGAACCATGACAGATTTCCCTACTAATTTTTTATAGCGCTCATCATCCGGATTGACACAAATGGCTGTATCACCAAGAATAGTTTCAGGACGCGTTGTAGCAATCGTCACCCATTCATCCGTTGTATCCTTGATTTTGTATCGAACGTAGAAAAGTCGAGAATTGACTTCTTTGTAATTTACTTCCTCATCAGAAACTGCGGTTAATGCTTCGGGATCCCAATTGACCATACGCACACCACGGTATATTTTACCTTTTGCGTATAGGTCCATGAACACATTGATCACGGACTCGGAGTATTCCTTGTCCATAGTGAAGTGCGTTCGTTCCCAGTCGCACGAAGCGCCTAATTTTTTTAATTGTTCAAGGATAATTCCACCATGTTTATCCTTCCATTCGAAGGCATGTGCAAGGAATTCATCCCTGGTTAAATCAGATTTTTTGATTCCTTCTTGACGAAGTTTTTGCACCACTTTTGCTTCTGTGGCGATGGATGCATGGTCCGTTCCTGGAACCCAACATGCATTTTTACCCAGCATCCTTGCTCTGCGAACAAGTACATCTTGAATGGTATTATTTAACATGTGGCCCATATGAAGGACACCCGTTACATTTGGTGGAGGGATGACAATGGTATACGGCTCACGGTGGTCGGGTACAGAATGAAAATATCCCTTATCCAACCAATGTTTATACCATTTATCTTCCGCTTTTTGCGGCTCGTACGTTTTCCCTAACTCCATGACACAATCTTTGCTGCAAAGATAACAAATATCTCAGCAGAGCAATCCAGATTAAGCTAGAAAAGGTTGACTAGTTTGTTACAGGGGAATCAGCAGGAGATAGAACGGATCCTTTGATGGTTAGAACAATTGGATCGCCACCATCGGAGAAAACAGTGATTGTTTTGGTAAATGCGCCTACTCTTTTTGTATCGTAAGTCACTTTAATGGCTCCTTTTTTGCCTTTTTTGATAGGTTCTGTTGGTTTCTCAGCAGCTGTACAACCACAACTTGTTTGAACACTACCTACTGTAATCGATTTTTTAGCTATATTTTTAAATTCGAAAACAAACATGTCTTTGGAATCATAAGGAATGTTTTCACGAACAATTTCTAAGGTTGTAAATTTTAAACCATTAGCTGGTTTAGTTTCTTTTTGAGCTTGAGCAAATCCAACAAAAAGGAAAGCGAATGTAAGTAATGCGTATTTCATGGTTTTAATTTTTTACAATGGTAACTTGAATTCTTATTTAAAAATCAAATTTAACATAAAATTAGGATTCAAATGCATGTTCAATGACTTCTTGAATAGACGGGTATGTTTGCGATAAGCAGTTTTTGAAATCTTCTTTCTTGATCCAAAGAACATCCGTAATGTTTTCTTCCACTTGGGGCTTCGTATTTAGATCTCCTTCATATTCTAAATAATACCAATTGTTTTTCTTTAGGATGGACTTATTTTTGAATTCATACACATGGTATGTAGAGCAAATTCGGTGTTTTAAATCGAGTTTTCCAGATAAACCACATTCCTCTCTAATTTCGCGAATCGCGGCATCTTTTGAACTTTCACCTCGTTCGATTTTTCCTTTTGGAAGATCCCAAAGTCCTAAGCGCCTGATCCATAAATACGAATCGCTTTCTGAATGATATACAAGTCCTCCAGCAGTTTTTATTTTATTGAAGTGTTTAAAAAACGACTTTAATGCAGCTTTTGGATGAATGTTTACCGCTTGAATTTCTTGATTTTTGAACAATCCTTGAAGCGCTAAAACATTCAAGGGCATCGCATTTTCCACGATTTCCACAAGTGGAATGGGGACAGAAGTAAAATGAATTACCTGCTTATCCATGAAAACTTTATATTTTTGTGGCATGGTATCAAATCAAGAACAAGCGCTAAAGGTAGCAGAATTATTATTGAAAACGAAAGCTGTTCGTTTACAACCGAACAAACCATTCACATGGGCTTCCGGATGGAAGTCGCCGATTTACTGTGATAATCGCGTTACATTAAGCTTTCCCGAGGTGCGTACGCACATTCGTCAAGCATACGCTCAACTTATTTTAGACGTTTACGGGAAACCAGATGTGATTGCTGGTGTTGCCACGGGTGGAATTGCTCAAGGTGCATTGGTCGCACAAGAACTTGGATTACCTTTCATTTATGTTCGTGCAGCAGCGAAGGGACATGGAATGGAGAATCTGATCGAAGGAGCTTTTGAACCAGGACAAAAAGTTGTGGTGATTGAAGATTTAATCTCTACGGGGGGAAGCAGTTTAAAAGCGGTGGAAGCATTGCGTCAAGGTGGACTCGTTGTGAAAGGATTATTAGCGACTTTTACTTACGGTTTTTCTCAAGCTGACCAAAGTTTTCAAGAAGCTGCTTGTCCGTTCGAGACAATAACTGATTACGCCACATTAATCGATGTTGCGGTCAAAACGAATTACATCAATGACGCGGATTTAACAACGCTACATGAGTGGCGCTTGAATCCAAGTACATGGAATCAATAATGAATTCATGATCATTCAAAGCACATCGGTTGCCATTCATGCGAACATAACATCCGTTAGTGCTTTTCTTTGTGACGCACAAAACCTTTCTTTTTTGCTCCCACAGGAGAAAATTTCTAAATTTCAAGCAACAAAAGAACAATGTTCCTTTCAAGCGCAAGGTGGAATTCTAATTACGCTTCTATTTGACAAACAAGAAGAACAATTGGTTCGCTATCGCTCTGGAGAAGGAAGTCCTTTTTCTTTCACACTGACGGTTTCACTGAAACAAGAAGGAGAATATTGTCACGGACAAGTCCTTTTTGACGGACAAGTCAATGGATTTATGAAAGTACTGATTGAAAAACCTTTAACCTCACTTTTCGAACAAATGAGCAGTCAAATGAAGGCTCATTTTGAACAAAACTGAAGCTCCTTCAAAGAATAGCGGCGAATTTCGTTACTTACTTTCAAAAGAATCCTTCCGTCATCTTCAACTCCAATAATTTCGCCTTCAAATTCGCCATTTGCATCCGCATACAAAGCCATTTCTCCCTTTTGATACAACAACATTTCGTAGGACGATTTAAGCGTGGATTCCACAGTGTCCCAGTGAAGCAAATACCCATTTAAAATATCTGTCAGCTCGTTTAAGATTGTTTTTATTCGGATTTCTGCTTCAATCTGTAATTTAATACTTGTTGCATTTGACGTTTCGAATTGACATTGGTTCACATTGAGTCCAATTCCCGCTATCACCCAAGAGATACGATTACCTTCGATTTGATTCTCAATCAGCACGCCAGCAATTTTTCGGGAGCCCACAAAAACATCGTTCGGCCACTTGATTTCAGCGTCGATCCCGAATCTCAGTAGAAGTTTGTGAATGGCCAAACAAATCATCCAGTTCATTTTGCTCTGATCCAAAACTGACAGATTGTCGGGCTTCCAAACATATGAGCAAAGCAGATTCATTGATGCATCTGATTCCCAAGCACTTCCCATTTGTCCTTTGCCCGCAGTTTGTTTATCTGCCAATATTACCGAACCATTTTGACAAATTTGGTCGTTAATTAATTTGGCAGCAAAATTGTTGGTGGAGTCTACAGAATCAAGGTGGTATATTTGTTTTCCAATCGGTGTCATATCGCTGTGTAAGGAGCCGTAAAATTAAAATTTATCACGTAGTTTTGTATTAAATATTTGAAATGCGAAAAAAGACAGGAATTACAGAATCAGAACAATTGTGCCAAGCCATTGTTGAAGGAATGCAAGATAACAAAGCGAAAGACATTTCGGTACTAGATCTGAGACACTTACCGAGCGCGGTTTGTGATTTTTTTGTCATTTGTAGCGGCGAGTCTAACACACACGTCGATGGTATTTCAAATGCTGTGACACGTTTCACAAGAAAAGAGTTAAAAGAAAAACCTTGGCATATCGAAGGTAAAACAAATAGTGAGTGGGTTCTGTTAGATTACATCAATGTAGTGGGACACATTTTTTACAAAGACGCTCGGTCATTTTTTGAAATCGAGGATTTGTGGTCGGATGCTGTTCGTACAGACATCCCAAATTTAAACTAGAAACTAGCTATGTCAGAAGAAAAAAAGAAAAGTCCATTTTCCATTTATTGGATTTATGGGGCCTTGGGAATCGCTTTAATTTCCTTCAATATTTTCATGAATTCCACTCCTTCTGCTACCATTAAGTACAAGGAAACTTTGATGGAATTAGTGGACATCAAAGGAGTTAAAAATGTAAAAATCATCAATCAGTCAAAAGCTGAATTTCAACTGAAAAATCAAGGTGTAGTTTACGTTAATCAAACGAATAAGCTTGATTTTCCGAAGATGAAAAAGATGCTGAAAACGCGCAAAGGAAAACCGACTCAAGTAACCTTTGAGCTTGAAAACATTGGTAGTCCGACAAATTTTGAGAAAGCGTTAGACGATCGTGGTTACCATGATTACCAGAATGATACAGAAGTAAATTACTTGGGAGACATCTTGGGTTACTTATTGCCGTTTGTTATCATCATCGTTATTTGGATGTTCGTTATGAGACGCATGTCAGGTGGCGGAGGTGCTGGAGGCGGTGGCGGACAAATCTTCAATATTGGAAAGTCTCGTGCTCAGGTATACGACAAAGGAAAATCAACAAATGTCACGTTTAAGGATGTTGCTGGATTAGTAGGGGCAAAAGAAGAAATTGTCGAAATCGTTGAATTCTTAAAAAACCCAAAAAAATACACAGAATTAGGAGCGAAAATTCCTAAAGGAGCTTTGCTTGTTGGTCCTCCAGGAACTGGAAAAACCCTTTTAGCTAAAGCCGTTGCAGGTGAGGCCAAAGTTCCGTTCTTTTCTTTATCCGGATCAGACTTCGTAGAAATGTTCGTTGGTGTTGGTGCTTCAAGAGTAAGAGATTTATTCCGTCAAGCTAAAGAAAAAGCGCCGTCGATTATCTTTATCGATGAGATTGATGCGATTGGACGTGCACGTGGAAAAAACAATGGATTCAATTCCAACGATGAGCGTGAAAACACCTTGAATCAGTTGCTAACGGAAATGGATGGATTCGGAACGAATTCTGGAGTAATCATTTTGGCAGCGACCAATCGCGCCGATGTTTTGGATGCTGCGTTAATGCGTGCTGGTCGATTTGACCGTCAAATCTACGTAGACATGCCTGACTTGAATGAGCGAAAAGAAATCTTCCTGGTTCATTTGAAGCCCTTGAAATTAGTTGAAGGATTAGATATCGATTTCCTTGCAAAACAAACACCTGGATTCTCTGGTGCGGATATCGCTAATTTATGTAATGAAGCTGCGTTAATTGCTGCTCGAAACAACAAGAAGCATGTGGAGAAACAAGATTTCTTAGATGCCGTTGATCGAATCGTGGGTGGACTTGAGAAAAAACATAAAATCATTACAAAAGCTGAGAAGAAAGCGATTGCTTTCCATGAAGCTGGACATGCAACTATTTCTTGGATGTTACAATACGCTCATCCATTGGTGAAAGTAACGATTGTTCCTCGCGGACAATCACTGGGTGCCGCTTGGTATTTGCCAGAAGAGCGTAGCATTACGACAACCGAGCAGATTTTAGATCAAATGTGTTCAGCCTTAGGTGGACGTGCCGCGGAGCAATTGGCTTTCGGTAAAATAAGTACTGGTGCGCTGAGTGATCTTGAGAAAGTAACCAAACAAGCGTACGCAATGGTTTCGATTTATGGATTAAACGAACGTTTGGGAAATATCTCCTTCTACGATTCTCAAGGACGTGACTCCTTTACCAAACCTTATTCTGACGATACTGCACGCATCATCGATGAAGAAGTTTCTAAATTAATCGAGAGTCAATACCAACGAGCACTTCAAATTCTTTCTGAAAATCAAGCTCAGTTAACAGAATTAGCAGAACAATTATTAGCAACCGAGGTCATATTCAAGGAAGACTTGGAACGCATTTTCGGAAAGCGACAGTGGGAAAGCGAGGAATTGGTTGAG
This sequence comes from Flavobacteriia bacterium, assembly GCA_037143015.1. GTDB lineage: Bacteria > Bacteroidota > Bacteroidia > Flavobacteriales_D > Crocinitomicaceae > UBA952. The sequence goes on from JBAWZN010000001.1 coordinate 148,381, forward strand.
ACGGAAGTGAAGAGTGAGAGTGAGAGCGAGAGCGGAGTGAAGAGTGAGGGTGAGAGTGAGAGTGAGAATGAGAATGAGAGTGAGAGTGAGAGCAGCGAGAGTGGAGTGAAAGAAGATTCGAAATCAGATTCAGGAGAAGAAACGGAGGAGAAATAGTTTGGAAAGAATACTCGTTTTTAAATCACGTGAGCAATATTCCTTCGTGCAAGCGAAGCTGATATTATCAGACCATGACATTCCGTTTCAAGAGAGGAATACTATGGATTCTATGTTTAATGATTTCGGTAGCTTTGAACTATATGTAACTTCGGAGTTTGAAAATGAAGCGAAAAAACGATTAAACGATGCCTTTGAGTAATTTAGCCTTAAGGAGTATTACAGGAGCAATCTTTGGCACTGTTGTCATTGGTTCCATCTTGTGGCATCCTTACGCTCAAATGCTTGTTTTCTCGGTATTCATGGTCATTGGACTAGCGGAGTTCTACCGTCTGTTTAAAAATCATCCAGTTGTTCAAGTTAGTTCTGAAATCGGTATTTTCATCGGTTGTTTTATCTATGTTCTTCTCATAGGACTTAGCTTAGCCAATCTCCCAATCATTGTTATCACCGTTCTTTTTCCACTTTTTTTCACCTTAATTTTAAATGAACTTTGGGCGAAAAAAGATCACCCATTAATCAATATTTCAGTTTTGGTTTTCGGAATTGTCTATGTTGTTATTCCGTTTTACTTGAGTATTGACCTAAGTTTGAGAAACACCTCATACCTGCCACATGTTGTAGGGATGTTTTTGTTGATTTGGACGAACGACACGTTTGCATATTTTAGCGGCCGTCTTTTTGGTAAACACAAATTATTCGAACGAATTTCACCGAAGAAAACGTGGGAAGGGACAATTGGTGGAGTAGTATTTACATTGATTTTTGGATACATCATCGGAACATACATCAATGAAGGAGAAACCTTGTTTTGGGTGGTATCTGCTATTATCATTGCGCCTTGTGCAATTTTTGGAGACTTATTGGAGTCGCTTTTCAAAAGAAGTTTACACATTAAAGACTCAGGTAGTATCCTTCCGGGACACGGTGGGATTTTAGATCGATTCGACGCGGCATTGTTTGCAATTCCGTTTTTTTATTGTTGGTCGATGATTTATTTATTTTGGTAAACTATGACATTACACAGAGAAGGTAAAGGCATTATGTTGTGGAGTTTGGTCTCCACCGTAATTTTAAGTGGGATAATACATTATTTATTGAGTGCTTGCTGTCCAATCATTTATTGGATCCTGCAAATTGGCTTCCTTGTTTTACTCGGACTAGTCGTTCAATTTTTCCGTGTCCCTAATCGAACATGCATTGGCGAATCAAACGACATTATGTGTCCAGCAGATGGTAAAGTTGTCGTAATAGAAGAGACAACAGAATCGGAATATTTCAAAGATCGTCGCATTCAAATTTCCATCTTTATGTCACCGTTGAATGTTCATGCGAACTACCACCCGATTAAAGGACTTGTTAAATACATCAAATATCACCCGGGATTGTTTCTAGTAGCTTGGCATCCAAAAAGCAGTACAGATAACGAGCGCAGTACCGTTGTGGTGGAACACGAATCTGGAAAAGAAGTATTGTTCCGTCAAGTTGCTGGTGCAGTTGCGAGAAGAATTTGTTATTACCCTACAGAGGGGCAATACGTTGAAATGGGTTCTGAATTTGGATTCATTAAATTTGGTTCACGAATTGACTTATACCTTCCACTCGGCACAAAAATTGATGTAGCGATTGGAGATGTCGTCAAAGCAAAATTGACGCGTATTGGAAAACTGAATTAATTTGTATATTTACCTTATAAAATCAAACATCATGAAAAAAGTATTTTTAGCATTAGCTTTATTCACGTATGCTGGGTCAATGGCGACTTCAACGTATGCTGCAGTAACTGGAACTGAGGTTGTCAAAAAAGACGACGATAAGAAAAAGAAAAAAAAGAAAAAAGGTTCTTGTTGTTCTTCTCAACAAGGTAAATCTTGTTCAACTACACAACAATCATCTTGTTGTTCTAAGAAAGCAAACTAATCCATTTTTAATGGAACAAAAAAGGCCATCTAACGATGGCCTTTTTTGTTAGCTGAATATTTTCTGATATCCCTCTTGGTATTTCTCTAGGATTTTCTTTCTCTTTAATTTGAGTGTTGGTGTAAGTTCTCCGCCATCAATCGTAAATTCAGCAGGAAGCAAGGCGATTTTCTTGACTTGTTCCCAATTGCCATACACCTGATTTATTTCAGCGATTTCCTCATCCATTCGCTCAATAAATGCACTTTGCTTAATGATTTCCTCGTTGCTCATCGATTCAAAATGTAGTACATGGCGATGCGCCCATTCCTTTGCAAAGGCGAAATTAGGAACAACAAAAGCTGCTGGAAACTTCTCTCCTTCTCCGATCACCATAATTTGTTCTATAAAACGTGATTCTTTGAATCGATTTTCCATTGCTTGAGGAACAATGTATTTACCTCCCGAGGTTTTGAATATTTCTTTTTTACGATCCGTAATTTTTAAGAATTTTTCATCTTGAAATTCTCCAATATCACCGGTATGGAACCAACCCTCGCTGTCTATTACTTCATTCGTTGCTTCTTGATTGTTATAGTAACCCATCATCACGTTGGGTCCTTTTACTAAAATCTCACCGTCCGCAGCGATTTTCACTTGTACCCCTTCAATCAAGGCGCCAACTGTTCCAATGCGGATTCCGGTAACGAAATTATTGACTGTGACTACAGGAGAGGTTTCCGTCAATCCATACCCCTCTAAAATTGGAATATCTGCAGCTAGAAAGATTCGTGCCAATCTCGGTTGAAGTGCTGCGCTTCCGGATGCAATCGCTTTGACGTTTCCGCCTAATGCTTCCTGCCATTTTGAAAAAATTAATTTTCGCGCAATCCCCAATTTGAACTTGAAAAATGGAGTTGCATTCACATTATCGTAATTTTCGGCGAGGTTTAATGCCCAATAAAACATTCCTTTGTTGATGCCGTTCAACTCTTCTCCCTTGGCCATGATTTTATCAAAAACCTTTTCAATCAATCTTGGTACAGCTGAGAAAACCTCTGGTTTAACTTCCTTGATATTTTCACCAATTGTTTCCATAGATTCAGCGAAATAAACGGAACATCCCAAATACATGTAGAGGTAATGTAGCATGCGTTCATAGACGTGACAAATGGGCAAAAACGTCAAAACACGTGAATTATTATCCGCTGGAATTGGCTCAATACATGCACCCACATTCGACAACAAGTTTCGATGAGATAGCATCACACCCTTCGGATTTCCCGTCGTTCCTGAGGTATAAATAATCGTGGCTAAATCCTCATTTTTAACGTTTTTCATTCTTTCGTAAACGAGTTCTGCGTCTGTGTGTGATTTTTGCTCTTCAATATGCGACCAGTTAGGAACAGATTCCAGCTTATCAAAGGAGAACAAATGCTCCAAACTAGGCACTTCCGCACGAACATTTGAAATTTTATCTGCTAATTCTTGATTGGAAACCACACAAATTTTTGCTGCGCAATCATTTAGAATAAAACGGTAATCATTTTCGGAGATATTCGGATACAAAGGAACTAAAATCGCACCAGTTTTTTGAACCGCAATATCCAGAATATTCCATTCCAAGCGATTTGAACTTGCCACTGCAACACGGTCGCCCGCCTGTATGCCCATGGAAATTAATCCGCGTGCAACATTGATGGTGCGTTCAATAAAGTCAGTTGTTGAAATCGGAACCCAAATTCCAGCTGTTTTTGTGACAAACATGGCTGCATTCGGATAATTTTTTAATTGATGATCAGGGACTTCAAAAAGTCTTTCTGCTGTTATCATAGTTTCGTTTTATAGTTATCGAAAATAAGAAATATTCTCGAACTACAAAAAGAGGATGGCAAACAAGGAGATCAGTGCGATTCCAATCACATTTAAAACAAAACCCATTTTAACCATTTGATGAATTTTCACATGTCCAGAGGAGAAAACGATAGCATTTGGGGGTGTTCCGACGGGCATCATAAACGCCAAACTCGCTCCGAGCGTTAAAGAGAAACACAATTGAAAAATATCGTAACCGGATTCCTTTGCGAAACTTGCGATAACAGGAACAAATATAGTGACGAGGGCTAAGTTGGACATCACTTCTGATGCAAATACTGAAATGACAACAACAAGTAAAACGATTGCCGGGACAGACAAATTATCATAGGACTGAAATACCTTCGTCAGCGACTCAACAACACCATTTTTCTCAAAAATTTGAGCAAGTGCGAGTCCACCACCAAACAACAACAAAATACCCCAAGGTAGTTTTTCTGTGTCTTTCCAATCCAACAATGGTTTTTTTTCGCTTTTACCCGGTACGATAAATAACAAGATGGCACCGAAAATCGCTGCACTTTCATCCCCGTAGTTAAGTCCGGTTGTTGAGGTAATCAATTCACGGAAAGACCATAAAATAACAACAAGCCCGAAAATCGCTAGTGCTCTAAGTTGTTCATTGGTCCAAGGTGCATTCGGTAAATTGACGTCATGTAATTCCTTGCGTTCCTTTCCAAGTGCGAAATAAAATATCCCATACATGACCAAAAGCATGGTCATCGCTAAGGGCATTCCGATTTTCATCCAATCGAAAAAACTAACCGTTATATGGAAATTCTTTTCGAGAATTGCGGCCATTTGCGTATTCGGAGGCGATCCAATCAGGGTCCCTACCCCACCTATACTAGAGGCATAGGCAATACTAAGCATGAGCAATAAAGAAAATTTTGATTTTTGATGTGCAACCGGCATTGCCTGAATGATCGCGATGGCCATGGGTAACATCATGAGTGCGGTAGCGGTATTGGAAATCCACATACTTAGGAATCCTGTACTTAAAATGAATCCGAGTAAGATTCGTGGTTTTGAATCACCTACTACATTGATAATTCTTCGAGCGATTTGCTCGTGAACCTTCCATTTTTCCAATCCGAGGGCAAGGACAAATCCACCAAAGAACAAATAGACGTTATTGTTTCCATAACTAGCCGCAAGATCTGCTGTGTTCAGGAGTCCGAGTGGAATGGCAAAAATAAATGGGAATAAGGCTGTAATATAAATGGATATCACCTCAAATATCCAAAAGAAAATCATTAGTCCACCAAGCGCAACTGCGTTCCAATAGGAATCAGTTGCGCGGGTAGTAATGAGAACCATTAGAAAAGAAATTGCGCCAAATGCAGCGAGCATGCGCTTCCAATCTAACTGAAGCATCTACTTATTTATTCAATGCATTTAACGCATCAACAAAAGTTAAGGCTTTTGCTTCAACTTCAGTAACGATTGCACGAAACTCAGCTTTTCCTTTTGCTTTGTGCATGCGACTAAGAATAACATCTTGGAAAGTCGCTGCCTCTGTAATTAATTTTTCTGTTGCTGGAGCTTTAGACTCATCCAACATTTGGTGGTGAAAACACTCTTCTACCACATCAAAAACCATCTCATTGATGTTTCTCTTAAGAATTCTTTTATTTGACATACTTCATCTTTATTTCCGTCAAAAGTAAGTCGAAAATAGGACTTACCCTACAAAACTCTCTATTTTCTATGCAATAGGATGTGATACTTCCGTAAGTTTGACAACGGATTGTGTAACTTTGCGTCCATGACATATCCTATACTACACATCCGCAAAGGCAAAGAACAATCATTGATGCGCCGACATCCTTGGGTTTTTTCGGGAGCCATTGAATCTTCAACAGAATCTTTAAAGGATGGTGACGTAGTGTGTCTGATGACACGGAAGGACCAATTTTTAGGGATAGGGCATTTTCAACATGCTACCATATCTGTTCGAATCTTGAGTTTCGAATACGACGAAATCGATCAAGCATTTTTCGATCGTAAAATTAAAAAAGCTGTTGATTCCAGATTAAATATTGGACTTTTAACAAAGCAAAATAACATTTTCCGTGTATGTCATGGAGAAGGAGATGAACTACCTGGACTTGTCATTGATTTTTACAATGGAGTTGCCGTGATTCAATGTCATTCCATTGGTATGTATTTTTCCGTGGAATTAATTGCTAATGCATTGAAAAATGCCTTTGGTAAAAAATTGACAGCCGTTTATTCCAAATCGACAGATACATTACCAAAAAGAACCGATGTGACAGATTCCTACCTATTAGGAAGCTGCGAAACACCGCATCTTGCACTTGAGAATGGGGTTAAATACAACATCGATTGGATTAGCGGTCAAAAAACAGGATTCTTTATTGACCAACGAGTGAATAGACGCATTTTAGGAGAATACTCGAAAGGGAAAAAAGTATTAAATACCTTCTGTTATTCCGGTGGATTCTCCCTTCAAGCGTTGAATCATGGCGCATCTTTGGTGCATTCACTGGATAGTTCAAAAAAGGCTATTGCCTTAACCGATGACAACATCCTATTGAACAATTATTCGGAGAAACATTTGTCCATTTGTGCGGATGCCATGGATTACATGAAGGACCTGCAAGAAGATTACGACATCATCGTTTTGGATCCACCTGCGTTTGCAAAACACCGCGAAAAACGTCACCAAGCGATTCAAGGCTACAAGCGTTTGAATGCACATGCCATTCGGCAAATTAAACCCGGAGGAATCATTTTTACCTTCTCATGTTCGCAGGTCATTGATAAAGCCATGTTTACCAATACCATTATTGCCGCAGCGATTGAATCCGGAAGAAATGTGCGTATTTTGGAGCAAATTCATCAACCAGCAGATCACCCTATTCATGCTTTTCATCCTGAAGGTGAGTACCTAAAAGGATTGATTATTCAAGTCGACTAAGATGCTTGCGCTCAATTACAAAGCAATTTTAGGAATGGCACTTCCGATGATGGTTTCTGGATTTATCCAGTCTATTGTCTTGATAACGGACGCGTCCCTCATCAGCAGGTATTCCACCGAAGCTTTTGATGCAGTCGGGAACGGAGGACTTTTATACGTCACTGTTTATGTGTGTTTGCTAGGAATGGGAGACGGAGCACAAATCATCATTGCTCGAAGAATTGGGGAAGAACGAATTTCGGCGATTGGCCGTGTTTTTGGCACATCCTTTATCACCAATTTCATATTAGCGATTATTTTCTTTATCGTGTTGCATTGGTTTCTTCCTTCAGCGATTATCGGTTACTCAAAGAACAATGAAATTGCCCTATTACAAGGAGACTTTATTCGCGTCAGGAGTTTCGCTTTGTTTTTCGCCATGATTACGATTACGATTCAGGCATTTTTATTAGCTAAAGGCAAAACAATCATTGTATTGTATGCTGCAATGATTACCGCCATTAGTAATATTTTTCTTGCCAATTCACTTATTTTCGGTAGGAACGGTTTACCTGAAATGGGGATTGAAGGAGCCGCGTTAGCCAATACCATCGCCGATGCTTTAGGAATGAGCTTTCTAGTCATTTACTTGATTTTTTCCTCCGAAAGAAGAGCCTATCAATTGTTTGCACACTTCAAGTTTGAACTAGAGTCCATGAAGGAATTGTTAAAAGTTGGGAGTCCGCTTATGTTGCAAGGCTTTTTTGCATTAGCAACTTGGACCCTCTTTTTCACTTGGTTGGAGCAAAAGGGACAATTTGATTTAACCGTTTCTCAAAATATACGCGCCATTTATTTTCTTGCTTTCGTTCCTATTTGGGGATTCGCAGGAACGACAAAAACGTATATTTCTCAATACATTGGCGCCAAAAAATTTGATGAGATTCCAACAATTCAAAAACGCATACAACTCATGACACTTTTGTTCTTGTGTGTGACCTTTCACGGAGCGATTTTCTATCCGGAAGCATTAATTCGACTGATTAATCCAGCTGAATTATATGTTCAAAAGAGCGCTGAGATCCTCCGATTAATTTCTGTGTCCATCATGCTGTATGGATTTTCCTCCGTTTATTTTCAAACAATCCATGGTTCCGGAAACACCCTTCATTCCATGTTTATTGAATTTGGAATCGTGAGTGTATATGTCGTCTTTTGTTACCTTTTCATCAAAGTTTGGAACTTAGACATTTATTGGATTTGGATGGTAGAGTATATTTATTTTATTTTGATGGGGCTAGCTTCCATCAGTTACCTCCGTTTGTATGATTGGAAAAAGAAAATTGTCTAATGAAAGATAAGTTACGTATCGTTTTTATGGGAACCCCAGAGTTTGCTGTGGGAATTCTAGACGCATTAATGCGTTCAAAACATGAGGTGGTTGGTGTAGTTACAGTTGCCGATAAACCAGCAGGACGCGGACAGCAAATTCAGCAGAGTGCTGTCAAACAATACGCCAGCGCGAACGACTTAATCGTGTTACAACCTGATAAATTACGCGACGATTCATTTTTAGTCGCTCTTCAAGCACTACAAGCAGATTTGTTTGTCGTTGTTGCCTTCCGCATGTTACCCGATGTTGTTTGGAAAATGCCTGCATTCGGAACGATTAATTTACATGCTAGCCTACTTCCAAAATACCGAGGTGCTGCTCCCATTAATTGGGCCATCATGAACGGTGAAACGGAAACTGGTGTGAGTACCTTTTTCATTAATGAAAACATTGATACCGGCGCTATCATTGCACAAAAAGCCATTTCACTTTCCAGAGAAATCAATGCAGGAGAATTACACGATCAATTAAAATCGATGGGTGCTGATTTAACGGTAGAAACCGCCGATCAAATTTGTTCAGGTAGGGTTTCAACGATCGAACAAGATCCATCCGATACGTCTGTACCTTTCGCACCGAAAATTTTCAAGGCAGATTGTGAAATTGACTGGAATCAAGCGGCTGAATTAAACCACAATCGCATCAGGGGACTATCCCCCTATCCTGCTGCTTGGTGTAAACTTTGGTCGGTAAAAAAAGCTAATTGGATTACGTTTAAACTCTTCGGTTCATCCATAGTAAAGATAGATCAAGCGAAACGAAACAATGGTCCGTTCTCCATGCCAGAAGGAATTGTCTTCCCAAGTGGAAATGGTTTCGTTTTGCTAAAAGAGATTCAAGCCGAAGGAAAAAAACGCATGGATTGTAAGTCTTTTTTAGCGGGTAATGATTTGAATGATCTTTCATTTAACCCTTGATTTTTAATCGGTTAAATCTATTTTATCTGTTTAAAATGCTATCTTAGTAGTGAATCTGCTACTATGAAATATATTTATTTTCTACTTTTTTTAACGCTTTTCATGAGCGAGGGTCAATCCCAGGTGAATAAATCTGCCATTTGGACCATGAAATCTTCTTGCGTAAATCGCCAACAAGTTGACAGTTCAAATGCTGTTGTATATGACCATAGTTGGCAAGAAGTCAGAGATAAAAGAACACTCAATTCTTCTCTCTATCGTAATAAGAAAGGTGACATAAAAGCACGGTATAGTTTAAAACCAATAAATTATTACACCAAAGAAGGCGACCTAATCCCTATTGATTTTGGTTTGAAAAAATCATCTAATGGATGGGGCGCACTACATCAACCTTTTCCCACCTACTTAGCTGAAGATGGAAGTTTTTCCCTCAGTTCAACGGAGTTAAAAAAAATACAGTTTGGTGTCAAAACACTGATTAATGGGGTAACCACAAATAATGACTTTTCCCTTTCTCAAAACATAGTCTTATTTGAACAGATTGTTTCTCACGTAGACAAGCAAGTTGTTTTTTTGGAAAACGCCATCAAGTTTAGTTATCGACTTAATGAACCACTCTCTCATGAGCAAACCGATTTACTCATTGAGGAGAAACTTGAAATCCCAAGCTCTTTTCGCATCGTAAAAGAATTCGATGAAAAACAGCAACTGTGTCAACGCCTAACAATTTTGGATGAAAAAGGTAGGACGGCGGCGCAACTAGATCCGATCATTTGTTACGATGCATCTGGTCAAACCTATATTGGACATTACGAAATTGTCAATAAAAAGGATGGGGAATACGTACAACTCGTCATTTCCTCAAACTGGTTAAATCATCCTACGCGCATTTATCCGGTGATTATTGACCCGGTGATTTCTGGCCCATTAAGCACGTGGACCAATGGATACATGCCTTCTTGTTTTATGCCCACATATAATAAAGATAGCATCCAAGTAACAATTCCAGCTGGTATTACTGCTACTGGCGTTTATGTTTCCGGAAGTTTTTATGCTGACCCATTTACAGGGGCAATCATGAGTCAAGGAGCGATGTATTACAGTTCAAGTTGCGGGAGTTCGCAAATTTTCACGGTTACTGGGGCCACGGCTGCACTTCCTGGAACAGCTTATTTGGATAGTTTTAATTTAATGAATCCACTCAGTTGTTGTGTTGGAGAATCCTGTTCAAATGTAAGCTTTTGGGTACGTATGCACATTGGTAGAAATGCGCTAGGATCGGGATGCAATACTACCTACATTCGCTATGACCCTTTTGCTTCTATTTATCCATTCGAAGTCATTGTCTATGGGAAAACACCAGAATCATATGGAAACGAATGGTTCATCAATCAAACTCCCATCTGTTCGAATAGTTGTACATTCAATGCGACAGCCTATGCGCGATATGGTGTTGCGCCTTATACCTTTTCCCATCCATGGTCTACACAGGTCATCACTGTCGGACAAAACGTTGGTTGTTCGAATGGTTCAACAAACCATGTTTTTACGTTAACGAATCCAAATTGTCCGCTTTATTGCGATAGCCTTCAAACGAGTTTAGCTGTTCCCCCTCCAATCATCATTGATGCTTGTGGTAATCAAATCCTTAATTTTCCTATCGGAAATAAACCCTTGATTCCAGCTACCGAGCCCGCCCTCATTTACGATTCTGTTTTATGTGCCGGTGAAGCTATCTCGATCATCAACTCCTCTTGTTTAAACGGTGGAATCAGTCATTATTTCGGAAATGCATCGGGAAATGGAAACATCCTTGAATCCATTCCGAATTTGAGTGATACAACCATTCAAGTGAATTATTCAGCTTATGCCGAGATCAATGGTTGTGTTTCAGATACGCAACAAATAACTGTACGGATTTATCCAAATCCCATTGCACAAGTAAACATTCAACCGAATCCTGTAGTAGTAACAAACACATTTACGGTTCAAGATGCTTCGACGATACCCCTTGGGAACATTATATCTTGGAATTGGACACTGGCGGACAGTTCATTTTCTCAAAATTCACCTTTCAGTGGATCTTATGCTGTTCCTGGACTTTATCCGCTTTGTTTAACCATTGTTGATGAACACTCTTGTACCGATAGTATTTGCACCAATGTCATCGTTGTACCAGCAGAAATCACGAACATTAACGTCATCACTTCAGACGGAGATGGTATTAACGATCGCTTATCCTTTGAATACTTATCGTTTTATCCCGAAAACGAGTTATTTATCTTTAACAGATGGGGACAGTTATTGTACAGTAAGAAGAATTATGATAATTCTTGGAATGGAAGTGAATACGAAGAAGGCACTTATTTCTATGTGTTGAAAATCTATGAGCTAGATCAAACCTTGCAAAGTTTCTTCCAGTTGGTTAAAAACTAAATTCCAAAAAGAATATTGAATCCTATACGAAATGGATAAACAGCAACTGTGTGACTAGTTTTAAACATCGAATTCAACTGATAGCTAATGAACATTCCAAAATGACCGTAACCAATGCGTGTTGTTGCATCTAATGTCCATCTATTCATGTTAAATGCTGAAATAGTTGAATTTACAAATTGATCTCCATTTGCATAGGTACCTGTTAGAGTTTGTTTGGTTCCGTAGTTATAGGTACCGATTACACCCACTGCCATGTAGTAACTTTTATCAAAGTTTTTACCGAAAGAATAATCCAATAGTAATGGAATTGAAATCGTTCCAACTTGTAATTTATTGGTCTTAAAAGTGAAAATGGTGTCCTGAACGGCAAAAATCGTATCTGCTGTATGCGCCAAAACGTAGTTGTTTCTCAAACTATAATTGTGGTATCCAAAACCTAATCCAGTAGTTATCCCTAATTGCTTTCCAGCGATTGGAAACTTTAAATCAAACATATTGTAATTGAATCCAAATGATTTCATTTGATTGATTTCCCAATATGGATTTTGGTCAAAAGTAACATCTCCTGTTTCGTTGGCAAATTGAGAAAAGTAAACGTCAAACCCAGCGTAATGTCCATTACCGAATTTTCGATTTGACCCTACGTCTTCGGAATCTTCGTCTAACCATTCCTCGTCTGTAAGTTCAAAGTCATCAGTACCCATAATGGCATCGTCAATGCTGATGGGTAAACGCATCAATGAACGCACAGCGACACCGTTTTTTTGTGCTGGAATCCAATTCGGCATGAGTTTCACAACGGCCACACAAATAGAATCATATAATTCATTCACGCCTTTTTCCACAACAATGTTGTTTATAGATCCGTCTTTTTCCACAATGAAAGAGAGGTAAACGCGTTCGTCGTTGAATTCAAGTATTGATTTTTCCACTGTGGTATCATCAGGCAAAATAAAATTCACGAAAATGAATTCCGCCAACGAATCTGGACCTCCTGGGTATTCCGCTTCCGTATCCGGGAAGTTCACAATGGAATCTGGGGGAGCGACACTCAACAACATTGGTTCAGGCATACCACCAGTAATGACATCAACTTGTGCACATAATGTAGAAATACTCAATAAAGAAACTAAGGAAAGTAAAAATTTCATCGAATTATATTTTTCTCAAAAATACAATTAAAACTTCAAGAGGACACGTGCCATGAAATTTCTTCCCGCTTGCGGATAATAGAAATTCTCAGTGGTTGTTTGTCCGCCGGAAGCATAGGAAAAGGTATAGCCGTTATTCGAGTAAAGTTGATTCAAGGCATTGTTCACCATCAGTCCAAATTGGATTTCCTTGCAGAATTTATCGAAAATGGAATAATTTAATTGAATATTCGAGAAGTTAAATGGATCGATGCTTCGATTGACATTTCCGGTATTATCCAAAAATTGTCTGCCTACAAGTTTGGACATCCAAGCAAGTGTGAAATTGTCTATAGGTATCCATTCAAAGCCAATATTCCCTGTCATATTCGGCGAAAAGGACATGTCTGTATTTCTATGTGTGATGACTTGCTGTATATAGTATGGCAAGGTATCTAAATACGTATCAATGTATTCGTTGAATTGCGCTATTTTGTTTTGACTTAGGGTAATTCCACCTGTCACTTTCCATTTTTTATCAAAACGATAGAAACCATAAACTTCCACACCAAGGCGGTAACTTTTAGCTACATTGGAATGGATATAAGCTCCAACATCATTGATTTCACCGGTAAGCAATAATTGATTTTGGTAATTCATATAATAAAGATTCGTGGTCAAACTCATTCGACTTGTACTGATTTGGTGTCCAAGTTCCACATCTTGCAAGGTTTCAAAGGTTGGGCGATTTTGAGCTGTGCTCTCCACAAAATCAGCGCGAACAGGTTCTCTATGACTGATTCCAGCATTTAAGAACACCATTTGATTTGAGTTTATTTTATAACTTCCTCCAACCTTTGGATTGAAAAAGTTGAATTGAACGGCTTGTGTTACGTCAACAGGTATTCCATTCACTAATTCTTTTCCAATAAATGAGTAGTCAACATGTCTAAATTGTAAATCGGTATAGACATCAAAGCGTTCTCTTTTGTAAACTGCTTTTAAATAAGAACTGAGCTCAGATTTTCTTGAATCGTTGCTGTAATAACGTTGGTAAATTTCGCTGTTCGAAGCATATTGTGCCCAAACGATTTCATCAAAGTGTCTACCAAAATAGGTATTCGCAGATCCGCCCAAAACAAAATCCAAATGAGCGGTCGGTTTATAGGTTATTCCATATACCCCACCAACAAAATCATTGTCCAACCATAGGCGACGAATGAGATCTGTTTGTTGAATGGTATCTAATCCGATGACAACCGGATTCAAACCATAATCCGTCAAACCTTCTCCCTTGCGGTATTGCTCATAATAGCCACGACCGTAAGTGTAGTGTCCTGCAAGGTTTAAAATCAATTTATCATTAAATGTATGCGTGAAATGCAATTGGTAATTATCTTGTTGGTAGTTATCGACCTCATTTTTATACATGTAAAAATTATACGTTCTTCCTGAATTTAATAGGTTTTCACGTTCCTCCGCACTTAAATAATTACGATCTGCATAGGCATTCATTGCTGCAGTGTCTCCTTTTACACGGCTTTCTGGTGTTCCATACCAAGCTTGGTAGGTGATTTCTTTCCCACTAAACACGAGGGCTTTTAGGATTGATTTTTCTCCAATGTATGCTCCGGAAATGAAAAACGATTTTAAATCTGAACTTGCGCGATCCAAGTATCCATTGGATTGAATACTCGACATTCTCGTTTCTAAGGAAAAATGTTTGTTAATGATACCGGTTCCGGCTTTCACGGTAGTTTTATGTGTCCCAAAGGATCCAAAAGATTGGTCAATGGATCCAAATTGTTTTTCGGAAATGTCCTGGGTTTTAATGTTTAAACTGGCACCAAAAGAAGCCGCTCCATTTGTAGAGGAACCTACTCCTCGTTGAATTTGTATGTTTTCAATGGACGAAGCTAAATCAGGCATATTGACCCAATAAACAGCATGTGATTCAGGATCGTTCACAGGAATTCCATTAATTGTCACATTGATGCGCGTCGCATCGACACCCCGTATACGAAGTCCAGTATACCCAACACCTGCGCCCGCGTCGGAAGTCGTCACCACAGAAGGCGTAGCCTCCAAAAGAATAGGAATGTCTTGTCCGAAATTCTTTTTCTCCAATGGATTCGTTCTCCTTATCAGAATTTGTGAGGTATTTAAGTCAGATGTTCGGGTCGTGCTCACATGAACATCCTCCAAGGTTTTCATCCAGGAAAAGAGAAGCACCTTCACTTCATCGGTTGACGATGCAGATATGGTCATTGAATGTGCCAAAAAACCCGGTTTTTCCACCCTAATCGTGTACGTGCTGTCTGAATCAGGTAATTTTGTGATGTCAAATCTTCCCATTGCGTCAGAATAGACTTCGATATTGGTATTCAATACAAAAACTTGGGCTGCTTGAATGAATTTTCCTGTGCGATCTTCAATTACCCCATAAATTCGATTTTGGGACAACGCAAGGTGACAAAAACTCAAAAAAAGGATACTGGTAATAATTCTTGTTTTCATTTTTAAAAAAAAATAAACAAGAACAAGGGGCTAATTCCTGGTGAATAAATAACAATTAGCTCGGTCATCTTCCCTGCGCAGGCATTATCCTACAGGTTCAATGGGTGTAATCTCAGCCTTTCGGCACCCCTTAGAGACGTGGCAAAGTTAATGAAGAATGTGAAACAGAATGGAAAACTATCGATTAATTTAAATCAACCCTTCCACAATTTTTGCGATTTGAACGGCATTTGTGGCCGCGCCTTTTCTCAAGTTGTCGGCAACGATCCAGAGGTTTAGGGAATTCGCTTGACTTTCATCGCGACGAATGCGTCCAACAAAGACATCGTCCTTCCCATGTGCGTATTTTGGCATTGGATAAGTGTACGTGTCTTGGTTATCTTGAAGTGTGATTCCGGAAGTTTCATGTAGCATTTTACGCACCTCATCTACGTTGAAGTCTTTTTCAAATTCGATGTTGACTGCTTCTGAATGTCCACCAACAACAGGAACACGCACCGCTGTTGCGGTTACTAAAATGGACGGATCCAAAATTTTCTTTGTCTCGTTCGTCAATTTCATTTCCTCCTTTGTATATCCATTGTCTTCAAAGGAATCACATTGAGGAATGCAATTTTTATCAATCGGGTATTTATAGGCCATTTCGCCAGAAATTCCTGCGCGTTCATTTTCCATTTGCTCAACGGCTTTCACACCTGTTCCAGTAATGGACTGATAGGTCGATACAATGACCCGTTTGATGCCATAGCGTTTGTGCAATGGAGCGAGTACCATCACCAACTGTATCGTGCTACAATTTGGATTCGCAATGATTTTATCTTCTTTCGTCAATAAGTGACCATTGATTTCGGGAACAATCAACTTTTTGCTTGGATCCATGCGCCATGCGGATGAATTATCAATGACAACGGTCCCTACTTCGGCAAACTTTGGCGCCCAAATTAAAGATGTTTCACCACCTGCACTAAAAATAGCAATATCGGGCTGCATATCCACAGCTGTTTGAAGTCCTACGACTTCGAATTCCAATCCACCGAATTCCATTTTTTTTCCAACTGATTTCTCAGATGCAACTGGAATTAATGTGGTAATGGGGAAATTTTGTTCCTTTAAAACTTGCAACATCACATGTCCAACCATGCCTGTCGCTCCAATAACTGCTACTTTCATTCGTTATTAATCTAGTTGATTTGGTAAAATTAATATATTTGATAGCTATGAAGTGGATTCGAGGAATAATATTGTTTTTTTTATGGATGATTTCGGCGAATCTACATTCCCAAATTATCGATGATTTCGCTGATGGGGATTTCAGTAGCAATCCTACATGGAGTGGAACTAATGCAGATTTTATCGTCAATGCAAATCAACAGCTACAACTGAACAATACGATTGCAGGAAGTTCTCACCTTAGTTTAGGGCATGGAATCAGTAACTTACAAAATCATGAATGGCATTTTTGGGTAAAGCAAACGTTTTCTCCTTCCTCCAGTAATTATGGGAAAGTCTATTTAAGTGCTGACAACTCCAATTTGACTTCCGTTCAAAATGGATATTTCATCTTGTTTGGAGAAGCAAATGCGGTGGATGCCATTCGACTTTTCAAATTAGAAAATGGTATTTCTACACAACTTTGTTCCGGTGTGGACGGACAGATTTCTAACAGTTTTACGGTTGGTATTAAAGTTGTTCTGACTACAAGCGGAATTTGGGAGTTATCAGCGGACCTCAATGGCGGAACAAATTATGTCACCCAAGGAAGTGCGAATGACCCAAGTATTCTGCCAGGATCCTTTTTTGGTTATTTGTGCACTTATACCGCAAGCAATTCCAATAAATTCTTTCTTGATAATGTGTATGTTGGAAATCCCATTTTAGACATTGTTCCACCTGTTCTGCTTCAAGCTTCTGTTATTTCACCTAATCAAGTGGATGCATTGTTTAACGAAGCGCTAAGTTCAACCTCTGCAAACGATGTAGCCAACTATGCCATTCTTCCTTTTAACTCTTTTGTTTTTGCGCAACAGGACAACGTGAATCCAGCTTTGGTGCATTTGACAACACAGTTTCCCATGACAAACGGAAACACCTATACGCTCATGTCAGCAAACCTCTCAGATTTAGTCGGGAATATCACAAGCAATCAATCGTTGAATTTCAATTATTTAGTTGCAGATTCTGCTGTAAAAGGAGATGTGATGATCACAGAATTCTTTCCAGACCCCACACCTGTCATTGGACTTCCCGAAGTGGAATTTGTGGAAATATTCAATAAAACAGGGAAAGTTTTTCATTTGCAAAACTGGACCATCAGCGATGGATCATCCAATGGAACGATTGGTGATTTCTGGTTATTACCTGGATCTTACATCGTTTTAACAGCTAATGCGAACACTGGACTTTTTACAAATGTTGCTGGAGTTACGAGTTTTCCCAGTTTAAATAATGCTGGAGATCAACTCATTTTAAAGGATAATACTGGTTTACTCATCGATCGCTTGACGTATACAGACGATTGGTATCAAGATCCGAATAAGCAAAATGGCGGATACAGTTTAGAACGAATCAATCTAAACGACCCTTGTTCCAACTACGACAATTGGGCTGCATCGAATGATCCATCAGGAGGATCCCCGGGAACAATAAATTCCATTTTCAGTGCTGCACCTGATCAATCGAATCCAAGTGTACTTTCCTTGATCGCACTGAATCCAAATTTCTTGGAAGTATCGTTTTCAGAAGGAATGGATTCTTTGAGTCTTGCCAATACACAAATCATCGCAAGCCCAAATTTAAGTGTGCAAGAAACGTTTATACAAGAAGTGAATGATAACCCGAATGGACCGCCACAATTGATAATACAATTCAACGAGAATTTCATTCCATCTTCAACGTATCAAATTCAATTGGGACCGGTGAGTGATTGTTGGCAAAATGACACGACGATTATCGGTCAATTCACCTTGACAGAACAAGCGCAAGTTGGTGATCTTGTGATCAATGAAATTTTAGCAAATCCCTTGAATGGCGGACAAGATTTTATTGAACTTTACAACCGATCATCGAAAGTGATTGACCTGAAAGACTGGCAAATCGCGAATTTTTACAACGACACTATTTCGAATTTAAAGACCATTTCCAATCACTTTATATTGGAAGCAAATTCTTATGTCGCACTGAGTGAAGACACGAGCTTTCTACTCGAAAATTATCCCGCAAGTGTTTCTGGAAGAATGATACAAATGGATTTGCCAAGTTATAACATTGACTCTGGAACTGTTTATTTGTTTTACAACGGTGAGCAAATTGACCGAGTTTCCTATTCGGAAGATTGGCAATTTTCACTGTTGGATAATTTTGACGGTGTGAGTTTAGAGCGCATATCACCTAACGGTGCATCAAATCAGTCGTCGAATTGGCATTCCGCCGCTGAGTCCATTGGATTTGCTACTCCTGGACGCGTGAACTCGCAGTTTCAATATGTCGGAACAACAGCATCCATCAGTCTTCAGAAAGACATTTTTTCCCCTGATCAAGATGGATTTGAAGATGTCCTTGTCATTAACTACGCCTTTACGCAAAGTGGAATCCTTGGTAAAGCAAAAATTTATGATGATTTCGGAAGAGAAGTGAAATCACTATTCTCGAATGAACTATTAGGCACAACCGGATTTTTCACTTGGGATGGCGTGAATGCCGATCAAGCGAAAGCACCTATAGGAATTTACGTGCTTTTCATGGAAGTTTTCTCTACCGATGGAAGTGTAATTTTAGCAAAAAAAATCCCGTTCACTCTAGCGGGCAAATTGTAACTTTGTAAAAAAACGATGAAACATTCACTGCTCGCTTTTAGTCTGCTATTTTCCTTGACGCTATTCGGTCAGCGATATGCCAATTCTGTCGGACTTAGGTTTGCAAATATTGGCTATACGCAGATTAATGGGAAGCATTTCATGAATGCATCCAATGCTGTGGAAGTAAGTTTAGGAGGTAGCTCAAACTATGTTTGGATGCAAGGAAATTACGAGTGGCAACATCCATTGGTTGATGATGTTGATTATTACTTTGGTGCAGGTCCCGGAATGGGCATTGCTTCCGGAAATCCCATTATGCAAAATTCAGCGAATGATCGTTTTATGTTTGGAATGAACGGTGTGATGGGTGTTGAATACACACTTCCTGACTATCCATTTACCTTCGCTTTTGAGTCAGGACCATACATACAAATCATTCCAAGCTTCAATTTGAGTTGGAATTTCGGACTAGCTGCACGTTATGTCATCCCTTAAAAACACCTTATCCCCTGGCTCCAAAAATTGGATTCCCAAGTTTTTTCAGCTCTTGGAAAAAGGCGTTATTTCTTTAGACTTAGAGCTCATTCAGAATACCGAAACAGACTTAACTCATTTTGTTTCGCATCGCACAGGACTAGTATACGGAAATGCCTTGCATTTACTATTTTCAAATCAACTAGATTCATCAAAATACACCACTGATGAAAAACTGAAATTACTACTTTTTGAAACCTTGTTATTTAGTTATTTACGAAAAAACCAAGGTGAATTCAATAAAGATGCCTTCATCGAAAACCTCATCGATTTCTATGGAAATACAAAGGACGGAGGGGTTTTCGCCTGGTTTGATCGCGTTTTTACAGGAAAAAATAATCAAAGCCTTGAAGAAATTTTGGCGCACCGCATTCAAGTGAAAAGCACCTTTTTTGGTGCTAATTATTGGTTAAATCACTTGTCGAATGCATTTATTTTTCTAGATGTCGTTTTATACCGCGCCTTTTTAGAGGGACAAATTCAATCATTTTCTCGTCACTACCCTGATTATGCCAGTTCATTGATGAATGGCGTAATCTATGCCGCTTATACCGATGATAACGCTGAAGACAAAGAACAACGAGTTTTGTGGCACTTTTTAGCCTCCACAGATTTAGAAAAATCGAAAAAATTGCGTTTTGAGAATCGGGTTTTAACCGGTGTTACTTTGCGCGTGTTAAAAAAAGAGCGGGTTGTCGATAAATTACTTTCGAAATTCACGGTTGAGTTGGGACTTTTTCTGATTCAAGGAACACATCAGCCGGATGAAGAAGAACAAAAGAAATTAGCTTCTCTCGGACATGCCCTTGATTTATCGAGCAAAGAAATTCAAGAATCCATAGAAATGTGCAATGCGTACATGCTTCAAAACCATAATGAAATTCTTGTTTTTCAATCAGAAACAGAAACAGGTTATGTGTTTAAGGCCTTCAGCAAACGGTGGATTCGAATTTTAGGTAGAAATAAAGATAAACTCGTTCAAGAGATACGTGAAAGCAAGGAGTTGATGTCCTTGATTCAGAAATCAACGAAAGAAGAATTAAGTGTGGAGGAAAAGGAACAAGTGCGCAAACAATTCCTTGATTTAATTAAGACCATGCCCTCTTTAGCCATTTTTCTTTTACCGGGAGGAAGTCTACTTCTCCCTTTAATTCTTAAACTTGTCCCTGAATTAATGCCATCCGCATTTAAAGTGAATGAAATAGAAAAAAACAACGATAAAAAATGAACTGCAAGATCCACATATACCTCCTCAACGATTTATATTCACAAGAATTAGCGGATACACAACATGATGGGAATCAATCCATTGACAACATCAAATACGAATGGGAGGATGAATTATCTATCTCTAGCGATGTGATCTCAATTACAGAATTAACTGATGTCGATTATCCACTTGCAGGAATGAATGAAAACGATGAAGCTTTTCAATTCGATATCCCGAACATGCATTTATTTGAAATCTGTTCGTCTGATGCGCCAAATGTTTATGTCGGTGCATCTGAAAGCATTGTTTCATCAGCAAAATTCGAAAAAACGGATGAATCGTACACGATTGAAATCTTCTTGAAAGATTACGAACCGATGTCCAACCCAACTCCCGGAATCTTCATTGCTTCAAAATCTTTCCCCAAAGAATTGATCCGTTTATGATTGTATTGAAAAACATACAACTATCCTATACTAAACCCATCATTAAACGGGCAAACTTAAGCGTTTCTCGAGGCGAAATACTCGGTCTCGTTGGGAAAAGTGGTGCTGGGAAGTCTTCTTTACTGAAAATCATAGCTGGACTCATTGATCCGGACACTGGTGAAATTTTCATTGATGAAAAGGTCCAACCGCGTGTTCATCAATTATTGATTCCCGGTTTTCAGCGCGTAGCTTTGGTTAATCAGGATTTTAAATTAGATGTTTATCACACCGTGGAAGAAAACCTCCGTGAAGCTGTTTTGCATTTGCCAAATCACAAAAGAGACAAACGCGTTCAACAATTATTGCGTTTGTTTGACTTGAAATCCATTTCAACAACCAAAGCACATCTCATTTCGGGAGGTGAACAACAACGCTTAGCCATTGCTCGGGCCATTGCGGATCAACCGGAAATATTATTGCTTGATGAACCATTTGGTCACCTCGATGCAAATTTACGTGCGCGACTGACCGAACACTTAATTAGGTTGCGGGAAGAAGAAAATACGACCATTGTTTTGGTTTCCCATGAGGGTCAGGATGTACTTGGACTTTGTGATTCCATCTGCATGTTGAAAAACGGAGTATTGAGTAAAAAATACAAACCTGAGTTTTTGTATTACCATTATTCTAATCTTCAACAAGCGCGTCTTTTTGGACCAGTAAATGCTGTCAAACGCGAAGATGAAACGATTCTTTTTCGTCCAGACGAATACCGAGTTTCTTCCGCTACGGACGCGTTACCCGTTCAATTTATTCGCAGTATTTTTGTTGGCGGACTCTACCATAATTACTTTCAGACAGAAATGGGAGATTCAATCGTACTTTACCAATTTGAACGTTTAAATGATACCAGGGGAATCGAAATCGTTAAAAAAACAAAGTAAACTTCCTTGGTATTGGGGCTTCAGCGCCTTTAAGGAAGCCATCGTCACCTATGTGAAGGAAGGGGCCTTTTATCATGGTGCCGCTCTAGCATACTATACTTTGTTTGCTTTTATTCCCATCATTTATTTAACGAGTTCGATCTTTGGACGCATGGTTGGTCCAAAAAACATGAAAGAAATGATTTCGGATTTACTACGGAATCAAATGGGGATGGAAGATAGTTCTTCCATTATGGAGGTCGTTAATGGAATGTCCTTACACAAACCAAGTTTTTTCTTAGAAATGGTGAGTATTGCTGTCTTACTTTACAGTTGTTCCGCCTTCTTTGTTTCGTTAAAACGAAGTTTGAATGAATTCTTCAACGTCACGAAGAAAAATCGTCACGAAGAAAACTTATTCATGGACATCATCGGCTTTCGGTTTATTTCCATGGGACTTTTAGCCGTTTTTGCGTTAATCATCATCCTCTTTTATTTTGCGCAAGTATTCATTTTTTCAGCTATCCAAAACTGGAATCAGTACCACAATGGTTTTATCGATTTTTCTATCAATATTCTTCAAAATATTCTAACCATTGGAAGTAATTTAATGATTTTCACCTTGGTGTTTAAATTCATTCCGGATGCAAAAGTCCAGTGGAATGTCGCCTTCAAGGGAGCCATTTTTACATCCATTCTACTCGTTATCAGTCAGTTTATCATCAATTACTACCTACACAATTATTTTGTTTTGGGGAAAATCGGAATCGCAAATTCCTTGTTTGTCACTTTGGCGTGGGTTCATTACTCAGCACAAATCGTCTTTCTTGGAGCGAGATTTACGTATGTTGTAGGAAAAATGACCGGACAAATCATTAAATAATTCCTACAATAATGCAGGAGGTTTTCTGATTTCAATCTTCGCATCTTTAAATATAGAAGACGTATTTCGGATGCTAAACAAGAAACTTTTATTCCCACCAACCGGCACATAATAGAAGGACAAGGCCCAACAGTGAAGGTTTCTATTCAAAGAAAAATAGGCATTTGTTAAGCGAAATTCTTGTAAATTAAGATTCAAGTTTCCAGATAAATTCCATCGTTTGGTCATGCTCACGTCACCACTCACGACAAGCGTTTGAGCGAAAACATTTTTAGCGGGATTCGTGCTTGAAATATCCTGATTCACATGAATAGTATACACATGTGACAAGCTCATCTTCCATGGAATATCAAAGAAAATAGCGCGTTCGGGATGCAAGGCATAATAATTAAACGCTGAATTCCAGTTTTGTTCGTTGACCGTAGAAGTACTATTTGCGACTTTTTCTCTTGATTTTTTCGGGGCAATGGTAATCGAGGTAGTGAAATTCGTACCTAAAAACCGACCAAGTCCTTGTTGACTTGATAACGCATAGTTTTTGAGTGTTTTTCCAGTACTTGCATCCCATGCATATGGACTAAAATTAGCACCTGAGACGAAATTAATCCAATCGGCAGGACTGATTCTCAGGTTCAGAGAAATGTTCGATAATTGCATGGAATCCTTCATGAAATCATAATTTCCATTGATGGATAATTGATCAATCAAACGAATTTTACGAAAACCAGTAAGGGTATCATTTTCCGACTTCACCTTTAATTCAATGGTAT
>JBAWZN010000002.1:0-128118 GCA_037143015.1 Flavobacteriia bacterium
AGGAGATTTAATGAACCGAATTTCGGAAGATGTTGGATTGGTCCGCATGTACCTCGGACCTGGAATCATGTACATCATCAATTTGATTATCGCATTCACCTTAATTGTCACCCAGATGATCCGGATTAGTCCGTCGTTAACGATGTACGTTCTAATTCCGCTACCTATTATGTCCGTGTTGATTTACCGCGTTTCCTCACGTATGAACGCCATGAGTGCGTTAGTCCAAAAAGAACAATCGCTTTTATCTACGCTCGCGCAAGAGACCTTCTCCGGAATTCGCATCATCAAAGCGTATAACCGCGAAAAAGAGACGGAAGAGAAGATGGGGCAAAGTGCGGAGAATTACAAAAAACAAAGCATGCGATTGGTTCTTGTAAATGCATTTTTCATTCCAACCATTATGTTTTTAATTGGCATCAGCGTTTTGATTGCCGTTTATTATGGTGGAATTTTATCTTTCACTGGACCGAAAGCAGAACGCATTACCATCGGAAGCATCGTTGCCTTTATTATGTTTGTCAATAGCCTTACCTGGCCATTCGCTAGTTTGGGATGGGTTTCCAGTATCATTCAACGCGCTTCTGCATCCCAAAAGCGCATTAACGAATTCCTGCAAACGAAACCTAGCATCTTAAATACAGAAACTGGGGATTTTAAATTTGAAGGAAGTGTCGCATTTAACAACGTTAGCTTTCAATATCCCATCACGAACATTACCGCTGTATCCGATGTATCATTTCAAGTAAACAAAGGAGAAACCCTTGCGATTGTTGGACATACCGGAAGTGGAAAATCAACCATCAGTTCCTTATTAATGCGCCAATACGATCCACAACACGGACAATTATTAGTTGATGGAATCCCATTAACAGATATCAATTTACAAGCACTTCGCGATCAAACGGGAATTGTACCGCAAGATGTTTTCTTGTTTTCCGATACGATTCGTGAAAATGTGCAATTTGGTATAAACGACCGCACGTGCAGCGAAGAAGAACTCATTGAAGCATGCGAGATGACACATGTCTATCACAATATCAAAGGATTCCCAGATGGATTCGACACCTTGCTTGGTGAACGTGGCGTGAATTTGAGTGGTGGACAAAAACAACGCATTAGTATTGCTCGGGCGCTTTTGAAAAAACCGAAGTTGTTGATTTTAGACGATTGTTTATCCGCAGTGGATACCGAAACGGAAGAGATCATTTTGAGAAACCTAGAAAAAGGGAAAGAAGATCGGACAACCATTATCATTAGTCACCGAATTTCCACGATTCGCAATGCATCGAAAATCATTGTCATCGACCACGGAAAGGTCATTGAAAGTGGAAATCACGACTCCTTAATGAATCAAAAAGGCACGTACTTCGACATGCACGAACAGCAGTTACAGCAAGAGAGTAAAGATTAATTGATTATCTTTGACCCCGTTATGAAAGAAAGAAATCGCATCGAAGTTTGCTTCACCCCAGGAGAATACGAATACTTTAAAGGAGAATATGAGATCGTTGTCGTAATCGACGTATTGCGCGCAACATCAGCTATTTGTGCCGCTTTTGACAATGGAATCAAATCTATCATTCCTGTCCCAACGGTAGAAGAAGCATGGGAATACAAGAAAAAAGGATACTTGGCAGGCGCAGAACGCAAAGGTCAAATTGTGGAAGGATTCGATTTTGGAAACTCCCCTTTCTCCTACATGCGTGAGGATTTCAAAGGACAAGAAGTCGTATTAACGACAACAAATGGAACGAAATCATTAGACGTTGTGAAAGATGCGGAAATAGTGGTCGTTGGATCGTTCCTTAACTTGAATTACTTAAGTGAATGGCTTGTCAAACAAGAAAAAAACATTCTTTGCTTATGTTCTGGATGGCAAGATAAATTCAATTTAGAAGACACGATTTGTGCTGGTGCCATTTCAGACTTCTTGATTAGCTCTGGTAAATTTACTTCTGAGGAGGATTCGAGTATTGCAGCAAAATACTTATATTTATCTGCAAAGGACAATTATTTAGGTTACTTAAAATCAAGTTCTCATCGTCGCCGATTGAAAAACTTGAATTTGAATGAGGACATCAAATATTGCCTAACACCTAATCAAACAGACGTTATTCCGATTCTAAAAGATGGTAAATTGGTTCAATTGTAGATTCCTTGTATCTGCGGTACTCTTAGCAGTACTGCTGCAAAGCAGCACGCGAAAAGCAGACAAACTTACTTGGGGATTTTTTGGACATCAACGCATCAATCGCATTGCCGTATTTACCTTACCCGCACCGATGTTCGGATTTTACAAAGAACACATTGAATTTCTAACGGAACACGCAGTTGATCCAGACAAACGTCGCTATGCAGTTGAAGGCGAAGCGCAATGTCACTATATCGACCTGGACCATTATTACAAAACTGGTGAGAATCCATTTGACTTGATTCCAAGACGATGGAAAGATGCTGTCGAAAAATACACTGAGGACACCTTGCAAACGTATGGAATCGTTCCATGGCACATCGTTCAAATGAAATACCGTCTTCAAAAGGCATTTGAAACGAAAAATGTCGATTTAATCTTGAAATACTCCGCTGAAATTGGACATTATATCGGTGATGCACATGTTCCCTTACATACAACTGAAAACTACAATGGACAACTAACCGGACAACGTGGAATTCATGGACTTTGGGAAAGTCGCTTGGTAGAAATCAACTCGGAGGACTACGATTATTTCGTTGGGAAAATCAAATACATTTCGAACGTTCAAGATTACGTTTGGGAAGCGGTGAAAGCCTCTCACCTCGCCTTGGACTCTGTTCTGCGCATGGAAAAAGAACTATCAAAGGAGTTTCCTGCAGACAAAAAATACAGTTTCGAACAACGAGGAAACACCACCATTTCAGTTTACTCCAAAGAGTATTGTTCCGCATATCACCAACGCATGAATGGCATGGTGGAAAGACGCTTAAAAGCGGCAATTTTAGCGGTTGGTTGTATTTGGTATACCGCATGGATCGATGCTGGCCAACCAGACCTCAGTAAACTTCAGGCCGTTCCACCGACAGCAGAGCTGTTGAAAGAATTCGCAGATTTAGACGCTCACTTTCACAACGACAAGCATTTTGGGCGGATTTGTGATTAGGAATTAAAAAAACGGTTTGAATGTTTTTGGTTCAACGGTTTTTTAATTCAAAATGATGAAATTCAAAATAATGAAATTCAAAAAACAGGTTTAAATGTTTTTGGTTGACCTGTTCTTAATTCAAAATGATGAAGTGAATTAACTCAAGCTGCGGTAGCGAATGCGTTTTGGTCCGGCATCTCCAAGTCGTTTGCGGCGGTTTTCTTCGTATTCGGAATAACTTCCTTCGAACCAATAAACTTGAGAGTCTCCTTCAAAAGCCAGAATGTGTGTACAAATACGATCTAAGAACCAACGGTCGTGAGAGATGACTACAGCACATCCAGCGAAATTCTCGATTCCTTCTTCCAAGGCACGAAGTGTGTTCACATCGATGTCATTTGTTGGCTCATCCAGTAAAAGAACGTTTGCCTCTGTTTTCAAGGTCATGGCTAAATGCAAGCGGTTTCGTTCTCCACCGGAGAGAATTCCAACTTTTTTGTTCTGATCTGCACCGATGAAATTGAATTTCCCTAAGTAAGCACGAGAATTGATTTTCTGATTTCCAATTTCAACGTATTCGAGTCCGTTAGAAACAACTTCGAACACCGTTTTATCTGGATGAATATCCTTGTGGGTTTGATCCACGTAACCGATTTTCACTGTTTCTCCAACGGTAAATTCACCTTGATCGACTTTCAGTTCGTCCATAATCATTTTGAAGATGGTGGTTTTACCGGCTCCGTTTGGACCAATAATTCCGACAATACCAGCTGGCGGCAATTTAAAATTCAAATCATCGTACAACATTTTATCTCCGAAGGACTTCCCTACATGAACGGCATCAATCACATTGTTTCCAAGTCTTGGTCCGTTTGGAATAGGAATCTCCAAAATAGCATCTTTTTCACGAGCATCCTCCGACAACATTTTATCGTAGTTCTGCAAACGCGCTTTGCTTTTCGCTTGACGAGCTTTTGGATTCATACGCACCCACTCTAACTCGCGCGCCAACATTTTCTGACGTTTCGATTCGGTTTTCTCCTCCTCTTTCAAGCGGTTACCTTTTTGCTCCAACCAAGATGAGTAATTTCCTTTCCACGGAATTCCTTCTCCACGGTCAAGTTCTAGAATCCATCCAGCAACGTTATCTAAGAAATAACGGTCGTGGGTTACAGCAATCACTGTCCCTTTGTATTGTTGTAAATGCTGCTCCAACCAATCAATCGATTCCGCATCCAAGTGGTTCGTAGGCTCATCGAGCAATAAGATGTCTGGATTTTGCAACAACAAACGGCAAAGAGCGACACGACGTTTTTCTCCACCGGATAAAGTTCCAATCAACTGATCGTCTGGCGGACAACGTAAGGCATCCATGGCACGTTCGAGTTTTGTATCCAATTCCCAAGCGTCTAACGCATCGATTTTATCGGAAACTTGTCCCTGACGAGCGATTAACTTGTCCATTTTATCCGGATCATTAAGGATTTCTTCATCCATAAATGCCGCATTGATTTCCTCGTATTCTTTTAATGCATCAACCGTTTCTTGCGCGCCTTCCATCACGACTTCTTTCACCGTTTTCGTTAAATCCAAATCCGGTTCCTGTGCTAAATACCCAACGGTGTATCCAGGCGAAAAAACCACTTCTCCCTGAAAAGAGGGATCGAGTCCAGCAATGATTTTCATCACCGTTGACTTACCTGAACCGTTTAAACCGATGATTCCGATTTTCGCTCCATAGTAAAAGGACAAGTAAATATTTTTGATGATTTGTTTTCCAAGTGGAGTGGTTTTGGAAACTCCCACCATGGAGAATATGATTTTCTTATCGTCTGACATGTTTATGTAATTTAATTTGCAAAGGTAAAATTTAGAAAGTGAAACGAATTAATCTAATTTCACTTTGTCGTATTCTTTGTTTTTCAAAATCTCGATTGCACGTTGCAAAATCTCATTCGAATCGTTGTAAATCTGAAACATTTCATTTGTCCCGAACATATCTGAAGCAATGTTGGACTTCAAACGAAGCTTGATTAAATGTTCGCTCGTTTTATACCCCTCCTCATCGAACTTCAACTCAGGATCCTCTTTCTGGACGTAGGCAAAAAATGCATCCATGAACGCTTGATCACATTGGAAATTCGTTTTATACGCTTCAAACGTTGGGTATTTAGTCTTTAATTCAGCTCTTTTTTCATTCACGAAGTTGAACGAGAAATTATTGACAAATCCACCTTGAATTAATTCACCAAAATACTTCGAATTCTCCGTTGTATCAAGTGGCACAAAGAAGTCCGGCATGATTCCACCCCCACCATAAACAGTGCGCTTTGTTTTCAAGGTTTCAAATTTCAAGGAATCTGGCATTTTGATGGAATCCGCATGAATGAACTCTCCATTCAAAAATCGCTGCGTAATATCCTTGCGGTACGTTTCTGTGTCTTCGTATGGTTTCTGAATAAATCGTCCTGTCGGGGTGTAATAGCGAGCGATGGTCAAGCGGATTTCAGACCCATCGGAAAGGGGCATTGGACGTTGAACGAGTCCTTTTCCATAGGTTCTTCTTCCAACGATTAATCCGCGGTCCCAATCTTGAATGGAACCTGAAAGGATCTCACTTGCGCTTGCGCTGTATTCGTCCGTCAATAAAATTAATTTCCCTGTTTCAAACAATCCTTTTTTTCCAGCACGTAAATTACTTCGAGGCTGTGAACGTCCCTCAGAATAAACAACCAACTTATCACCCGAAAGAAACTCATCCGCTAATTTGTGTGCTGCGTCTAATAATCCACCACCGTTTCCTTGCAAGTCGAAAATCAAGTTTTTCATTCCCTGAGCCTTCAGTTGATTCATCGCCTTCAACACTTCCTCCATCGTTGTTCTGGAAAAGCTATTTAATTTAATGTAACCCGTTTCTTGATCGATCATGTACGATGCATCGACAGAATAGACAGGGATTTTATCTCTGGTCACTGTATATTCTAAAATTTTATTTCCCTTGCGGCGAACAGTAATTTTCACTTTTGTCCCAAGTTCACCCATTAACTTAGTTCGAACTTCTTGGTTTTTTAGTCCAATTCCAGCAATATTCACTGCATCAACCGCGATGATTTGATCACCGGGAAGTACTCCTAACTTTTCTGATGGACCACCTGGAATCGTTGCAACCACGTGAAGGGTGTCCTTCATGATTTGAAAACGAATACCAATTCCCACAAAACTTCCGTTAATCGTCGTTTGAGCTTCATTCAATTCCTCTGCAGGAATATAGGTAGAATGCGGATCCAATTTCTCCAACATCGCAATGATCGCTTCCTCTGTCAATTCTTTCCCATTCACTGGATCGACGTAAAAACGAAGAATATTATCCATTACTTCATCGAATTTCTGCGAGGTACTGCGTTCAGACGGATCAAACTGACCGAATCCAATCATCGGTAAAATGCAAACGAATAGTAAAAAGAACTTTTTCATGTGTTTCGATTAATAAAGAGAAAAACAAAAATAGTAACTCCCTCGGATGAACGAACAGAAACATTAACTTTGTTTAAAAGATTTTTACATTATATGAAGAAAGGAAAGAACCATCGTATAAAAACATTTCTCAAAAAGGTTGGTAAAATACTGAGTACTTTTTCTAAATGGTTTTCCATTCTACTTTTCTCTTACCTCTGCATCTACTTTATACTCTCGTTTATTTTATCGCGCATCACCGTTGAAGGTCAGAACCAAAAAAAATGCAGCATTAAAATATACTTAATGAAATCTGGTGTTCATACGGACTTTGTCCTGCCTATAAAAACGGACATTATCGACTGGACAAAGTCCTTTCCACGCGAGAACACTGGATTCAAGGACAGCACGACAAAGCTCATCGCTATCGGTTGGGGAGACAAAAACTTTTACATGAACACGCCAGAATGGGCAGATTTAACCTTGAATACTGCAGTTTCCGCCATGACAGGACTTGGATCATCAGCCATTCATGCAACATATCACTACGAAATCCTGAGTGATCGTCCGGTTATTCAATTGTATTTATCCAAAAAACAATACAGAGAATTGGTCCGTTACATTCGGAATCAATTAGTCATCAACAAGAACGGAAATACCGTTTTCATTCCAGCTAAAAACAAAAAAGTAGTGACTGGAAACGACGCCTTTTATGCTGCACACAACCGCTACAGCATGATGTTGACCTGCAATTCATGGATTAATCGTGGATTAAAGTCATGTCACAAACGCGCTTGTTTATGGACGCCATTTGCCAGTGGTATTTTTTATCAATATGGAAAATAAACGCCTTACCCTCGTCCTTTTTTCATGTTGCCATCTTTCTATTTTTGGACAAATGATTTCAGCCGATACCACACAACGATTTTTGATTTTCATTAATGGGAATCGCGGACCAAAAGCCAATCATGAAACGACGGATAACCGCTTGCATGAAAAAGATCCAACGGGATACTGGTACGCGATTGACGACACCATCGTGAAACGTTTTCCTGATGTAAAACCGTTGTATTTTGATGGACATCATCCGGTTGGTACCTCACAGCACCGAACGGAATTCAATTTTGCGAAGTCCTATTTTTTTTCACGCTTTTGTTGGATATCCAAACGCAGTAGATGGGTTCTGAATAAAAGACCGAATCATGAAGGATTTCAATTGCGTGTCGAACATGGACATATTGCTGGTGAAAATCTACTTACCTACTTTGCGCAGCATGACATTCCACTTGATCAAGTAAAAATCGACATTGTTTGTCACAGCATGGGATACGCCTATTCCCTTGGAATGATTGACGCGCTTAAATCCAAGGTTCAATTCGGAAAAATCCTCATTCTGTCGCCTGAGAATGCGAGTGCACAGGGACGTGACTGGACCTATTTCGATGAAGTTTGGCAATATGGTGCACGAGCAGACGACAAAGAATCGGACCCCATTTGTTATCAAGACGGAATCGCTCCGCAAGTTGCCGTTCCGGGTATTGAAGACATACCATTTTCAAAAGGTGGACGAATTTACATACCGTCGTCTTGGCCAAGAAGCAAAAAAGGTTTCATAAAAAGCCATCATTTAATGTATTACCAATGGTTTCATGAAATCAAACCGGGTGATCGTGGATACTTTCAACGATAACAATGGTAGTCAAACAGCGCATTCAATTTCTATCGAAAATCTAGCTTGACTCCAAACGCGTAATTGCCGAAAATTCTTAACTTTGAGGGCGATGATTCAAACAAATTTCGACCTTAAACCATACAATACTTTTGGCATTTCCGTCAAAGCAGATCGTTTTGCTGCATTTTCCTCCATAGAAGAACTGCAATCAATACTTTCCGAACGAACGAATGAACCCTTATTGATTTTAGGTGGTGGTAGCAATCTGTTGTTGACAAAGGACTTTCATGGACTTGTTTTAAAAAATGAAATTCATGGTTTTGAAGTCACTTCAGAAACGGAAGATTTTGCCATTGTTCAATCAGGCGCTGGAGAAACATGGCATGAATTTGTGTTGAAATGCATCGAATTAAACCTGAGTGGTCTAGAAAACCTCAGTTTAATACCAGGAAGTGTGGGCGCGAGTCCGATGCAAAACATTGGAGCTTACGGCGTAGAAATCAAGGATTGTTTTGAATCGTTGACTGCTTTTCACTTGGAAAGTGGTGAAATTCACACCTTCGACAAACAAGCGTGCGCATTCGGTTACCGAGAAAGCGTTTTCAAACATCAAGTGAAGGGACAATACGTCATTTGCAGCGTTTCTTTTCGATTGAAAAAGAATGCAGAAGTGAATACGTCTTACGGCGCCATTTCCTCGGAATTAGAAAAACAAGGAATTGTCCATCCGGGTATTCGCGATGTGAGCAATGCGGTCATTGCCATTCGTCAATCCAAACTTCCTGACCCAAAAGTTATTGGAAATGCAGGGAGTTTCTTCAAGAATCCAATCGTAGAAAATGCAGTGTACGACGCGATCAAATTGAATTATCCCACTGCACCATTTTATCCTGTGGATGAACATCATGGGAAATTAGCTGCTGGATGGTTGATTGAACAAGCGGGATGGAAAGGAAAAACAATCGACACCTACGGTGTACACACATTACAGGCATTGGTTTTAGTGAATTACGGAGGAAGTACAGGGAATCAAATCTATGACTTATCTTCGCAAATTATTTTGGACATAGAATCCAAGTTCGGAGTGACTTTGGAACGCGAAGTCAACATATTGTAAATAAAGGCATACACAAGGCATGAAAGTTTCATACAACTGGTTAAAAAAATACATTCAAACTGACTTAGCTCCGGAGGAATTAGGTAAAATCCTCACTGATACTGGTCTCGAAGTGGAGAGTATTGAGAAAATCGAAGCGATAGAAGGTGGATTGCAAGGGGTTGTTATTGGTCACGTTTTGACTTGTGAAAAACATCCGGATGCCGATAAATTAAACGTAACAACTGTGACAACTGGCACAGAGGAACTGCAAATCGTTTGTGGTGCGCCGAATGTGGCCGCTGGACAAAAAGTGGTTGTTGCGACTGTTGGAACAACGTTGTATCCTAATCCAGGAGAAGCATTTCACATTAAAAAAGCAAAAATTCGTGGAGTAGAGTCCTTTGGAATGCTTTGCGCAGAGGACGAATTAGGGATTGGACATTCCCACGCTGGAATCATTGTCCTTCCGGAAAATACCGAAGTTGGAATGCCAGCTAGCGCTTACTTTGATTTGTCGGACGATTATCAAATTGAGATTGGGCTAACACCAAATCGCGCGGATGCTATGGGACATATCGGCGTTGCGAGAGACATCAAAGCAGCATTGAATTTTCATCAAAAAGCGAATCTTTCCATTCAATGGCCAACAGTGAGTCCATTAGTTGCTACCGGAAACCTCAACATTGCAGTTGAAATTGAAAACCAAGAAGATTGTTTGCGCTACTGCGGAACCAGCATGGTCAATGTTCACGTTGCTCCTTCACCGGAGTGGTTGCAAAAAGCGTTGCGCTCTGTGGGACTGAATCCGATTAATAACCTTGTCGACATTAGTAATTTTGTGATGCGTGAATTGGGGACTCCCCTGCATATTTTCGATGCCAAAGCGTTAAATGGAAAAGTGCTCGTTCGCACATCGGAAGTAGGTGAAACGATTGTTACCTTAGATCAAGTGGAACGAAAACTTGTTGGAACGGAATTAATGATTTCCAATGGTAATGAAGCACTTTGTATTGCTGGAGTTTTAGGCGGAGCCACCTCTGGAGTAACCAATGAAACGAAAGAAATATTCATTGAATCCGCATTATTTGACGCGGTGAATATTCGAAAAACGGCACGACTTCACGGATTAAATACCGACGCTAGTTTCCGTTTCGAACGCGGCGTTGATCCAGCGTTGACCATGTATGCTTTGCAACGTTGTGTTCAGTTAATTCAAGAAATTTCAGGTGGTCAAGTTGGCATGGACATGTTTGATTGGATCGGAAATATGCCAAGCAATAAAAAGATAACTATTCATTTAAGTAGAGTAAATCAACTTATTGGATGCCAAATAGATAGAGATTCAGTATTTACCATTTTGGAGGATTTGGATATTCACGTGTTACAGGAGAATGGCGATGAAATAAACATTGAAATCCCATCTTATCGAGTAGATGTCACACGTGAAGCTGATGTCATCGAAGAAATCCTACGAATTTACGGATTCAACCTTGTTCCGATTCCAGAAAAATGGAACTTATCCCTACCTATTTCCCCGAAGATTAACAAAGATCAGTTGAAGCGAAGTATAGCAGAGTTGTTGGTGGGAAAAGGATTTTCTGAGGTCATGAATAACTCTTTGACGAAAAGCACTTATGTGAGTCAATTAGGCATGGGACAACTGGAGGATGAACATTCTATTCGCATGTTAAATCCTTTAAGTCAAGACTTAGACGTGATGCGTCAATCCTTGCTTTTTGGTCTCCTTGAAAATATCGAACGAAATCAGAACCGTCAATCTCCGAATCTACGTTTATTTGAGTTTGGAAAAACATATGCGAAATATGCGAGTGGTTATGTCGAATCATCGCAGCTGATTGTATGCATGACCGGACAAGCGAATTCAGACAATTGGTTAACGCCAGACAAAGGAAAAGAATCGCTTGTCTCTTACTTTCGATTAAAAGGAATTGTCTTCGGATTATTGGAAAGAATGGGATTTGCTGGCCAAATGCAAGAGAAGGAATTAAAGAATCAATTATTTGCCGATGGACAATCCATCGAGTTGCATAAAAAAACAATTGCTGAATGTGGATGGGCTACTCAAGAACAATTGCAATCTTTCGGAATCAAGAATCCGGTATATTATGCGATCATCCAATGGGATCAATTACTAGACTTTTTGAACCGCGTAAAAATTGAGTATTCAGAATTACCGAAATCCTTTGCTATTCGCCGTGACTTCTCATTGTTACTAGATAAACAAGTTAATTTTGCTGACTTGCGTCAAACAGCCATGCAAGCTGACAAAAAACTATTAAAATCCGTTGGATTATTTGATGTATACGAAGGAAAAAACCTTGATGCAGGAAAGAAATCCTATGCATTATCATTTATCCTTCAAGATGGAGACCGAACGCTTACGGATCAAGAAATCGATTCGTGTATGTCTAAAATACAAGCCAATCTCGAAAAAGAGTGTGGCGCGACTTTGAGAAATTAACATAAAAAAAGTCCTAGTGATCGACTAGGACTTTATATTTTGTTTCTAAAGTTACAACTAACTATTAGAGTATCTTTCTAAGTTACTGTTCGAAGCTAGTTCTTCACCGCCCATTACAAGGATACGGCGACATTTATTCGTTTCCACCCACAAATCCAAATTCGCAACACCAACCATAAGAGTTCCGTTGATATCGATTTTGTGCACAGGCTTTTGTTGTTTGTCGTAGGCCTTTTTAATCTCTTGAATTTCTGGAGTCAATTCTTGATTTTGGTTAAAAATCAACAAACTATCTGTTCGATCGAAAAAATCTGGGAGTTTATCCGAAACCTCCACTACCTCACCTGCACGAGCAGATGCCCATGCTGAAATCGCATTTGAAAATTTATTTCCCGTTAATAAAAAGATAGTCTCTGCTTTCATTCCTTCTCACAATTGTCCGCAAATATAGCGCTTAAAAGCATTCGTTAATTTTAATATCCCAAAATTTTCAAATAATCTTGAGCGGTTTGCTCTTGACTAAAAATTTCCGTTTGAATCGAACCATTTTCATCACGACGAATCAAGATGTGTTTTGGCTCTGGAATCAAGCAGTGCTTCAATCCACCAAAGCCACCGATTGTTTCTTGATAAGCTCCCGTATTGAAGAATCCAATGTACAAGACATTGTTTCTATCGAATTTCGGCAGGTATATGGCATTTGAATGCTGCTCAGAATTGTAGTAATCGTCGCTGTCGCATGTGAGTCCGCCCAATAGTACACGTTCATAATCTTCGTTCCATCGGTTGATTGGCAACATGATAAAACGTTGGTTAATCGCCCATGTGTCTGGCAAGTTAGTCATGAAAGAAGAATCAATCATGTTCCATTTTTCACGGTCGTTTTGTTGTTTTTGATGCAGGACACTAAAAATCGCTCCACCACTCTCTCCAACGGTGAATGACCCAAACTCCGTAAAGATATTCGGCTCAGGGATTTCGTTGTCATTACACACACGTTTTACCTGTGTAAGGATTTCTCGCACCATGTAGGCGTAGTCGAAATCGAAAGCAAGTGATTTCTTAATTGGGAATCCACCTCCAATATTCAAGGAGTCCAATTCAGGACAAAGTTTCTTTAAATCGGAGTAGACACGTAAACATTTCGTCAATTCATTCCAATAATATGCCGTATCGTTGATTCCTGTATTGATAAAGAAATGCAGCATTCTGACGCGCACTCTTGGATTTTCTTTCAGAATCGCTTTATAAAAAGGAACGATTTCACGGTAACGAATACCCAATCGCGAGGTATAAAACTCGAATTTTGGTTCTTCCTCAGAGGCGATGCGAATTCCAATGTTTAATTCCTTGGTTGTGATGGCAATCAAACGTTTTAATTCATCAATGTTATCAACGACTGGAATGACACGCAGGTAATCCTCTTCGATTAACTGTGCGATGTTATTCAAATACAACTCTGGTTTGTATCCATTACAAATAACAAAACGGCCTTTTTCCAGTTTACCGGTATCCATAAGGTTGCGTACGATATCGATATCAAAAGCTGATGACGTTTCAATGTGCACATCATTTTTGAGTACTTCATCAAGCACGAACGAAAAGTGATTGCTTTTGGTACAATAAGAATAATAGTATTTACCTGTATAACCTAGGTTCATGATAGCCTCACGAAACCATCCTTTCGCACGTTGGATGTTATTAGACACTTGAGGCAAGTAATTAAACTTCAACGGAGTTCCGTATTCGTTAATTAAGCGCATTAAATCTATCCCATGAAATAACAAACGGTCCTCACGAAGATTAAACTCATTTTGAGGAAAATCAAATGTTTGCTCGATTAAATCAATGTATTTCGTTCTCATTAGCGTGTAATTCTATTCAATTCTATTTGTAAAAATGGCTCCAGATTTTCAATTGGACGTGCCAAAACCGCTTTGCCGTTCACTTCTACGATGGGACGTTCAATTAGTTTCGGATAATCAAGCATTAACTGAAGAATTTCATCCTCTGTTAAAAGCTTTGCTTTGCCGGCTTCCTTGAAAATCACTTCATTTCTTCTCACAAGTTCCGATGGTTTTCGGTCCAACTTCCGCAATAATTCCGTTAATTCTAGTCTACTCAAGGGATTCTTTAGGTAATTACACACTTGATAATCATATTTTTCTTGTGTAAGAAAATCCACACACAAGCGACTTTTTGAACAGGATGGATTATGGTAAACTATCATCTCAGGCGATTGAAGTGCAAAATTACATCATTTCCGCTGATTTCATTTGCAATGCGAGCCTCTGTTTAAAACTTAATTGAAAATGATGAGGATCGCATACCTCATGTTCTACCTAATATTTACTTTTGAAAAGAAAATCATTTTTACATGTCTTATCTTGACGAACTGAACGATAGTCAACGCGTAGCAGTTGAACACATCTATGGTGCAACCATGGTTATTGCTGGTGCTGGATCCGGAAAAACGAGGGTCCTCACCTACCGAATTGCCTATATGATGGAACAAGGAATTGATCCGTTCAATATTCTCGCATTAACCTTTACAAACAAGGCTGCACGTGAAATGACGGAGCGCATTAGCAAAATTGTTGGTGGCGGTGAAGCGAAAAACATTTCAATGGGAACCTTTCACTCCGTTTTTTCGAAATTGCTTCGTTTTAATGCGGACCGTATTGGTTTCCAAAATAATTTTACGATTTACGACACTCAGGACTCGAAAAGTCTATTGAAAGATATCATCAAGGAATTTAGTTTGGATGATAAAACGTATAAAGTTAATCAGGTTTTCGGTAGGATTTCCGCTGCAAAAAACAATTTAGTTTCACCAGAAGCATACCAGGGAAACGAAGAAATTCAATTGGAAGATAAACAAACACGTCGTCCAGAGATTGCACGCATTTATCAGTCTTATGCGAATCGCTGTCAGAAAGCAGGCGCAATGGACTTCGATGATCTATTGTACTACACCAATGTTTTACTGAGGGACTTTCCGGACGTCTTGCATTACTATCAACAAAAATTTCAATATATTTTGGTGGATGAGTACCAAGATACAAACTACGCGCAGTATTTAATTGTCAAAAAAATAGCTGCAGCGTATCAGAATATTTGTGTGGTCGGAGACGATGCTCAAAGTATTTACTCCTTCCGTGGTGCGAACATTCAAAACATCTTGAATTTTAGAAAAGATTATCCTGATTTCGAGTTGTACAAACTGGAACAAAATTACCGTAGCACAAAGACAATTGTAGAGGCGGCAAATAGTGTCATCAAGAAAAACAAAGACCAAATCTTTAAAAACGTTTGGACAGATAACCAGGAAGGTGGAAAAATCAAAGTTGTTCGTTCACTGACTGACAATGAGGAGGGACGAACCATTGCGAATGCGATTTTTGACTTAAAACAAAGTCAAAGTTCCACGTTTAACGATTTTGCGATTTTATACCGTACAAACAAACAATCTCGTGCCTTTGAAGAGGCCTTGCGAAAACTGAACGTACCATATCGAATTTACGGCGGGCTTTCCTTTTACCAACGCAAAGAAATCAAGGACCTCCTGGCCTATTTTCGTTTGACAGCAAATCCGAAGGATGAGGAAGCATTGAAACGCGTGATCAATTATCCCAAACGAGGAATTGGGAAAACGAGTTTAGAAAACATCATCATCTCCGCCAATCGCTATAATGTGACCATGTGGGATGTGATGAACGATTTTAACGCGTATCCAACAGATGTCAACCAAGGAACAAAAGCAAAAATTTACGAGTTTGTTACGATGGTGCAAAGTTTTAGCGCAGAATTGAATAAACTTAATGCCTTTGACCTTGCGGATCGCATTGCGAAGTCGTCTGGAATCATGCGCGAATTACTGAGTGAAAAGGAAAAAGGTCCAGAGGAAGTTGAACGACTGCAAAACATCGAGGAGCTTTTAGCCGGTATTCAAGAGTTTACGAAATCTTCGGAGGACGATGAGTTCAAATCACTTTCCGACTTCATGATAGAAGTTGCATTATTGACAGATGCAGACGAGGACAAAGGAGAAGAACGCAATCACGTTTCCTTGATGACGATTCACTCCAGCAAAGGATTGGAATTTCCGCATATTTTTATTGTTGGATTGGAAGAGAACTTATTCCCTTCCCTCATGGCACTAAATTCTCGTTCAGAACTCGAAGAGGAGCGCCGCCTTTTTTATGTGGCACTCACACGTGGAATGGAATCTTGCTTGCTTTCCTACGCAAGTTCTCGTTTTACATGGGGTCAACCCGTTGTGTGCGAACCTAGTCGTTTCATCGATGAAATTGATGCAACTTATTTGCAATTCGAACAACGGAATCGTCCCGCAGGAGGAAGATCAATGATGGGCGGAGGATTTTCTGATCGTCCATTTTCCGGCGGACTGAACAAACCAATGGACAGCCATTCCGGACAACCCTTGCGCTCGTTGAAAGAAGTTTCACAAACCAACCCAACGAATAAATCTGGTGAATTAGATATTAAAGTCGGATACAATGTTGAGCACGATCGTTTCGGGAAAGGAAAGGTGACGAAAATGGAAGGATCAGGTCCGGACAAAAAAGCCACGATTTTCTTTCCGCATCACGGAAGTAAAACGGTGTTGTTGCGCTTCGCGAATTTGACGATATTGGAGGAATAAGAGAGCGGGAAACAGAGCTCAGAGCAGGTGAACAGTGCACTGTGTGACTAGTTGAGAAATAGAAACAGAAATAGAGCGTCAAAAAAAAATCCCTGACATGGCTGTCAGGGATTTTTCGTTTAAGCTATTTTCTTGATTAGTTTTTCACTACTCGAAGTGGTTCGGATAATTCCGGAATACGTAGGTAGTAAATTCCTCTTGAAACGCTTGAGATATTTACGTTCGTCTCTGTTCCTGTCATCTCTCCTTCGAACACCAACTTACCTTGCGCGTCTACGATGCTGTATGTTCCGTAAAGCGCAATCGATGCTTTGATTATGAATGACTCACTTGTTGGATTAGGATAAAGGTTCACATCGGTGATGTTTCCTTCTTCGATTCCAACAGTTAATGTTAAGTTCAAGGTAATTGTACTGTCGCATCCAGATGCATTCGTCAGAGTTTGAGTAAACGTTCCAGATTGCGTGTACAGAATTCCATTTAATGTATAACCATCAAATGCAGTCGCAATCAAGTTACTTGAACTTGGTTGATTGACATCCACCGTGATCCCGTTTGATGAAACCGAACATCCGTTCGGACTTAGAATCGTTACACTGTAGGTTCCAGCTGTTGAAACCGAGATGGACTGAGTTGTCGCGTTGTTACTCCATACATACGTGTTTCCTGCCTGCGCTGTCAAACTCACCTCGCCACCTTCACAGAACGTTGTTGCTCCACTTGATACGATAAACGCAGATGGAACTTCGTTCACAGTAACCGTTATCGTTTCCGTATCTGTACATCCACCCGCATTTGTTACGGTCACTGTATACACATCACCCATTGTTGCGGCTAGTGTTGCATTCGTTGAACCGTTATTCCATGCGTAAGAAGCACCACCAGAAGCTACAAGGTTCACACTTGATCCTTCACAGAACGTGGTTGCTCCACTCGGCGTAATGATTGCTGTTGGAGTCGGATTCACCGTTACGTTGATGGCGTTACTTGTCGCTGTACATCCGTTTGCTCCTGTGATGATTACACTATAAGTACCTGATGTTATTGGTATAATGCTTTGCGCAGTTGAACCGTTACTCCAAGCATAAGATGTCCCACCGGAAGTAGCAATGATGACACTTCCACCTTGACAGAAGGTTGTTGATCCGTAGGCTGTCGCTACAGCATTAGGTGCTTGAAGGACATTGACTAATGTTGAGTTGGACACAGAAGAACATCCAGCCGCATTCGTTACCGTTACACTGTAGTTTCCAGGTGTGCTTACCGAAATGTTTTGCGTTGTAGCACCATTGTTCCAAAGGAATGAGGTACCACCAGCGGCATTCAATACCACGTTTCCACCCTGACAGAATGTTGTTCCTCCACCTGCAGAGATACTTGCTTGTGGATTAATTCCATTCACAATGCTTGTATTCGTTGAAGCGGAACATCCATTCGCGTCTGTCAATGTCAAGGTATATGTTCCCGGCGCATTGATTAGGATGTTTTGCGTGGTCGCTCCATTGCTCCATGCATACGATGTAGCATTTGCTGGCGCATTCAACACAAGATTCGATCCTTGACATAGGGTAGTAGATGAACTAGTAATGTTTGCCAATGGTAATGGATTCACGGTCACCGCAACGATGGAGGAAGTAGTTGAACATCCAGCCACGTTCGTTGCTGTAATTCCGTAATTCCCTGTAGTATTCACTGAGATACTTTGTGTTGTCGCACCGTTTGTCCAGTTGTAGTTTAATCCTGCCGGTGCCGTTAATGTCACAGCGCCACCTTGACAGAAGCTTGTCGAACTTGATGTCGCTATAGAAATCGGTTGGATTCCGTTCACTGTAACTACTTTCGTTACTTCACTCGCACATCCAGATGCATTAACGAATTGGTATTTGATGATGGCATATCCCGTAGAGATTCCACTCACATTTCCATTTATCGAATTCACTGATGCGACGGCTATATTGTCACTTGACCAAACACCTCCTGAAGTTGAATTCGTATACGTAGTCGATGCTCCAACACAAACATTAGAAGCTCCAACGATTGGACTCAAGACTTGAACTGGATTCACAGTAATGGAAACGGGTGTTACTACAGAAGAACATCCCGCAGCATTTGAAACTGTTACCCCGTATGAACCTGTTGTTATAATGGAGATACTTGATGTTGTTTCATTGTTCGACCAAGTAAATCCAGTTCCTCCATTCGCTGTCAAAACAACCGGAGTTCCTTGACAAACCGTTGTTGGACCAACCACTTGAATGGATGCTACTGGCACCGCATTCACGGTTACTGGAACTAATGAAGATACTGCGGTACATCCATTCACGTCTGTTACTGTCACGGTAAAGTTTCCAGTGTTGTTCACTGAAATACTTGAAGTGCTTGCCCCGTTGCTCCATGCATAACCAGCTCCTGCATTCGCTGTTAAGCTGATCGATGCACCTTGACACAACGTTGTTGCTGCAGAAGGTGTAATCGTTGCGGTTGGCGTTGCAAACACAACAACTGAAGTTGCTGCAGAAGTTGCTGAACATCCTGCCGCATTTCCTACAGTTACACCGTAGTTACCTGCAGTGGATACGACAATGCTACTTGTTGTTGCACCATTAGTCCAAGCATACGATGAGCCGTTGCTTGCTGTTAATGTCACCGATGAACCTGGACAGAAGCTTGTTGCAGCTGATGCAGTAATTGTTGCAGCTGGTAAAGAGTTCGCTGTAACAACCGTTACAGGAGACGTTGAAACACATCCACTTGCATAGGTTACTTGAACACTCACATTATTGGTTGTCCCAACTGTAATGGATGCTGTTGTTGCTCCTGTATTCCACAAGTACGATGCTCCAGTATTCGCGGTTAATACTACGTTTTGTCCAGCACAGAAGGACGTTGGTCCATTCGCTGAGACACTCGCTACATTTGGCGTAATCACGGTGATTGCTGTGGACGCATTACTTGTACATCCAGCCGCACTCGAAACACTTACGGTGTAATTTCCAGTTGTATTCACTGCAATTGTTGCACTTGTTGCGCCGTTGTTCCAAGCATACGTTGTTCCACCACTAGCCGTTAAATTCACGGAGGTACCTGCACAAATCGTATTTGAACCTGAGTTCGCGATACTTACTACCGGCAGTGCATTCACTACAACTGCTGTTGCAGTTGATGATCCAGTACATCCTGATGCATTCGTCACTTGAACGGTATAACTTCCCGCAGCATTCGCAACATAAGATGCAGCCGTTGCTCCGGAGATATTTGTTCCATTATTTTTCCATTGGTAGCTTAATCCTGTTCCATTGGCTGTCGTCAACGTTACCGTTGCACCTTGACAAATGGTTGTCGATCCGACACTTGTAATCGATGGAACTGGAAGAGCATTCACGATTACAGAACTCACTGCGCTCGTGGACGTACATCCAGCCGCATTGGTTACTTGCACTGTATAATTTCCTGCATTACTTGCTGCGATTGTTGCCGTAGTTGCGCCATTTGACCAAAGATAAGCTGTACCCGTACTCGCCGTTAAATTCACCGTTGAACCTGCACAAATACTGAAAGAACCACCAGCAGTAATCGTTGATACTGGAGGTGCATTCACCGTAACGGTTGTCGCTGCCGAGTTCACTGTACAGCCGCTATTGTTTGCGATTTGTACAGTGTAATTTCCTGCCGTTGTTACGTTAATACTTGAACCTGTCGCACCGTTGCTCCATAAGTAGCTTGTCGCTGGACTCGCCGTTAATGTTACTGATCCACCTTGACAGAAGGTTGTTGAACCACCAGCTGTAATAGTCGCTGTCGGCAAAGCGTTCGCAGTAACAGCAATGATTGGTGATGTACTTGTACATCCACTCGCATTGGTTAATACGACACTATAATTTCCAGAAGTGTTCACTGAAATTGATTGTGTTGTCGCTCCATTGCTCCATGCATAAGAAGCAGCTGTTGTCGCCGTTAAATTCACACTACCACCAACGCAGAAGGTTGTTGGACCGGAAGTAGAAACGTTAGCAACAGATGGATTATTCACTGTTACGATTGTTGGTGTCGAGATTGCCGAACATCCATTGGAATTGTACACCGTCACTGTATAGTTACCAGAGGTATTCGCCACGATACTTGCTGTTGTCGCACCGTTATTCCAAAGATAACTTGATCCTGTGCTTGCTGT
Organism: Flavobacteriia bacterium; assembly: GCA_037143015.1. GTDB lineage: Bacteria > Bacteroidota > Bacteroidia > Flavobacteriales_D > Crocinitomicaceae > UBA952. The sequence continues at coordinate 20,666 of JBAWZN010000002.1, forward strand.
TAAAGTCACATTCGAACCACTACAGAAGGTTGTTGGTCCACCGGCTGTGATTGTTGCTGTTGGCATTGCATTCACAACAATGGTTGTTGCAGTGGACGTAGATGAACATCCTGCAGCATTTGTTACGGTTACTGTTCTTGCTCCTGCTGTCGTTGCAGAAATGGAAGCGGTTGTTGCTCCAGTTGACCATAAGTAAGAGGCACCTGGACTAGCAGTCAAGGTCACACTTCCTCCTGAACAGAATGTCGTGTTTCCACTTGCGGTAATTGTTGCAACTGGAGCTGCATTTACCGTAATGGTCGATCCTGCAGAAGTTGCTGAACATCCACTTGCATTCGTGATCAACACAGAATATGTACCTGGTGTTGTTGCTGTAATCGTTGAAGTTGTTGCGCCATTGCTCCATAAGTATGTAGCTCCCGAACTTGCTGTTAAGACCACATTTCCACCTTGACAGAAAGTTGTTGGTCCACCTTCTGTTATCGTTGCAGCTGGAGAAGCGTTTACAATAACTGGTGTTGCAACAGAAGTTGCAGAACAACCAGCGGCATTCGTTACGGTCACCGTATAGTTAGCAGCAGTATTCACCGTAATGGCTTGCGTAGTTGCACCATTGCTCCATAAGTAGCTTGCACCACTTGTCGCGGTTAAGGTAACGGATGCATTGTTACAAAGTGAAGTGGATCCACTCGCTGTAATGTTCGCCACACTTGCCAGAATTACACTCACCGGCGTTGCAACTGAAGTTACGGTACATCCAGAAGCATTTGTGACAATCACTGCGTATGAACCAGAAGTTGATGCCGAATATGTATTGGACGTCGCTCCGGAGATTAACACACCGTTTTTAGTCCATTGGTAGGTGTTTCCTGTTCCAGCAGCTGCTGTTAACACGACACTGTTTCCAGAACAAATCGATGTTGGTCCACCAGCAGTAACTGTTGCACTTGGACTCGCATTCACCACTACGTTTGTCGCGGTAGACGTTGCAGAACATCCGTTTGCATTCGTTACACTTACCGTATAGGTACCCGCTGTACTTGTCGTGATACTTGAAGTCGTTGCTCCATTACTCCACAAGTAACTAGCACTTGGTGTGGCCATTAGGACAATTGATCCACCAGTACAAAGGTTTGTTGAACCATTTGTGGAGATTTGAGCTGTTGGATTCGCGTTCACCGTAATCGTTTGGTTGGTAGATACGCTTGAACAACCATTCGCATTCGTTACGGCCACGTTGTACGTACCAGCTGTAGTCGCAGTAATTGCGGAAGTGGTAGCGCCATTGCTCCATACATACGTTGCTCCGGAACTAGCTGTCAATTGAACATTTCCACCTTGACAGAAGGTCGTTGCGCCACTAGCTGTAAGAGCCGTAGACGGAACTGAATTCACTGTCATTAACTTGGTTGCTGTATTCTGACATCCATTCGTTGAGTTGATGGCATAGGTAATCGTTGCTGATCCTGCACTCACTCCTGTTACGTTTCCAGCAGATGAAACAGTCGCGATTAATGGATTTGATGTTGACCATGTTCCACCGGAGGTTGCATTCGTTAAAGCTGTTGCGCTATTCACACACACCGAGTTCGCACCGTTGATGGCACTTACCGGACTAGGCGTCAATACATTCACTGATGTCGCTTGTGAACTAGCTAAACAACCATTTGCTCCTGTTACCGTTACGGAATAGTTACCAGCGGTTGTTGCCGTGATACTTGCTGTTGTCGCTCCATTACTCCAAGCGTAAGCCGTTCCAGAAGATGCTGTTAACACGACACTTCCTCCTTGACAGAAGGTCGTTGGTCCACCAGCCGTTATCGTTGCAACTGGTGCCGCGATAATCGTCACTGGGTATGTTACTGTATTCGAACAACCGTTTGAATTGGTGTAGATATATGAAATCGTTGTCGTACCTGCTGTTAACCCAGTGATTTGTCCGTTTAACTGACCGATACTTGCTGTTCCTAAATTCGAACTAGCGTAAACACCACCTGTCATCACGTTTGACACTTGACCTTGCGTTCCTGCACAGATCGAAGAAGAACCAGTAATTGGCGTTACAACTGGAAGTGGATTCACCACTACCGCATTTGTTGTTGAGGTAGCTGAACATCCATAACCATTCGTCACCGTTACACTGAAGTTACCTGCTGTAGCAGTACTAACAGACTGTGTCGTTGCACCCGTATTCCATAAATATATATTTCCATTTCCAGCAGGCGCTGAGAAAGTCACATTATTTCCTTGACAGAAGGTTGTTGGACCGCTCGCCGTAACCGTTGCACTTGGAACTGGATTGTAGGATACAAATGTACTTGGAGACGTTGCACTACATCCATTTGAACCAACAGTTACGAAGTATGATCCTACCAAAGTCGCTGTGATGGATTGTGTGGTTGCACCATTGTTCCACAAGTAGGAAGATGCAGATGCCGGAGCACTCAATGTCACGGAACTTCCTTGACAAATCGTTGTTGGTCCGCTTGACGCAATCGTTGCAGCAGGTGTTGGTGTAACAACCACAGTGGTTACTGGCGAAGTTGAACTACAACCATTAGACCCTGTTAATACAACAGAATATGTTCCGGCTGTATTTACTTGAATAGTAGCTGAATGAGATCCGTTACTCCAAGTATAACCTGAAGCAGAATTTGTACTCAAGGTCACATTTGAACCTGAACAAATCGTTAGATTCGTTCCTGGATAAATCTGAGCAACTGGACCTTGATTCACCGTTACCGCTGTTGGAATTGAAGTTGCTGAACAACCATTCGCGTTTGTCACTGTTACGGAATAATTTCCGGAAGCAGTGGCATTGAGCGTTGAACTCGTTGCTCCCGTACTCCATAAGTATGACGTCATTCCGCTTGTTCCACTTAATGAAACAGATCCACCTTGACAGAAAGTTGTTGATCCACTGGAGCTAATTGCAGCAGATGGAAGCGGATTAATGGAAATCGTAGTTGGACTCGATGCAGCCGAACATCCAGCAGCACTTGTGACGCTCACTGTGTAATTTCCGGCATTGGACGCATTAATCGATTGAGTTGTCGCTCCATTGCTCCACAAATATGCCGAACCTGCTGAGGCATTCAATGCCACGCTTGTTCCTGAACAGATCGTAGTAGAACCGCCAGCCGTTATTGTTGCTGTTGGAATCGGATTCACCACCACTGCATTGACGACAGATGTTGTTGAACAACCAATTTGGTTCGTTACCGTCACACTGTAATTTCCTGTTGTATTTGCTGCGATGCTAGCCGTTGTCGCTCCAGTATTCCACAAATAGCTAAATCCGTTTCCAGCATTCGCCGTGAAGCTAACAGATCCACCTTGACAGAATGATGTTGGTCCACTTGCAGTTACCACAGCTGTTGGCGCTGGATTGACATTCACTGATGTCGCTGCAGATGTTGCACTACATCCAACAGTTGTAATGTTTACAGTATATGATCCAGCTAAACTTGCCGCAATGGATTGTGTCGTAGCACCGTTGCTCCATAGGTACGTATCCGCTGTTGGAGCTGATAAGGCAACACTTGTTCCACTACAAATATTGGTTGAACCAGCAGCGGTAATGGTTGCCACTGGAATTGGATTCACAGTCACCATTGTAATCGCTGATGTAGCCGTACAACCATTCGAACCTGTTAATGTTACCGTATGCGTTCCGTTTGATCCAACTGTAATGGTTGGTGTATTCGCACCATTGCTCCACGCATAAGAGGCCGCTGTTCCTGTACTTAAGGTCACTGTTGATCCTGCACAAATGCTGACATTCGTTCCTGGATAAATGACAGCAGAAGGTGCAGAAAGCACGTTCACCACCGTTGGACTAGAAGTAGCTGAACATCCATTTGAATTGGTTACTGTTACCGAGTAGTTTCCAGATGTCGTCGCATTTAAAGATGAGGTAGTCGCACCTGTATTCCAAAGGTAAGAAGACAAGCCACTTGCTGCGCTAAGGGAAACAGATCCACCTTGACAGAAAGTTGTTGATCCACCTGAACTAATCGCTGCAGATGGTAAGGCATTCACCACAATCGCTGTTGGAGCAGAAGTTGCTGAACATCCAGCTAATGATGAAACTGTCACTGAATAGTTACCAGCCACTGCAGCATTAATCGATTGACTCGTCGCACCAGTACTCCAAAGGTATGTTCCTCCAACTGGCGCAGCTAAATTTACCTGAGAACCACTACAAATCGTTGTAGATCCACCTGCGATAATAGTTGCCACTGGAATTGGATTCACAACGACAGCATTTACAGCTGAAGTTGTTGAACAACCGATCAAATTCGTTACGGTCACACTATTGTTTCCGGATGTCGAAGCAGAAATACTAGCTGTGGTCTCACCATTGCTCCACAAGTAGCTATAACCATTTCCAGCATTCGCCGTGAAACTAACGGATCCACCTTGACAGAAAGATGTTGGTCCACTCGCTGTCACATTCGCCGTTGGCGATTGATTCACGTTTACCGTTGTCGAAGCTGATGTTGCACTACAACCTGCCGTTGTTACTGTCACTGTGTAGGCTCCAGCTAAACTTGCTGCGATTGTTTGTGTCGTTGCTCCATTGCTCCACAAGTATGATCCTGCCGATGTAGCCGTTAAGTTCACACTTGTTCCACTACAAATATTCGTTGTTCCAGATGCGGTAATTGTCGCGACTGGAATTGGATTAACCGTTACAGTTGTCAATGCAGATGTCGCTGTACAACCATTGGAACCTACAAGTGTTACTGTATGCGTACTGTTTGTCCCTACCGTAATGGTTGGTGTATTTGCGCCAGTGCTCCAAGCATAGGAAGCAGCTGAACCCGTGCTTAAGGTCACTGTGGATCCCGCACAAATATTGACATTGGTTCCTGGATAAATCACTGCAGTTGGTGTAGGTAAAACAGTGACGTTTATTGTATTTGATGTTGCTGTACAGCCATTTGCAGCGGTTACAAGAACGGAATATACTCCTGATATTGTTGCAGAAATCGCTTGTGTCGTCTCATTATTTGACCACAAGTATGCACTTGCTGGTGTAGAGTTGATGACAACACTTCCTCCTTGACAGAACGTTGTTCCACTTGCTTGCGTAATGACAGCAGTTGGCGAAGGAAGTACATTCAATGCCACCACCGAAGAAGTCGCAGTACATCCTGCCGCACTAATTGCTTGTACAGTATAGTTACCTGAAGTTGATGCGTTTATCGACTGTGTCGTTGCACCGGTACTCCATAAATAAGCATTTGCAGATGCAGCTGTTAAACTTAAGCTGTTTCCACTACAAATCGTTGTTGATCCACCGGCCGTAATACTTGCGGTTGGCAAGGCATTCACGACTACCGTAATTGGTGATGATGTAGAAGAACAGTTGAATGAATTACTCACAGTCACTGAATGTATTCCAGATGCAGCAACCGTAATCGATTGGGTCGTTGCACCATTCGACCATAAATAGGTGAAGGAGTTTCCAGTTGGTGCAGAAAGTGTCACACTTCCTCCTTGACAGAAAGTTGTTGGTCCACTTGCTGTTACCGTTGAACTTGGAACTGGATTAAAGTTGACATAGGTCGGTGTAGATGTGGCCGAACAGATGCCATTTGTCGCCGTAACAGAATAGTTTCCTGTCGAAGTTGCGGTAATGGCTTGAGTAGTCGCACCAGTTGACCAAAGGTATGATTGTGCTGCAGGAACACTTAGTCCGACAGAACCACCGTCACAAATGTTTGTTGGTCCGTTTGCCGTAATCACTGCACTTGGAACCGCAGTTACCGCTACCGTTGAAACCGCTGAAGTCACTGTACATCCGTTTGTTCCCGTCAAGGTAACCGAATAGTTTCCTGCTGCATTTACTGAAATTGTTGGGGTATTTGCGCCATTGCTCCATACGTATGAAACCGCAGAACCCGTACTTAAAGTCACGTTGGTACCTGAACAGATATTAATCGCTCCTGTTGGATAAATCGTTGCCGTAGGTATTGGAAGAACGTTCACTGTTGTTGGAAGAGACGTTACTGAACATCCTCCAGTCGCCGTTACCGTCAATGAATATGATCCTGATGTCGATACGACGATTGATTGTGTCGTCGCACCTGTACTCCATAAGTAATTGTACCCAACACCTGTTGGCGCTGTCAAAGTCACACTACCTCCTGAACAGAACGTAGTTGATCCACTCGGCGTTATAAACGCTGCTGGAGGCGTACTTACCGTGATGGTTGCAGTTGCTGTCCCAGGATTTGGATTTAAACAACCTGGAATGTTCGCTACGTAGTAAGATACGGTGGCGGTTCCAATCGTTAAGGTATTTGCAGCACCAGATAATGGATTGACTGTTAAGATGTTCGTATTACTTGAACTCCAAATTCCATTTGCTGTAGCACTGTTTAAATTCGATGTATTTCCTAGACAGAAGTTCGGGTAGTTTCCTGTTCCAGTGATTGCTCCAATCGTCGGAACTGGAATTACGGTAATCGCTACTGGCGCAGACGTTGCCGTACAAGCGTTTGTACCTGTCACAGTTACTGTGTAGTTTACTGTTCCCGTTGCACTTGAGTTCACCGCAATGTTTTGTGTTGTTCCACCGGTGCTCCATGCATATGCTACCGCTGCAGAGGACTGTAAGTTCATGGACTCACCTTGACAGATGGAAGTCGCAAGTGGCGTTTGAATCAACGCGGATGGCAATCCTTTCACTTGAATCACTTTCGTTGCTGTACTTACACAACCGAAGCTATTGGTAACTGTATAGGTTACGGTGATTGTTCCCGCGGAAACACCCGTTAAGACACCTGTTGAAGAAATACTTCCCATAGCAGGATTGCTAGAAGTCCATACTCCCCCACTCGCTAAATTCGTTAAATTGATGGTTGAGCCGACACATACGCCTGAGTTACCACCGCTGATCGTTCCTGCTGATGGAACTGGGTTAATCGTAACCAAGGCAATGTTGGATGTTTGAGTACCACAGACACCAGTTAAGGTTACTGTATACGAACCACTGTTACTTGTTTGTGGATTGGATAGGTTCAAGGTTGCACTTGTAGCACCAATAATTGGGGTAGATGGATTGGATCCAACACTCCATTGATATTGTAGGTTTGCTCCTAAACCTGTTACAGATAAGGAGGTTGGATTCAAGGCACATCCCGTATATGAAACAGGTTGGGCAGTGATCCATGTGTTTGGACTAATCACTACGGTTGCAGCGGAAGAAGTCAAATTAGAACAGCCACCACTTACGACAACCGTATATAATCCTGATTCAGCCACAGTAGCAGTCGCATCGGAGTACAATGAAGAGGTAGCGCCTGAAATTGGCGTTCCATTAAATTTCCATTGGTAAGAAATTGGCGCCGTACCAGATGCAGAAACCGAAAGACTCAATAAAGTACTATCACAGATACTTTCATTCACTGGCTGTGATGAAATCGTGGTTAATGGGTTGACCGTTAATTGGGCGTTCAAAGATGTCATAGATCCACAGGTAGCAGAAACGACCACAGAGTATTGCCCAGCGTTTGCTGAGGAAATAGCTGGAATCGAATAATTCGCACTTGTCGCACCAATTATTGGTGACCCATTGAAGCGCCATTGGTAAGAAATTGTTCCTGTTCCAACAGCTGTTACATTGAATGTTGCAGTCGTTCCATCACAAGCAACAACTGCTTGTGGTTGAGCAGTAATTCCAGTTGCTTGATTAATGGAAATCGTCGCAATTGAAGATGTTGCCGTTCCACAAGAGCTAGTAGCTACTAATTGATAACTTAATTGTCCAGCCACACTTGGAATCGACAAGGTAGACGATTGCGAACTTGTATTAGAGGCAAAAGAAATGTTTGTAAATGGACCGGCTACTGTTGAAGCGGACTGCCATTGATAGGTAATGGTTCCAGTACCAACTGCTGAAACAGCCAAGGACTGTGCTCCACCTAAACAAACAGATGCGTTGGATGGTTGAGCCGAAATCGCCGTAGCTGGAGTCACCGTCATGGCAATACCTGCAGAAGTTGCAGCCGCAACACCACCGGTTAAACAGTTACTAGGCAAACTAGATGTCATCGTTAAGGTAACAATGTCATTATTCGCTAAAGTTGTTGTAGTATACGTTGCCGCCGTTTCCACCGTTGTTCCATTCACTTTCCAAGCATACGTTGGTGTAGCCCCCATGTTCAAGGCGTTTGCTACACTGAAGGTAACTGATGAATTGGCACAAATGGTTGTACTTGTATTTTGAATAATGCTCACACTTGGAGTCACCGTTGAACTGTTTAAAGTGATTGTCGGACTAGTAACATCTTGCAAAAACAGACAACTTGTTTCTGTGGAATGCATCGTTGCGTAAATGGTATTTCCACTTGCCGGTGTTACTTCCGTATAGGTTGAACCTGTTCCAACTTGTGAACCATTCACATACCAAGCATACGTTGGCGCCGGGCCACCATTCGTTGGAACGGCATTATAGGTAATGGATCCACCTGGACAAACCGTTGTTGAACTTGCTGAAATGGCTACAGATGCTGTTAGAGATGGATTAATAACTACAATAACAGGTACACGCGCACCCTCACAACCGGTAACCGTGTTTTGACGACTTACGTAATAAGTTGTCGAACCCGGATTGACTGAAGATGGATTTGCAGGCGTTGAAGTTTGCCCAGTATTTCCTGTTGGAGCAGAATAATACCAATAAATTTGATTGTTACTTGCGTTGTTCAACACATTAGCTGCACTTCCTAATGACCAAATCGGATAGGTTGTTGCACCTTGGCAATAGGTAATAGTTCCTTGTGGATTTATCGTGTATCCCAATCCCGAACCAGTAACTGTATTTGCATAAACAGGTGCAGCAGGGGTATTATTCACGGTAACAGTGAAGGTTGTTGGATTACTCTCACAACCATTCGTTCCAGAAGTTTGCGTCGCATAGAAGGTAAAAGGAGAACCAACATTCGTCGCCGTACTTGGTGTTGGAGCCGAAGACGAAGGGTTTACACCCAATGTTCCTGAATACCAACTCAATGTATTTCCGGATAGAGCAGATGCCGCTAATTGCGTTGATGTCGATCCTTCACAATACGTAAATGCGGTAGTTGTTGCTATTGGTGCAGCAGGCGATGTGACAACTGTCAATAGAATAGCCGTACCTGCTGAACTCGCACATGTCGTGGTAGAATTTCTAGAAAATGCGTAGTACGTGTATGTTCCTGCAACTGCCGAAGGGGTAAAAGTGTAAGTCGAACCTGTAGCAAGCGGAGTCCCTGTCCCTGTTGAATTTGAGAACCAATCTACAACACACCCAGTAGGTGCAGTTGCTGTTAAAGTAGTTGAAGCCGCGTTGTTACATGCGGTTACGTTACCACTGGAAATTGGTGCGGAAGGTAATGCATTTACGGTAATTTGAACAGGTTGGGTAGAAGTACATTGTGTTGTTGGATTCAATGCTCCAACGGTGTAGGTCTTTTGTCCAGCCGTAGCAGATTGACCTGAAGTTGTTGTGTATGTTCCACTCGTTGCGCCAGAAATAGGTGCATTTGTATTTGTTCCAGAGTACCATTGGTATGAATACGCCGCACCTGGAACGAATTTCCATGCCTTATTGGTAATTGCATTTGCATTTGAGTAAGCCGTTGAACCGATTGATGCGTCAGCATTTTGAAGACCAACAACTTTAGTATTTGTTGAGCTAGCATTCAGAACATGTACTTCAACGATTCCTGTTGTCTCAAAAAGTTTAATCTGGGTAGTCATACTTCCATTCGTTGTAAATCCTGGAACACCATTCCATTCAATTACAAAAACTCGCGTCGGCGCCATCCCGTAAGTCCAATATCTAACTAATCCTGAAAAACAATAATAATCATTTGCGGCTGCGGCAACCACGTTCATTGGTTCAAGGGTCGTTGGAAGTGAATTGGCAAAGGTGTAATCTCCTAAACCATAAGGAGCGGTAAAACCATTATTTGAATTATATGCTCCAAATTGAATAAGTCCATTAGTCCCAACATTTACTGAAGAATAAGTATTACCGAAGAAGTTGTAATTAAATCCTAGTGGAATACTTGACCAACCACCATCATCTAAACTTCCTGAAGCTAAAGCCACATTAACCGTTCCATTTGTAACCAACGGGACAGGACTTGTAGTAGTCGCCATGGCAATTGGTATTGAAGTTACTGCAAACCCTGAACTACTTAGGTTCGCTGCTAATGTACTCGTTCCGCCAATACAAACAGAACTCGGAGTAGCCGTTGGCGTAAAACTATTCGCTGGCAAAACCCCAACTGCAAACATTTGGGAAGTATTCAATGGAGTAGAACAACCGAATGGCGTTAAATTAGAACTTAGCGCATAGTTTGTTGTAACACTTGGATTCGCCGTGTAGATGGAAGAAGTAGAAGAACCAGTTGCATTTGATGCCGGCGTTCCAGTAGTTGAAGACAACCATTGGAAACTTTGCGTAGCAAGTGGGGTAATATTCGCTTGAAGCGTTACAGATCCACCAGCTTGACAGATTAATAAATTGCTTGGTGTGTTGCTGAATAATGGGTTTGTTGTAATCGTAAAAGGAGTCCTTGCACTCGGACAAGTTCCATCAAACTCTTCTACATAATAGGTATAAGTCGTACCTGGTGTACAAAAAGCAACATTTGGAGATGGTGTGTTATTCGGATTTGGTGGATTCACCTGTGCTTGATATGAATTAAATACCGCGTCATCCAATCCTGGTGTTGTCACATCCGGATCCAATTGATTTCCACCAAGAGCAGCTGTCCACCATTTTAATGAATTACTTGAACTAATCAAACTAGCCGTAAACGTCGCTGATGCACCGACATTGACAGTTAAACTTGATGGTGATATGTTGGGCTGATTTGGAGAAGTAATTACCGTTATCGGACCAGAAACAGCCGAAGTTGTACTTGGACAACTTGCCGAACTCACGACACAATAATAATATGTTGTTCCGACCGTTGCATTGGATGGCGTATAGGTTGCACTTGTCGCACCTGTTATTGAAGTACCTCCACTTGTTGAAGAAGTTGTATTAGAGTACCATTGATAGGTTAAATTTGAACCTGTTGCAATGATAGCTAAGGGTGTGAAACTTTGTGATAAATTACACTTTGTTTCTCCGGTAGTTGAAGGTTGTGCAGTAATGATTGGTTGGGTATTAATGACAATTGCAGCTGATCCTGAATTCCCCCAACAAGTTCCGTTGTAAGCATTGAAATAGTATGTTCCACTTGAACTAATCGGTTGTGAATTTGATGGGACTAATGTACTTGTACCAGTCGCATTTGTTCCCTGATAATACATGGTGCCTGAAGAACCATTGGTTGCGCTAATAGTGGTATTATTACAATAGGCACCTGAGGTCGAAACCACTGGCTGAGAAGGTAATGGAAGAACAGTTACCAAAACCTGATCATTTGCACTACACCCATTACCTGAAGTTGCCGTTAAAGTATAGTTCGTCGTTGTGGTTGCAGAACATGTTGGAGTTAGACCGGTAGTTGAAGATAAGCCTGTTGAAGGAGACCAGACTTGATTAAAATAAGACCATGTGACTGTTGCTGTGTAAGTGATTGTTGCACCATCAGCAACTCCATCATTATCCTGACATCTTACTGAAATTAATAATCCATTCGCACTTTGTCCATTGAAGTTGGTATAATTAGTCGTTCCGGTACAACCAGCAGCTCCTTGCTGCGCTCCATTTATCCAGGTGGTTACGCCATACCAACTTGGACAATAGGTTCCACCGGCAGATGTAATATTGACTGTAATACCCGTAATCGTCGCTCCCGTTGGAATTCCTGAAAAAGTATAATTAGCTGTGAAATTTGTGTTATCGGTCCCTGAGGCTGTAACGGTACCAGAACTTGTCGTACCTGTTGTTGCTGTGGCAGTAGAACTTCCACTAAGGCTAGTTGTAGATCCATTACATATAGTTACATCTGGTCCAGCGTTAACCGTAGGAACAGGCAAGCCAGTTCCACTAGCAGCAACATTTGCAGTAGCTGCCCCAGAACTCGAAATGACAATATTTCCAGAATAAGATTGAGCCAATGTTGGATTAAATTTCACAAAAACGGGAGAACTGGCTAGGGTCCCACTTGCAGTTGGATAAATTAAACTACTAGAGTAGGTGCCCCCAGATGTATATGAAATCAAGAAACCTGTAGGAGCAGTAACAGTTACATTTCCAATCAAATTAATACCACTAATATTGAATGAATTTGCCGCGGACATAGCACCTACGCAAACATTTCCATTCGAACTCAATGCTGTTGCGTTTAGAGCTGGACAAGAATTTACAGTAACCAAAACCTGATCATTTGCACTGCACCCATTTCCTGAAGTTGCCGTTAATGTGTAGTTCGTAGTAGTTGTTGCCGAACACGTTGGAGTTAGACTAGTAGTTGAGGACAATGCTGTTGATGGAGACCAAACTTGATTGAAATAAGACCATGTAACTGTTGCTGTATATGTTATTGTAGCAGCATCACCCCATCCATCATTATCTTGACACCGCACAGAAATTAATAATCCATTCGGATTTTGACCATTGAAATTCGTATAATTGGTCGACCCGGTGCATCCCGCAGCACCTTGTTGCACTCCATTAATCCTTGTAGTTACGCTATACCAACTTGGACAATAGGTTCCACCGGCAGATGTAATATTGACTGTAATACCCGTAATCGTCGCTCCCGTTGGAATTCCTGAAAAAGTATAATTAGCTGTGAAATTTGTGTTATCGGTCCCTGAGGCTGTAACGGTACCAGAACTTGTCGTACCTGTTGTTGCTGTGGCAGTAGAACTTCCACTAAGGCTAGTTGTAGATCCATTACATATAGTTACATCTGGTCCAGCATTAACCGTAGGAGCAGGCAAGCCAGTTCCACTTGCAGCAACATTTACACTACTTGCACCGGTACTCGTAATTGGAATGTTTCCCGAATACGCTTGTGCCAAAGTTGGCGTAAATTTCACATAAACCGTCGTGTTTCCTAAGGTTGGCGGAGTGACAGGAATAATCAATGTATTTGTATAGGTTCCTGTAGATGAAAGTGAATACGTAAAACCAGGCAAAGCTGCTAAACTCACATCTCCAACTAAATTAATTCCAGATATTACAAATGAGGAAGAGGAAGAAGTCGTACCAACGCATTGATTGCCAAAAGCACTCATTGTTCCAATAGTTAAATATGGACAAAGATTTACAACAAGCACACAATTATTATTGGAATTAAAAGTCGAACAGTTAATACTAGTAAACGTTAAGGTTTGACCATTATTCGCTGGCAGAACGGGAATGGAAACTGTTGCTGTACCTGAAGCACTCGAGGTAAAGCTTACCGTTTGGGAGGTTCCTCCATTGATGTTATATGTTGCGGTTTGAGCTGTACTAGCTATTAGTCCTGATAAATTGATGCTTGTTGATGTTGAACCGTTCAAGGTATTATAACACAGAGCACTTGGCTGAGAAACTCCATTCAGCGTTGGTGCAGCTGTCACATTGATGCTACCTGTGACACTGATTGATCCACATCCTCCAGTCATCAAGATCGAATAAGAATAATTCCCCGTTGCTGTAGGTGTCCCTGAAATTGTGAGTACATTTCCTACCCATGTCGCACTTACTCCCGGAGGCAATCCATTTGCACCAGAAACACCTGCATTTGCAATTCCTGTTGCCCCTGTTGTGGAATACGTCATATTTGTAATCGCCACATTTTGACATAAAGACTGTGCGTTCGTGCCTACTGCGGATGTTAAAGTTGCTGTATTATTAGCGGTTAGGGTAATGGTCGCACTTGGTTTTGATACACATCCATTATTCGACAATAATACACTATACGTACCCGCAGCTGTTACGGAAATAGATGAAGTTGTAGCATTATTGGACCATAAATAGTTTGCATTTGAAGAAGGGGATGCTTGCAACGATGCTCCTGAACAAATCGATCCAGAAGCCGGAGTAATAGAGGAGGCATTATTCACAGTTAAACCAATTGGCGAGGAAGTAGCAGAATTAGAAGAACATGTTACTATGCATTGATAATATACAAATCCTGTACTTGTCAAGGCAGGTGTGGTATAAGTGGAACTTGTCGCGCCTGTAATAGTTGACCATGGCCCAGTGGAAGATGTACTTGTTTGCCATTGAAATGAATGACCTGACCCAAGATTTAAGTCCGGCAAACTTAAAATTCTGGATTGACCATTACAGACTACAGAACTTGGGGTATTCGTGAGTAAACTTACCCCCATTATATTCAACGCGGAAGCGACGGCATCCGTTTTAGTAAAGAGTATACTGGAAATGGTTTTTGTTTGATTTCCAGCCGCAAGAGTTAGAATCACATCGTATAAACCAGGAGCTGTGGTGTTCGCCATATCCAATGCACTTGAACTAAGTGTAATTCTTCCAATTGGACCAATGGCAAAAAAGGACCCATACCAATCATTAACATTATTTCCAGTAAACTGCTGGTTGGTTCCATCGCTAAAATTAACTTGAGCTGTAAACGTAGATGTACCATTTCCAGAGGAAACCAAAAGAGCCAACCTTTTTGCAGTTGTTCCGGAGGTCAACGTCAAGGTTCCAGTTGTTGCACCAGTGATTAAACGAAGTGAATTATTGGATGAATAATTAGCAATTTGGTAATTAATCCCTGAGTTGCTGGTACTGTTCACAATTCCATTCGTTGGTAATGAATAAGTAGGAGCAGCATTTCCCGCTACTGCTTGAAAATCAGCCGAAACCAAACCGTATCCACCTAAATCAAATTGAGTAGCACTTGAACTCGCTGCACCAACTCCATTTGCAATAACATCTGCATTAAAGCCATTAACAGAAGCAGGAGCCCAAGCGGAAGTTTGACCTGGAATAGGTATTCCAGAGCAAGGTAACAAATAAGTTAACGAAACATCATCAACAGATGGGGCTGCATTTGGAGCTGCGGCATCAGTTTTAAAAGTAAAAACCAAACGAACCGTTGTACCTGCTAAAGATGTTAAATTTATTTGAGGCATTGCAGTAAAATTGGCATAAGTAGTAGCTGTGTTTACAAATTGCTGAGTATATCCTGTTGATGGAACAGTTCCATTTACTGGAGTGTTAGCCGTAGTTGTAGTGAAAACATAGAAATAATCATAAGTGTTATCTATGGTAGGATATTTTAGTTTATAATTTAAAAAAACATTGGTGGCGCCAGCTGGAATGACAATATCCCTGTAAAAATGACCAACGGCTGCGGCAGCAGTCCCTCCATATGCCGTGGTAGTTCCCCAGTAAGCAGCGTTTATACCCGTTGAAGCATTTCCATAACCACCAACCCTCCAAGTACGTGCAGATGTACCTACTTGAATCCAACCATTGTTCGTAAAGGCAACGGTAGCGTTTTCAAATGTCCCATCAACTATAGGAATTAAATTAGTCTGCCCCCACCCGCTCTCAACTCTCAACAACGAAAAAACAAAACTCAATACGAGCAATGTCGAAGTGAAAAATCGAGGTTTGCGAGACGAAGAAGTCGTCGTAGCAAGGTGTGAAATAGAACTTGAGGATAATACAGCTTTCGCTGTGCGGAGAATAGTCGTAAGATTCATAGTCTTGGATCTAAATTGTATAGTTTTGGTGACCCCAATTTAGAAAATAAAACCCTCAGTTTTAAGGACAATGAACAAAGTGGTGTTCAAAAGAAACAAGAAGGGGGTTTCATCGATTATTTACATAATAATAATGATTATTTAATATGTGTTATCGAGTATTGGGGATTAGTTGAGTAGTGCCAAGTACCTAGTAACTAGTGCTCTGTGAACAGTGCTCTGTACCTTTATTCTTACTTTAATTCTTTGAAACAAAAAAACCCTGACGAGACCGTCAGGGTTTTTGAAGAACGTTAAAACGTTCTTAGTTTTTCACTACTCGAAGTGGTTCAGACAGTTCTGAGATACGTAGGTAGTAAATTCCTCTTGCTACGCTAGAGATATTTACATTCGTTTCTGTTCCTGTCATCTCACCTGTGTATACCAACTTACCTTGTGCGTCTACGATGCTGTATGTTCCGTAAAGCGCAGTCGATGCTTTGATGGTGAATGACTCACTTGTTGGATTCGGGTACAAAGTTACATCAGAGATGCTTCCTTCCTCGATTCCAACTGTTAATGTTAAGTTCAAGGTAATTGTGCTGTCACAACCTGCCGCATTCGTCAAGGTTTGTGTGTACGTACCTGATTGCGTGTACACCACTTCATTCAAAGTATAGCTGCTGTTTGCCGTTGCGTTGATCGTGCTTGACGTCGCTGCTCCTGCCGTTACAGTCACTACATCTGAATTCGATGTACATCCATTCAATCCTGTTAAGACCGCTGAATACGTTCCAGGTGTCGTTACTGTGATCGACTGTGTTGTCGCGTTGTTACTCCAAGCATAAGTGTTGTTCGGTTGTGCAGAGATCACTAAAGACTCACCTGGACAAAGAACATTGTTACCATTCAAAATCAATGATCCAGAAGGAACTTCGTTTACGTTCACAATAACTTCAGCCGCATCTGAACATCCATTCGCTGCATAAGCTGTTACGATATACGTACCACCTTGTGTTGCTGTGATGGTTGAACCATTGATGCTGTTATTCCATACATATGTATTTCCTCCAGTACCTGTCAATACTACTGATCCACCTTCACAGAACGTTGTCGCTCCACCTGCGGTAATTCCTGCTGTTGGAACCGGCAATACTGTTACTGGAATGTTTGTTGACGTTGAAGTACAACCTAAAGCATTCGTTACAGTCACGTTGTAGTTTCCGTTTACTCCTGCATTGATACCTTGTGTTGTTGCACCATTTGACCATAAGTAAGATGCTCCAGGAGATGCTACCAACGTAACAAATGCTCCGTTACATACTGCTGTTGGTCCAACCGCTGTAGCCGTAGCCGTAAACGTTTGTTGTGCACTCACTTGAATCTCATTCGATGCAGATGAACATCCCGCTGCATTCGTGATTGTCACGAAGTAGTTACCTGTTGCATTCGCTGTGATGGTTTGAGTCGTTGCACCGTTTGACCACAAGTAAGAACTACCTGAGTTCGCTGATAAGACAACGCTACTTCCGTTACAGAATGTTGTTGGTCCTGCAGCTGAAATATACGATGATGGCAATGAACCGACACTGATCGCTGTCGGTGTAGAAGTGCTTGTACAACCGTTAATGTTCGATACGGTTACTCCGTAGTTTCCTGCCGTTGTTACTGTAATCGATTGTGTCGTAGCACCATTACTCCAAGCATACGTTGTTGCTGGGGCTGCAGTCAATGTAACGGATGCACCTTGACAAATTGCTGTCGCTGTACTTGAAATGCTTGCAGTTGGCAATGCATTCACTGTAACGATTGTTGCTGGAGATGTTGCCGAACAAGCGCCATTCGATACTTGAACAGTATACGATCCTCCTGCGGTTGCAGAAATGGTTTGCGTTGTTGCTCCACCTGGAGTCCATAAGTAAGAAGCTGACGTTGGCGCTGTAAGCGTTACAGATCCACCTTGACAGAACACTGTTGAACCAGCTACTGTTGTCGCTGCACTTGGCAATGCTTGAATCACTACTGGTGCACTCACTGAGTTCGTACATCCGTTCGCATTTGTATACGTGTAGGTCATATTCGCTGTACCAGCTGCGTTTCCTGCAACAACACCTGTTACTGCATTCACTACTGCAACGTTTGCATTGGCACTAGACCAAGATCCACCACTTGTGGTATTTGTCAATGTTCCTGTTGAACCAGCACATACCACACTTGCTCCTGCAATTGGATCCAACACTGGAAGTGCATTCACCGTAATTGTTTGAGGTGCTGATGTTGCTGAACAACCATTCGTTCCTGTTACTTGAACCGTAATTGTTCCAGCAGTATTCAAGGTAACGTTTTGAGCTGTTGCACCATTTGACCAAGCGTATGATGCTCCTGGAGACGAAGCCAAGGAAACGTTTGATCCAATACAGAAGCTTGTTGAACCAAGAGCTGCAATCGTTGCTACCGGAGAAGCTTGAACGCTGATTACTTTCGTTGATGTTGCTGAACAACCATTTTGCGAAACTTGGTAAGAGATCGTTGCTGAACCAACACCTGCTCCAGTTACAGAACCAAGCGCATCAACTGATGCAATGGATCCATTTGAACTTGACCATGTTCCACCTGTCATTGTATTCGCAAATAACGTTGATGCACCTGAACAAACGTTGTTTGCTCCAGTAATCGAAGGAACAACTGGTAATGCTGATACTGTTACCGTTGTTGGAGTTGCTGTTGATGAACAACCATTCGCATCCGTGATCGTGTACGCATAGTTTCCTGATGCAGCTACCGTAATCGCTGGTGTGTTCTGGTTGTTTGTCCAAACAATCGCTCCGTTTCCTGCAGCTGTCAACACGACGTTACCACCTTGACAGAACGCTGTTGGTCCGTTTGCAGTAATTGTCGCTGTTGGCAATGCATTCACAGTTACAGCAATCGTATTCGATGTTGCTTGACATCCATTTGCATTTGTTACAGTAACGAAGTAGTTACCTGACGTATTTGCAGCAAGGGTTGCTCCGGTTGTATTGTTAGACCAAGCGTATGTTGTTCCGCCCGTTGCGGTTAAGTTTACACTTCCACCTTGACAGATTACCGTTGAACCGTTCGCTGCAATTGCAGCAATTGGTAAGGCATTTACTGTTACTGTTGTTGGAGCAGATGCCGCTGATGAACATCCAGGTCCGTTGGAAATAACGACTGAGTATGCACCACCGTTCGATACGGTAATGGACTGTGTTGTCGCGTTGTTATTCCATAAGTAAGTTGAAGCTGGATTCGCTGTTAATGTTACTGAACCACCTTGACAGATTGCCGTAGCTCCAGATGTTGAAATCGAAGCAACTGGTGATCCTGTAACGGCAACAGTTGTTGTTTGAGCAGATGTACATCCATTCGCACCTGTTGTTGTATAAGTAACCGTTGCAGTTCCAATTCCACTACCAACTCCTGCTCCTGTAGAAGCATTCACATTTAATACGGAAGTATTTGAACTTGACCAAACTCCATTAGAGACAGGATTCGTCAATGCAAGGGCGTTACCCACACACAATGAAGAAGGACCTGCTATTGGCGCATTTGCCGGAGCAGATAATACATTCACTGAAATTGGTGTTGAAGTTGCTGAACATCCGCTTCCATTAGACACGGTAACGGAATAGTTTCCAGAAGTTGTTGCCGATAATGCTTGTGTTGTAGCTCCACCTGGTGACCATAAGTAAGATGCACCTGACGAAGCGTTCAATGCTACCGAACCACCCGCACAGAAGGTAGTTGATCCACTAGCTGTGATTGTTGCCACTGGTAATGGAAGAACAGTTACTGTTGTTGGTGCAGATGTCGTTGTACATCCGAAGTTATTCGTGATTGCCACTGTTGAAGATCCAGATGCTGTTGCTACGATACTAGCTGTAGTAGCACCATTCGACCATAAGTAAGTGACAGGTGTAGAGTTTGTCGCTCCAGCATTTAATGCTACACTAGATCCTTGACAAATACTTGTTGCACCACTCGGAGTGATTGTCGTATTTGGATTCGGATTCACTGTTACAGTAATTGCATTTGATGGCAAACTGCTACATGTTAATTGTGTTGCAGGATAGTAGTTTGTTACAACCAACGAGTAGTTTCCAGATGTTGTTGCAGTATACGTAGAGCCTGATCCCACCGGTGTAGCGCCTTGAGACCATGCGTAACCTTGAGCTGAAGGAGTTGGTGCTAATACCACACTTCCACCATTACAGAACGTCGATATTGTTTGGTTTGCAATGGAAACAACTGGTAGTTGTTGAACGGTTACTACTACTTGATCATTCGATGTACATCCTTGTGCAGATGTCACCGCCATGTTGTAAGTTGTTGTAGTTGTAGGACTCGCCACCGGATTCAGAATAGAAGTCGAACTTAATCCTACAGAAGGTGTCCAAAGAACCGTTGATGAAGCCACGGCGTAATTAACGGTTACCGTTAATCCCATTGTGACATAGTCAGAGAAGGCATCATTATCATTTGAACGAATCTGAATTAATTGTCCATTCGCTGGTAATCCATTCAAGCCGCTATATGTAAATGTTCCATCACAACCTGTTGTAATTAATGTTCCATTCACATACAATCCCCAACTATACCAGTTGTAGAGCGCACAATAGATACCAATGTTTGCAGTATACGTGATCGATGTAATCGTTGCACCTGCTGGCGCACCTGCCGTAGTACCACCAATGTAGAAGTTACTATTGTCGTATCCAGAACCTGAATATGTTTGTGTAAATGACCCAGGAGCAGTAGCGTTTGTTACAGAACCTGACAACTGAGTAGTTGCACCATTACAAATATTCACATCTGGACCAGCGTTAATTACTGGGTATGTATTCACTGTTACGGTATAGGAACTACATGTAGACCAAACTGTTCCGTCGAATAGACGTGCATAGTAAGTAGTCGTTGCAGTTGGCGAAACCGTTAAGGATAAACCTGTTCCAACTTGACCTGTTGTTGCACATCCACCAGCGAACCAATACACTGTTCCTGGAACGGCAATAGCAGCAGTTAAGGTAATTGGACTTCCAATACAGATATTTCCTCCTGTAATATTCGAAGTAACTGTCGGTGTTGGCGGAATACAGGTTGTAGTTAAAGAGAATCCTGCATATTGTACAGAAGGATCTGCATAGAAATTAACCGTTAATGGACCAGTTGTTGAAGTCAATGGACCAACAGTTGCTGTTCCAGAGAAGTTATACAGCTGTGTACCAGTTAATCCAGCACCATTGTATATCTGTAGGTAGTCAAATGAAGATTCCGTCACTTGCGTTCCTTGAATTTGAACCATGTATCCCGGAGTCGAAGGATTAATTACGGTGTAACCATTGCTACTAGCCGCATAATTTCCACTTAAACCTCCATTATCGAAGATGACTCCGTTACACGTAGTAATCGCGTTGTTTCCTGAAGCAGGAACAGCGATACAGTTTGTGTTGTAGGTAACTAATACTGCTGCAGTTGCTGTAGCTGTTCCTCCACACGACTGAATGTTACATCGATAGTATGTGGTAGCCGTCATGTTTTGAACACTTGTAGCTGCTGTAGCACCGGTAATATTTGTCCATGGTCCAGATGCAGCAGGTGCACTTTGCCATTGGTACGTTAATCCGTCCACAATTCCAGTGTAATTGTTAGAAAGTGTAAATGGTTCACCTGGACAAACAAGCGCACTAGAAGTTAAAGCATTTACTCCTGATGGAGCAACAACACCTAATACAGCCATCGTTACTTGTGCTGAACCTGGTGCATTCGAACATCCAGTTGTTTGGTTCGTGTAAGAAATCGAATAGTTCGTCGTTACTGTTGGCGCAACGTTCAAACTAAAGATATTCGTTCCACTTGCCACAACAATTGGCGTTCCACCCGCTGTTGCTGTCCAAACTGTTGTATAATTCGCTGGCGGTGTAAATCTCCAAGCTTGTGGAGAAGCAGCTGGAATCGTAGCTGTTTGAGCAGACCAGTAATTTGCTGTATTTGAAGGACAGTTAGGAGCCGCAGCACCTACTGTTCCAGTTGCGTTATTCACACCAATCGATTTTGAGTTAGTCGACATAACTTCAATTCCTTGAATGTCTACCACACCAATCGTTTCGTATAAAACAGCTTTTACTTTTACGTTATTCGCCGCATTTCCAAATTGACTAGCGAAGTACTCGATAATAAATCGTCTATTTGGAGCAAATCCATCTGTCCAATAACGTACATAGTTATTCGCATTGTATTCCACAAGGTCATTCGCACAAATGTAAATGGCACCAAGTGGATCGACTGTATTTGGTAAGGCACCAATTGTGAAATCACCCAATGCTGTTGCATTGTATGCACCAAACTGAAGAACCCCATTTGTACCTACGTTAATTGTATTGTAAGTCGTTCCAAAGAAGTTAAAGTTGAATCCTAAAGGAATTCCGCTCCAACCTCCATCATCTAATGAACCTGAAGCTAGTGCCACTTGTGCCAATCCTGTGTTAGCCAAATAGGTTGCATTCGAAGGAGCTGGATAGTTCACATATGGTGTACAAATCGCGGAGAAGTTTCCACTACTCAAACCAGAGTTAATTACTGCTGATGTTCCCGGACAAACTCCAGAAGCAGAAGTCGTCACGGTCGCAGATGGCAATGGATATACACCTAAGGAGAAATTCCCTACAGAGGCACAACCTGCATTTCCATTGTACGATGCAATCGATACTTGGAAGTTTGACGTTGCTGTAATGCTCACGTTTGCAGTTGCTCCGTTTGGCGTCAATGTAGCAGTGGTTGGACTTAAGTTAGACCAAGTAAATGAAGCATTCGCTCCTGCGTTGGTTGTTGCCGTTAAAACAGCAGATCCACCTGATCCACAGAAGTTAGATATGTTTGACGCTACGTTTATATAAGGTAACCCAACTGAAATGGTCTGTGTCAATGCACATCCAGCTACGTTTGTACCAATAACGGTATACGTTCCTTGTGTCCCAGCTGGAATTGTTGACGTTACTGTTTGACCAGTAGCAGCACTTAATGAGGACGCTGGAGACCAAGCGTAGGTAATTCCTGCATTGGAAGCAGTGATCGTTTGAGCACCTGTGTAGTTATCACACCAAATTCCATTATTACTAGCTGATAAAGTAAAGGCTGGCGTTTGGAAAATAGTCACTGTTGCAACCGATGAGTAAGTTGTCACTGTTGGACAATTTACTTGCAAACGGTATTGTGTATTTTGAGTAGCTGATGTTGTTAAATCGATGTAAGCAATCATCAAGGTACCCACGTTTGACCAAGTTGCGCCATTATTTGTTGATGACTGCCATTGGTAGGTAAATCCACCACCAGCATTTGGTAAGCTATTCGTAGTTACTGTAAAGTTTGTTCCAGAACAAATGTTCGCTGTTGGTGAACCATTAATTAATGAATTACCAATATTTACCGCTCCATTTGAAGCTAAACCAATCGTAGCTGAAGTCTCACATCCGTTTGTTACACCTGCGTAACGCACTTTTGTTTGGTACATTCCAATTGGAACTGGAATAGGATTTTGCATGGTCCATGTTACACCATTGTCAATAGAGTACTCGTATAAGTTATAGTGAATATCTAAGTTGTCGATGTAATGTCCTTGGTAAAGTCCACCAGTACGCGCTGTAAAGGCATGTTTCCAAGTACTCTTATCAGCAGCGAGGTAAGCAGCACCTAAGGCAACGTTGTTCACTACTTGTACTCCATTTTGCCACATAGATACTTGACCTGTTGCATTGATTTTAATGGTTACGTGAGTTGACGTTACGTTTCCAGCTAGACCAGAAGCCAACCATGACGTATTATTTGAGTAATAAAGTACACCTGGACAAGAAGATCCTTGGTGTAAACTTGTAGAGTTATACATTAAGTACACTCCTGGAGAGTTACCTACAGAGGTATTCGGACCAGAAGCCGCCGTACCATTTGCTACTGGACAACCACCGGTATTTGAATAAGCGTCGAAAGCCAATTTCAATCCTGTTCCCGAACCATTTTCAGGACAAAGGGTAGAAACACCTGTTGCTGGAGCAGCACCTAACGCTGTTTGAACAGCTGTTGCATCTGGTAAAGCCACAACATCTGGACCGTAACTATAGCTAAATCCATCAGCTGCAGCAACACCTGCTGAAATGGTTACGAGATCAAAGTCGATTTGGAAATCATTGGAAGCGATACCCGTGTTGTTAGGAATCACAACTCCACCGTTTTTACTACCTGCAGGTGAAGTCAATTGCATGCGTCCATTCACACTCGCATTGAAATCATTTCCAGCCGAAACGGTTCCTGTTGGTAAGGTATTTGAACCAAAGTCACTTAAGAACACTGTTCCAGAACCTTGAACGTTGAAAACGATCTGACCGTTCGTTCCACAAGTTGTTGGAGCAACAAAGTTTGCTGTTGCATTTGGAGATGCATAAATCGTTACTAGACTAGAAGTGTTATCTGACCAACAGCCACTTGCATCTTGAGCACGTACATAATAGGTATTAGTTGTTGCTGCTGTGAAAGATGCCGTAGCATTATTTGCAGTAGAGAATCCCGCAGAGTTTGTTCCTTGCCAGTAGTAGTTGATTCCTGAAGGAGCTGCACCCATTGTCAAATTGGCACTTGGACAACTTGGCGTACTCACAATAATTGCTGTTGGAGGGGTCACTACAGGAAAAGAAGAGATGGTAATTGAACTCGCCACACCCCAAACGTTATATAAGGTATTCAATGCACGTAAGAAATACGTTCCGTTTCCGTAAACCACATTCGCAGCAACACCGTTTGCAGTACTTGTCCCTGTAGCACTTGTCTGCCAGTAATAAGATACGTTAGCAGGAGCCGGAACAGAAGCTGTCAAGGTAACACCCGTCGCACAAGTAGAAAATGCTGTTGCATTAATAGGAGGTGCTGCTGGTGGAGCAACAACCGTAATTTTATAATCTTTGGTTTCACCGTAAAGTGTATTCGTACATGGATCCGCAGAAGTTAAGGCATAGCCATAGTAATTCGTACGAACACGCATATTCACCAAACCAACACTTGCATTTGCCGGCACAAGAACAGAAGCAGTACCTGTCCAAGCGACTCCAGCTGAGTTACTCAAAGGATTAACTGCCACATACTCTGTTGTTTCATAGATGTAGTTATTGTTCCAGTCAAACCAAACACCAACGATGTCATAGTAGTAACTAGAAATAGAAAGATTTTGAGACGTACCTGCAACTACAGAGGTCGTAGCAACTGTTGTTGGATAACTTGCATACCAAGGGGCTGTTAACGCTCCAGAAGTATGGTTCATTGTTCCGAAAGAAACATTCGTGATTACACCATAAAACGCACCTGAATTTCCGTATGTTGATGTTGGAATACAAGCAGACTGCGTAATTTGAATAGGACTCGACGTTGTACTTCCACTTGCCGAACAGGTAACAATACATTGATACCATGCTTGAGCAGCAAAAGAAAACGAATAAGAGGATGTAGTCGCACCGGTAATATTTGTCCAAGGTCCTGTTGAAGAACTAGCCGTTTGCCACTGGTAAGAAACTCCAGTTCCGATTGTTGCATTTTGCAAGCCTAAGTTCACAGTTGTACCAATTGGAACTGAACTCATCGAAGCTGTTGTATTTCCTGGCGCTGGTATCCCAGAACATGGCGGTGGAATTTGAATGTTGATACAATAATCCTCTGTTTCACCATAGCCAAAAGTTCCTGTTGCAGGAGCCACGCTAGATTCATTATAAACCACACGCATGCGCGTTAATCCTAAAGTTGCGCCTAAAGGGACAGCAACATTTCCAGTCACGACATCTCCTGTTAATGCCCTTGCACCGTAACTAGAATTGAAAACATTTTCACCTGCGTCGGCAAAAGATCCATTTTGGTTAAAATCAATATAAACGGAAGCGATGTTACTGTAGGCATAGGTACCACAGTATCCTAGGGTAAGTGAAATTGGATAAACACCACCTTGAACCACATTTGCCGCGGCTACGATACCAGTGTAATTTGAATATCTTGCGGTGATTGAACCTGCACCGCCCGCGAGTGTTGCACACGTAGAAGAATTGTTAATTGAACCAAAGGTCACGTTTAAAATTTCCTCATCCGCAGTTGTAGTTGCCCCAGATGCGCCATATGTCAAACAAGTACAACTATTTGAGACATTCCCATTATAAGAAACTACATTTGAATTATTGGTAGAAAGACTATTTAAACAGGTTGTAACTAAACGATAGAAAGTTGTTCCTGAAGATGATGAAAAGTTATACGTAGCTGTTGTTGCTCCTGTGATATTTGTCCAAGGTCCGGTTGCAGATGGTCCGGATTGCCATTGATAGGTAATACCTGATCCGTTTGATAATCCAGAAGCAGAAAGCGTTAGCGGTGCTCCCACACAACCTGATGTCGCATTGATAGATGCCGTTCCCGCATTTGGGGTACCTGTACAAGCAACATTGCTTACCATGGTAAATTGAACTTGTGCGCGAACCGTTGTAGTAGAATAGTTTGCCGTTGGAGGAGCTGCAGGGTTAGGATTCGTAACATCGCTGAAATACAAGATACTTCTAGGGCCAGCAGCAGCTGTTGCGGCAAATGAGTACCATGCTTGCGTACAAGTATAACTTGCCGTATTCTCATCCACAGCAACCACTAAGTTACCACCTGTCCATGTAAAAGGAGTGGTAAGTGTAATAGTCATCCATCCATTTGCTGTCAATGTAGGAATATTTCCTGTCCAAACTTGAGTCAATGAAGCTAATGGAACCCATCCGGTTGTCCCGGTAAAGTTATTCAAACCGGTATTACCCAAATAAATTGACCAGTTAAGGAAATTACCGGTGGCATATGCAGTTGCCCCTACCTTAAAGGCGATTGTTGTAATGTTGCCACCAGAAATACCTCCAGCCGCTGAAATCTCTGCTGCAGTGTAAATTTGCTGACTGTAATTATAACCGTAACAACTGTAAATTGGCAGATAAGATTGGGTTGTAGCCCCAGAACCAATAGTAACAGTTGTCTGAGCTTTCGCAAAATGCGATGCAACTAAAAACGTGCAAAACACGAAAAACCTAGAGATCGCTTTTGATGAGTTGCGAATACTCAATTTTGTTGGAGAATAGTATTGTTCCATAACTTCGTTTAATTTGGTACAGATATATTTTTGGTGGTTAAATTTATGGACTATTTAATTGACACTCAAATTTGTTGAAAACATTCAAGCGTTTAATGAATATTTATTCACTTCTGATGAATATTAATATAATATGATCGAATATTTAATGATTTGATAAAAAGATGCTAACAATGGAATCTTTCGTACTTTTAACGGATCAAAAAAGGGAATCTTGAAACGAATTGGCTTACTGTCTGATACACATGGATTTATCGATCCGAAAATTAAAAAACATTTCAAAGATGTAGATGAAATATGGCATGCAGGGGATATTGGTTCGCTGGAGGTACTCGATGAATTACGTGATTTCAAGCCGACAAGAGCTGTTTGGGGTAATATTGATGACTATAACATCCGCAAGGACACCAACGAATTTCTAAGGTTTCAAATAGAAGGAGTTTCCGTGCTCATCACGCACATTGCTGGACGTCCGGGGAAGTATGCGAATCCTGCTTACGCTGAATTAATGAAGAACGGTGCTCCGAAATTGTTTATCTGTGGACACTCCCATATTACCTTGGTTCAAATGGACCCGAAATTCAATATGTTGTGGATGAATCCTGGCGCATGTGGATACAAAGGCTTCCATAAAGTCAAAACGATTTTACGTTTCTGCATCACAGAAGATCGGATTCACGACCTCGAATTGATTGAACTAGGTCCACGGGCATAAAAGAGCAAACGCAACGACTATATCCGTTTAAATTCGATTATACTCTAGCTTGATTTTGGTCAGTGGTTTGTTTATTTATAATTTCAATAAACCTAACTACTTCATCATGAAAAACTTATTTGCCTTTCTATTTTTCTGCACTGCACAATCCTTTCACGCACAAATCTGCAGTATCGATTTTAATCAATCAGTGACCGGAATTTATCCGAACACTCTTCCACCTGGAAATGTTGGTCAAACTTACGGAACAGATATTACCTTCGTCATGCCTTTAGATACCATGGGCTACAATTTCACCAATTTCCACATTCTTTCTGTTTCGCTTCCTGTTGGACTATCCTGGCAGTGCAATCATGCGGCAAACAATTGTGATTACAATCCGCAAGTGAGTCAGTATGGATGTGTTCACATTAGTGGAACTCCCCTACTCGCTGGACAATACACGATCGACGTGACCGTCATCGCGGATTTAACAGTCGTTCAAGGGTATCCATTTACCTTTCAAATTTACATGGAAGTGTTACCAAGTAACGCTAGTGTTTCGAATAATGGTTTTGACATGGTTGGTTCCTCGGGCTGTGCTCCGATCACGGTGAATTTCGCGAATAATAATCCAGGAATGCTATCGTATTTATGGAATTTTGGCAACGGAAACATTTCTTTGAGCGAAAATCCCGCCCCACAAGTATACACAGCACCAGGAGACTACGTTGTTCATTACACGGCTTGGAATAACTTGGACACGACCAATGTCTATACCTTGTCTAATGTGCACATAAATAGCATGAGCAATTACGGAAATTCCTTTCCTTCCTATGAAAATGCAGATGCCTACTTCAAATTATTCCAGAATGGAACCTTGTTGTATCAATCGAACATTATTGGAGACCAGAATCCACCCGTTCAGTGGACCACTAGTATTAATTTAAATCCAACCAACACTTATGTATTTGAAATTTGGGAAGCGGATGTAAGTTTTGGAGAGCCTTTATTTGGCGCAGATGATTTCATGGGTAGTCACACACTGAATTTAAACGGCTGCAACGGTTGTGGCGCGGGAACTTCCAATTTCAATTATACGATCCATCAACAAATCATTTATCCGAGTCCAAACGTTATTTCACTGGATACGATTCACGTGTACGGATATCCACCAACACCAGTCATCACTTACGATCAAGTATCTCACACGATCAGCACCGTGGATTTGGGCTACGCTTATCAATGGTATTTTAACGGGAGTCCAATTGCCGGCGCGACGAATGCCAGTCATGTCGTTTACTTAAGTGGAATTTACGATGTCGTGGCGATTAATCCAAGCAGCTGTGCCAGCTTTTCCGATACTATGACCGCAGTTTATTGTAGTCCATTTGTGAGTCCAAGTATTGCGATGACCAGCGCGAACGACTTGGTCCTAACAAATTATCCAGCTTCTTCGAATATTGAATGGTTCCTTGATGCCGTATTGATTCCAAACCAATATAACGATACAATTACCCCGTCAACGAATGGAAATTACAGTGTTCAAATCACGGATCCATACGGTTGTAGCTACGAAACAAGCAATTTCCAATTGGCGCTTTCGATTGATGAGTATGCGAGTGGACAATGGATGATTTATCCCAATCCAGTGAAGGATGTACTGACGATTGAAGTGGATGAACAGATGCTTGGAGCGACATTGGAACTTTTAGATATCAGTGGTCGACGACTTATTTCATCGATGATTGACAAGTCAACAACGCTCGTTGATGTGAGTTCTTTTCCAAACGGAGCCTATTTTCTGTGTGTCGACAATAATGGATTGAAACAGATGAAGAAATTGGTAAAGGAGTAGAAAAAAAGAAAGAGAAAGAGAAAGAGAGCGAAGTATCTTCAGTTAGTAAGGAATCCTTACATACTGCCCATTAATGGTAAAAAACTTTTCTTTTTTTTCATTTTTTGTACTTATATTTGTACTTATTAATGTACATAAATACCATTATTATGCTTACAGCGAGTATTTCCGATTTCAGAAAAGACATCAAACGATATTTAGACAAAGTCAGTCAAAATTTTGAAACACTCATTATACACAGGGGAAAGGATGATGGTATTGTCATTATTTCCCTTGCGGAATATAATTCACTTTGTGCGACACAGCATGAATTATCATCAAAAAGAAATCAAGATCGACTAGATTCAGCTATTGAACAAATGAAGTCTGGGAAAACAGAAACACAAAAATTAATCGAGTAATGTGCTAATTTGCTAATGTGCTAATGTGCATAAATGAAGAAAAGCTCGTTCCAGTATTTACCAAAACGAGCTTTAAAGGAGTTTTATTCTAATTAATCTTCTAGGTCTACAACCAATTTTTTCGTTCTAGCGCGAATTTTATCTTGAATGCGATCGACTGTGTAGTACATCATCGGAACGACGATAATCGTTAAGAACATTGAACTCGTTAATCCTCCGATCAAAATCCACGCGAGTCCATTTTTCCACTCTGCTCCAGATCCTGTTGCTGTGGCGATTGGAATCATCCCAACTACCATGGCAATTGTGGTCATCAAAATTGGACGCATACGTTCCTTCACCGATTCGAGTAAAGCACTATATGTCGACATTCCCTTTTCCTTCAGATGATTGGTGAAATCGACAATCAAAATCGCATTCTTGGCGACGAGTCCGAGCAGCATGAGCATTCCCAACATCGTGAAGATTCCCATATTGGAAGAACTCAAGGCCAAAGCCAGGATTGCACCAATCAACGAGACTAAAATGGAGAACAAGACAACGAATGGATAAACATAATTGTCGTACAAGGCAACCATGATCAAGTAAACCAGAATCAATCCAATTCCCATTGCCGTACCAAGTGCACCCATCGATTCTTTTTGACGTTTAATTTCACCGCCCCAAGTCAAACGAACATTTTCATCGAGTGGATTATCCTCTAAATACTTATCTAGTTCCTTAGAAACATTTCCAGCGGCCGTGCCCAAAACCCAACAACGCAAGGTGGTATTTGGGATTCGGTTCTTTCGTTCTAAGGTTCCATTTCCATTCTCCACAGAAACTTCGGCGAATTCACCTAATTGAACTTGTTTTCCATCGGAAGTATTGAAGGTCATGCTTTTCACATCTTCCATGTTTTTTCGATCGAAAGCATCCACCATTACACGGATATCGTATTCATGACCTTTAACATCGAACTGACTATCATCATTTCCTGCCAACGCATTTTGAAGTTGCATTCCAACAACGGCAATCGGCAAGCCAAGCTGACCCATTTTCTCACGGTTTAACTCAATTCGAATTTCTGGAGTGATGTCATCCGTAGAGATTGCTGGGTCTTTCGCTCCTTTTATCGTTAACAAATGTGACTTCAATCTTCTCGCTTCCTTAATGAGCAACTCATTATCGTCTGAAGAAAGGAACATTTCAATCGGTGCTTCTTCCGATTCCACCATTCCGATGTTCAGTGCCTTCACCTCTATTCCAGCATGCTGCGATTTTATTCGCTTGCTGATTTCATCCATATATTTCAACGTTGGATACTTCTTTTGCATTCCGGGCTTCATCTTCACAGTAATTTCAGAACGATTTTCAGATCCAAAAGATGTTGCCCCCATACCGGAACTTGGTCCACCAACATTCGCAAACACCGTTTCAACGACATCCTTTTGAGCCAATAAAAACTGTTCAATCTTCAAGGTGACCGCATTGTTTTCTTCAAACGTAGTACTCTTGTCGTACTTCAGTTTGATCATGAACTTTCCTTGATCTCCTTGCGCAACGAACTCCTGACCAACTATCCCTAATCCCATTGTAGAGAAACTCGCTACAAACAAACCGATAATGACTCCCGCCATAATGAGTTTATGACGCAGGGACCATCCCACCAACTTCACGTATTGATCAGTAAAAATAGTTACTCGACGTTCGAACCAAAGTAGAAAGGCTTGGAATGGATTTTTTGGATTCAATTCCACCTCTTTCGCAAAACGCGAAGCCAACCATGGAGTCAAGGTAAAACAAACGAACAAAGACATCAACGTTGAAACCACAACCACAATCGAGAATTGGTGTAAGATGTCAGATATTGTTCCTTCAATGAAGACAACAGGTGAGAACACAACCACATCGACTAAAGTAATCGCAAGGGCAGTGAATCCAATTTCATTTCGTCCATCTAACGCCGCTTGACGACGTTTCTTACCCATTTGTAAGTGACGGTAGATATTCTCAAGTACCACAATCGAGTCATCCACGAGGATACCAATAACCAAAGACATCGCTAGTAAAGTCATGAGGTTCAGGGTGTACCCCAATAAATACATCGCAATAAAGGTAGAAATCAATGATGCAGGAATAGAAACCAATACGATGACTGCGTTTCTCATACTGTGCAGGAATAAAAGCATCACAGCAGCCACGAGAATAATCGCCAATTCCAAATCATGAATTACCGCATTTACAGACTCCACCGTCGGACGAGAAGTATCTGTTGCAACGGTAAATTTCAATCCTTCTTTCTTGTATTTTTCTTCGAGGATACCAAAACGTTCTTTCGTTGCCTTGGACATTTCAACCGCGTTGGCGTCACTTTGTTTTTTCAAGCGAAGTCCGATACCATTTACTCCATTTAGACGAGAAACAGCAATTTTATCATCACTGGCATCAACTACCTCTGCGACATCTTTCAATTTCACACTGGAGGTACCTTTCGCATAGAGAATCAAATCTTCAATATCCGACAAGCTTTGGTATTTACCTGCTAATCGAACCGTCATTTGCTCCCCTTCATTTTTCACTTTTCCAGTTGGAAACTCGACATTTGCCGATGAAATCACTTGATTTATTGTTGTCAACGATAATCCATAACGCTTCAACTTATCTTTGTCCACGTTAATTCGAAAAGATCTGCGTTCGCCGCCAATTACTTGTACTTCCGCGACACCTTTCGTTTGTTTGATTTGAGGAAGGATTTGGTCATCCATTAATTCCATCAAATCTCTGTCTGACATATTTGAAGCGACCGCACTTACCTGTAAAACCGGAGAAGCATTGGGTTCGATTTTCGTCACCACTGGGGTTTTAGCGCCTTCGGGTAAATTATTGAGGACATTATTGATTTTTCGTTGAGCATCCTCTAAGGACTGATCAATATTTGCTGATGCTTTGAATTCCAATAATAAAAGTGATGCGTTATCTAAGGAGAAAGACGTCACTTCATTGATGTTTTCTATTCCACTTAAGGCATCTTCTAAGGGCTTAGACACTTGCGTTTCGACCGTTGCAGGTGAGGCACCCGGATAAGTCGTAGTGACAGTTAATAAGGGAGGAGAAAAATCTGGAAGAAGCTCGTAAGAGAGTTGATTGTAACTGATAAGTCCACCACCAATTAAAATCGTGAAAATCACGATGATAAACGATGGACGTTTGATCGATAGTTCTGTGAGTGTCATATCTGCTTACTTAGACAATTTTACATTTGTATTATTCTCCAAATTCACTTGTCCTTTGACAACAACCACGTCATTTTTAGACAATCCAGAAACCACTTCTAGGTATTCTCCATCCGATGTCCCAGCTGTAAACGATGTTAACACAGCCTTTCCGTCTCTAACGACATACACTTGTGGATTTTTCGATGAACCAACCAATGCTTTTCTAGATACTGCAAGCGTTGTAATACTTGTTGAATTCTCTAAAGAAACGGACCCATACATTCCAGCCATGATTTTATTTGCAGCTGTATTTTGTATTGTGGTTTGTATTTTGAAATTGTGTGAACCATCTGCTTGAACAGCGATCATGCTTACATTTCCGTTAAATGCCTCTTGTCCATAGATATCGGCATTCGCAATAACCTTTTGACCTTTCTTAAACTTCATTACATCGCGCTCAGGAACTGAAATAGTCAACTTTAACGAGGAAATATCCGTTAATTCAATGATTGGTGTCCCTGGCATTACCATAGAACCTAAATCAACCAATTTTTTCGATACTACTCCTCCAAAAGGAGCGACGATGGATGAACTTCTTAATTGTTTCTGCAATTGCTTCAACTGCACCTCCGCTGACTTCAATGCTAATTCCATTTTCTCGGCTTCCATGGTCGAGATTACTTGGTCCTTGCGCAAGCTAGAAAAACGAGCATTGTCATTTTTCAACTGAGCAATATTCAATTTCGCGTTGTCAATTTGCAATTGCGTCAATTCGTTATCTAAACGGGCTAATACTTGGCCTTTTCGAACCACATCGCCTTCTTTGACACTTAATTCGATTAATTTTCCAGATCCATCAGAAGCCACATTATTTTGGTGATTTGCTTCGAATGTCCCTAAAAAACTCATAGAACGACCAAAGGTATGAGTGATTGGATTTTCTGCCTCAACAAGAATGGATTGTGTAGCGTCGTAAATAAATATTTTTTCCTCAGCTGCCTTCTTATTTGAAAACAATTTAACAACGAGTAAAGCAATAACCACAATGGCAACTACTGCGATGGAGATAATTCGTTTCATTTTTTTTTCTTATTTTATATTTCCGATTGATTTTAAGTATTCTAGTTCCGCCTGGCGCAATTGTATATAGGAAGAAACAACATTTGATTGTGCTTGCTCAAGTCCAGTTTCAGCCATAATGAGGTCATTCGAACTGATCAAACCTTCTTTGAATTTTAAATTGGCATTCGCATATACATTTTCTGCTAAACGCAGTTGTTCTTTGCTGACATCTAAGGATTCAGACTTCACGGTAATTTGACGTTTGTTTGTCGTAATGGCGTAGTTCAATTGTTGATTCAATAATTCGTATTGATTGTCAATTTTCTCCAAGTTCAAAAGATTCAACTTTGCTTTATTCACACGTTCCATACCTGAAAACAAGTTCCAATCAAGACGAAGTCCAAGAAAGGCACCTGGAATTCCCTTTCTAAAATCATCTTCTGGTTTCAAGTTGATGTTGTAATTGTAAATTCCGTAAAAGTTCACATTAGGCAAGTAACTCATTCGAATTCCTTGTGCTTCTGCTTCATTCAATTTACGTTGGGACTCCACTAGATTTAACTGAAGAAGGTTTGGTGTAGCCTCCTTTAAAATGGTTTTTTGAACCATCGCATCCATGGAAAGGACTAACTGCTGTTGCAAAGGCATCCCAATGAGGATTTTCAACAAATTCTCTAATTGATCTTTTGTCGCTAGTAAGTTGGACTTGTTATTCAACAAACTTAATTCGTTGATTTTGATTTTATCGACTTCCGTTGGAATAATCATTCCCTGAGCTAGGGAAGCTTCCATATTCTTCAAAATCGCTCGAGTGTGAACAATGTTAGACTCAATAAACGTTAACTGTTGGTTTATACCTTGTAACAAAAAATACGTGTTCGAAACTTGATAACGCACTTCTTGGATTGCGATGTCACGTTGCGTTCCAACGAGTTCCGAGTTAATCTTCAATGCCGCTAGTCCATAATTCACTTGAGAGTTAAACAAGATTTGCGTCAATTGTAAATTATTAGACAAGATGAAAGGAACACCGAATTTCACTGTGTTGTAGACACCTACCGGACCTCCAAAAGCGGATGCTGGAATGATTTGTCCAGGAATTACCGCATTATACTTATAGTCTGCGTTAAAATTCAACTGCGGCATTCGTGTTGCCAGGTATGCTTCTCTTTGACGCTCATTCAACAGGACATCGAGATTAGCATTTCGAATTTGAAGGTTGGCTGTATCAGCCATTTGAATGCAAGTGGGTAAATCTAGTACTTGAGCACGTGAAGTATTCAGGTGAAAAAGTACCAAAAATAGACCTGCAATTTTAAACGTGTTGTGCATGTGTATTGGTATTAGGGAATAAATAATTAATCAACATTTCTTTGACTATTTCTTGATGCTCATTAAGTCGAGCGTTGTGTTCTTGATCATCAATTTGGTAGATTCCACAAATGAGTTTTTTACTCATAATGGGGAAATGACAGTTGGACATGAAAAGCAAGGTAACGTTGATCATGTTTACTTTTCGCATTTTTCCTTCCGCTTGTGCTTTTTCACATTGCTCAAAAATCCCGGTTATGTGCAAACGTCCAAGGAAACTTGATAGGTCCATTTCAGTATCGGATTCTTGATTCAGTCCAGTGTGAATGAATAAAGGAAATTCGGGGTGTTTTTTCAAAAACTCGAATTCTTTATCGATGATCAAGCGCGTTTTTTCCTCCATGGACAGGTCTTGATGAAAAACCTCCACCATTCCATCAATCAAATCAGATAGGGCAGCCTCTAAAATCAGCTCGAATAATTTCCCTTTTGATCTGAAGTAATAATTGAGTAATGCGACATTGATTCCAACAGACTTTGCGATCTCACGAGTTGTACAACCAGAGAATCCTTTGGACATAAAAACCTTGCGGGCTGCATCCTTTATTTTCTGTTCCGTACTAACGTCTTTTTTCATCTTATTTTTGCGCTCTGCAAAGTTAAACACTTATTTTAAACAAATGTTTAAATTCGGTGAAAAAATTAAACGCTTGTTTAACTTTTTTTTAGGGAATAAAAAAAGGCTTGTGCATCCACAAGCCTTTTTAAATTTTATTCGGACGTTCTTATAAACCGTTCGCTGCTTTGCGAAGCGTTAAGTCCAAGAACAATTCATCCATTTTTTCTTTTTGTTTTTTGTCGCGGTTAGACAAATCCAATTGACCAAGGCTTTTCAGTGCTGCCTCTGCATCAACTGTGTTTCTCATCGCGAAGTAACACTCGATCAAATCAAAATAAACTGCTACTGTTACATCTTTATCGATGCGTGCTTTTTTATCGTAAACATCAGATTCCGTTAAAATCACTTTGAATGCATCGATAGCCGCTGTTAACTTTTGTTTTGCTAACGCTTCGTTCGTCGTCAATGTTTTCAATCCAATGGTCGCATTGTTGTAGGCTTCCATTACATCAGCATGTGCATCATTTTTAGATTTCACGTAATCCAATGATGTAGCGCGAGAAGTTAACTCATATGCAATGCGGTCACTTACTAAATGATTGATAAATTTCAAGTTTTCCTTTAACAAATTCTCTTCTGTTGATTTAATTAACATAGAGAAATCAGAAGACGGTTGCGTTTTAGAAGAAGATGATTTGTACGTTTTAAACGCAGAAAGTTCAGCTGGAGCAACATAGAAAATTTCTTGGTTATTCATTCCAGCAACACGAACCGACATTGGCATGCGGTATGTGAATTCGATCCAATAATAAGTCACTTTGTACGTTGTTCTAACACCATCTTTAACCGAAACCTCATCTTTAGATTCCGACTTGATTGTTGGTTGAGAATGCTCGTATCCTTCAATGTTCACTGAGTAAGAAAGTGCATTAACCTGAGCTTTCGTAAATCCGTCTAGCACCAAATATGTAGCCGCCAAAGAAGGATAATCATAACTTGATTTCAACACAGGTTGGGAAATCGTTCGACGGTAAGGTTGTGCTACGTAATCCTTAACGGGTTTCGTGTTCTCATTCAACAACTGTTTTTCAATGACTTTCGTCGCTGTTGATTTCGCATTGTAAACTTCCATTTCTTTTGCATACTTGTCATCAGCAGCTTTCACTTTTGCTGGATAATCTGCTAATTCACGCTGGTAATCTGCCTCTGCACGTGCTTTATCAGCTTCAAACTCTGCCATTAATTTTGCATTAGCTGCTTCAGCAGAGGATGTAATAACAGAATAGTAATTCTCCACTTTCGGTTGAATTGGATTCGTCGGCAATTTGACATACGTGTACGTAATGTCTTCTGATTTAACGTTCTGACCAAAAGCAAGGCCAATAAAACAGGTTAAAATAAGGGTAAGAGATAATTTCATTATATTTTCTTTTTTTAATTATTTGTCTAACGGACGACGTAAAGTTAGAAAGGTTTCTTCGAATTCCAAAAAAGATCAATTACGTTTTCTTTTCGGCTTTCCGTATTTGTCCATCATGGCCTTCTTATGGTCATA
The DNA here is from genome assembly GCA_037143015.1 of Flavobacteriia bacterium. Lineage (GTDB taxonomy): Bacteria > Bacteroidota > Bacteroidia > Flavobacteriales_D > Crocinitomicaceae > UBA952. The sequence continues at coordinate 58,124 of JBAWZN010000002.1, forward strand.
ACGCACATTTACTTTTTTGTTTTTGGCTTTCTTTTCATGGAATGCCGGACCCACTTCGCGCTTGGCAAGTTTGATCAGTTTTCCCGGAATTTGAGCTACCGGTTTTTCGAATTCTAATAACTCATCTGTCATTTCCACTTCAACGGGTACCTCCATAAACGGAAGCGATTGTTGCATCAAGCTTTCAATTTTGGACAAAGCGTCGGCATCTCTTTCACTGACGAACGTAATGGCAACGCCTTTTTTATCCGCACGTCCTGTTCGACCAATACGGTGAATGTAATTTTCTGGGATTTCCGGGATATCGAAGTTGATCACGTGGGTAACATCCGTTACATCGATACCACGTGCAATCAAATCTGTAGCAATCAATACACGGTAAACACCTGTTTGAAAGTTTTGAACACTGTTAAAACGGAAGTTTTGAGCTTTGTTAGAGTGAATAACGCCAACATTATTTAACAAAGTGCTTTCCATTTCTTCAAACAACAGATCCGCTAACGCTCTCGACTGAACAAAAACCAATACTTTGGAGGAATCCACAGTGTTTTCTAGTAAATGATGTAGCATCTGAACCTTCGACAAAAAGTTAGGCACCTGGTATCCTATTTGATCAATTTGCGCTAGTGCAGTACCAGAACGAGCTGCCTCTACGCGAACAGGGACGGTGAAATTTGCCTCTAAAAAATCAGAAACTTCCTCCGATAAAGTCGCAGAGAACACCATGTTTTGGCGTTTTACCGGCAAAAATTCAAAGATTCGAAGCAACTGTGCTCGGAATCCCAAACTTAAGGTTTCATCTACCTCATCAATCACAACTTTCTTCGCATGTTTTAGTTGTAAGGAACCATTTGCAGCTAGATCTAGAATTCTACCGGGTGTTCCAACAAGGACATCTAGTCCCTGCAGTACCATCGACGCTTGTGTATTCATGTTTGTTCCTCCGTAAACGCCACCAACGGCTACGTTCATGTATGGTGTTAACTTTTCCACTTCGCGTACTACTTGAGCAACTAATTCACGTGTCGGAACAATTATTAGAATTTGTGGATGCGGATCTTTTGAAAACTTCCACATACAAAGACATGGAAGGATATATGCTAGTGTCTTTCCCGTTCCTGTTTGCGCGATACCGATGGTATCCTTTCCGGACATCATCACATTGAAACTTGCTGCTTGAATGGTTGTTGGCGTTTCGTAGCCTAAATCATCTAAGGCGTTCCAAAGTGGTTTCTTTAAGTTTAAATCACGAAAAGTCATGGGGAAAATTTTGCGCAAAGTTACGGAAAGAAATGAAGCGAATCATGATAAGCTGTTTTTGTGTCTTGCTATTTTCATTAAATCAACCATTGATTCTAGCAAAACATAAGATTTTATGTTCAATTCTCTACTCACCTTTCTTCCACCTTCGTTTTGAACTGTCAAGGATTCCTTGACAGTTGAATTCTTATCTAATTCATTCTCCTTGAAGCAATTATTAATATGCAAACTAATATTTTGCTTGGTTTGCTTGAATAAACTACACATTTGTTGTTGGGACAACCAAACGGTGTCGTCCTCAATTTTCACTTCAATGGATTCGTTCAATGTATCAGATTGATACAACACCAATTCGTTTTTCATGGCATTAAGAGAATTGGTTTCTTAAAGCTAACGAGATTTTCAGCACATTATTTCACGAGTAAAGGATTGTAGCAAAGACTCCAAACCTGAGTGAAACAACCTTTTTATTTCAGTAAGTTATGTTTTTCTGATGCCTGACATCTCTAAAGTTTCATTTCCAAATGTATAATTACACGATTAGCACTGAATATACTTAACTTTAGAAAAAATACTGACATGAAAATCAAGCTATTCCTTACGTTTTTCGTAGCCTCTTTGACTTTGCACGCACAATGGACTCCCCTCACCGATGTGAACACCGAGGTGGCAACATCCAACACCGACGACATGAAAGTCTTAGGCACGGTGAACGGAAAAACCGTTTCTGTGTTTTGGAAAGTCGTTGGATCTCCTGTCAATTACGAATTACGCATGCAAGTATTAAACAACCAAGGTGTCAAGCAACTTGGACCAGATGGAGTATTGGTCAGTAATAATATGTCCATGAGTACATCCACCGCAATCATGAAGTTGGCGGTGGACCAAAATGAAAACGTGTACATTGGAGCCACTGGAACAAATGGGGGAATCGGATTCGCGTTTAAATTAGACATCAACGGAAACCATCTTTGGGGTACAAACGGAATCAACTTAGGTGGTGGATATGTCGTGACCATTCTTCCACTTTCAACGGGAGAAGCCGTGATCGCTTGGAATGCGAGCAATCAGACGATGATGCAGAAATACAATGCGACTGGAACACCTATATGGACAGCAGCTCAACAAGTGAGTAACGGTGCTTCAAATGGAAAATCTCCAGGGGACTTATTTGAACTTTCCAATAATGAGTTTCTATTGGTGTTCCATGTCATATCATTTGGTATCAATTCCACACTTTGGGCACAGAAATATAGCGCCATGGGCCTTCCATTGTGGGCGAATCCTGTTCAAATTTCTAATAAATCAACCGTTTGGAATACATCATACAGCACGACGCAAGATGGAAATGTCGTGTATTACGGTTACAAAGCGGCAACAGGAAGCCATTTTGATTCCTATTTACAACGGATTAATGCCGATGGAACACTTCCATGGGGAATAAATGGAAAGGACTTTGACATCACTACAACAAGAAATGAAATGGATACGAAGATTGCCTATAGTTCCGGTTCGCCTTTTGTTTGGTCTATTTGTAATTACACCAATTCAGGACAGAGCACTTATGGTGTCTACATCCAAAAATTTGATAAAGTGACTGGTGATCGTCAATTCACCGATACAGCCAAAGTAATTTATCCGATCGGAACATGGAAAGTCAATTCGGGAGATCTTCAAATCGTGAATGGATTTCCGGTTTTCTTAGTCAAAAGCGGCTATGATAATAGTGTGACACCAACTACTTTACATGCCTGTAAGTTAGATGCAACAGGATCTTTCTTTTGGCCATCAGAAACTGAACCTATGGGAACCTATAGTGCTAGTAAAAAACGTGTTCATTTCTCCAAAACAAACAATGGAAAAGTCGTAGCAACGTTCATCGAAACAAAGGCAACAGGTGGATCCAAAATCTATGCACAAAGTGTTTCTCTCAACACGAATAACACTGGGACAGCGATTGTCACAGCCTGTAATTCCTACACGTGGATCAACAATGTTACGTATACAGCTAGTAATAATTCTGCCACCGTTTTACTAACCAATGTCACTGGCGGGGATTCCCTCGTTACCTTAAATTTAACCATTATTCCCCCACTTCAAGACACTCTTTCGGTGAATACCTGTGATACGTATTCTTGGAATGGAACGACCTACGCAAATTCCGGCAACTACGTTGGTCCAACAGTACATTGTGTGACATCCTTATTAAATCTAACGATTTCCCCGAGTACTGTGCATAATTCAAGCGTAACAGAATGTGGCTCTTATACGTGGAATGGAATCACCTATACTTCTAGTGGTCTTTACACAGGTCCAACTGTCAATTGTGTAACGGAAACACTCGATTTGACGATCACTGCAAGTTCAAGCGACACGACGAGTGCTGCTTCATGTGATTCATATATTTGGAATGGAACGACCTTCACGAGCTCTGGGATTTATCCAGGAACCACAACGAATTGCGTTACTTCTTACCTTGACTTAAGCATTACACCAAGTTCTTCAGACACGCTTTTCGTTAGCTCTTGTGATGAATATCTATGGAATGGTGTCAATTACACAAGTTCCGGTGTTTATCAAGGTGCGACAAGCAACTGCGTTACGGAATTCCTTCAGTTAAACATTGACACCGTTGATGTTTCAACGAGCATTCAAGGAATGACGATGTCCGCAAATACGACCGTTCAAGGAACAACGTATCAATGGGTGGACTGTGATGCGAATAACACACCGATTCCGGGAGCTGTTAATCAGTTTTTTACGGCGACGGATAATGGGAATTATGCGGTGATTATTACACAAGGATCATGCTCCGTCATGAGTGCGTGTGTGAATGCTTCTGATGTTTCCATTTCAACTATAAACGAAACCACATTCAAGGTTTTTCCAAATCCAAGTTTCGACAACATCACGATTCAGGGAACAACGAGCGAAGCAACAACTTATTTCATAGCGGATGATCAAGGACGCTTAATATTGAAAGGTCAATTGAATGCATTCAGCACAACTATTTCTTTAGCTTCATTCGCGCAAGGAACTTATTTTGTGCAAGTGACAGGACTTGAAAAACCAATTCTCCTACTGAAAAATTAAACCATCGTGGATGCTTGGTAGATTTTTAATTCATCCCAAGTGACTTTGTTGCCTAATTTCTCTTTCAGCGGGGTTAAGGATGTACCTTCAAATCCATCAAAAATCGTTGCCAATTCATGGATTCGTTTTTCATTCATCACATCGCTCAATTCGATTTTTTCCGCACGAATAAGGAAAGCGAAGTGGCTCGCTATCGTTTGTGGGGACAATTGACGAATCCGCGCAATGTCAGCTGCATCCTTGCCGCTTTCCAATAATTCCAAGGTTAGTTCGTAAGTGGATTTCTTTTCTTTTTTGGCAACGGACAATTTCTTGCTCGTTTTAATAAATATGACATCTTCCTCTTCCTCCGGATCATCTAATAAAGAAGGTATGTCCTTTAATTCTTGTTTGATCATCGCGATTTTGGCGATTCGGTATTTAGCGATTTCAGGTAGTGACAAATAGGATTTTGTGACCTCTTTACCAGCTGCCAAGGTTTCCACCATGATGCGTACCTTTTTGATCCGTAAGATTGCTTCGTTCAACAGTTCGTCTAATTCTTCGAGTTCCTCCGCATATTGCTTTGTTTTGCGCACACGACTCAACTCTGCGATTTTTCGGAGGTTCGATGTGAGTACATCATCCAACAATTTAAAAAAGTACGTATATGCTGCTTGAACCCGTTCGTTGATGAAATGGATTTCAAATTTTCCGGTTTGGAATTGAACTTCCAATTGACGACAGAACTTTCGAGCGGGGTCTAAGGTTGACTGAATGATTTGATTTTGTAGCGTCACCCAACTCTTGTTTTTCGCTTTCTCCGTTTTGACTCCGACCATCTGGTAACTCGCCTCATGACTCCCCCACTTCGAGCCGAGCTCGTACCAATCAAATGCCTGTTTTAACGATTGCAGGATGTAATTCTTTGTACTTTCCGCCAAGTAGCGCGGAAGCAAATCTTCCTCTGCCTTGTTTTGACTGAACGCAACAACTTGCTGATCGTTGGAAAGTCCATTCATGCGCATTGGTTTCAATAAGACCAATCCTTGCAGGGTACGCAAGCGCGAAAGTGCCACGTAGGCTTGTCCGGGAGCAAAAACATCCGACACATCCAACACCGCTTTATCGAAGGTTAATCCTTGACTTTTGTGCACGGTAATCGCCCAAGCAAGTTTCAGAGGATAATGGACAAACGTTCCCAAAATTTCTTCCTTGACTTCACCTGTTGTATCGTTTAAGGCGTAGCGAATGTTGTTCCATTCAAATTTTTCAACGCTGATTGTTTTCTTTTCCTCTGGAAAATGGACCGTGATTTCATGTTCGCTGAGGGATTCGATTTTTCCCATTTTCCCATTGAAATAGTTTTTATCGAAGGATAAGTCGTTCTTCACGAACATGACTTGCGCTCCTAACTTCAATTCCAAGGTTTCTTCCAAGGGAAATAAGTGCTTTGGATAATCTCCGGTGATTTCTGCGTCGAAGCCCACTTTTTTTCCAGGCAAGGATTGTAATGCTTTCGCATTCATTTCGTCCGCTTTCGAGTTGTGCGTGGTCAAGGTAATGTATCCCTCCTCTTTTGAAGAGTCAAAGTCCGGTTTGACAAAATGATTGAGCACTTCTACATCCGCTGCAGAAATCTGATTGTTTCGCAGGTTATTTAAGACTTGAATAAAATTCTGGTCCTGTTGACGGTAAATCGTTGAAAGTTCAATATACAGCGGTTGAATCTCCCGTAAAACTTTCGCGTGAAAAAAGAAAACGCCGTCGTAATAGGATCGAAGCACTTGCCACTCTTCCTGCTTGACAACGGGAGGAAGTTGGAGTAAGTCACCAATAAACAAGACTTGCACACCACCAAAGGGTTCATGTGTCCGCCGAACATTCCGCAGTGTCCAATCCATGGCATCCAATAAATCCGCGCGCAGCATACTGACTTCATCGATGATGAGTAATTCGATGTTGCGAATGATTTTAATTCGTGTTTTGTTCATCGAAAAATGACGCATCAAGGTATCCTTCGTTTCAAACTTGACCGAATCCGTGTATGCTGGTTTTACCCCAAACTCCGGAATGAATCCCGCGAAAGGCAACTGAAAAAAGGAGTGAATGGTCACACCGCCAGCGTTCAATGCTGCGATTCCAGTTGGTGCGACAATCACCGCATTTTTATGCGTGGACTCCATGATTTTACGAAGCAAGGTCGTTTTTCCTGTCCCGGCTTTGCCTGTCAAGAAAATGGACTGATTCGTCTGGTTAATAAAATGCTCGGTAAATTCGGCTGGAGAGCGTTGTTCTAGGTTCAATTTGGACTTCATTTATTTGAAGTTACGAAAATAGTTAGAATGATTTGAAGTATTTTTAAATTAAAATGAAGTTACTTCATCATTGTCAACAATCCATCAACTGATGCCTTGTCCAACTTTGAAAATGCGAACCAGCGCTTGCCTAAATCTTTGAGAGATGCTCCCAAATGATAGACTTCCTGGTCATCAATGATGAGAAATCGGTCGTGACTTTTGTGAAAGGATTTCAACTCAAATCCAACATATTGTTCATTGACTTTTTTGAGATCCAACTGGATTTGTTTCGACTGTGATTTTGTCAGTATCCGCACAAGAACGCTCTCCTTTTTCTTACTGAGGTGAGTGAAGGTACTTTCATCGATGTAGTTATCGATCAGTACAATGTTTTTCTCAGCGGAACGAATGATGCGAGAAGCGAAGGCATATGCATCGAATACTTGTCCGTCGAAGAAAACACCTTGGGTTGGGATTGTATTTTGTTCTAGCGCTTGGAATACGCGCTCAAATTTTTGTTCTGTTTCTATTTGCTTGCGTTCCAAACCATCGAGTCGTTGAATGAGGCCACTATGATTTAACAGGATTTTACGCATTTCAACGAAAGCATTAATAATTTGAATACTTACTTGAATAGCGATTTCACTTCTTAGGACAGCTGACAACATTGCTACACCCTGCTCAGTATAAGCAAAGGGATTTTGATTTGAGTGCTTTAACGTACGAAACCGGTCGCAATTTGCGACCAGTTCAGTCGTTTCAATTTCCGAAAGTTGAAATCTAAAATATTCAGGAAAGCGTTCAATATTCCGTTTTACTTGTTCATTGATTCTTTTTACTTCAACTCGATATAAATCTGCTAAATCTCGGTCAATCATCACTTGACAACCACGAATGGTGAATATTCTATTACCTAAATCTAGTTTTGAAAGTGAACTCATTTTCTTTAAATCGTTTAATTATAAAGCTTTTGGTAAAAGGGTGGCTTTCTTTAAACGTGGAAATGGAGATAATATTTTTTTGAGAGAAATCAAATATGAACACTTGATGTCGCAAATTGCGATATCAAGTGTTCCCATTCTTCAACAGATAGTTTAAACATAAAGTCTTCTGGGAATCGCTCTATATTCCTTTTAACTTGTTCATTTAATCGACTGGTTGGTACTCCATAAATCTCAGCCAAATCGCTATCCAACATAACATGGACTCCGCGAATTGTATAAATTCTTTTTTCTAAATCAAGTTGTGAAATTGGATGAATATTCATTTAATGGTCTCTTTATTAAGCATTTTGAAAAATAAATAACTAAATAGATAGCTTACTAAATACGTTGAAATGTGGATAATATTTTGTACAATTGACAAACGAAAGTTGAGACCAAAATGAACATGAATAACCAGGGCGAAAACAAAAAGTCAAGCTAACTGAACCTCAAACAAGAGATCCAATGAAAAAACCTTTCAACTATTTTGCGCTTATAATTTTCCTTTCTCTTTTTCAACTTCAAGGGATTGGACAAAGTACTGAATGTGCTGCTGATGCCATTCATCATAAGCTCATGTTAAGCGATTCTGTTTATCGCAAGCAAATACACCTACTTGAGTCGCAAGTTGCGGTGAGTAATCAAAATCAGGTGACAAGTAAATCAAAATCTACTATTTACACCATCCCCGTTGTTGTTCATGTTCTTCATTTAGGCGAGTCGATTGGGACAGGTTCCAATATTTCCGATATTCAAATACAACAAGCGATTACAGGACTGAATAGCCGATTTAGAAATGTAAATGGTTTAGGGGCTGATGTTGAAATGGAATTTTGCCTTGCTAATAAGGACCCAAACGGTAATTCAACGAATGGCATAAACAGAGTGAATAGTTCAAGTGTTCCGAATTATTCAACAAATGGGATAACACCTACGGGAAATCCATGCAGCGGAGCAGTTGAAACGGCCATAAAGGACCTAAGTAGATGGCCAGTATCTGACTATTACAATATCTGGGTAGTTAGCGAAATATGTAATGGCGCCTATGTAGGATATGCATCGTATCCCGTTGGCGGACTTTATGATGGATTGGTTATTGTGTCCACATCTATGACGAGTAATAGTGGGACATTGCCTCATGAAATTGGTCACGGTTTCTTTCTTTATCACACCTTCAATGGTGATGGCGGGAATGTTTCATGTCCCATAGATATTGATTGTCAAGTAAATGGAGACCAAGTGTGTGATACACCGCCTCACAAACAAGGCGATTGCGGCACCATTAATCCATGCACTACAGCTGGTGTGTGGGACAACAGCAGGTATAATTATATGGCCTATTGTCCTTTAGTGAACAGATTTACACAGGGACAGAAAGACCGAATGCGGGCTACGGCAATTATTGCACCCAGAGCAAGTTTACTCACTTCTGAAGGTTGTGGAACTGTCGGAATAACGGATGTAAACAGTACGAATGAATGGACCATTTTCCCGAATCCTGCCCAAAACACAATCAATGTAAGAGCAGATATACAACTCTTAGGCTCCGCTTATGCGGTGTACGATTATACAGGTAAACTCATGTTTAAAGGGAAAATAACTTCTGAGTTGACCGTCATAGAAATGGGTGATTTATCGGGAGGAATTTATTTATTCAGTTTGGGAGATCATTTGAAGCAGACGTTTAAAGTGGTAAAGGAATAAAAAATCCCACCCTCGTTTTTGATACTCAAAAACTTCGGCGAGCGAAGGTGGAGCCGGAGGGGTTAGCTGCGCTTTCCCCTTAAGCGAACGTGCAGTGGATCAAAAAGCTTCATCGCGAGGCGATGTTGTCTTTTTTTGTTTTCACAAATTTGAGGACAAGTCCTCATTTGTGTCCACAAAAAAAGCCACTCCTACGGAGTAGCTTTTTGATCAGAGTGGAGCCGGAGGGGTTCGAACCCTCGTCCAAACGACGAGTTTTCAAGCTTTCTACATGCTTATTCCTCGGTTGATTTTCGATCCAGGCACGGACAAGAACACCCAAAACCTGAACTTAGGTACTGAATTTCGCATTTGCTTAGTACCGTCGCAAACACTAGCCTAATGGGATGAACTTTCGGGTGGTAAATCGATCAGGCGACGATCTACCGAAAGTACTTGTCCAACCTACTGTGCTTCAGTCGGATTAAGCCAATTAACATTCAGCTAATTAAGCAGCAAGTGCGTATGACGTGTTGTCAATTATTGTTCGAGACAAGATATTTAAGAGGTTCACCTCAACCCTCTGCATGCTGACACTTGACTACCGCTATCGCTGTCAAATCCAAGGTCGGCCCCAATGAGCTACAAAGATACAAGTAAATTCGAAATGATTTTTGTATCCATTACAGATACTCGAAACTAATTATTTAATAACGGTTACAAATCCTTGATACAACTCTTTCACCGTGTTTGCTGGATTAAAATAAACCAAGTAAGAATACACACCATCAAGCACCGGAATGCCTGTTCGCTCGTCTCTTCCATCCCATTTCAACTGCGTTGGTGAAAAGGTGCAAATGACATTGCCCCATCGATTGAAAATCCAACCGCGTTCTACTTTCCCATTCTGGAGGATGATCTCAAACGTATCGTTGACCATGTCGCCGTTTGGAGTGAAAACATTTGGAATGAAAATAACAGATGGATCAATGACACACGACTCTAGCTGAACATTCACCGTATGAACGTAATCACAACCATTTCCGTTTTGTTCGACTTGCGTCAAGGTCTGTGCTCCAAAAATCCACTGGTTAAATACTAATACCGAATCAAATTCACACAGAATGATGTTTTCTGTCAATGGGGTGACATTGTACAAATTCAAGGTGGCAATGTGCGTGCTATCACATTGATTCATATCCAAATACGCTGCGGAATATTGTCCTGGTGCGTTTTCCCAATTTCCATTAATAAAGGCGGAATCTCCTGGACAAATCGTTAAGGATTCTGTAGTCGTTTGTGGCGTACATCCGTTCGTTACGATGATCGTAATGCATTGTGTATCTGCACAGTTTCCGGATCCTAAAGCATAACATACTTGCCATGAACCAACTCCAGCAATTTGTGGATTGAATAGTCCCGTCGCTGATAAACACGTTCCGCACGTGGAAGTCCAAACGCCTCCCGCATTTAATGCCTGTATTTGTTGAACTAAGTCTTGATTGGTGAACGGACCCGCTGCAGAAATGCTCGCGTTAGATGCTTGATTTCCTGCTGTTACGGTAAATGACTCAATCACCGAACAGCCATTTGCTCCGGTAACTGTCACTGTATATGTACCCGGACAAACATTCGCGAGAGAACTCGATGTTGCGCCGTTGGACCAACTATATGTGTAAGGAGCAAGTCCATTTGTGACGGAAGTTTGAATGGATCCATCGCAAGCATTGACACACGTTTCATTCACAATAACCGGAGCAACTGTCATTCCAGGATTCACACTGCAAAGTGGATTCATACTTCCAATCCACGCATCATTCGCGGCGTTATTCGCCATTCCTGGAGTTTGCCCCGTAGCGACGTCAGCACTTGTCCAGTTTGCTACTAGATTCCAATTATTCGATGTGGTATTCGTGAAAGAAAATACTTTTCCCGCTGCTGATCCAGCAAAGTACACAATGGCATTGTTGGTATTATTCCCCCAGCTTACACTGTGAAATGGAACTCCCGTGGATGGAATATTCGGCACTTGAAAGGAATCGTCTGTATTCGACATTGCCAATGGTGACCAAGATCCACCGACAGTCCAATTGATATCTGGTGGATACGCTTGATTGGTTGTAGTTGGACTTACCGTTGTTTTTTCTAATAAAGTTGAACTTGATGGAATGACTAAACGACAATTACCATCTGTGGTGGAGATATCGTCTGGAGGTAAACTTGTGTTCGGACTTGCATCATTGTAAATAACAATGTAAGTTCCTTGTGAGATACTTTGCCAAAATGGAATGTTAGCAAATCGAACGGCTCCACTAGCAATTCCTGTTCCGGAACCTGATGCAAAATACCCGTTGTTATCGTCGATAATGACTTTTCTCAAGTCTAGACTCGGAACCGGTGTGACACATGTTGGAGTTCCGATCACCACAAATTCCACATATTCACTGGATCCCGTTCCCTGAGAAACTTCATTGATGATTAATTGCTGTGCTTCAATCCCACGAAACAAAAACAACAGCACACTGAGAATTAATACTTTATTCATTGTCAAGAGTAGACATGCAATCATATTTTGGTTTCGGTGCTAACAAATCGTTCACCTCAAGGAGTTCAAAACAAGATTTCATGACAAAAGTAATTCAACTAAGCGAATTAAAACGACTAAGCATATGATAAAATTGTTAAGCATTTGGATTTGATGATGCTGGCTCCTTCTTCAAAAGAGGAATCAGTTAGATTCAGGACAGAATTTGTATCTTCACCTCCTGAAAAAATTGGTTTTTTAACGAGTGCTTTTTTTAACCTAAACCAAAGAAAAACATTCGAGCTTGAGATGCAAGCATCTGACAAAACATATGCTCCTAGCGAAAAACAAATTGTAAGAAAGACCAAAAACATCTAAATATGGAAGAAAAATACATCGACTTAAACCGAACGAACTGGAACAACCGTGTCGCAGGACATTTAACATCTGATTTCTACGAAATGGATGCTTTCCGCGCTGGAAAAAGTTCCTTGAAAGAAATCGAATTGGCCCTTTTAGGGAATGTAGACGGAAAAAGCATCTTGCACCTACAATGTCATTTCGGACAGGACACGCTTTCCCTCGCGCGCATGGGAGCAAAGGTTACTGGCGTCGATTTTTCGGACAAAGCCATACACGAAGCTCAAAATCTCGCAGCAGAATTGTCCATTGATGCGGAATTTATTTGCTGCGACGTTTACAGTGCTCCAGAACATCTTCAAGAAAAATTTGACATTGTTTATACAACCTACGGAACAATTGGCTGGCTGCCTGATGTATCGAAATGGGCAGATGTCATCGCACACTTTTTGAAACCGAATGGAAAACTTATTTTCGTAGACTTTCATCCAGTGGTTTGGATGTTCGACGATGATTTTACACATGTTGCCTATAATTACTTCAAAGAAGACCCCATCATTGAAGAAGTTTCGGGTTCCTACGCGGACAAAGCTCTTCAAATCACGGACACGACTATTACCTGGAATCATGGATTAAGTGAGGTGTATCAAGCATTACAAGGAGCTGGGCTAACAATCGATCATTTCTCAGAATATCCCTTCTCTCCTTATGATTGCCTGAATGACTTAATCGAAGTCGAACCAAATCGTTTTCAAGTGAAACATTTAGTGAATAAAATTCCCATGGTATATGCATTGACAGCACAATTAAAAAATCCGTAAATTCGTCGCATGAAATTAATAGCTAGTATCTTTTTCGTTCTTGTGGTTCAACTTTCCTGGACACAAGACAGTATTTCCGTCCTGTTCATTGGCAATAGTTATTTGAGCGTAAATAATTTACCACAAATGGTGAAAGATTTAACCGAATCCTTGGGTGATCATATGCTTATGGACAGCAAAATGAATGGCGGATTCACCTTTCAGTCACATGCGTATGACGCAGCAACCTATGACAAGATTCATTCGAAACCATGGAACTTCGTTGTGCTTCAAGGACAAAGTCAGGAACCAAGCTTTCCATACGATCAAGTAAACCAGCAAACCTTACCTTACGCGCAGCAAATTTCCGATAGTGTATATGCTTCAAACGGTTGTTCGCAAGTGAATTATTACATGACTTGGGGAAGACAAGTTGGAGATCCACAATGGGATTCCATCAATACTTTTGATAAAATGAATGAGCGTTTGCGCAATGCCTATTTACGGATTGCCGATTCCACAAATGCTTCCGTTTCACCTGTCGGTGTTGCATGGAAATACGTTCGTGACTTTTATCCTGCCATCAACCTTTACGCGGGTGACGGCTCCCACCCTAGCCTAGAAGGATCCTACTTAGCAGCTTGCACCTTCTATAGTTCTTTGTTTCAAAAGTCATCCGTAGGCGCGAGTTACACGGCTGGATTGAATCCTCAAACGTGTGCAATCCTACAATTGGTGGCAAGTAGCATCGTTTTAGACAGCATTCCAACATGGAAATTGGTGCATCATGATTCATTGTTCAGCGCTTCTTTTGTCGCAGCGGTCAATGATTACGACGTATTGTTTTCTGCCATCTCAAGTGCTCCTGGAAACTTCGTTTGGGACTTTGGAGATGGTAGTCCAGTTGGATTCGGACAAAATCCTACACACACCTACACGCAAGGCACCTACACTGTAACGCTGTTTGCAAGTAGTTCATGCGGAATGGATACCATTCAACAACAGATTACGGTAAATACGGTTTCCTTAGAGGATATCACGACACAAACTCCTTGTTTTTATCAAAACGATAAAGGTGAAATGGTATGTCAAACGAAATTTTTTGAAGTGCTCAACATCGAAGCGATTAACCTAGCTGGACAATTAATTCCATCTATACAAACTATCAACGCTGATGGTACCATTACCTTCGCTCACAATTCAGACATCTTCATGATTCGGGTTGAATTTGACAATTACGTACTCATTCAACGATTACACTAGTGGACTACATCACTGATCAAACGTTTGAAGGAATCAGCTGTGAAGAATTGACCCTAGCCGAATACGAAAATTGTGTCTTTAAGGGAAGTTCATTTAACAAAGCGGATTTATCTAATTTCACCTTCGTTGATTGCGAATTCATTGCTTGTGATTTAAGTTCGATTCGCAGCAAAAAAACATCCTTTCGCGATGTCTACTTCCGCGATTGCAAGTTGATGGGGATTCATTTTGAAGATTGCAATCCATACGGACTAAAATGCACATTTGAATCCTGTACCCTAGACTATTCCTTCTTTTACCAATGTCCAATGAAAGGATCACGTTTTTCTAATTCGCGCTTAATCGAAGTCGATTTCACGGAAGCAAGTTTAGAAGGTGTCACTTTTGATGGATGTCATTTAACTGGTTCGGTTTTCCTCATGAGCAATTTAGAAAAGTCCGATTTCTCTGGTGCTCAAGGATACATCATTGACCCATCGAATAACCGAATGAAAGGAGCAAAATTTAGTCAAGATGGACTTGAGGGATTACTTACTTCGTTCGGAATCCACATTGCATAAAAAAACCCTAACTATCGTCAGGGTTTATAAAATCTAGCGGAGTTAATCCTATTTGATCACTTTCTGTGTATAAACTGTTGAACCAACTTCTAATTGAAAGAAGTATCTTCCAGCAGGTAAATTCACTGTAGCGATTGTCGCTTGTTGAACAGAAGCTAACGATTGTGTTTTCACGAGTTGTCCATTCATGTTGTATAAACGGATTGTTCCGGTTGTTGGCTCATCAAATTGAACAGTTAATTCATTCCCCATTGGGTTGATTACTGTAAATGGATTTTTAATGACTTCGTTTAAACCGCTAAGTTGAAGCATATCGTTAACAACGATTGTTTTTACATTGCTTGATTTGATCGGACAATAGAGCACAAACTGTAAGTTCACACAACCATTCCCAATTCCATTGGGGATATAGTAGAAAATCGTATACGTTCCAATTGTTACATTGTTAGAATCAACGAATGTCCAAATAGTTTGCAAGGTATCAACTCCAATCATGTTTGAAGACGTCATCGAAGCAGAAGTACACGCATTGAAATCGAAGTTGCAATCCTCGTATTGTTGAACGAAATTTCCAGCGGCTGCCGGCCCACAATTGGCATTATTAACAACTAAAGTATCACCCGTATTTGCTCCCGAAACAGTCATGGAATCACACACGTTCATTTGACATCCATTCGCATCAAAAACATTTACACAGTATGTAAAGCCTGGAAAAAGGTTATATAGATTTTGATTTGTATTAGAAGTACTCCAAAGGAAAGTGTATGGCGCTGTTCCACCTATTACATTCGTCACAATGGATCCGTCATTTGAGCTAATTGTCGAACAAGGCGTTGTTGTTAAGCTTACATTGAAATTCGCACATGGATTCGTTGTACCACCTAAAATGATAAATAAAGCATTCATCGAATCAATTACACCCGCTGGATTCGCTTGATTATAAGATACATTGTAATTCCCTGGACATAAATTCCCAATTTGGAAAGTATTTGTAGCAATAGTCGCTCCGTTTCCGTACCAGGTTATGGAAGATTGAATAACAGAAGATGGATTGCTCAGTGCCGCTGTTCCATCACATACGTTTGGTCCACTCGCTGGAGTGATGTTTAATTGAGCAAAAGAAAATTGAGAAAGGAATAATAGACTTAGCCCTAAAAACAATGATTTAAGTAGGTATTTTTTCATGTGTTGATTGATTAATTGTAAACAAAGTTAAGAATTACTCATGTACAAACGATGGGAACAGTGTTAAGTTGCTCACTGTATTGAAATTAAATGGAAATACTTTGTGGAAGAAGTGCGCATTGGTGCGTTCCATCGAAACATCCAATAACAACACTTCTGAATAAAACTTCTGAATCGATGTATTTTTCCAATTTGCCAAGTCAAGTACTTGTATTCCAGTCCATTTTCTGTGTCAAAAACGATTTGCCGCGAATAATAAGAAGGGAGGGAACTCAAAACAGCATCCGGACCATGAAACAGAAAACGCACATGCTGGTGCCCTGCAATAGTGTCAACGCGGTGAATGATGTCCTTTTGAACCCGATGCCATTGTCTCTTTTCAATGTGACGACAAAAGCGGCAATGTTTGGTGCAAACAGGACTTTCGACTTCCTTTGTCGCTTGAGAATCGATGTTTAATTGCACATAATTACTGTAAACTCCCCAAGCGTCCATCTGCAAGCGCTCTGGATTCAAACTATCCTCAATGGTGCGTCCGTGATCATCGTATGCTTGAAAAACATACTGCGCTAAAGATTCACCAAAAGGATTGTAATAGGCGATGACTTGATACGATCCATTCACCAAATCGGGAAAAGAATAATTGGAAAGAATGTTCTTTTTTGCATTGGCTGTATCGTTTACAAATAAGGGAATACTGACTGATTCCCCAGCTTCCAAGCGCTTAAAATAAACCGAACCAATGAAAGAAGTGTCCATTTCCAATTCCAAGGGATTCTCAAAAACTTTCGTGAAAAAATTGGAGGCATTATTCACCGAAAACACCTGAAGTTGAAGAAGGCGCTTTCCTTTATTTTGAGTCCCGGGAAGCAAAATCGATAAACTTCGATTCGTTTGATTTGTGAATTTGACTTCAAACTGAATGATCTCGTGATTTTGATGTATGTTTTTCTTCAAAATAAGTTCCATCGCCAATTCGGGCATACGTAAATCTGCATAACTCGTCCCAGATAACAAGATGCTTGCAAGTAACAATACGAATTTAATCCCAGCCAATTTCATGTATCATTTGGTTATTATCTTTTAATAAATCTTCGGTCGAAAAAAGTTGATTTTCCACTTCCACTTCCCCATCGGCGTAAATCAATAGTGGAATGTTTCCCGCTGGAATGGTCATGGATGCACGCATTAAACAGGCATTTTCGTAGGAAATGGAAATAGCATTCGGTCGATTCGTCCGTTTCCATCCAAAATCGATATCCCGATTTCGTGGGTTATCCTTTGTATAGCCAAATTCCATCCAAGATTGAATGTTGGGGAAATAATTATTAAATAGTGCATAAGAATAAAGTCCGTCAAGCAAGATTTTTCCAACATATTCACCATTCACGATTTCCAAATACGGTCGACTCCATCCGAGTTTCTTCAATGATTCGAAAAACTCCTTATTGCGCGGATTGGTCGTATCTCCTTCCATCAATCTGGGGAAAGCGGCCACTGGAAAATGCACCTTCACGAATTGCTGTCCAACATCCAAAGATTGAAAGTCAAAGCTGTTAAATGGCGTGCAATCCATGATATACGCATACCATTGTGCCAGAGAATCGATTTTTTCCTTGGAATAATGTTCCATTCCTGAATTAAAAAATTGACGATGCGCCAATCCATAAATGTTTGAACGCTCGCTTCCACAAAGTATTGAAAGTTTACGATTATTATTTAGATCCGTTTTGGAAGGAATCAAACAACCATTCAGGTATTCTTGTGAGAAAATTAATTCTTGTTTTGCATTGTAGCGACGACATGTTCCGTTTCTTAAACCATTTGCATAGGAATACGAAACAAGCACATTACCCAAACTATCCAATTCCCGATAGGGACCTTCTAGTTTTCCATCCACAGTTTGGCGACTTCTTATTTTGATTCCATTGAATGCATACCACTCTTCTATTCGTTCACGGTCTTTTTGAAGAATTTGTGTTTGCAATTTTCCATTTGCATAGAAGTTACGCTGCAGAAAAGAATTTGCGAAATCGGTTGAATCCATGATGAGTTCTGAGGCAAGTGTTCCATCTGGATACCACTCTCGTTGTATTTTCGTTGGTTTTTCTCCAGTTGTGCGATCAACAAAGTGGATCTTTTCTTGTTTTCCGTTTACAAAGAAGGATACATAAGAAGTATCTGCATCCGGCAAGTGATTTTCGATCTTTTTTAATTTCCCATTCGCATACCATTCTTTTTCGATGGCTTTTTTATAGTCGTTTCCAATAATATCGTTTTCATACAACAAAATTCCCTGTTCATTCCATTGTTGTATCCGTCCATCACCCATTTTATCCAATTCTAATAAAACCAAGAGTTTCCCATCTTCCTTCCATACTTTTTTGGAAGGTTGAAATGGATGATTCGAAGTCACATCGTAAAAATCTTCTGTACTCAATTGTCCATTGTCATGCCACGTGCGATAGTATCCTTGCAGCATATTGTCCTTGTAGGTCAAATCTACATTTTTCATCCCCAAGTAATTGTAACCAACCCAATGTCCATCTGGATTTCCATCTTTATAGAATCCTTTTGTTTTTACTTTCCAATTTTCATGGTACTCCGTAAACGGACCATCTTTGGATGAATCGCGAGAGAACTCACTCAAAATTAATTTATGATGAAATCTACTGATGAGGACGCCCTCCGTGGAATAATTTTCTTCGTCACCAAATTGAACAGTGAGGTACGTATAACCTTCGTCATCGACAGTGTGTGGCGGATGGTCCTTGATTTCGTATTCATTGATTTCACTCAAGCGAACAAACGCAAATGACTGCACAAAGCGCTTCTTTCCATTGAGGTGATAATCCGTTTGTTGCATGCAACGTCGACCGGATTCATCCAAATAGTACTTGGTATACATCGCTGGCTGACCACCTTCCCAGTATGTATGGAGTTCCGCAATCAATCCGTCAGCGCGTGATTCAAATCGTTTTAAAATCACACGTGGCTTTCCATCTTGAAAATTCGCTTCTTCCGAAATTAATCGTCCGTTTTTAAATTCGCGTAGTTCGTATAACCTACCCTCAATGAAGGACTCACATTTCCCCTCTAAGGTTGTTTTCATGTCCGCTTCGTAATACGTCGAAAAGACATAGTTACTTCCTTTTTTATTGTAGGAATTGAAGGTGCAATTTTCTTGAGCATGGAAATAAAAGGCCTGTTTACATACCAATTGGAAAAACAATAAAAATGCGATTGGCTTCATATAAGACTTATTACACCCAAAAGGACTTTTCGTTCATTTAACAGGCTTTAAGCACACCATAAATTTCTTTTACGAAAATAAATATTCCCATCACTAAAACAAACCAAGCAAATGCTTTTCGAAGAATCGTTGTTTCCATTCTTTTAGCGAATTGGCTTCCAATTAAGATTCCGGCAACCGCTAAAATACTAAGCAAGGCTAAAAGTGACCAATCCATGTTTGAACCTTGCGTCCATAAATCCCCCGTGAATCCAACCAACGAATTCACTGAAATAATCAGTAATGACGTTCCAATGGCTCTTTTTATGGACAATTTGCTATACATGACTAATGCGGGAACAATAAGGAATCCACCACCAACTCCGACGAGTCCGGTGAGTATTCCAACGATGGCACCTTGCATCATCAAGGGATAATTTATCCAACTAAAATCCTGATGTTCCTGTTCTTTTTCAGTTCGACGTCTCAACATGTTGAATGCCGCAAAAAGCATGAGTAGTGCAAACAGCAGCAACATTGCGTTTGACTTCGTCAAAAGAAGCTTTTCGGAAGAAAAAATCACATCAGGAACAGCCGGTAAAATCCATTTGCGCGCGATGAATACAGACAACATAGAAGGAAGTCCAAACAGCACTGCCCTGCGTACATCAACTTCGCCTAACCTCCATTTTGGAAGGACTCCAACGAAACTCGTTGTCCCAACGATAAAAAGGGAATACGCTGTTCCTAATTCAGGTTGAATATGAAACAAATACACAAGCACAGGAACGGTGAGTATGGATCCTCCTCCTCCAATTGAGCCAAGAATAAGTCCAATAACAACAGCGGCAAGGTATCCGAATATCTCCACTTATTTAAACACTTTGCTCTGACAGATAAAATCTGTTGTAGGAATCGTTGTTTTCGAAATCGCCGCGAATCCCCCATCCACTTCCGTAAAGTTTCTATATCCTCTTGCTTGTAGAATACTCGCTGCAATCATGCTTCGGTATCCACCCTGACAATGCATAAAGAAATGCTCATCTGGATTGATGTCTTTCGTCCATTCATTGATGTAAGCCAACGGTTTGCTGTAGGCATCCGAAACGTGTTCAGCAGCGTATTCAGTTTCTTTTCGCACATCGACAACAATCGATTTTTCAGCATCAAATTGAGAAGCAAATTCCTCGGGACTGATTCGATGTACTTGATCACTTTCTTTACCTGCCTCCGTCCATGCGGAGAATCCACCGGACAAATATCCCACCACGTGATCAAATCCAACGCGACTTAAACGCGTAATGACTTCCTCTTCCATTCCTGGATCGGTCACTAACAAAATCTCTTGTTTCACGTCACCAATCAAAGCGCCCACCCATGGTGCAAAGTCACCTTTGATGCCAATATTAATCGAGTTTGGAACGAATCCTTTGGTGAATTCACCCGCTGGACGTGTATCCAAAATCAGTGCACTAGTAGATTCTGCAACTAACTCGAATGCTTCTGGTGTCAATGGATTCATTGCACGCAATTTAACCTCATCGAAAGAATCGTAACCACCTTTATTCATGGCAACATTGAAGCCGAAATAAGCAGGAGGCGCCAACAATCCATCGGTAACTGCAGCGATAAATGCTTCTTTATTTGGTTGATTCAAGGCGTAGTTCATCTTCTTTTGATTCCCTAGTGAATCGACTGTTTCTTTCATCATGTTTTTGCCGCATGCGGAACCTGCTCCATGCGCTGGATAAACCGTTACATCATCAGCCAAAGGCATAATTTTCGTCATCAAACTATCATATAAAAATCCAGCTAATTGATCTTGCGTCATGTCCGCTGCTTTCTGTGCCAAATCTGGACGACCAACATCTCCAAGGAACAAAGTATCGCCGGAGAACAAGGAATGATCCTTCCCGTTTTCGTCTATCAAAAGATAACACGTACTTTCCATGGTATGTCCAGGCGTGTGTAAGACTTTTATTTTGATGGAACCAACTTCAAAGATCTGCTCGTCTTCCGCAACGATTGCTTCAAAAGCAGGATGAGCTGTTGGACCATATACAATCGGTGCCCCCGTGTTCTTACTTAAGTCTAGATGTCCTGAAACAAAATCTGCGTGAAAATGCGTTTCGAAAATGTATTTCAACGTTACACCATCGTCTTTCAATCGTTGCAAGTAAGGCTCTACCTCGCGCAAGGGATCAATGATTAATGCTTCTTTTCCACTAACAATGTAGTAAGCGCCTTGCGCTAAGCATCCGGTATAAATTTGTTCGATTTTCATCTGATTCATTTTAATAATTGTACAAAGATAAAGTACCTATTTCAATCCAAAGGTGATATTAGTCACAAATTGAAAATAGCACTTTATCGAAACAAAAAAAGACATCCGAAGATGCCTTTTAAATTTTAATCATTTCATGGACTATCCCTTGCCCAACATGCCTTTTTTCAAATTCTCATCAGCCGGTTTTGAACCAAACCAAATAGAGAAAAGTGCTTTTTTGAAATCGTATCCTGAAATGGTTCCTTTTACCACACCATTTTTCGTCACTTTTACACCTTTTTCTGGGGTATAATCGAAGTGAATAACGTCTCCAATTTTGAATTCGTCTGAAAAGAAACTGATAAATTTCTTTTTATCTTCCGCTGAAGCTTTGGATGAGGCATTCGCAAATCCATCGTTTACTGATTCCAAAAAACGCTCACGTGTTACACTACTAGAGATAATTTTGATATGAATCGCCATTTCTTCTGTTCCGTAGATTACTTTGCTAGCATCCGAAGTTTTTGTTTCTAAATAAAGTGCGGCAACATACAAATCCATCCAATACTTTTCACGAAGTCCACCCCCGTTCAACACTAGCTCGTTTTTACCAATTTTTTCCGTCAATGGAAATTTCACTCCATTAATCGTTTTTGTTTGGGCAAAAGACTCTAATCCAATCAATAAGAAAAGAAGTAAGGTTAAATTTTTCATAATTATGTTTTTGGTTTTTTCAAAAATAAGGATAGCTAAAATAAATTCCAAAGAATTCTTAATCGTCCCATTCATCTGGATCCGAAAAATCTGCAATTAATTTTTTCCAATTGTAATTTAAGTCCTCCGTATCTTCGATAATGGACATGTAATCTTTAGCGTCAATATCGTAACGCAAGATTTCTTCTCCTGTATATGCTTCTATCGCATCTAAAAACGCAACTTCTTCTTCACTACAGAAAGATAAGGCTTGTCCGGTTTGTTGTCCACGTCCTGTTCGGCCGCAACGGTGGACATAATTCTCTGGGGAATCCGGTAAGTCGTAATTAATCACATAATCCATGTTCGGAATGTCAATGCCTCGACAAGCGACGTCGGTCGTAATCAACACTTGGTTTTCCGTCGAACGAAAGCGGTCCAAAATCGCAAAACGATCTTCTTGTTCTTTACCACCATGCAAAGCTTCCGCCTTCACTCCTACCCGCTCCATTGCTGACACGACTCGTTCCGCACGAACTTTTGTACGAACGAATACCAAGAATTTAAATTCCGGATACTCTTTGATCATGTTTTCCAAGAAGAATCGTTTGTCATCCATTTCAATAAAGGCAACCGCATGTGTGACATTTTTCGAGACGGGATTCTTTGGTGATACTTGGATTCGAATGGCATCTCTTACCACATCGTAAGCGAGAGATTTAATTTTCTTGGATATCGTTGCCGTAAAAAACAAGGTTTGTCTGTTTTTCGGGATTTTCTTTAGTACATCGTGAATATCCTTCGTGAATCCTAAATCCAACATCAAATCTGCTTCATCTAACACGAGAATTTCCAATTTGGAAATATCAATGAATCCTTGGGCAATCAGATCGAACATGCGTCCTGGCGTGGACACCAAAATATCCAAACCGTTTTTTAATTGAGTGATTTGTTTTTCTTGTTCAACTCCGCCATACAATCCGAGTACACTCACCGAAGTTTTTGCTCCAATTTGCACGACCACTTCCGAAATTTGTTTCGCTAATTCTCTTGTTGGAACAAGCACTAACCCACGGATTCCTTTGTAAGCACCTCTTTTCTTGGTAGCAAACTTATGAAGCATTGGAATAACGAATGCTGCTGTTTTCCCTGTTCCTGTTTGCGCAACGGCCATGACATCCTCACCATCTAAAATTGGTTTAATCGCACGGTGTTGAATATCGGTTGGACGCTTGAATCCGAGGATGTCGAGTTGGTCTTTGATTTCGTCAATAAGGGAATAGTCCTTGAATTTCATAGAACAAAGGTAAGCATGTTTGAGGAGGAATGAGATATGTGTACACGAATTCATCTTTTGGAATGAACCTTTTTCATCGACGCCTGTAAGCATGGAAAAACAGACACACATGAAAAGAATCTTCTTATTTACGGCACTAGCAACTTTCAGTTGGAAAGCGCAAGCCACAGAAAAAGACCTCATCAAGGCAAGTTTAACAGAAGTAACGGTGTACTCTCAGGGTGCGCAGTTACATCACAAAGCAAATTTTACCGCGAAAGTCGGTGTGACGGAAGTCAGCATTGAAGGAATTAGTCCATCTATTGATCCAAAAAGTATCCAAGTAAAAGCCATTGGCAATGTGGTGATTTTGGATTCGAAATACGTATTGTACTATCCACAACCAACGCAAGTGACGGAAGATGGCATTCCCTTAAAAATCAAACGCAGTATTTCCTTGTTAGAGGACTCTTTGCGTTCCTGGGGTTTCGATATACAAGAAATCGATGATGAAATCGGTGTTTTGAATTCTACGAAATACATCATCAGTAATAACGGAGCAATGAAAGGAGCTGGAAAAGTGAACGATTCCATTTTGTTGTTGAAGTCTGCAGTGGACTACTACTCCTTAAAAATGAACGAAATCAATAAGAAACTATTGAGTTTAAATCGCAAAAAAGCGCTGAAAGTGGAAGCGAAACGAGAAATGGAAGCACGTTTGGAAGAACTCCGAAATTACCAAAATGGAAATGGCTTAAATATCACTAGCAACAAAGCAATTCCGCGCATTGTGATTACGCTTTCTTCCAATGAAGTTGTGAGTGGAAAATTAAATTTTTCTTATGTGGTATCACAGGCTGGCTGGACCCCGCTCTACGATTTGCGCAGTGACTCGTCTACCGGAAAAATCAACTTAACGTACAAAGCGCAAGTTCACCAAAACTCTGGCTTGGACTGGAATGATGTTCGTTTGAACATTTCAACGAACAATCCTTACGCAAACAAAACGAAACCAGAATTAAATCCATGGTACATCGATTATCAAGCTGCGTACGGTAGAAAATTGCAAGAAACAACTGTATGTTCGGGAACAAGTGCTGGATTAATCAATACGCAAGCAATGAACATGGGATACTCGTTCACTCAAAAAGAAGCGAACATGGACGACGCCTTATCAGCAGCGAACTTCACCACTGTTGTGCAAATGCTGATTGCTGCTGAATTTAAAATCGACCTTCCCTACTCTATTCCTTCGAACAACGACCAACACATGGTATTAATTAAACAGACGGATTTAGCAACGACCTTCAAGTACTACGCCGTTCCAAAAATGGATCCAGGGGTTTACCTTGTTGCTCAAATGACGAAGTTGGATGAACTTCAGTTAATTCCTGCAAAAGCAAATATTTTCTTCGACGGTTCTTACATTGGAGAAACCTACATTGATCCAACGCGCATGGAAGACACTTTGAATTTGTCCCTTGGAAAAGATCCAAATATTGTAGTAAAAAGAACCTTGTTGAAAAAGGAATGCAAGGACAAAGTCATTCAAGATAAACGCGAACGTACCTTTGCCTATTCGATTGAAGTGCGCAACAGCAAATCGAGTTCCATTGACATCGTGATTCAAGACCAGATTCCAATTACGCAGAACACTGACATCACCATAGAATCTGCCAATTTAGCGAAGGGACGCTTGAACGAACGAACCGGGGTCATTGAATGGAGTTTCAACTTGAAACCTAAGGAAAACAAAGTCATCGATTTCGACTACAAGATCCGTCATTCAAAGGATAAAGAGATTACGCTTTAAAAGAAAAAAGGTCCCTGACAGAATTGTCAGGGGCTTTTTTTTTATGAATTTTATTCAATTTTAATGACTCGCCACGTACTTTCTATATTCCATTTTACTAGAATCGAAGGACATGAATTTTGCCAAAGAAGTGGCATTTTCGCGGTCAATTAAACGGTCTGACAAAAATTTAGCAACTTCTAATTTATTGTCATCGAACGAGTACAACTCAATGATTTTTCCTGCTTGGTCCGCTGTTAAACAGGTGTTTTTCAAAGCCAACTTCACGGCCTCTAAACGGTCATCTTCGAAACTTTGGTCTTTCAATTCCTCTAAAAATGTCGGTAAATTGTTTAATGTTCGGTTACAAGCGATCAATGCTCCTGATGTGTTCACATTTGACTGCGCGTTGGCTTGATTCAGTTGATTGTTTGTTTGATAGTTGACATTTCCCCCAGAATTAGTGGTTGTCGTCGTCGTCGTAATGGTCGTTTGTCCTGTCGTTTGCTGCGTGTTCATTCCATTTGCGTTCACATTCATATTTACGTTCGCATTCGGATTCACTTGTTGTTCCATTCCTGTCGCATTCACATTCATATTTACACCCATGTTTCCATTTTGCATGTTTGGATCCATTCCGGAAACATTGATACTGATTCCCACACTGCCATTTTGCATATTTGGATCCATACCACTTCCTGAAACATTCATGTTGAAGTTCGCATTACCATTTGATGTCGATTGTGTTTGCGTCATTCCAGTTCCCGTTGTATTCACATTGACATTCATTCCCACGTTTCCATTTTGATTGGATTGTGTTTGACTCATCCCAGTGGTATTCACATTCATGTTGCCATTGGTAGGAACTTGTGCATTTGCCGTTCCATTCGTCGTTTGTGTTGTCGTGGTCTGAACGGTTGTTGTTTGAACGACTGCATCTGAATACACCGCAGCATCGCTTGGACGATAGACAACTGCTCCTGGAGCGATAACTCCTTCCGTAGCGACTAAACTAACCAATTGTAATTTACCTTTTCCTTTTTTGAAGGTAATACGCGTGGTGATATCACTTGGAGCATCGATAAACAAATTCTTATCCACATCAGCTGTTTTTCCATCTGCGAAAATAATTTTCAAGGAATAACCACCATTTTTAATTCCAGAAATGTACACATTGGTTTGTGGCTGAGAATTTTGCTTGATGCCATTCAAAATCGCGTAGAATTGTTGTCCACCGTTATTGAAAATCGTCAAGTTACTTTGTGCAATCGAAATCAAGGACACAAAAGAGAATAAAATACTCGTAATCAATTTCATCTTGTTCTTTTTTTTCAAAAATACACAAAATACCTTGCGACATCAAATTCGGAATTCAATCCTTTTCCTAACTTCGCACTCATGAATTTTGTCATTGTCGATGTGGAAACAACCGGAGGAAATACCAAAGACTCCAAAATCACTGAAATAGCGATGTACAAATACGATGGCGAAAAAGTCATCGACTCATTTGTTTCCCTTGTCAATCCGGAACAAGCTATACCAGAATTTATTGTGCGCTTAACGGGCATCACCGACTCCATGGTGTCAGACGCGCCGAAATTCTTTGAATTAGCGAAAGAAATCATTGAATTCACTACGGACTGCGTGTTTGTCGCGCACAATGTCGCCTTCGATTACGGTATGTTCCGCAGTGAATTTAGACGACTTGGATTCGATTTTCGTCTGCCTCATATGTGTACCGTTCGGGCTTCTCGTTATGTGATACCTGGTCACGCAAGCTACAGTTTAGGGAAACTATGTCGTGAAATAGGGATTGAGAACAATGCTCGACACCGCGCGGATGGTGATGCAAAAGCCACAACTGAGTTGTTTCAGTTGATTTACCACAAGGATCCCAATAACCTAAGTACCTTCATTCAGCAAGAACTGAATCCGAAATCTATTCATCCAAATTTAAGTTTGGATGTCATCGATAATCTTCCATCAAAAACGGGTGTTTACTTCATGTACAATGAATTCAATCAGTTGATTTACATTGGAAAGAGTATTAACATTAAAAAACGCATTGAGCAGCACCTGCGGAATACAAAAACCGCGAAAGGACTCAAAATGATCCAAGATATTTGTCGAATTGAACACGAACTTACTGGAAGTGAATTAATTGCTTTCCTACTTGAGTCTGAACTCATTAAGCAACACCAGCCGATTTACAACCGAAAGTTGAGAAAAAGTTTCTTTCCATTTGGAATCTTTGATGAGCTTGATGAGCATGGATACATTCAATTACACGTAGCCTCCCTAGCAAAAAAAGAGGAACAAGCCATTATCCAATTCAGCACCAAAAAAGAAGGAACTGATTATTTAAGTCATTTGGTACAAAAATTTGAGCTTTGTCAAAAGCTTTGTCATCTCTATCCGACCAAATCTGCTTGTTTTCATTACACCATCAAAGAATGTAAAGGCGCATGTGTTCAGGAAGAAAGTCCGGATGAATACAACCAACGAATCAACAACTTTCTGGAGCACATAAACTTCAAAGGATCCTCTTTTTTCATCATTGACAAAGGACGAAATAAAGGAGAGAAAAGCCTGATTTGGATTGATCGTGGCACTTATAAAGGATATGGATTTGCACCTTTCCATTTTCATGGTAAAGAACCCATGCATTGGATGAGATACATTGATTTAGCTGCAGAAAACAGAGATAATAAATCGATTATTAATTTGTTTTTACGCAAGGACAAGCAACACCGAATCGTCAGTTTATAGTACCTTTATCGCATGATTGGAACCGTTCGTATTTTAGGCTCAGGAACATCACAGGGAATTCCGATGATTGCCTGCGGTTGCGATGTTTGTCATTCAACGGATCCGCGCGACAAGCGTCTTCGAGCATCGATTTTGCTAGAACTAAATGGATCAAATTATTGTGTCGATGCCGGTCCTGATTTTCGTTATCAATTATTGAGAGAAAAGGTAACACATCTCGAAGGAATTTTATTCACGCACGAACACAAAGACCACGTAGCTGGACTAGACGATGTGCGTGCATTCAATTACTTCACGCAGAAACCCATGAATGTGTACTGTTCCCAGAACGTTGACATTGCCCTTCGAAGAGAGTTTCACTACATTTTCGATGAAAAAGATTATCCGGGCGTCCCAAAACTGAACTTAATTCCAATAGAAAATAATCCATTTGACCTAGATGGAGTCCAAGTTTTGCCCATCGAAGTCATGCACTACAAATTGCCCGTATTAGGTTTTCGAATTGGTAATTTTGCTTATATCACTGACGCAAAAACAGTAGAGACAGAAGAACGTGAAAAGATTAAAAACGTCGACATCCTCATTGTCAATGCACTGCATAAATTTCCGCACATTTCTCATTTTAATCTAGATGAAGCCTTAGCGTTTATTGCGGATATCCAACCCAAACAAGCTTACCTAACGCACATTTCTCATCTTTTCGGAAAACACGAGGACATTTTACCTCAACTTCCAGAGAACGTTTCCATACTATACGATGGGATGTCCTTCGAATTTGAATTCTTAAACGGTAAAATGTGAATAATTCCAAGGTTTAACTAGCTTTAAACGATTGAAAAATTGTAATTTCGGATCGTGCAAGCACCCAAAGCCATTGACATAAAGGAATTAATACGAAGTAAAAATCCAAAGTTATTGCGATTTTTACCTGGATTTGTCCTGCGTTATCTGCGTAAAACCCTTCATGAAAGGGAATTAAACGCTTTTATTCAGGCGCATGGCGAACTTGAAGGACTTGAATTCTGTGAGGCTGCAGTGAATTATTTTCATTTCAAATTTGACATCAAGCACATTGAACGGATCCCAAAAACAGGTCCGATTATTATTGCCATGAACCATCCACTTGGGGGAGTTGATGCAATGGCTTTTATCGTGGCATTGAAAAATCACCGAAAAGATTTGAAATTTATCGTCAACGACATCTTGACCAACATTGAAAATCTGAACACCTATTTCGTCGGCATCAATAAACACGGAAAACTAGGATTAAGCACCCGTGAGCGCATCAAAGCTTCATTTCAAGAAGAACATGCCTTATGTATTTTTCCTTCGGGAATGGTCAGTCGTATTTACGATGGAATCATTCAAGATAACGAATGGAAAAAAACTTTCATTACGTACGGAAGAGAATTTAATCGTCCAATTGTGCCCATTCATATCAGTGGACAACTTTCTCCATTCTTTTACCGCTTATTTAAATTTCGTTCGTTTCTTGGGATCAAGGCCAACGTGGAAATGTTTTACCTCGCGGATGAAATGTTGAAACAGAAAAACAAAATCATCACCTATACGGTAGGTGAACCAATTATGGGCAAAGACATCCATCCCGATATGGATGATTTCAAGGCAGCAAATTGGTTTAAGTCCATCGTATATCAATTAAAAAGCGACAAATGAAACCAATCAGAGAAGCCGTTGCAACGGAATTATTGAAAGCTGAGTTGACGGCAGAACGCTTTCTACGTGTAACGCGTAAAGGTGAAAATGAAATTTACGTGGTCAATTTTGCCAATTCACCAAATGTTCTTCAAGAAATTGGCCGTCTGCGCGAAGTAACCTTTCGTGCTGCGGGTGGAGGAACAGGAGAGTCGGTTGATTTAGACCGATACGACTTAGGTGATTACGCCTACGAACAATTGATTGTTTGGTCTGTTGAAGATCAAGCGATTATTGGTGGTTACCGCTTCAAAAAATGCCACGAAGCAATCGAAAGTGATGGAACGATTCACTTGTCTACCACGAATTATTTCGATTTTAATCCGATGTTCGTTTCCGATTACCTTCCAAAAACGATTGAGCTTGGACGCAGCTGGGTTCAGCCTGATTTTCAGCCAAGTAACAACCCGAGAAAAGGACTTTTTGCACTGGACAATATTTGGGATGGTCTAGGTGCTCTCATTCGTTTTAATCCAGAAATTGAGTATTTCTTTGGAAAGGTCACCATGTATCCAACCTACAACGTGGCTTGCAGAGATTTCTTGCTGTTCTTTTTACACCGATTCTTTCCAGACAAAAGCGGACTGATGAAAGCCTATTATCCACTGCAAATCGAAAGTGACCCGGCGATTTTTGACGAATTAATCATGGATTTAGACTTTAAGGAAGCCTTCAAAATACTGAATACGTTTACGAGAGAAAATGGGGAATTTATTCCACCGTTGATGAATATCTATATGAATTTATCACCTACCATGATGACCTTCGATACTGCGATTAATCCGGAATTTGGAAATGTAGAAGAGACAGGCATTCTTGTTAAAATCTCAGATATTTATTTGGATAAAAAGGAACGTCACATTGATTTTTAAGACTTACTGTTCAACCAATCGTCTAGGTTAACATTTCCGGTCTGACGTCGAACGCGTTCTTTAATCCGCTGAATGTAAACATCCACATGTTTGATGCCCATTTTTTCTGAAATATATTTTGAAGGTTTGTCGTAACAGTACTTCATTTTTAATACCAATGCATCGCGTTTGTTAACAGAACCAAGCACGGCTTCAAATAATTCAGTGATTAATTCTTCTTGATCATACACCGGAGTTTCTTGAACAACTACCTTTTCAGTAGTCGTATTTATCCAAACCTGATTTTTTTTCGCTTGTCGTTTGCGAATTTCTGAGATGCAAAAATGATGTGTGATTGTTTTTAACCATCCGTAGGAAGCAAATAATTCCGGTTGTGCATCATAACGATCCACGATAAGTTGAAAAAAATGAATGGAGAACTCTTGAAAAGTATCAGGCATTTCTTGATTCGGGATGCTTTTTCGCATCACATGCTTAAAAAAAGTCCCATGCTGCTGCATCAACTCATTATAAACGATGGTATGTCTTGCCCTTTCCATGTTTTTTCCCAAATCAAAAATCAGTCCAAAAATTCAATTTTAGTCAAAATCACTTCGGAACATACCCTTTAAATAGATTTTATCCATTAAATTCACAATTAAATTGATTTTTTAGCGTTGTAGTACCATGTTGAAAATAGCCGTACTTCTTTTATTCTTCCCCCTGTTTTGTTTTGGTCAATACAATCCTGGGACAAGTACCTTTCAATTTTTGAATGCTGCTAGTTCCGCACGAAACGTTGGATCTGGAAACGGATTAATCTCTTTTTACGATAATGACCTCGGATTAGCTCTTGACAATCCTTCACTTCTCAACGAAAAAATGAATGGTCAAGTCCAATATTCCTATGGTAAGTATCCTTCAGGAGTACATTATGGAAATGTGAGTTATGCCTTGCATTCCAAAATTGGCACATTCGCACCAAGTATTCGTTATTTTAGTTTCGGTCAATTTGTAGAAACGGACGAAGTTGGAAATGCGATTGGAAGTTTCAGTGGTGGTGAATATACAATTGGAACGAGTTATAGTCGCAAAATCAACGAAGTCATGAGTATTGGAGCAAACCTATCTCTTCTCGGTTCGCACATGTACCGTTTCAGCGCTTTTGGTTTAACTGGAAGCTTTAGTGGATTGCTTTTACACCCAAATAAACTTTTATGCGCGACTTTCCTTGTGAAAAATATGGGGGTCCTGTTTAAAGATTACACAGAAAATAGCGCATCAAATCTTCCTGTGGATGTCCAGTTTGGTGTCAGTTATAAATTGAAACATGCTCCATTTCGTTTCGGCGTTCAAGGGTATCAGTTAAATAAATTCAACAATGTTTATCTCGATCCATTGGCACTTCCAACCTACGACCCGTTAACGGGTGATACCATTCCTGTTTATTCGCCTTCCGTAGGGACAAAAATTGCGCACCACCTTAATTTTCAAGTGGAACTGTACGCATCTAAATCTTTTCAATTGCGAGGTGGATTTAATTACATGCGACGAAATCAACTGCAATTAATCGACCATCCAGGATTAGCAGGATTTTCTATGGGCATGTCCCTGAAAATGAAAAAGTTCAACCTTGACTATGGCGTACAGTTTTATTCCAAAGCTGGTTCAATCCATTCGCTAGGATTCAGTACCTCTGTCAGTCATTGGAAAAAGAACTAATGCTAAGCTGTTAAATCAGTATGATGGTATTGTTTTGTTAGTGCGATGTATTCCGGTGTATATCCTCCCGTACTTAAGCGAATCGTGAATTCGGATTGCACAAGTGACCCTTCCTTTTTAGAGAACAAAAGTACCACGCGCGAATTCAATTTCTCTTTGGTCGCATGAATCGTTATTTTCTGATGGAGATGAAGTTGATTTTCTTTTGCAAGCTTGCTCAAATAATCAAATTGATCGAAAGGTACAATCACGTAAAACCGACCTTGATCACTCAATAAATCCGAAGTCTTACAAATAAATTGCTCGTACGTTTCTCTGCTAATGTGTTTCGCTTGATCGATATGCTTGTCCCCTGATTTTAGTCCATCTAAATAGAATGGTGGATTACTAAAAATCAAATCGTACCGTTTCGTTGACTGAAAATCTAAGAAATCTAGTTCGTGAACGCTAGTAGCATACCCCCATGGACTATTCGCGAAATTTACGGAGCATTCTTCCGCTGCTTCGGAATGAATTTCCACAGCGTCCAAATCAATCTTAGGATTTTTCTGAAGGACCATTAGCGAAAGCACGCCCGTTCCAGCTCCAATGTCTAAGGCCGTTTTCGCATTACTTGAATCTATAAACGAGCCCAACAACATGCTGTCTGTTCCGACTTTGAGCGGATTTTTCGATTGAATGACATCGAAGAGCTGAAAGCGAAATACCGACAAATTAATACGCTTTTGCAAAAATTACGCGTCCCGCGGAAGGTTTACCTGTTACCATGCAAACTCCTGCTTCTTCTTTTCGGTCTAAGGCAATGCAACGAATCGTTGCTTTTGTTTCCTCCTTGATTCTTTCTTCCGTTTCGGATGTACCGTCCCAATGCGCCAAGAAGAATCCACCTTTGTCGATTTCCTTTTTAAATTCCTCGTAGGAATCAATTTCGCGTGTATTTTCTTCACGAAAGGCTTTTGCGCGTGCCAACAAATTCGACTGAATGTCCGCCAACAATTGTTCGATGTAATTTTCTAATCCATCAAAATCAACAACTTCCTTCGTTTTATTGTCGCGACGTGCGATTTCTGCTTTTCCGTTTTCCAAATCTCTTGGACCCATCGCCACGCGAACAGGAACTCCTTTGGATTCGTATTCTGCAAATTTCCATCCTGGACGACGGTTTTCGTCATCATCGTATTTAAAGGAAATACCTTTTGCTTTCAATTTTGCCGCTAATTCAGACATTTTTTCTGAGATTGCCGCTAATTCCTCGTCCGTGCGGTAAATCGGAACTGCAACGACTTGAATGGGCGCTAATGCCGGTGGTAAAACAAGTCCTTCGTCGTCTGAATGCGTCATAATCAAAGCACCCATCAAACGGGTAGAAACGCCCCAAGATGTTGCCCAAACATAATCTAGCTTCCCTTCCTTGTCCGCAAACTTTACTTCGAATGCTTTAGCGAAATTCTGACCTAAGAAATGTGACGTTCCTGCTTGTAATGCTTTTCCATCCTGCATCATGGATTCAATACACAAGGTATCTTCCGCTCCAGCAAATCGTTCATTTGCGGTTTTTCTTCCTTTGATAACTGGCATTGACATGTAATTCTCCGCAAAGTCTTCGTACACATTCAACATGAGTTCTGCTTCGGCAATGGCTTCTTGTTTCGTCGCATGGGCAGTATGTCCTTCTTGCCAAAGGAACTCTGTTGTTCTTAAAAACAAACGCGTTTTCATTTCCCAACGAACAACATTCGCCCATTGATTGATGAGAATTGGCAAGTCACGGTAGGACTGAATCCAATTTTTATAAGAGTTCCAAATAATTGTTTCAGAAGTTGGACGAACGATTAATTCCTCTTCTAATTTAGAATCTGGATCGACAATGACGCCGCTTCCATCCTCAGCATTTTTTAAACGATAATGTGTAACTACTGCACATTCCTTCGCAAATCCTTCGATGTGACTCGCCTCTTTACTCAAGTAAGATTTTGGAATAAATAAGGGGAAATACGCGTTCGAGTGACCTGTTTCCTTGAATTTTACATCCAAGATATCACGCATTTTCTCCCAAATTGCATAACCATAGGGCTTAATGACCATGCAACCGCGAACATCTGAATGTTCAGCTAAATCAGCACGGTAGACCAATTCATTATACCATTTAGAATAATCTTCTTCCCTCGTTACGTATTTCTGTGCCATAGCTACTTTTATTGAATGTCAAAGGTAGCGAAAATACTTCAAAAAGGAGAGGTCTTGAGTGATGGAAACACGCGGCAAGGACTACTTGTTTGTAGCTGGTTTCATTCGATTTGTCAGCAAATCATGCGTGTAATGTTGATACAAGGCTTTCATTTCAGCGATTATTTTTTGCTCATGAGAACTTCGTTTACCTTTCATCTGCTCATTCCAAACGGTCGTCATCAATCCATTTTCGGCTGCATGAAAAGAAATTAAATTTCCTTGCTCACAAATCATTTTTGGCATGATCTTGTTGTTGAAGTAAGACGTACCAAATGAATAATATTCCGTCTTTAAACCCAATAAATCTAGCGTTGTCGGCATGATGTCGATTTGCTGAAACATCCTTCCTTTTTGTACAAGGGGAAGATTCATGGATGCATGATAGAAACCGATTGGAATGCGGTAGGTCCATTCTAAAGAGCAGCGATCCCATCTTTTTGTTGGTCCAACATGATCTGCACAAAAAACGAATAAAGTATTGTTAAACCAAGCTTGTTTTTTAGCTTTTGTCCAAAATTCTTTTAGCGCTAAATCGACATAGGATATGGTCGCGCAAAGTGGCTCCGGCCCATGTTTTACTTTAGATTTAAATGCTGCAGGTATCGTGTATGGATGATGAGATGACAAGGTGAAAATCATGGAAAAGAATGGTTTTTTAAAGCGATTCATCTCGTCCACTGCGAAACTCAACATGTGGTGATCTTCGATTCCCCAGTTGCCATCAAAATGCGCTTCGTTTGGATATTCGTCTCTTCCGTAATATGCATCGAATCCAGCAGCTGAAGTGAAGGCATCAAAACGCATGGAACCATTGTTTGCGCCATGAAAAAATGCGGAATAATAACCTTCTTTTTTTAGGATGGACGGAAGTCCTTGAAATTGATTGGCGCTGTATGCTGATAAGATAAACGACTCATTTGTGTAGGAAGGAATAGAAGAAATCACGGAGGGAAGCGCCTCCATTGAAGTTCGTCCATTCGCAATCGCATTTTCAAAGAACATGGACTGCTTTAAAAGAGAATCGAGGAAAGGCGTATAACTTTCTGGGCTATTTGGACCACAGTACATAGAACCAAAACTTTCGAGTAAAATAAAACAGACGTTCGTTCCCTTTGGAAGTATTTTTTGATCTTGACTCGTTTGAATCGGATTAAAAATAGCAAGCAGTTCACCCTCCTTAAAATATTTTTTGTCCTCCACTCCTTTTACTGCGATCGTTTTGATGATCGTAAAAGCAGAATTAAGTACCGCGGGTGCATTGCTTAAGCTACTGTAATTTGTTGCTTCAATGACACCAATTGGTTTCAATTGAAATCCACCACGCCCGATGATCACGAACGTTGCAAGCACGAGAACGAAACTCACCCAATTCTTTCGAAGTTTCCATGAAATAGGCGCTGACTTTACTTTAACAAAATACCAGATAGAAAAGGACAAGCTAAAAACGAAAAACACAAGCAACCACCAAAACTCTGCAATAAAATCTCCCGCTAAGCTCGTTGTCTCTGTATTTGTCAACATGTAAATGAAGTAATCAAAACTTGTCCGCTTGGCTGTGTAGGAGAAATAAGCGACGTCCCAACCATTAAACACAAAAATCAACATGGTCGCCAAACTAAAAAGACTCAAGGATAGCCAAAATCGAAAGCGTTCAAGTCTTTCTGGAAGTGGCAAGAATCGCACTGCGACAAACGGTAAGAAAAATAGGGCAATCGTTACGAAGTCAAATCCACCGCCAATCAGGTAATCCGAAACAGTTAAATCAGGGAACTTTTTGCTGTTCATGCTGACCAAGAGGATACGGTACACGCTTGAAAATAGCCAGACGATGGCTAACGGAGAAAGGATTTTTAAAATCGTTTTAATCAAGATTTTTTCTTGGAATTAGTACTTCATGATGCGATCAATCGCCTCTTTTAGTCGTTCAGATGCTAAAAATTGCTTTTCCAAAGTCACCGCAAACGGTACGGGCGTGTCCATGGATGCCACACGCAATACTGGCGCATCTAACTGCTCAAAACAATGTTCCGTAATCAAGGCCACCAACTCTCCACCAATACCTCCTGTTAAACAATCCTCGTGTAACACGATAACTTTTCCTGTTTTATTGGCTGCCGCAAAAATGGCTTCTTTATCTAAAGGCATTAAACTTCGAAGATCAACTATTTCAGCAGAAATCTCCGTTAACTTTGCTAGGGTTTCAGTCGCCCAATGAACTCCGAGTCCATAAGTGATAATGGTCAAATCTGTTCCAGAAGTGACTGTACGTGCTTTTCCAATTTCAACCGTGTAATAATCCGTGGGAATTTCTTCTTTTAAACTTCGGTAAAGAAACTTGTGTTCAAAAAACAGTACTGGATTTGGATCCTCGAATGCTGCATTTAGCAATCCTTTTGCATCGTAAGGTGTCGATGGATAAAGAATTTTCAGTCCTGGCGTATGGAAGAACCATGCTTCGTTACTTTGCGAGTGAAAAGGTCCAGCGGCTGTCCCAGCACCTGTCGGCATGCGCACAACAACATCCGCATTTTGACCCCAACGCCAATGCATTTTGGCTAAATTGTTAATGATTTGATTGAATCCACAGGTAACGAAATCAGCGAATTGCATTTCGACCATCGCTTTCATTCCTGAGATGGATAATCCGAGACCTGCACCTATAATTGCGGACTCACATAACGGAGTATTGCGAACGCGGTCTTTTCCGAATTTCTCAACAAGTCCTTCCGTTACTTTAAACGCGCCACCATATTCTGCAATATCTTGTCCCATGAGAACTAATCCTTCATGCTTCTCCATGGATTGTGTCAACGCATCTTGAATGGCATCAATGAAACGTTTTTCTTCTTTATTACCCGTTGCCTCAACCAATTGTTGAATATGTGGAGCAAATAAATCTTCCACTTCTGTCGTTGCATTGGCCTCTATTGCTGGTTCTGCATTTGCTTCATCGAATCCTTGCTGAATTTCCGTCTTAATCTTTTCTTTGATTTGCTGAATCTCGTTTTCATTCAACAATCCAAGTTCTACTAAATAAGCTTCATAGTTGGAAACAGGATCTTTCGTTTCCCATTCATCCTGTAAACCGTCTGGATAGTATTTAGTGCCGGAAGATTCCTCATGTCCACGCATACGGAACGTCATTAATTCCAGTAAATACGGTTTTGGATCGACGCGGATTTCCTCGTTTATTTTTCGGACGGTACGTATTACTTCAAGGATGTTATTTCCATCGATTTGAAGGGCATTCATCCCATAGCCGATGCCTTTATCGATGAATTGCTTGCAACGAAACTGCTCAACAGACGGGGTAGATAGTCCCCAACAGTTGTTCTCTACCGCAAAAATCACAGGTAAATCCCATACTGCAGCAACGTTTAAGGATTCATGAAAATCTCCTTCAGAAGCTCCACCGTCACCGGTAAAAACGATGGTTGACTTTTGGTTTTTGGTAATTTTATTTGCAAGTGCAATTCCGTCAGCAATCCCCAACTGTGGACCTAAATGCGAAATCATTCCCACCAATTTATGATCTTGGGTACCAAAGTGGAAACTACGATCTCTTCCTTTGGTAAATCCATTCATTTTTCCTTGAAACTGAGAAAACAAACGGTTTAAAGGAATGTCACGTGTCGTGAAGACCCCTAGATTTCGGTGCATCGGAAGTATGTATTCGTCCGAATGCATCGCGTAAGCACAACCGACAGAAATTCCTTCTTGTCCCCAACCGGAAAACCATTTGGTGATTTTTCCTTGACGCAGTAAAATGAGCATTTTTTCTTCGATTAGTCTTGGTCGGACTAACTTCATGTAAATGACTTTTAACTCTTCATCCGAGAATCCATCTCTGTTGAATGCAATTTGTGGCATGCGTATCGTTTTTATTCCAATGAATTGGAAAATGTAAGGTGATAAAAAAGAATGTTGGAAAAGAACTTAAACTTTTAGTCCACGAACTACGCGTTCTTTGCGTTTCGTTTTTTGAAGGCGTTTTTTCACGACTAAAAGATGAGCTGCACGAGGAGCACCGCGCATTAAATCAACTTTGTAGGTATTTTCTCCATAGTTAATTTTTGGTCCACCTTGACTGTTCCAATCTGCGTCAAAATAGTAACGTTTGATTGAACTGCCCTCTGTTTTCGTTGCAAAGGTTAAGATTTTTCCTTCACCAACTTCAAAACGCACGATTACTTCACCTTTCGGTCCAAATCCTTCAAAAACACACGTAGTTAAGGCAGGAATAACCACCGTTTCACGTTCGCTACTTGAACTAGATACTAATGTTCCATTTTGAGTTGTATTTTGACTATCGTCTCTTTTTTCTTGATTCAAAATAATCGTATGAGACGTGTAAAACTGAACTTGACGAATTTTCTCGTCAGTATCCAAAGTAAACTCATCGCGAATTTGCGTTGTGTATGGAACTTTAACGCCACAAGAAATTAAAACTGTAGCGAGGGAAAGGAGTAAAAAGAAATTTTTCATTTTGCTTAATTTTGTTCAAATTTACAGAAAATCATCTTGATATATTCGAAAATACCGATTTTACGATGCCAAATCGCTTAACTTTTATACTTCCCTTATTTGTCCTGATCTCATGCTCTGAAAATAAATCAGGAAAGATGAAGGATTTAGATAGCATTCGATCGAAATCTACGTACCATGAAAAGAAGGTAGTTACACCAATAGATCAATGGAAAGACACCCTTTTTATCATTTACAATCAAGACTCGGTTGAGTTAAACATACAATCCATTGAAAATGACTCTAGCCGATACTTTTTTCACGAGTTCAACTATTGGGAATCGGCCATGTATAGCCTAACAGACTCGAACAATCATACGTTCCACCATCAATTCGCTCGATTTAAAACGGACTCCACAAATGTCAAAAACAACTTTTTCAATTGGTTTGACAAAGAGTTTTGTCAACGGAATATGGCCGTGCGTATTTACAATAGGATGAATATCTTCCCAAAACACATCTTTTTTGTCTGCACGAATCAAAGCATTCATGTCGTTAAAAGCGACACAAAAATTGATCCAATGAAATGGCTCAAGTTCATACAGCGAACAGAAGAGAAAGTGAAATTCATTTACATTTGTCATCAAAAGAAGAACAAGCCAGCACTTTGGTATACATTCGAACAAAATAAACTCATATTAATTCCCGCACAATGACCATTTTAAATCGTGGACAAATTGTTGTCTTCCCAACAGAAAATTTTCAGCTTTGGGCAAAAGAAAATAGCGAGGAGGATCTTTTTTTCTCGAATCAAGCAGAGCCATCTGTTTACCTAATAGAAGAAGAGTTTTGGGAAGATGAGCTCATCATTGAAAAATACCGAAAAAAAATAATGAAAAGAGAATTCTCTGAGATATGTCCAGAAGAAAGTAAATGGCCTGTTATTAAGGATAATGAGCAATTCCGTTTCTACTTCAACGTTTTCCTTGGTATTATGGTTGTTGACTTACTTGATGGCGACCTCATTTGTGAAGAAATGGACCTATAAGTTTTTGAAAAGATTCACATTCAAGTAGGCTGGATCGTTTGTTACCTCTTGTCCAATCCAAGAAGGAAATTCAATTTCATCGTTTTCATCCGCTAATTCAATTTCCGCCAAAACCAATCCTTCATATTTTCCTTTAAATACATCTATTTCCCATTCATTACCCTTGTAATGAATGACATAACGGTCCTTTTCAAGGCACCGCAATGCGGCTTTTTCAATCATCTCTTCTGCATCGCTGACTGGAATCATATATTCGAATTCATTTCTCGTTATCCCCTGACCCATTTTAATCGTTAAAAATGCCTTGTCAGCGCGAATGCGGATTCTAACGGATTTGCCTTGATCTTCAAATAGATACCCTTGTTTTATTTTCGTTACGGACAGAATATTTTCGTACTTCCACTCCATCGATTCCAATAAATACTTGCGTTCTATTTCGAGCATTTTAATTTTTTTCTGCTATTTTTACCAAAGATGCAACTTAAAGATGTAATGTTGCGTCAAACGATGTGAAATTTTAACGTTACATGTAATGAAACTAAACCTATCTATTCTTGCTGTTTGTTTTTTGGGGTTCGGATTGAATGCTCAAAAAAACATTGAATCAAACGGAATCAAAATCAGCACCAAACAAATCAATTGTAATATTCCTGCTCAAGGATACGAGTCAGACCTCATTCAATTGACTATTGAAAATGAATCAAATACCGTTAAAACAGTTACTTACAGCTTCGAACTTTTCTACGACGGTGAATGTGCAACTTGTGGTCATGACGAATACACATATACTCAAATCCTTCAACCGAAAGAAGTATTAGTTGGTGAGTGTTTAGACCGCACACATTTTGGATTAACGATTTTTCACCATATGCCGGCGCATTTGACGAAAACGACCTTAACTGACTTCAATATTAAAAACGTAGTCGTAAAATAATTCTTATGAAATTAAGCTCATTACTTGTTGCTGTAGCATTGCTTACAGGAACTATTCAATCTGTACATGCACAATGTAACGTAGTTGCTAGTGCTCAAAACACCACCATTCCTTGTAACGGATCTACCGTTTTAAGTGTTTCGGGAAGTGGTGTGAGTCAAGTAGCCTTCGGAGAAAACTTCAACAGTGGTCAACCCGTTGGATGGCAGTTCTCTCAAGTAGTAACTATTGCCAACAACACATGTGGTGTTCCATCCCTTGACGGAACAGATTTCATGTGGATGGGAAATCAATCGGTTGCTCCACGTGAAATGACAACCATTGCATTAGATGTTTCTTCTGGTGGACAAGTATGTTTCGACATGCGCTATGCAATTCAAGCACAAGCCTCTCCATGTGAAGGTCCCGATTTAGCGAACGAAGGAGTTTATGTTCAGTATTCTACGGATGCCGGACTTTCTTGGACAACCATGCAATATTGGAGTCCAAATGGTGGTTACGACGTAATGTTAACTTCATGGCAAAACTACTGTTTACCTATTCCGGCTGCTGCGCAAACAACATCAACATCGTTTCGATGGACACAATTAGCAGTTTCTGGTGCAGCGTTTGACCACTGGGGACT
This sequence comes from Flavobacteriia bacterium, assembly GCA_037143015.1. GTDB lineage: Bacteria > Bacteroidota > Bacteroidia > Flavobacteriales_D > Crocinitomicaceae > UBA952. Next base: position 99,731 of record JBAWZN010000002.1, read on the forward strand.
CGATAATATTCAGATTACGGCAACAGCTCCTAACTTTAACATTACTTGGTTGCATGACAACTATTCTTATGGACCAGGCGTGTATACTGGAGATGATCCAACGCCGGTCAGTCCAACGCAACAAACATCGTACATCGTAATGATGACAGATAGTATCAATACGTGTTACGATACCATTACGATCTCCGTCAGCTACCCACAAATTGATACCGTTACAACCATTAATCCTACCTGTGGTAGTATCAACGGAAGTTTAACAGCTACATCATCCGGAGGAGCTGGTGGATATACCTATAGCATTGGTTCCGCATTCCAACCTTCTGGCAACTTTAACAACTTAGATACAGCGATGTATACAATTATTATGGTCGATCAAAATAACTGTTCAGATACCATGATGGCGATTTTAGATGGTGTCGATTCCTTGCAGATTATCAACCTTACCTCGGTCACCACGACCTGTGGACTCAATAATGGGGTGATTGATTTTGATATCAATGGTGGAACACCAACCTATCAATACAGTATCGACAACGGAGTTACTTTCTCTTCCGCGATCAATTTCATTAATTTAGCACCAGGTGTCTACCCTATCTACGTGGAAGATCAAAACGGATGTTTTAATAACGAATCTATTGAAATTTTCCCATCAACGAATCCAAACATTGATAATTTCAGCTCAACCCTAGAATTTTGTAGCCTTTCGGATGGTGGAATTACTTCTTCAACATCACTTGGGATTTCACCATATCAATTTGTCTTGTACCAAGGTCCTTTGTTGATCTCAAATAATGCAGTTGGTAATTTTACAGGACTTCAAAGTGGCGATTACTCTTTACTTGTAATTGATCAAATTGGTTGCGTAGATAGTGTGGTGGTAACAGTTGACTCCATCCCTGCTCCTATTGCACCGCTTCAAGATTCAGTGTTGTGTAACTTAACATTTCAAATTAACGGAGTTCTTTCTTACACAGGAAGCAATTGGACATCTAATTCGCCACTTGTGAATTTCTCTAATGCAGCAGGACAAAATCCAACAATCGTTGCGGATACCGCTGGAATTTATTCCATCACCGTGCAAGACAGTGTTTGTAACTTCACGGAAACATTCCAGTTGACATTTGTGGCGGATCCATTCACGACAATTCTCGACACCACTCTTTGTATAGGCGAAACTCAGGTTCTTGCAGCCTTGGTTCAACCTCAAAATGTAAGTTATATATGGTCGACAGGTGAGACGACTTCGGCTATAAGTGTAACAGAAACAGGTGAATACATCGTATCAACTACAAACATGTGTGGCGTTTCCATTGATACAGCAACCATTAATTTCTACTTCTGTGACATCGAAGTTCCAAACGTCTTTACCCCGAATAATGATGGAAGCAATGATTATTTCCAATTGCTTTTCTTTGGTGGAATCAAAACATTTAACTGTACGATTTTGAACCGTTGGGGTCAAGTAGTGAGAGAATATGACAATCCAGCATTTATGTGGGACGGGAAAGATGAGGCTGGTGACGATGTTTTAGAAGGAGTATATTTCTACATCGCGAAAGCCGTTTCTAATGGAGGAAATGAAATCTTGAAACATGGTAATGTTACCTTAGTTCGTTCCGAGTAATCCATAAGAATTCCTATCTTTACGCGTGCTTAAATTAAAACAAAATACGCCAAGATGGGTAGTTGCTCTTCTCGACTTAATCATTCATCTGAGTGCGCTTGCATTTGCATATTTAATCCGCTTTGACCTCAAGGCGGATTTTTCTTTGGTTCAATCCGAATGGGAAATTCTTTCGAAATCCCTGTGGTTCTTCATCCTTGTTAAACTTCTCGTATTCTACGTTTTCCAAATTCAAAAAGGATTGGTTCGTTATACATCCACGGAGGATTTAAAACGGATTTTCCTTGCAGAATTGAGTTGTACGATCATCTTTTTGCTGGGTGGACTTGTTCGCTTTCATCAACTAGATGGTTTCTTTCTCTTTCCTATGTCAGTACTCCTTATGGAGTTTCTTGCAAGTGTTTTGTTTGTTGTGGGTGGAAGGTTTGTTATCAAGTTATTGTACTTAGAATCAATAAAAGACACTGGAATACAAGAGTCGGTAATCATTTATGGCGCAGGTGTTTCTGGATTAATTACGAAAAGGACCTTGGAAAAAGATACTCGAAACAACCAAATTGCCGCTGCTTTCATTGATGATAATGAAAAACTTCAAGGCACACGAATTGAAGGAATCAAAGTTTACAGTACGCGTCAACTTTCCAAGTTGCAATCCGAACTTCAAGCAAAAACACTCATTGTTGCCATTCAGCTTCCCGATGTCGCAAAAATGCAAGAGGTGATTGATGAAGCAATATCCTTGAAATTGACTATTCAAAAAGTTCCGAATCCAAAAAGTTGGATAAACGGTGAGTTTAGTTCAAAACAATTGAAAAAAATCAGAATTGAAGATTTATTAGGAAGAGATACGATTCATTTAAAAAATAACCAAATTTCAACAGAAATTTCTTCAGCAACTATTTTAGTTAGTGGCGCAGCTGGATCCATTGGAAGTGGTCTAGTTCGACAAATGGCACACTTTCATCCGAAGAAAATTATCCTTTTAGACCAAGCCGAATCTCCGTTGTTTGATTTGCAATTTGAATTGAACCAACATTTCTCGGACTTCCGATTCGAGTTGGTTATGGGAGATATTTGTAATGAACAGCGAATGCACAAGCTTTTTCACACATTTAAACCAGACATCGTTTTTCACGCCGCCGCTTATAAGCATGTCCCGATGATGGAATTAAATCCCGCAGAGGCAGCGCAAACAAATGTGAAAGGAACAAAAATTCTAGCCGATTTATCTTTAGAGTTTGGGGTAAAAAAATTCATCATGATTTCAACGGATAAAGCGGTCAATCCTACAAATGTCATGGGTGCATCGAAACGCATTGCGGAAATCTACGTGCAGAAAATGAACGAGAAAGGAATAACGCAGTTCATCACCACGCGCTTTGGAAATGTACTTGGATCTAATGGATCGGTCATTCCTCTCTTCCAAAAGCAAATTGAAAACGGTGGTCCAGTAACTGTTACTGACGAACGAATCACACGATACTTTATGACAATACCAGAGGCGTGTCAATTGGTACTCGAAGCAGCAACGATGGGGAAAGGCGGGGAGATTTTCGTTTTTGAAATGGGTAAATCCGTTAAAATTGCAGATTTAGCGAAGAAGATGATTCAGTTATCCGGACTCGAACTCGGGAAAGACATCGAAGTGGCGTTTACTGGATTGCGTCCGGGCGAAAAGTTACACGAAGAATTATTGGCCAATGAAGAGAACACAATGCCGACACATCATCAGAAAATCCTCATTGCCAAAACACGTTTGGAAAGCGACGAACAATTGGCAGCCATTCAAACGTTGATCGACTTATCCGTTCAACAAGAGAATGAAGCGATTGTCAGACAAATGAAAAAGATCGTCCCAGAATTTATTTCCAATAACTCCGAATACCAAAAACTCGACAAATGATTTCTCCAGCACGCATTTTCGTTCGTTTGACGGACCTTGACATCCTCGGACACGTGAACAATGCCATTTACCTCACCTATTTCGAAATGGCTCGCATGCATTATTTTGCTGAGTTGGTCGGGACTCAATGGAATTGGATGGAAGAAGGAGTGGTGTTGGTGAAAAACGAAGTCGAGTACTTAAAACCAATCGTTTTAAACGACGTTCCCTACGTAAAGGTGTCCTTGCTTCACCTTGGAACCAAAAGCTTCACCTTAGGCTATGAAATCACGGTAAACCACCATCTAGTCACGAAAGGTTCCTCCGTTTTAGTCGGATTCAATTCTAAAACTCAGTCGACCATCGAAATTCCGGAAAGAATGAAGGAAGCGATTCAAAAAATAGCGTAACTTTCTGATTGAATCTAAAGAATTTAGAATGAAACAATCTGTGCTTTTCATTTTTTTACTCAGCTTTTTGCGCACTTTTTTCTGTCAAGAACTAAGTCCATGTGGGAATGTGATCAAAACATGTGACTTTCGAAACATGAAGAATTGTTACAACCTGTTATCCTACGATGACCAACGAAATCTGTACTTGCTGAAAAAGGACTTCGCTACTCCGTACAACGGAACTTGTTCATCCTGTCATCAGAATGGTTACTTGGAAGAATCCCTCACGATTGTCAATGGTTACCGCGATGGAATTGATACGTCATTCTTTAGCAATGGCTGTCGACAGTCGATTCAAGCCTATGCAATGGGGAAATTGAATGGAAAAAGTACCGTCTTCTACGAATCAGGAAGGAAAGAACGGGAAATCAACCACGTGAATAATTTGCTGCAAGGAACCTACATCCTCTTTGATGACAATGAACGAAACGATACCATCGAACTGCACACCTACAAAAATAACTTGATGGATGGTGTTCAAAAATATTACTACCAAGATTCCAAACTTGGAAAAATGGTTTACTACAAAGCTGGACTTCAAGATGGTCCGCACATCACCTACACGGACTCTGGAAATGTGGAGATGCGCTTGAATTACAAGCAGGGAAAAAAAGATGGCAAATGGACGTATTACTACGAAAGCGGCAAAGAAGCACACATCGAAAATTGGTCTAATGGACTAAAAAACGGCGAGTTTAAAACGGTAGACGAAAAAGGAATGCTACTCCAGCAAGCGTTTTACCAAAATAACCTAGCGACGGGCAAACACCTGGAATACTATCCCGACGGAAAACTGAAATACCAAGCCACTTACTCCAATAAAAGCGAAAAACTCGAGGAATTTAGCATCGATCAGTTTGGGGTGAAAACGGAACTCTTTAAAAAAGTAGAGAAATCCAAGAAAGGTGAACCTAAAAAAGCAGCCGAAATGTCGGATGAAAAGTCAGAGGAACATTAGATTCCACCTGTCAAAATCAACAATCCCATCAACGTTAGAAAAATACCTACCATCCATTGGATAAAGCGATAGGAAACTTTGTTCAAGTATTGTTTTCCTAATAGCGATCCCGCGAAGGCGGAAAGTCCACCGATGATGAGATAACGAACATTCAAGTGTCCCATGGAAGTCGAACTGCTGTAAATGGAAATTCGAGAAAGGTCAATCAACAAGGAAATCAAGGCACTAGTCGCAACGAACAATTGTTTGTCCAACTGAATCTTGGACAAAAAAGCCGAACGTAATGCTCCCTGATGACCGGAAAATCCACCAAAAAACCCGCTTAAGAGTCCACCAAGTGGAAGAAAATACGGCGATTGTGAAAAAGAGAAGCGAATGGACTTCCACTCAAAAATAACGAAGAACAACATCAAGATTCCGATGAAAAAGGACACATACGACACGGACTTTCCTTCCCAAATGGGCGATTCGTAGATGGTTCCAGCGTGTCCGACCCAATTCAAGATACTCGCTCCGGCGATGGCTCCAATCAAGGCCGTAATGCCAAAACGTTTGAAAAGATTCAAGTCCAAATGCTTCGCCATTAAAGACAACTTGAAAATATTATTCGCGAAATGCACAAGCGCCGTTGCCAAAATAGCGAGTTCTATCGGGAAATATAGACTGAAAACCGGAAGCAAAATCGTCCCGAGTCCGAAGCCCGAAAAGAAGGTTGCAAAAGATCCTAGTAAACAAACGATGGCAATACTAATTTCACTTTCCATTTTCGCTATTTTTGTTAAAAATAATACGAATGATTGATTTTCGAAGTGATACTGTGACAAAACCGAGTGCAGCCATGAAGGAAGCAATGTTTGCCGCGGAAGTTGGGGACGATGTTTTTGGTGAAGATCCAAGCATCATCGCCTTGGAACAATATGCAGCTGAACTGTTTGGCAAAGAAGCCGGACTCTTTTGTTCATCCGGAACGCAAACCAATCAAATTGCGATCAATGTCCACGTTCAACCGGGCGGAGAAGTCATTTGCCACGAAGAAAGCCACATCTATAAATACGAGGGTGGCGGAATCGCGAAAAACAGTGGTGCTTCCGTTCGACTGTTAAAAGGCGACCGCGGACGCATCGACGCACATACCATTGAACAATGGATCAATCCACCGTTGGATGTCCATTTTCCCTTAACGCAACTCGTTTCCCTAGAGGACACGGCTAATCGTGGTGGAGGCGCTGTTTACGATTTTAAGCAAATTTTGGAAATCAAAGCACTTTGCCAAAAACTTGGACTTCCACTTCACCTTGATGGAGCGCGGGTATGCAATGCGCTTGCTGTGAACCAGGTGAATCCTGCGGAATACGGCGCAGCGTTTGATTCCATCAGCATTTGTTTGTCCAAAGGACTCGGTGCACCCGTTGGATCCGTACTTGTGGGAACGCGTGATTTCATTCACAAAGCACGACGCGTACGCAAAGTGATGGGCGGAGGCATGCGTCAAGCAGGCATCATCGCTGCCGGAGGACTCTATGCATTAAAACACAACCGCGAGCGTTTGGTGGAAGACCATCGTCATGCCAAGCAACTCGAAGAAACTTTTTTGAAACAAAACTGGGTCGATAGCGTTCTCGGTGTGGAAACGAACATTGTTGTCGTTCAATTGAAAAACGCAGCGAAACGCGACGAGATCTTGGCACAATTTATGTCCTTCGGGATCCTCGCCATGGCTTTCGGACCAGGAATGCTGCGTTTCGTAACACATTTAGACGTTTCCGCAGAGGATATTGCGTTTACGTTTGAGAAGATTGGGGATGTGGTTGTGAGTGATTAGTGATTAGTGAACAGAGAGCAGAGAGCAGAGAACAGAAACAGAACGAGAGCGGAGAAATAGAGCTAGAAACAGAACGAGAGCAGGAAGAATTAGCACATCGGCAAATTAGCACATTAGCAGATTAGCACATTAGATATTATGAAGCAAAAATTACGATTTCTTTTCATCTTATTACTCGGACTAACACCTCTGGCGTGGTCTCAAGATGATCCCTGTGGGACAGATGACAAGAAGATTCGGAAATTGTTGACGGAAGCGCTCGCAGCGAATGATTTTACTAGTCAAACGGCGCAATTTGGCGAGTTGATGCGCAAGTACCCCAATCATGCAGAAAGTTATTACTACTATGCGCAATTGTGCTATCAGCAAGCGAGTTTCAAGTTGAAAGCCGATCCAAATTCAGCTGAAGGAGAAGGACTTTTGAAGAAATCCATTGTATTCTATCAAACAACGACGCAGAAGTGTCCAAGTTTTCATTCCGATTGTTATTACTATTGCGGAAAAGTCCTGTACAACTATGGCGAGGACGAAAAAGCACTACCGTTTTTAGAGAAATTTTTAGTGTTCGATAGCATCAATCCTACCGGACTTTCGGAAAGTTACGCGACACAAAAAGCAGAAATACAGTCCATTGTGGACGACCTCAAGTTTCAAAAGGAACTCGTCAAAAATCCGGTTCCCTTTATTCCGAAAAAAGTTGGAGGCGTGAGTTCCGAGTTGGACGAATACTTCCCAATGATTTCTCCGGACAACGACTTGCTGTTTTACACCCGCAAGGTGGACCGAACCAATTTGGGGGACATTGCCACGAACATCCGCGAAGAATTTACGATTTCCGAGAGAGGCGCGTCGGATGTCCTTTATTCAGGGGGAACTCCCCTACCTCTACCCTTCAACAACGGATCCTTTTACAATTACGGAACTGCTTCTTTGTCAGTAGACAACCGCGAAATGATTATTTGCGCTTGTAAGGTCGAGAAAGTCTACAACAAAGATTATTTGAATTGCGATTTGTACACAACAAGCTACACCCGTAGTGGACGAGGAGGAAACGATTTCAAATGGACACCGTTGGTGAATATGGGTCCAAACATCAACACCAAGGACGGATGGGAAGCACAGCCTTCTTTATCCGCCGATGGAAAACTCCTCTTCTTCGCTACTTTGCGTAAAGGATCGCGGGATAACGATATTTATTTCTCCGAAAAGCAAGCTGACGGAACCTGGAGCACTGCAAAACCCTTTGATATTGTCAATACCGCAGCGAAAGATAAGAGTCCATTTTTCCACCAGGATGGAGAAACACTGTATTTCGTATCTACGAGCACGAAGTCTCGCAAAGGACTCGGTGGACTCGACATTTTTTACATCCGTAAAGAAGGAGACAAATGGACCGAACCGAAGAACATTGGATATCCGATTAATTCGGCACAAGATGAGTTGGGCTTATTTGTTTCCACCAGCGGAAAAGTCGCTTATTTCTCTACTGCGAAGGACGGAGATTGGAACATTTATGCCTTCGACTTATATGAGGAGGCACGTCCGAAGGAAGTCGTCATTTTACGCGGAGAATTAAAAGATGAGGCCGGAAATGCGGTGAGCAATGCCAGTATTGACATCACCTATAATGAGACAGGGGAAACCGTCAATTTCAAAGTCAATGCCGAGGACGGAAAGTACGCTGCGGTGGTAAAAGTCGACCAAAAGCAGGACATCACCCTTTCCGTGAACAAAGAAAATTTCGCATTTCAAGCACAGACTGTGAGCAGTGAACAGTTACTGAACCGTAGTGAGCGACATGTGGAAGTCAAAGCGATGCAAGTCGATAGTTTAGTTGCTGGCAAACCCTACACGATTGCAGACATACTATACACGACCGATTCGTATGAGTTAAACAAAGCCGCGAAGGTCATTCTAATAGGCTTTGCGAAGTATTTACAGTCCAATCCAAGTTTGAACATCCGCATCAACGGTCATACTGACGATTTAGGAAACGAGGACAGTAACTTACAACTCTCGCAAGCGCGAGCGGAAGAGGTGAAGCGGTATCTTACAGAGAAAGGCGTTTCCGCAGAGCGCATGACAGCGAGTGGATTTGGGGAGAGCATGCCACGTGTTGCAAACGAAGATGCTGAAAGCCGAGCGATGAATCGACGTACGGAGTTCGAAATCGTTGAATAACTATTCACCGCGCACCGCTGGATTTGCAATCCTGCGGTCACATTCTCCAAAAAAAACAAGCATAAAAAAAGGGGATTCGATGAATCCCCTTCTTTATATTTTGTTTCTGCTTATGCAGTAAATTTCTTTTTCTCACGGATACGCGCTGACTTACCTGTACGTTCACGGAAGTAGAAGATGCGTGCACGACGTACAGCACCTCTTTTCACGATGGTTACTCCATCAATGAACGGGGAGTTTACTGGGAAGATACGCTCAACTCCGATATTTCCTGACATTTTACGTACAGTAAATGTTTCTGTTGCACCATTTCCACGACGTTGTAAAACAACACCTTGAAACTGCTGGATACGCTCTTTGCTACCCTCAACAATTTTATAAGCAACGATTACGGTATCTCCTGCACCGAAAACAGGCAATTGGTTTGCTACTGTTAGTTCTTTTTGAATTTCTCTGATAATGCTCATTTCACAATTTTTTTGCCGTTCAAACAGAAACGGGGTGCAATATTAGTAATTTTTTCTGAATGCAACGATTTTTTAAACAATTTTCTTTCCATTTTTTTTTGAAATCTGTTCATTTCAATGGCAGCAGAAAATACGCGGCATGATGAACAAGGATTCATTGGACATTATAGATAAACGAACATTAAGATGATCAAAAATAAAATACATCCATAAATTAGGTACAATTGCTTGTTGTCCACGGTCGCGATTTTAGTTGATTCTGCTTGTTTTTTTGGCGGCATCATTTGTTCCTCTTCCTCTTGGAAATAGGTTATTTCTTTTGGCAAGAATCCCTCCCATTCGAATACATGATGTTGACCAAAGTGAACGCGGTCACCTTTTTTCAACAATTTGAATCCATCTAATCTTCTGTTATTCACAAAAGTCCCCTGTTCCGATCCTAAATCAGTAATAAACATGTTTCCGGACGAATCACAAAACAGCTCCAAATGGTACGGTGCGACATCTACCGACTCGATTACAAGTTGATTGTCCTTTGCACTGCCAATACGTAGATGAATTTTATCCATTCCTTCCTGTATAAATTCTTTTCAAAGATACAAAAAGCGAGTCAACTCTATACATTTCCTTAAAAACTAAGCGGAGATGAAAAAAAGAGCAAAAAAAATGAATTTCGTTAATAAGTTCCTACTTGAAATTGTTAAACCAAAGACTACAACTCGTAATTTTATCTTTCAGAAAAGAGTATGGGAAAAATAATAGCAATAGCAAATCAGAAGGGTGGTGTTGGTAAAACAACGACGACGATCAATCTTGGTGGATGTTTAGGTGTACTCGAATACAAAACCTTAATTGTCGATGCCGATCCACAAGCCAACTCAACATCAGGAACAGGATTTGACCCGAAAAATGTTCGAAATATATACGACTGCTTGGTTAATGGAATTCATCCAAAAGATGTCATTTTAACCACGTCAAATCCCAACTTAGACATTCTTCCATCACATTTGGATCTTGTTGGCGCTGAATTAGAAATGATTAATCTTCCCAACAGAGAGTATTTGTTGAAAAGCACCTTGGAAAAGGTGAAAGATGATTATGATTTCATTCTGATTGATTGTTCTCCATCCCTTGGATTGATTACAGTCAATTCGCTCGTTGCAGCCGATTCAGTGATGATTCCCGTACAATGTGAATACTTTGCTTTGGAAGGATTGAGTAAGTTGCTGAATACGATAAAAATTGTTCAAGGACGCTTGAATCCAGACCTAGAAATAGAGGGAATGGTGTTGACCATGTACGACACCCGATTACGATTGGCCAATCAAGTGGTGGACGAAGTGAAAACCCATTTCCAAGAATTGGTTTTTGATACTGTGATTCATCGAAACACTACCTTAAGTGAGGCATCAAGTCACGGAACTACGGTCATCATGCACGATGCATCCTCGAAAGGATCTATAAATTACCTTAACTTTGCTCGTGAATTGTTACAGAAAAACGATTTGACCAAAATTGGCAACGACGATAAAATAATTGAGATTGATCATGAGCTCTAATTCGAAAAAGCAACCTGCGTTAGGACGAGGGTTAAGCGCCTTATTGCAAAACTCAGAAACGGACATCACTTCGATGAACGGTGCAACTGTAGGATCTGTTTCAATGATCGCAATTCACTTGATTGAAGCTAATCCATTTAATCCGAGAACGCATTTTGAAAAAGATGCCTTGGAGGAATTGCGCATGTCCATTTTAACACATGGCATCATTCAACCGTTAACGGTGCGCAAACTTGGTAGAGACCGTTATCAGTTGATTTCTGGTGAACGTCGTTTTCGAGCATCACAGCTTGCTGGACTAACAGAAGTTCCGACCTACGTTCGCATTGCGAACGATCAAACCATGTTAGAAATGGCATTGGTTGAAAACATTCAACGTGAGGACCTAAACGCGATTGAAGTCGCGATTTCCTATGAACGCTTGATTGACGAGTGTAAATTGACACAAGAACAATTGAGTGAAAAGGTGGCGAAATCTCGCTCCCATATCGCCAATCATGTTCGATTATTGAAATTACCAGCGGTGATTCAAGCTGGAGTGCGTGATCAATTAATCAGCATGGGACATGCACGTGCCTTGTTAAGCATTTCGGATGAACGTGAACAACTGATCGCTTATCAGCAAATCATCGACGATTCTTTGTCAGTTCGAGCGGTAGAACAATTGGTCAAACCAACAACTACCACAACTCCGGCGAAAGCAAAAAGTGAAAAAGTCAATCTGACCAAAACGGAATCTGTTTTTGCTTCTTTTCTAAGCGACAAGTTAGGAGCGAAAGTAACCATCGATAAGACAGATGCTGGAAAAGGGAAAGTACAGGTACATTTCAAGTCAGAGGCTGAACTGAACCGAGTAATGGCACTTTTGAATAAATAATGTCTCGTTTCGTTTTCTTATTCCTACTGTTTATTCACCTTCCCGGATGGAGTCAACCTCTTTTGATGAAACTCGATAGTTTTCCAGAATACAAAAAAGTCATGTTGCTATCGGCGGTTTTGCCAGGAGCTGGACAGGTCTACAATAGCATTCATCGTGAAAATGGACCAAAACATGCGTTTTGGAAAGTGCCCCTTATTTATGCTGGACTTGGAGCATCAGGCTATTTTTTGACAGTGAATAATCAAACACAGAAGTCGCTAAAAACGGAGTACAATAATCGCTTGAACAATGTCAGCAACCTGAATCCAACCTGGGCAATTTACGACGATCAAGCCGTTCTCAGCTTATACCAATCATACCTGAACAAACGAGACATGTCCATTCTTGGTTTTGCAGCCGCATACTTTATTCAAATTGCAGAAGCGGGTGTGGAAGCCCATTTTTTACATTTTGATGTCAGCGACAAATTGAGCATGAATGTCCACCCAACACTACTTGGACCAACTTACGCGGGAATTCACGTACAATTCAAGTTTCGTTAAAGCTAAAAACGTATTTTTGTTCCTATGAAGATTGGATTGATTGGTTACGGAAAAATGGGAAAGGCGATTGAGGCGATAGCCTTGGAGCGTGGACATGAAATCTCTGCACGCGTGAACCGAGAACATCCAATCCAAGAAGTCAATTGGGAAGAAGTAGATGTAGCCATCGAATTCACCCAACCCGACCTTGCCGTCCAACACATGGAAATCTGTATGAAAAACCATACTCCTATCGTCGTTGGAACCACGGCTTGGCAGCAAGATTTACCGAAAGTCAATCAATTGGTTTCAGATTTAAACGGTTCCTTGCTGCACGCGAGTAATTTCAGTGTTGGCGTGAACATTTTCTTTGAAATCAACCGGAAATTGGCGGAAATCATGAACCGTCACCAAGAATATACTGTGAGCATGGAGGAAATTCACCATGTTCAAAAATTAGACGCACCGAGTGGAACAGCGGTTAGTCTAGCCAACGATATCATCGCTGAGCACGAAGCATATGCAGCGTGGAAACTTTCTACTGAGCATCCAAGTTCTGACGAGATTTCGATCAATGCTGTTCGTGAACCGAATGTCCCTGGCACACACGAAGTCACGTATTCTTCTGAAATCGACAGCATCCGAATCGAACACATTGCACGCAATCGCAGCGGCTTTGCGTTAGGAGCCGTATTAGCAGCCGAATTTCTACTTGGGAAAGAAGGCATATTTACCATGAAAGACGTTTTAAAATAAAGACATATGAGTTTTTTCTATTTCTACCTATTGATTTTAGTTCACCCGTATTTAGCGATGTGGTGGAAAAGTTTCCCGAAAGCTGGACGTCAGTCTTGGGAAGCCTTGATTCCAGGATACAATTATTTCGTTGTGTTCAAAATGACTTCCAAAAAACCGTGGTGGTCCCTTTTATTGGTGTTTCCTGGAGTGCATTTAGCCATGTGGATGGTCGCAAATGTGAGTTACATTCGTCGCTTTGGCTATTTTTCGTTTACAGATACCTTGCAAGGAATATTCTTTCCGTATTTGATCATGGCGAAAATCGCGAATTCAGAAACAACCTTTGGAAATGAAACGAATTGGTCTAATTCCCGCGAAGTAGAAATCCGCAAATGGGGAGATCACATCGTATTATTCATGTGCTTACCTGTTGTCGGGCACGTACTTGCGTTGGCCTTTGATATGGTTAGTCGTGACAAACCGGGAGAAAAAACACGTGTCAAAGAATGGGGAGATTCCTTTCTTTGGGCCCTTGTTGCCGCGAGTGTCATTCGCACCTATGTATTTGAACCTTTTCAAATTCCAACTGGATCCATGGAAAAAACCATGTTGGTGGGAGACTTTTTATTCGTGAACAAATTGGCGTATGGACCGAAAGTTCCGGTTACTCCGCTCTCCTATCCGCTGGTTCATAACATTGTGCCATTCGTGAACATCAAATCCTATACTACCCTTGAAAAAGGAACGTATACACGTTTACCTGGCTATCGCAAGGTCAACCGCAATGATGTCGTTGTCTTCAATTATCCGTCAGGAGATACGGCGATTGTCGATCCACGCACTCCAAACGGACTCATGGGACACGATTACCATGGCATTGTGAACGAAGAGGCGCGTTATTTATTCGAATCTTCAGAAGAAATTCAATCGAAAGTCATGCAAATGCGAAACTTGATGCAACAGCAGAAAGTTTCCGCTGAAAAAATTGACAGTACCATTAGTTCCCAGATGTACAGTTTATTCATCGAAACGCACGAACAATGGAAAAAGAAAGCACGTGCGAAATTAGCTGCTGGAGAATTCCCTGGCGGACCGGAAGACCATGCAGGACTTCCTGCAAAGCACGGCGGAGTGACTTTTCGTCCTGTTGACAAGCGTGAGAATTACATCAAACGTTGCGTTGGAATTCCAGGTGATGTGTTGCGTGTAGAGAACTCTGTACTATACGTGCAAGGGAAACCTTCCAAAATAACACCGGGACAATGTTTGAAATACACCATTGAAAAATCAAAAGTTCAATTTCCTTCAGCTACTGAAATGATGACGCGTTATGGATTAGAAAACGCACCGGATGGAACACGTACAGATTTCGAGTCCCGAGAGGCTGACGTATACATTTTAACGCTTACGAAAAGTGAGAAAGCGCGCATCGAAAAGGATTTTCACATTAAGTTATCCGTGTACTTAATGCCAGCTTACCGTCACAAAAAAGGATATACACCAACATCCATGGAACGCATTGCCAACTTGAGTTACTTTCCAAAAGATTTCAATGTGAACAATACGCCAACAGACTTTCAAGAGTTCAGGGTTCCACGAAAAGGACAAACCATTCAATTGACGGCTGCCAATATCCCTTGGTATCGACGCATCATTACGGCGTACGAAGGACATCAGTTGAAAGAAACAAAAGCTGGTATTTTCATTGATGGAAAAAAAGTTAATCGTTATACGTTCAAATTGAACTACTATTGGTTGATGGGAGATAACCGCTACAATTCAGCTGATTCACGTGTTTGGGGCTTTGTGCCGGAGGATCACATTGTCGGAAGAGCTTCACTCGTTTGGTTCTCTAAAAGTGCTTACATGGGAATACGTTGGAATCGAATCATGAAGATGATTGATTAATGACTGTTTTTCCAACAGCCTACTTTCCTTCCATTGATTACTTGAACGCTTTTGCACGTGCAAAAGATGGGTGGATTGAACTACATGAACATTTTCAGAAACAAACCATTCGAACGCGTTGTGAAATACTTACGGCTAATGGAATCCTTCGTCTGAGTATTCCGACCCTACACGACAGTGGACGAAAAATTCCATTGAACGAAGTGAAAATTGATCAAACCGGAACGTGGAAAAACGATCATTGGCGCGCGATTACAAGTGCGTATGCCCTAGCTCCGTATTTCGAAGATTATGCAACGGATGTAGAAGAAATTATTTTCGCGAATGATGTCTTTTTGTGGGAAAAGAATGAGCGTTGCTTGCGTTTGATGGAAACAGTTCTCGATCAACGCTTGTCCATTCAGTACACAGAATCTTTTCATGGAGTTAGCGGGGATCAAACAAAAAATGCCTTCTTGCACCATGAGGAATGGAAAAAACCTAACTATCAACAAGTCTTCTCTTACGATAAGGAATTTTCAGCAAATTTGTCGATGATTGACCTACTCTTCAACGAGGGTCCATTTTGTCGGAAGTGGATTTTAGCGTCCGAAGATTAATCCGTGTCCAGCCTTAGACTGGAACAACTTATTCCATTTCAATTGAATCACTGTTGGATTCATCAAGTTTCCGTCCGTAATGACTAAATCTCCGTTCTTTTTAAACGTCATAGCTGAAGGGTCTGAAAACGTTGTTTTATCCAAGGAAGTAAAATTGACAATCTCACCAAATTGGTTAAAGACGACAAGTGAGTGATCTGCGCGTGAAAGCACATAAATTTCATTGGTTTTTGGATGTACCGCAATGGCTGACGGCGTAAAGTTCATTGATTCCAAAGTGTCGTCGATTATACTCAAATCTGAGTGAGGAGCTATTAACTTATTTTCAATCGCGAATGCTTCGATATCCTCACCGGAAATGTAGAAAAGTGGTTGCGCATTTAATTTTCGTTGATTTAAATTATACGCATACACAGAACTACTGCTGTATCCTTCTGTTCGTTCTTCATTGGAAGACATCAAAAAAAGACGGTGTGATTCTTGGTGAAAACATACGCCAACTGCTTCAAACTGCTCATTTTCCAAACCTAAAGTCGTCAAAGATGCTGCATCATAAGGAGCGCGTAGAAAATGAATGTGTTTCTCGTCGTCCACCAACAATAATGTTGAATCAATCGAGGAAATATTACAGATTTTAGAACCAAAGTCACAAGGTAAGAATGGTGATACACTATTTTCTTCCATGTCATAAACGAATAAAGAACCGCTTTCTTGATTCAATCCAATTAAATGTGTGGAGTCCAAAAAAGTAACATCAGAAAAAGGCTGCACACCCATTGGAAGTGTCTGAACAGAATTCGGGTGCTGTAAATCAAAATAACCATCTTCTTTTTGAAAGTTCGTTGCTTTTTTGACGTAGTAATTTTCCACTCCAACTTTTTGCAAAGAACGGGCAGCAATGAAGGACATTGTTGCTAAAACAAACGAAAAGAAGTACTGTTTTTTGTTCATGATTTCAACAAATTTAGCGGAAAATTCGCGTATTTTTATGAATCGATAAAAAATTGTTCATGTCTTATTGTCAATATTGCCTAAAACTACCGCCAGACAACATTCATCGGATCTATCACGATACAAAATACGGGGTAATAATCAGCGATGATCGGGAACTTTTTGGACGCTTGATTTTAGAAATAAATCAAGCTGGATTAAGTTGGGACATCATCCTCAAGCGAGAGGATCAATTTAGGAGCGCATTCGACAACTACGACCTTGATCGAATCGCTCAGTATTCTGCATCGGCCATTGACCAACTGATGACAAACGAAGGAATCATTCGAAATAGAAAAAAAATTGAAGCAGTTGTCTACAATGCAAATCAAGTTCTTGCGTTAATAAAAGAATACGGATCCTTTTTCACCTGGATTGAATCGAATCAAACAATAAATACAGAAGAATGGGTGAAACTCTTCAAAAAGAACTTTAAATTTGTTGGTTCGGAGATTGTGAAGGAATTCTTATTGAGTTCCGGAATCATTGAAGGAGCACATGATGAAGATTGTCCGATTTTTATGCACAGAAAAAAATAACCATATGAAAGCCATTTTATTTTCCAGTTTACTTTTTTTGATTCCTACATTCGTTACTGCTCAAATAAGCTTTGATGGAGGAACAGGTGTTTTAAAAGGATTTGGCGCCCCGAAATCTTTTGGCAATTTACACTTTGGAATTGAGGTTCCAAGATCCACGGATCAATCGGTATACGGTAGATTTAGTTATTTTTTCCCAGTAACTGAATCCACAACTCAGTCCACCCTTGTCACAGGAAACAGCCCCAACATTAATCCATACAACCTAACGGTTAACTATGATCGATCAACAAATTACGCCTTATTTGAAGCAGGAACTCGTAAATACATGGGAAACGACTTTGATTTTGGATTTGCTGGTTATTCAGGCACCAACGTTATGGTCATTGTGAATAAGGTTAAAAACGTTTATGCCACCACTGATGCTACGGGGCTTTACACGTGGGCGGACAATTATTCTTTGAGTCCGTCTGAGGAGCGCGAAGGCACCATTTTAAGCCTTGCATTAGGACTTCAAATAGGTGTTAAGTATACCTTTCCAGCCATTGGGACAGTGTATGCTGACCTAAGCGGGCAATATTTGCTAACGAAACCGACAGCGAGTAATTATACCGCTAGTCAGACTCAGTTGCTTTCCTCTTTATTCGTAATCTTCAACGTTGGTTTTAGAAAGGATTTATATTAAACCAAGTTTCTCAAATTCTTTGACCAAGTTATCTGTGGATTGGTTTCCGTTAATGATGAAATCTGCCATTTCATAGATTTCTTCTCGTTCGAGCAGTAACCGTGATAATTCATTTAACGGTTGACTTGTCTGCAACAAAGGTCGATTCGCATAACTTTGAATTCTGTTGTTCAATTCCTGTGGGGTCAATTTCAAATAAACCACGGTTCCTATTTGTTTCATTTTGACCATTAAGTCATTAAAACAGGGGAATCCTCCTCCTGTTGCAATCCATTGCGCCTTTGTGGTTAGGGTATGAAAACACTCCTCTTCCATTTGACGAAAAGCGGCTTCGCCTTTGGTTCTAAAAATTTCAGAAATGGATAATCCTGTCTGAACCTTAATGTACGCATCCGTATCCAAAAATGGGAGTCCGCTTTGCTTTGCTAAGGTCTTTGCTAGACTCGTTTTCCCTGCACCCATCATCCCTACCAAAAAAACCATATCCTTCAAAATCTTATTTTTAGTTGAAAATCAACCCATTGGTTTTTTTTCACCATTTAAACTCAAATTTACTGTAATAATGTTGTGATAACAAAAGAATAATCATATCTTTGCACCCGAATTAAATGATTCCGTAGCTCAGCTGGTAGAGCAATACACTTTTAATGTATGGGCCCTGGGTTCGAATCCCAGCGGGATCACAAACAAAAGTCCACTTCGAAAGAAGTGGGCTTTTTTTGTTTAAACGGCGTTTGAAATTTATTTCAAAAAGCAGGGAAAACAAAAAGAGCCCAAACTTTGCGCAGCAAAGTGGACTTTTGTTTGGTATGAGCCAAAAATTAGGGAAAACGAGCTTGCTCGTAATCCCAGCGCCTACTATTTTCCAAGAGAGATATCGCAGGATTGTAAATCTTGCACTGCTAAAAAAGTCCTACATTATGGGATTTGCTAAAAAAGAGTCTTCCTCAAGTACTAAGAAATTTCCAATTTAAATTCAGACGTTTTGTGGAAGACCAAATCTGGATAGTCTTGCTCCGCCATTTGCAATAGGAAGGTTGTTTCTGCTAAGAAAACGAGGTTGTCATCTTTGTCCCTTGCCAAATAATTCGATTTTGCACGCATGAAGCTCTGCAATTGCTCGTTATTATCGGTGGTAATCCAACACGCTTTGAAGTAATTTCTTGGAACGAAACGACAATTCGCTCCATATTCGTGAATCAATCGGTAATTGATCACTTCGAATTGAAGTTGTCCGACCGTTCCTACGATTTTACGATTACCCGGTTGTTGCACAAATAACTGTGCCACCCCTTCATCGATTAACTGGCGAATTCCTTTCTCTAATTGCTTGGATTTCAATGGATCCAAATTCTCTAATTCCTGGAAAATCTCAGGTGAGAAACTTGGGATTCCTTTGTACATCATGACTTCTCCACTTGTCAAGGTATCGCCAATTTTGAAGTTTCCAGTATCATATAAACCTACGACATCCCCTGGGAAAGCCTCATCAATGACACTTTTGTCTTGCGCCATAAAGGATGTTGGATTCGGGAATTTTATTTTTTTAGCCAAGCGAACATGCTGGTAAAAGGTATTGCGCTCAAACTTTCCGGACACAACGCGTAAGAATGCAATGCGGTCGCGGTGTTTTGGATCTAAGTTCGCGTGGATTTTGAATACAAATCCAGAGAATTGATCGTCTCCAGGCTCTACCATGCGTTTATCTGTCTCGCGTCCACGAGGGGAAGGCGAAACTTCACAAAACGTATCCAACAATTCTTTGACACCGAAATTATTCACGGCTGAACCAAAGAACACTGGTGCAACATCACCTGCTAAATAAGCTTCTCGACTAAAGGCATCGTATACTCCTTCAATCGTTTCTAATTCTTCACGTAATTCTTCTGCTGGTTTTTCTCCAACGATTTCGTTCAGTGAAGCATCGTTGATATCCGAAATGGAAACAACGTCGTCTGAAATTTTGGTTTTATTCGCGGAGAATAAGTTTAATCCTTTTTGGTAGATGTTGTAAACGCCTTGAAAGCGATCACCCATTCCAATTGGCCATGTCAAAGGACGAACATGAATATCTAGGCTCTGTTCCAATTCATCCAACAATTCAAACGGATCTTTACCATCGCGGTCCATTTTGTTGATGAAGATAATCACCGGCGTTTTACGCATGCGACACACTTCCATCAATTTACGCGTTTGTTCCTCCACCCCATTTGCACAGTCAATCACGAGAATCACACTATCAACCGCCGTTAAGGTGCGGAAGGTGTCCTCGGCGAAGTCCTTGTGACCCGGTGTATCGAGTATGTTTATTTGCTTTCCATTGTATTCAAAAGCCATGACGGAAGTCGCAACGGAAATTCCACGTTGCTTTTCAATTTCCATGAAATCCGAAGTCGCGCTTTTCTTGATTTTATTGTTTTTTACGGCACCTGCTGTTTGTATGGCACCACCAAAGAGCAATAACTTTTCCGTTAACGTCGTTTTACCTGCATCGGGATGCGAAATAATCCCGAAGGTTCTTCTTTTTTCAATGGCTTCTTGATTCTTCATGATAGGCTATGGAAAATGAAAAAAGACCGCAATGCGGTCTTTTCATAAATATGCTTGATCAGAAATTAGAAAATCTCTGCCGCTGTAAAATGGAATTGTCCTTCGATTTCTGCATTCTCATCAGAGTCAGAACCGTGAACTGCATTTTTCGCTTTGCTTTCTGCATATGACTTACGGATTGTTCCGTCTGCTGCGTCTGCTGGATCAGTTGCACCAATTAAAGTACGGAAATCAGCTACTGCATTGTCTTTTTCCAAGATTGCTGCTACGATTGGACCAGAAGTCATGTATTCAACTAATTCTCCGTAGAATGGACGCTCAGCGTGTACTTCGTAGAATTTTTTTGCTTGATCTTCAGATAAAACTGTGTATTTCATCGCTTTAATCTGGAATCCTGCTGAGATAATCATGTCGATGATTTTTCCCATGTGCCCGTTTTCGATTGCATCAGGCTTAAGCATTGTAAAAGTTCGGTTCGTTGCCATTTTTTTTCTAATTTGGTTGCAAAGGTATGGATTTTTTCGTGATCCAACATGTGCATATATTACTTCCGTGTTATTTTTTCTTGTTCGCAAATTCAACAATGATTCCCAATGTTGGCTGCACAATTCCGTTAGAGTTCGCGATGAACTTTGCCTTATAATGTCCAGGATTTGCCGGATCAACAATTGGTGTACCATTTGAATCTGTTTCCACTAACATGATTGGAGCCAATTTCGCTTTATATCCGTAGGCATTTTGTATATCTAAGTAGAAATTCAAGGTCAATTTTTCTAAGTACCATTTTTTATCTACTCGGACGTTCAATTGATGAAAACTAGACTCACGTTGTGTATTCAATAAAGAATAATCTAAAATCCCTTGTCCATTGATGTCCCAGTTTTGAATCTTCGTCGATGTTTCCACATCATACGGTGTGTAAGGTGATCCACCCGAGAACAACCAACGCATTCCAAGTTCCCATCCATTTTTGAAACGTTTTCCACCTGTCAATGAGACAATGTGCTTGCTGTCCCAGGCTGTTGGTACGTATGTTCCATTTTTGTCCTGGAATTCAGAATTCACAAAGGTATACGCAAGAATGGCGTAATAACCTTTGAATAATTTTTGTTGGAACAAGAATTCCATTCCATAAGATCTTCCTATAGAAATAGATTTCACTTCTTCGTTCCCAATGACGCCGAAATCGGATCCTACGTTCGCTAAGCACAAGGAATCCTTCAAGGAGAAAGGATAACGGTTATACTTTTTGTAAAATCCTTCTAAAGTAAATCGGGAATTCATTTTTGTCAAGAATTCACTACCGATGACAAAATGATCCGCTTGAATGTACTTTACTTCATTTTGCTTATTGACCAAAGTTCCTTGTGGATTGCGGTAACCTAAAATCGTGTAAGCAGGCAATTGGTGGTACCTTGCCACGCTTCCATTCAATGAAATTTGTTCTGTTATACGGTACGATAAAGCCAAACTCGGAGACAATTGATCCAATGGATTCATCATGCTTTTTGAGTAATTGGAGAAATCTGTACGCAATCCTAAGGATGTATTTAAACGCTCCTTGAAAAAAGCTTTACTGACTTGACCAAAAGCAGCCATTTTACTCATGAACAAGTTCGATTTGAAATCAATCGTTACCGGAAAGCCTTGAACGGTGATGTTGTTGTACGTTGAAGAAAAATAGCGCGCATATTCGTACGCAAATCCAGCATTTACTTTCCATCCATTCTTCGTGTAGGTATGCTCAAAACGGAATTTATTCTCAGCTTCGAAGGAACGGTAATCTTGCAATAAGTTTACTGGTGTTTCGATTCGGTCTTTGTAGCGATAGGCGGAATTATTCAACATATTACGACTAGCCACAATATTTTGGTATGAATGCTTCGAGAAGTGAATCCAATTTACTCCCATCGTATAATTCCATTGTTTTTGAATTGGCAAGTTATTGATGATGAAATTATTGTATTCTCTTGCCGCTGTATCCGTAACCGACGCATTCACATCTGTATTCACATCAAAATTATCTAAAGCCCCAAGTCCAATGATGGTCACTTTGTTTTTCTCGTTGATTTTGTAATTGATTTTAAATTGGCTGTCATTGTACGAAGGTAAAATCGGCAACTTCAAGGCCATGAATAAGAATTGTAAATAAGACTTACGCGCAGAAAAGATGAAATCTGCTTTTTTACCCAATGGACCATCAAAGGTTAAACCAGCATCACTAGATCCTAAGGTAAAATTAGAAATGAGTCCGTCTTTGTTTCCATCTTTCTGTTTGAAGGCTAAAACAGAACTGAGTCCATTTGCACGATTCGCAGGAAAGGCTCCTGAATAAAAATCTACTTCACGGATGAAATTCACGTTCAACAATCCAACCGGACCTCCACTACTTCCTTGCGTCGCAAAGTGATTGATGTTTGGAACTTCAATTCCATCCAAGTAAAATTTGTTTTCCCCTGGTGATCCTCCACGAATGATGATGTCGTTACGAAAAGTTGCTCTGGAAGCAACTCCCGGCAAGGCCGCAATCACACGACTCACATCGCGATTCGCACCTGGAAGACGTTCAATTTCCGTTGCATTCAAGGTTTTCAAGGAATTCGGTGATTCCGCTTTTCGTATAAAAGGAGAGGCTTTCACAACAACTTCTTTCTGGTTACTCACCAATTCCTCTAGCGCAAAATCTAGGTCCACCGCACGTGCATTCGTCACAGTGATTTCATTGATGATGAGTTCTTTAAATCCGATTGAAACAGCTTTAAAGGAGTACACACCTGGTTTAAGTCCCGCTAGTTCAAAGGTTCCATCAACTTTGGTAATGGTTCCTTTTGATTGTTCGACGAGTTGCACTTTTGCTCCTTCAATGGAAGCATTTGTTTGAGCGTTGAAGACACGTCCGCGGACCAATCCGTTTTGTGCTTGGAATCCGCTAATTAGGAATAAGGAGAATAAAAGGGTAAGGAATGATTTCATTTTGTTTAACGTTTGATGATATTTTATTACAAAACGTTAAACAAAACAGTTGTAAAAAAGTTTTAATCCGCTGGAATTTTTTCTGTTTTTATCTAAGTTTGGATACGAAATAAGGGTCAAATATATGCGCTGGCATTGAGTTTAGCGTGATTTTACGCATTGTTTCTCACGCCCATTATGATTTTTTTAACTAATTTTTACATCATTCTGTTCTTACTCGTGCGCGCTTTAAAAAATTGGACAACAATACCAACCCATGTTCGGTCAAAATAGATTCCGGATGAAATTGAACACCGTATAATTTATTTGTTGGGTCTTCGATGGACATACACACACCGTTGGATGTTGCAGCCGTTTGAAACGTGGTGATTCCTTCTACTTTCCAACTGTGATATAGTCCAACCTGATAATTGGAAGGGAGTCCTTCAAACAAGCCGGAATGATCACTAACATGCATCGTTTCTTGAACGCCATGTTTAACTCGTTCTTGGTTGACCAAGGTTCCACCGACATGTTCGGCCAAAGCTTGCATACCAAGACAAACGCCTAGAATCGGTTTCACGCCAACGAATTCCTGCAACAATGCGCGTAAATTCACTTTTTCCTCCGGTAAACCTGGTCCTGGGGACAAGACAATCGCATCAAAAGAATTTATTTCAGCTAAGTTCAAATAATCGTGGCGAATAACCGTTACTTCTGCGTCTAACTGCTCCAAGTAATGCACCAAATTGAAGGTAAAAGAATCATAAAAATCCACCAGTACTACCTTCACGTTCATTGATTTTTGTTACTTTGCAAAAGTAGAAAAAATCGCTTAATCCAATTGAAATCTAAAATTCCATGAAAAAAGCCATTCAAATCCCCAACGCTCCAGCTCCTGTTGGTCCCTACAGTCAAGCGATTTTGGCGGGAGGAATGTTGTTTGTCAGTGGACAGATTCCCTTGAATCCATCGACTGGTCAATTGGAAATAAATAGCATCGAAGAAGCAACGCATCGCGTGATGAAAAACATCGAAGCGCTACTTTCGGAAGCTGGACTAAGCTTTGAAAACGTAGTCAAAACAAGCATTTTCCTCAAAGACTTATCCGATTTTCAAGCGGTGAATGGCATTTACGCTTCGTATTGCCAAGGTGTTCCACCAGCTCGTGAAACGGTTGAGGTCGCTCGCTTACCGCTTGACGTTAACATTGAAATTTCTTGCATTGCATTGGTAAATGGCTAATGCTCGTCCAACATATGATTTGAGTGTCGTCATTGTCAATTACAATGTCGCTTACTTCCTGGAGCAATGTTTGAACTCCGTACTGGCTGCCAGTAAAAACCTCCATGTGCAAGTGTTCGTCGTGGACAACAACAGCGTAGACGGTTCCGTGGAAATGGTACAAACCAAATTTCCTGACCTACACTGCATCGCCAACAAGGAAAATGTTGGATTCTCCAGTGCTAACAACCAAGCAATAGTTTTATCGGATGCGAGATACATCCTACTGTTGAATCCCGATACCGTTGTCGAGGAAGACACCTTTGACAAGGTCGTTTCGTTTATGGACGAACATCCGCAAGGTGGTGGACTTGGCGTTCGAATGGTAGATGGAAAAGGACGCTTCCTTCCAGAGTCCAAGCGTGGACTACCCACACCAATGGTTGCCTTTTACAAGATTTTTGGACTTTCTAAAATCTTTCCAAAATCCAAGCGCTTTGGTCGCTATCACCTCGGATATTTAAGTGAATTTGAGACAAATGAAGTGGATGTCCTGAGTGGCGCCTTTATGCTGATGCGCAAAGAAACCTTGGATAAAGTGGGTTTATTGGATGAGACTTTCTTTATGTACGGTGAGGACATCGATTTGTCCTACCGCATTCAACAAGGTGGCTACAAAAACTATTACTTCCCAGAGACGAAAATAATTCACTACAAAGGTGAAAGCACGAAAAAGAGCTCTGTCAATTATGTCTTCGTTTTCTATCGAGCGATGGTCATTTTTGCCAAAAAACACTTTTCTCAAAACAATGCGAAGTTGTTCTCGATGGCCATTCATTTGGCGATTTACTTGCGTGCTTCTCTTTCGATTTTCAGGCGTTTTATCGAGCAAATCTCTTTTCCGGCAGTCGATTTCGCTGTGAGTCTTGGTGGACTTTACCTGTTATCTGATCGTTGGAAAATGAAGGACATCCTTTTCCCCGATATCGCCATGCATTATTTGATTCCAAGTTACGCCTTTATTTGGATGTTATCTGGATTGGTTTTTGGCATCTATGACAAAGGAAGTCGCTACCGCCTGATTTTCAAATCAGCATTTTTCGGCACCATTTTCATTTTAACGACCTACGCATTATTGCCAAAGGAATGGCAGTTTTCTCGCTTGTATATCTTACTTGGATCACTCATTTACATCGCCAGTTTTTTTCTGATACGATGTGCTTTTGAGTTCATTTTCAAGGGGAATATTGGGCTTTCCAAACTACCTAAAAAACGTTTCGCCGTTATTGGAGATGAAAACGAATTCGTCAGAATAAAACACTTACTAGAGAACACCTATCCGCATATTGATTCCATCATGGGCATCTCCAATCAAGAGAAATTCTCAGGAAGCGTGGGAAACATTCAACAGTTGAGTGAAATTGTTTCCGTCCATAAAATAAATGAAGTTATTTTCTCCGCGAAATCCTTGAGTTCCTCTGAAATCATCCATTGGATGACTCAAACTTCTGCCGATGACTTAGAGTTCAAAATCGCACAGCCGGACACCAGTTTTTTGATTGGAAGTAACTCCATTGATCGAGCAGGAGAATTGTATGTATTGAATTTTAACTCGTTGAGTCATCCAGAAAACAAGCGTGTTAAACGATTGATTGATGTTATCTTTTCGTTATTATTTATCACTACCCTTCCGATTCACCTTTGGTTATTTGAACACCGAAAAAAACTTGTTCATCAATTATTCTCAGTCCTGATTGGCAATAAAACTTTCGTTGGATACACTGATAAAGAGTCGCTTACAAAGTCTAAACAAAAACAAAGCTTGATTGGTCCATTTGACCACCTACATCTTACCTCAAAAGAAGACCGGGAGCGTTTTTTCTTAATTTACTCGAGAGATTATACCCCCTTGTTTGACATTCGCAGTATCCTTCGAAATTTCCGTGCACTCGACCGCAACTAATTTTACGATTTGCACAATTTTTCACTAACTTCGCGTCCAAGTAAAAGACATCAATTTACACGTATACTATGGCAGAAATAGAAATCCGTCTTCCCAAAATGGGAGAAAGTGTGACAGAGGCTACCATTACCAATTGGTTAAAAAATGTAGGCGATTCCGTTGCAATGGACGAACCTTTAGTAGAGGTCGCAACCGACAAAGTAGACAATGAACTACCTTCTGAAGGAGCTGGAACGTTAGTTAAAATATTGTTCGAGAAAGATCAAGTAGCTCAAGTGGGCGATGTGATTGCGATTTTATCTACGGATGGTGGAGCAAGTGCTGCTCCAACTGCAAAGGAAGAAGCACCAGTAGTGGCTGCGTCTGCTAGTCCAGCGGTAGCTACTCCAGTGGCAACCTCAAACGAAACAACTTCGATTCCGAAAAACGGAACGACTGGAAAGTTCTTTTCTCCGTTGGTACGAAACATCGCTGAGAAAGAAGGAATTTCGGCAGGTGAATTGGAAGCAATTTCTGGAACAGGTCAAGATGGACGTGTGACGAAAAAAGATGTCATTTCATACTTAGCAAACCGTGGTTCAGCACCAATTGCTGCAGCCGCACCGACAACAACCGCAACAGCAACGCCAGTTGCCGCATCAACAGCCGCACCAGTAGTAAACGCGCCATCAACGGCTGCCTTTATGAATGTGAAGGAACCAATCGTATTGCCGAATCCAGGTGATGAAATCATCGAAATGGACCGCATGCGTAAATTGATTGCCGATCATATGGTGATGTCTGTTCACGTTTCTCCACACGTTACCTCGTATGTGGAAGCTGATGTAACAAACATCGTGAAATGGAGAGAAAAAATAAAGGACACCTTCAAAAAACGCGAAGGACAAAATATCACCTACACGCCGATTTTAATTGAAGCGATTGTGAAAGCCATTAAGGATTTCCCAATGATCAATGTTTCTGTTTCAGGAACGACCATCATTAAACGCAAGGACATCAACATTGGAATGGCGACAGCGCTTCCATCAGGAAACTTAATCGTTCCCGTGATCAAAAATGCGGATCAATTAAACCTTGTTGGAATTACGAAAGCAGTAAACGGACTAGCGGATAGGGCGCGAAACAACAAATTGAAACCAGAAGATATTCAAGGTGGAACTTACACGGTAACAAACGTAGGTTCTTTTGGAAACGTCATGGGAACACCGATTATTAATCAACCACAAGTAGCGATTTTAGCACTTGGAGCGATTCGTAAAGTTCCTGCGGTAATTGAAACACCTGAAGGAGATTTCATTGGAATCCGTCACAAAATGTTCTTGTCACACTCGTACGATCACCGTGTCGTTGATGGCGCATTAGGAGGACAATTTGTACGTCGCGTTGCTGATTACTTGGAAAGTTTCGATCCAAATACGACAATTTAAGCGCTGATGAGTTTACAACTTACGCGTTCCCTCTGTGTATTTGACTTGGAGACAACTGGACTTCAAATTACCAAGGACAGAATCGTGCAGATTGCTATTTTAAAAGTTTTTCCGGATGGAACAACCGAAGAGTTCAGTCGTTTGGTCAATCCAGAGATGGTGATTGCGGATGAAAGTACTGCCATTCATGGTGTGAGTAATGAAATGGTGAAAAACGAACCAACGTTCGCTCAATTAGCACCAGAAATATTAGACTTTATCGGCGATGCGGATTTAGCGGGATACAATTCCAACAAATTTGACATTCCGGTTCTTTCGGAAGAATTGTTGCGGACTGGAAACGACTTCGATTTATCGAACCGTCGCTTTGTAGATGTACAAAACATCTTCCACAAGATGGAACAGCGTACACTTGCTGCCGCTTATCAATTCTACTGTGGAAAGACCATTGAAAATGCGCACAATGC
>JBAWZN010000003.1:0-125984 GCA_037143015.1 Flavobacteriia bacterium
CGCAAGACCAATTGAAAGAAGCGTTAGCGATGATCAATGTCGTTCCGAATCCATATTTGGCATTTTCGGAATACGAACGAAACAAACTTGACAACAGAGTGAAGATCACAAATCTTCCTGAACGTTGTACCATTCGAATTTACACCTCCAATGGCAAGTTAGTGAAAACGATGAAAAAGGATAGTCCATTGACCTATCAAGACTGGACACTGACAAATCATGCTGATATTCCAGTATCCGGAGGAATGTACCTCATTCACATTGAGGTCCCCAATGTTGGTGAACGCGTGTTAAAAGCCTTCATCGCGATGCGAATGGTTGACTTACAAAACATTTAACGAGTCATTAACAACTGTGCACGTTTTTGACCTTCCTTTTCGAGTAACTTTGTAAAAAACCATCACATGAAAGCACTTCTTTCCATTCTGTTTATTTCAATCAGTACTTTACTGTTTTCGCAAGAATACGTGCTGCCAGCTTTGCCTTATGCTTATGCAAGTTATGAACCATACATTGATGCACAAACGATGGAAATTCATCACAGTAAGCACCATCAAGCGTATGTCACGAATTTAAATAAAGCACTGGCTGGAACGAAGTTGGCTTCCCTAACGATGAATCAATTGTTGATGGATGCTAGTTTTCGTTCAGACGTCGTTCGAAACAATGCTGGAGGACACTTCAATCACAGTTTATTTTGGGAAATTCTGGCGCCGAAAGACAAGCAAACAACAACCGTACAGGCATCCTTTGAAGCAGCGGTGAAAGCACAATACGGAAGCATGGATTCCTTGAAAAAAGCATTAACGCAGGCAGCAAGCACACGTTTTGGATCAGGTTGGGCATGGTTAATTGTTACACCGGACAAAAAATTGTTGGTGACAAGTACTGGAAATCAAGATAATCCCATCATGGATGTCGCGAAAGACCGAGGAATTCCCGTTTTAGGAATCGATGTTTGGGAGCATGCATACTATTTGAAATACCAAAACAAACGCGCTGATTATTTAGGCGGGATTTTCAACCTCATCGACTGGGGAATCGTTTCAGACAAGTATACAAAAGCGCTTGTTGATCCATTGTTGAGCGAAATTGAAAAGGACAATTGGATGGCTTTAAAGGATTTTCATAAAGTCATGGCGCAAACGTTTCATCCGGCAGAGGATGGAAATTTTGTTCCACTGCGTACCCGATCCGCTGAACTTTTAGCAAAGGCCATTTTGTTTGAAAATTCAAAGCCGCCCGTTTCAAAGGACAAACCTGAAGTTCACAAAGCACTAACGAACTTGGCGGAGCAATGTGAGGAAATTTATGAACTGACTGCAAAAAACGCGAAAGACGCCGTTTTGATGAAAGAAATCACCAAAGCACACGATCTTTTCCATCAAGTAGAGGAACTTTGTCACGATTAGTCGTGAACATTTGACCACTTAATGATTTCATAATCCCATTACCAAACCTTTCAAAAGCAATTCCGTATCTTTGTCCAAAAGTAGAACGTGCGTTTCGAACTGACCAAGGAATTTATTCAATTGCTGCGAACAAAAATCGCAGATCAAGATTTATCTTGGATACACGAAAACGTCCTTGAACTTCACCATGCCGAGGTAGCCGAAATCATTGATAAACTGACCAATGACGAAGCAAGATACCTTTACTTCCTTGTAGATGAAGACACGCAGGCCGACATCCTCATGGAGTTGGACGAAGAAATTCGAGATCGCTTCCTTGCTTCCTTATCCAGTAAAGAAATTGCAGACCAGCTCGAGAACCTCGATTCCGATGATGCTGCCGATATCCTTGGTGAATTAACTGAAGAAAAAATACGTGAAGTCATCTCTCAAATGGAGGATGATGAAGCGGCAGAGGACATCGTTGATCTATTAAATTACGACGACGATACAGCGGGTGGACTCATGCAAAAAGAGTTTTTTCAGGCACATGTTTCTTGGCCTGTTAACCGAGCAATCATTGAGCTTCGCAAGCAAGCAGAAGACGTTGAAAAAGTATATAACATTTTTGTTGTCGATGAGCAGGATCGCTTACTAGGAGTCTTATCCTTGAAGCGTTTATTGTTCGCAAATGCGACAACAAAAATTGCCGACATTTACCAGTCCAAAAAAATCATTTCCGTGAAAGCCAGTGACTCCGCAGAAGTCGTGGCCATGGTGATGGAAAAATACGACTTGGTTTCTGTTCCCGTGGTTGATTACCAAAACAAACTTGTTGGACGAATCACCTTAGATGACGTTGTTGACTACATCAAAGAGGGGGCCGATAAAGACTTCCAGATGGCGACGGGTATTACCGATAGTGTTGATTCCAACGCAAGTACTTGGCGTATAAGTCGTTCACGTCTTCCCTGGTTAGTGATTGCCATGGTGGGGGGAACCATCGGAGCCAAAGTCATTTCAAACTTTGAGGGAAGCATCACAAAGATTCCGGCGATGGC
Source organism: Flavobacteriia bacterium (assembly GCA_037143015.1). Taxonomy (GTDB): domain Bacteria; phylum Bacteroidota; class Bacteroidia; order Flavobacteriales_D; family Crocinitomicaceae; genus UBA952. The sequence goes on from JBAWZN010000003.1 coordinate 2,453, forward strand.
ATTTTTCATTCCCTTGATTACTGCGATGGGCGGAAACGTTGGTGTACAATCCTCTGCGATTGTCGTTCAGTCCCTAGCTCGTGGTGATAAAGATTTAGGTCGAATTTTACCAAAATTATTGCGCGAAGCGAAGGTTGGATTGTTAAATGGACTCTTTTTAGCAACTTTAATTTTCGGAGTAGCCTCTGTATTTGAAAACTCCGATCTTGGCATCGTGGTAAGTGTTTCCTTATTCACCGTTATCGTATTTGCAGCGATTTTCGGAACGTTATTCCCGCTAGTACTCAACCGCTACAAAATCGACCCTGCCTTAGCGATAGGTCCATTCGTGACCACATTGAATGACATCATTGGCTTGTTTATTTACTTCTCCATAGGACTTCTGATCTATGGTTCTTGAGAAATCAGAACTTTTCATTACTTTTGCAATCCACAAAATACCTGGAGAGGTGTCCGAGTGGCTGAAGGAGCACGCCTGGAAAGTGTGTATAGGTCTAAAGCTTATCGCGGGTTCGAATCCCGCTCTCTCCGCCAAAGAACTGAAAAGCTAGCCGTTAGGCTGGCTTTTTTTGTTTCCACCAGCATCAAAAGCTCGCTTTTGTAAGCGCAGTGTAAACAAAAAAAGCCAAAGCTGCACCGCAGCTTAGCTTTTCAGTTCTTTGAAGCGACACCCAAAACCGGGTTCACGAGCGACAGCGAGTAATCCCGCTGTTAATGTGCTAATGTGCCAATCTGCTAATGTGCTAATTCCCAAACCCGATAAACCGTTTGTTGAGCTAAGCGAAACCACTTCTTGAGCTAAGCGAAAGAATCTGCTAATGTGCCAATCTGCTAATGTGCTAATTCCCACATCCGATAAACCGTTTGTTGAGCTAAGCGAAACCATTTCTTGAGCTAAGCGAAAGAATGTGCTAATGTGCCAATCTGCTAATTCCCACACCCGATAAACCGTTTGTTGAGCTAAGCGAAACCACCCCATGAGCTAAGCGAATGAACCCCACCCATGAGCAAAGCGAATGAAAACATCTTTCAAATCGAGAGCTGAGAGCGAAATCAACACTGAGTACTGGGCACTCATCAACTATTAATAAATTACCCTATTTTGTTAATATCATTCACATGCAGATGAATTCGTTCTAAAAGCCATTCATTACCTTTGTTTTTATGCGCAATCTCATCGCCTTTTTACGTCGATTTCGAATATTTTTGGTCTTTGCATCCCTGCAGATCATTTCGTTGGTGATTTATGTGCAATTTTTGAGTTTTCCAAGAAGTCAATACTTAACAACAGCGTCCAATGTGACAGCGAAAGTACTTACGTGGGAGAACGACGTAACGAAGCATTTTGATTTAAGTAAAAACAACTACGCGTTGCAGCGTGAAAACATTCGTTTGCGCGAGCGCCTTCCGGAGTTCATGTACACGTTAAGTGCTGGGAAAGTAAAAGTAGAAGATACTATTTTTAAACAACAGTACACGTACATTCCGGGGATGGTGATTAACTCATCAGTGACGAGAAGAAACAACTATTTCACGCTCAATATTGGAAGTAAGCAAGGAGTCAAGCCAAACATGGGTGTTTTTTCGGACAAAGGAGTTGTTGGAATCGTTCATAATACCAGTGAGCATTACTGTGTGGTGAAGTCCGTATTAACGAAAGATATCAATATCGATGTGATTATTGAGCCCATTCACTTAGCCGGAATTTTAAAATGGGACGGACACGATCCACGACGTGGTTCCATCGACGGAATTTCGAACGATTTACGCATAAAAAAATGGTCCCGCGTCGTAACAAGAGGTGGTTCGGGGATTTTCCCGAAAGGAATTCCAGTTGGAAAAGTGGAACGCATTGAATCCATCGAAGGAGAACCACTTTGGAATGTTGTGGTTCGTTACTCAGAGGATTACCGCACTTTGCAACGCGTTTACGTGGTGAAAAATTTAATGATTGAAGAACAACAAGCATTGGAGGGACAAATTCCACCCGATGAAGAAGAAGACGTATTGAGATGAATAACCTAACGAAAAATATCATTCGCTTCGTCGTGTTTGTCGTTTTGCAAACATTGATTTTCAATCAATTGGAAATTGGATACGGTTTTCACTTGATGATTCATCCACTTTTTATCATGTTACTGCCCTTTGAACTAGGGGTCATTCCCTTAATGGGCTTGGCCTTTTTAATGGGAATCATCATTGATATTTTCTCTAATACCTACGGATTACATGCTTCATCCTTGGTCATGATGGCGTATTTTCGTCCACTCGTCTTCAAGTTCTACGGTCCACGTGAAGGATATGATCCACTGAAAGAACCCAGTGTATTCGATATGGGGAACCGCTGGTTTACATTCGTTTTTGGGATCCTACTCTTGATCCATCACTTATGGTACTTCCTCGTAGAAATTTTTCAGTTCAACCAACTCTTTTTTATTCTTCAAAAGACCCTCTTTAGTTCCGTTCCTTCCTTCTTGATTTGCTTGTTATTACAAAGTTTTTTGATTAAAAAATCTAAAACGAAATGAATTTTGACATCCGACGTTATGTAATCTTGGCATTCATCATTTTGGTGGGATTCCTGTATACGTTTCGGTTGTTTTACATGCAAGTGATCGACGATACTTGGACACTTCGTGCGCATGAAGTAGCGGAAAAACGCATTGAAATCACTCCGCCAAGAGGGGTTGTTTTCGATCGAAATGGAATGAAAATCGTTTCCAATAGAACCTATTTCAATCTGATGATGGTCGAGGACGAAATCAAGCACCTCGATACAGCCGCTTTTGCTAAACTCATTGGGTGGACGGTCAAAGATGTTCGCAATCGCTTTAAAGAAATTGTAAAAGGAGAAGGGACTTATTACAATAAGTCTTCAGGTAAACGCACTTCGAATTACCAGAAAATACGTAAGTATCCCTTTTTAAAGGAATTAACGCTAGAGGAGATTTCTAGCATTGCTCCACATCTAGAAAACTTCCCTGGATTTTATGAGAAGGTGACAAGTATGCGGAATTATCCATTTAAAAGTGGAGCGAATATCATGGGATATCTGTCCGAAGTAAACCGTGAAGAAGTGGAAAGCGATCGCTTTTATCGTCCAGGAGATAACATTGGTCGATCCGGAATTGAAAAGTTCTATGAGCGCGAATTACGTGGAAGAAAGGGGATTAAGTACATTGTTACGTCTGCGTTGAATAATGCCATTGAACCTTTCGCCGATGGGAAATACGATACAACTGCTCGTCAAGCTGACCCGCTAAAACTCGGAATGGACATGATTATTCAGTCCTACGGTGAAAAATTGATGAAAAACAAGAAAGGATGTATCGTGGCGATTGAACCATCCACCGGTGAAATTTTAGCCATGGTTTCGGCACCTTCCTACGATCCAAATATGCTCGTTGGAAAACGAAACATCAGCGAAAATTACCCAAAACTTGCTTTGGATAAAAACATGCCGCTGTTTCCTCGTCCACTTCAAGCAGAATATCCACCTGGATCCATTTTTAAATTAGTACAGTCTCTGATCGGCATGCAAGAAGGTGTCATCACGGAGAACTCTGGATTTCCCTGCGACAAAAGCATGGTTGGCTGTCACAATCACCCTTCCGCACGAAATGTTGCCGAGGCTGTTCAGTATTCATGTAATCCATATTATTACGCGGTGGTGCGACGCATCATCCAACAGGGAAAGAAAAAGAAACTTTTTGCTGATGCCGAATACGGACTCAATAAATGGCATCGTTACATGACAAGTTTTGGATTAGGTAAAACATTGGATACGGATGTTTCTGGACAACGTCCAGGATTAATACCAGATTCAAAATACTACGACAAATGGTACGGAAATCATCAATGGGCATTTTCAACCATTCGTTCGATTTCCATTGGTCAAGGTGAAGTAAAACTGACGCCGTTGCACATGGCAAATATCGCAGCAATCATCGCGAACAAAGGCTGGTACTATGTTCCCCACTTTGTAAAGTCCATTGGACGCAAAGGTCCATTAGCACTTTACCGTACCAAGAAAAGAACAATGGTGAATTCGCGTCATTTCTGGCCAGTAATTGAAGGAATGCGCCGCGTTGTCAATGAGAACGGTGGAACGGCACGCATGGCGCGACTAGAAGACATTACGATTTGCGGAAAAACAGGTACGGTGCAAAATCCACAAGGGGAAGACCACTCTGTTTTCATTGCCTTTGCGCCTATGAACAAGCCTAAGATTGCGATAGCGGTATTCGTGGAAAATGCAGGATTCGGTGGGACTTGGGCCGCACCAATTGCCAGCTTGATGATTGAAAAATACATCAAACGAAAAATTACCGACAAAGAAAAAGAAAAGCGCATTTTGGAAGCTAAATTGGCCTACATTTCAAGTCCCGGAGAATGAGAAAGGAAGAAAGTTTAGTTGAGCACTTAGATTGGCCATTATTTATCACATTTATGGTGATGTTGGTGATGGGAATGGCTACGTTGTACTCCGTTGCTTACGATGATTTACATCCTGCTATTTACGATGTTTCCATGATGTACGGAAAACAGCTCATTTGGATTTTCGTTTCTTTATTCCTTGGCGTAATCGTGTTTTTAATTGATTCCGATATCTATCGGCGCTTCGCATTTCCCATCTATGGGTTTACGCTCGTCTTGTTGGTGATTGTGCTTTTCATGCCCGCAGTACATGGCGCACGTGCATGGATCGGTATTGGAAGTTTAGGGATTCAACCTGCAGAGTTCGCTAAAATATCAACGGGACTATTGTTGGCTAAATACATCAGTGAAATTAGCGTAAAACAGCAGAATATCAGTAGTGTCATGACTGCAAGCGCCATTCTACTTGTACCAATGGCACTGATTTTACTTCAGCCTGATGCAGGTACGTTTGTCGTTTTCACCTCCTTTCTCTTCGTGATGTACCGCGAAGGACTTACATTCGATCCCATTATTTTGAGCTTTGTCAATAGTATTCCGGGTGTTCGATTTAAAGAAACCTGGGTTGGAAGTCACTTCATTCCCATTTTATTCGTAACAATTTTCATCAGTGTGATTACGTTATTATTGAGCTCTGTTCAGATAGATGTTTTCTTCCTTCCTTTTCCCGTATCTGGTTCAATAGGAGTCATTTCCACATTGTTGATTTTCTCCATTCTAGCGATCTTATTTCTTCAACGATTTTCTGCGAAAAGAGAGCGAACCAGAGGAACTGTCATCATCGTACTTGGCTTCATTTTAACGAGTAGTTTGTCTTTTGTTGTGGATAGTGGATTCAACAGTTTAGCAACACATCAAAAAGATCGAATTGAATTGTTTTTAGGCCTCCGTGAAGATCCAAATGGAAAAGATTACAACAGAAATCGCGCGATGGCAGCAGTTGGATCAGGTGGTTTACTCGGAAAAGGATACAACAAAGCATCGGTTTCTAGCGTGGAAAGTAATCACGTTCCGGAAAGTGAAACGGATTTCATTTTTTGTCCATTTGCGGAAGAATGGGGATTTGTTGGCATCATCGTCTTATTTGGACTTTACTTATTTATGTTAATTCGCATCATGTTTATTGCCGAACGACAACGGTCTATATTTAACCGAGTCTACGCCTATTGTGTGGGAATGATTCTGTTCTACCATTTCGCCATAAACATTGGGATGAATATTGGATTTGCACCAGTGATTGGAATTCCCCTGCCATTTTTTAGTTATGGAGGATCCTCTATGATGTCCTTTTGTATGATGATGTTTATCCTACTAAAATTGGACAGTCAACGAAAAGATGTGTTAAGATAATTGTCGTTAATTTTGAAAAATGAAAAATAAGGAAGCAAAAATGACCGAAGAAGAATCAAAAAAATACACCAGAATATTTTGGGGTCTTTCATTAATCCCTTTCATCTTGGTGGCAGCGCTTTTGCTTTTGCAGTCAGAAAGTGTGCTGCCATCTGTGGCAAGCTTGGACAATCCACCGGAATTACAAGCGTCATTAATCATCGCGAAAAAAAGCGTGAAAGAAGACACCGTCATTGGTCGCTTTTGGGCAGTTAATCGCACCAGTGTGAAATACCGCGAAATTTCTCCATACGTATTTGACGCGTTAATTTCTACAGAGGATGAGCGCTTTTACAGTCACTCAGGCGTCGATTTTAAGGGACTCGTTCGCTCGTTTGCTAGTTTGGGTCGAAAAGGCGGTGCCTCAACGATTACGCAACAATTAGCAAAATTAATTTACACCTTAAGACAGCGTCAGTTGGCTGAATTAGCACGTGCAAACGGGGAAAGTTTCGATCTTCCTTTGGGTGGATTTCTTGGGAAATTCCGACGTTTAAATGAAAAAGCGCGTGAAAATATCATTGCGAAACGTTTGGAAGAACGTTTTACAAAAGAGGAAATCATTACGATGTACTTGAATCAATTCGACTTTTTATACAACGCAGTTGGAATTGAAAATGCTTCGCGCGTTTACTTCAATAAACGTCCAAAAGAACTTTCCAAAATAGAAGCAGCTGTTCTTGTCGGAATGTGTAAAAATCCTGATTTGTTTAACCCCTACAAATACACGATTAAAAATTACCGAAACAAAGCGGCAGAAAGAGCGGGAATCGCTCCGGAAAAAGTGACTTCCGCACAAATGGCAGAAATCAGAGCCGAAGATTCCCTGCGCGCATTGGACCGAAGAAATCAAGTATTGTTTCAATGGCTGAAAAATAGCAAAGGTGATAATGAAGGTGTTAAGAATAAATTGACACAAGAGGAATATGATCGCTTGAAAAAGTTGCCAATTGTCGTGAACTACAAATCCTTGGATCACAAAGAGGGAATGGCACCGTATTTCCGTGAGTCTTTGCGCAAAGAAGTGACTGAAATTCTTCAAACAAAAAATTCAGATGGAACCTATAAATACGTAAATGAAGAGGGAGAACCTTTTGATATTTACAGTGATGGACTGAAAATCTACACGACCTTGAATCCTTCTTTACAACGCTATGCAGAATATGCAGTGGAACGTCACATCAAGGAAGAATTACAACCACAGTTTGACCTGAACAATCGCCGCGTTAAAAATTATCCGTTCTCGAATGCCATTGAAACGAAAATGGTGAATCAGATCATGGAATCAGCGCGTACTTCTTCCGGTCGCTTCCAAAACATGACATTAGCTGGATACACCGATGATGAAATTAGAAAAAGTTTCGATACTCCGACAACGATGACCGTTTTCTCTTGGAGCGGAGAACGTGATACAACAATGACTCCAAACGATTCTATTCGTTATTACAAAGCATTTTTACACGCCGGACTTTTATCTATCGATCCTTCATCAGGATTCGTTCGTGCTTGGGTTGGTGGTGTAAACTTCAAACACTTCGGATACGATCACGTGCGTCAGGGAAAACGTCAAGTTGGATCGACGATTAAACCATTTGTATACGCGGCAGCGCTTTCGATGAAGGTCGTGAATCCGTGTACCACATTTTCAGCAGGAGAGTACTGCGTGGATTTAGTCGATGATCAAAATAAAGTTGTTGGTCAATATTGTCCTCAAGGAACTCCTGCTGGATCTGTTAAAGATGGATTAGCGCAGTCATCGAATCCGACGACCGTTGCTGTGATGGCACGAATGGGCGCATTTAATCCAGTGCAAAAAATTGGAGGTCCTTTCCAAATCGAGAAATTATTGAAGAAAACGGAAATCGAATTGAACAAAAACGATATCGTTCCGTCGATGTGTTTGGGAAGTATGGACCTTTCACTTTATCAGTTGGTTGCCGCTCAATGTATTTTCCCTAACAATGGAATTTACGTGCGTCCAACTACCATCGAACGCATTACCGATCGAAATGGAAAAGTAATTTACAGTGCAACGGAACACCGTGAACAAGCATTAAATTCTACTGTTGCCTACGAAATTTTGAAAATGATGAAAGGTGTTGTTCAGTATGGAACAGCCGGAAGTCTTCGCGGTGGAAGAAGTTGGGGAGGTGTCACCGCTCCAACGGCCGGTAAAACAGGTACCACTCAAAATAACTCAGATGGATGGTTCATTGGAATCACCCCTGAGCTTGTTACGGGTGTTTGGGTCGGCGCAGAAGACCGTGCTGTACGTTTCCAAAGCATGACATGGGGACAAGGAGCACGAATGGCCTTACCAATTTACGGGTATTACATGCAACGAGTATACAAAGATCCAGTGATTGCATTGTCGACACGTGATTTCCTTCAACCGGACGATTACGACGAGGAAGCATACGATTGCACAGATGCACCACAACCTGAAACTGTAGACGAGTCAGAAGTCCCATTTGAATTTTAAGCGATGAACAAAGTTGTAAAGAATGTAGAAGAAGCGTTAGCAGGCATCGAAGATGGCATGACGCTGATGTTGGGTGGATTTGGCCTTTGTGGTATTCCTGAAAATTCCATAGGACAATTAGTGAAACTAGGAACTAAAAACCTGACGTGTATTAGCAATAACGCTGGTGTCGATGATTTCGGTATCGGACTCATGTTGCAAGCCAAACAAGTAAAGAAAATGGTCAGTTCATATGTCGGTGAAAACGATGAGTTTGAACGTCAAATGCTAAGCGGTGAACTAGAAGTAGACTTAATTCCACAAGGAAGTTTAGCAGAACGTTGTCGTGCTGGTGGAGCAGGAATTCCTGCATTTTTTACACCGGCGGGATACGGAACGGAAGTTGCTGAGGGGAAAGAAGTTCGCGTGTTTAATGGAAAACCACACATTTTGGAAAGTGCTTTGACAGCAGACTTTGCCATCGTGAAAGCATGGAAAGGAGATACGGAAGGAAACTTGATTTACAAAGCCGCAGCACGTAATTTCAATCCTATGATGGCGATGGCGGGTAAAATTACCGTTGCTGAAGTCGAAGAACTTGTTCCAGCAGGAACATTAGACCCAAATCACATACATACACCTGGAATTTTCGTTCAACGCATCTTCCAAGGAGAAAAATTCGAGAAAAGAATCGAGCAACGAACAGTTAGAAAGAACGATTAAGCACAGACGATATGGCACTCGACAAAAATGGCATTGCACAACGCATCGCACAAGAATTAAAAAACGGATGGTATGTCAACTTGGGGATTGGCATTCCAACCTTAGTAGCAAACTATATCCCTAAAGGAATTGAAGTAGAATTTCAATCAGAAAATGGCATTTTAGGTATGGGCCCTTTTCCTTTCGAAGGAGAAGAGGATGCTGACCTAATCAATGCAGGAAAGCAAACGATTACTACGGTTGCTGGAGCTTCTTTCTTTGACTCTGCTACTTCGTTTGCGATGATTCGCGGACAACATGTACAATTAACCGTACTTGGCGCCATGGAAGTGTCCCAAAATGGTGACATTGCCAACTGGAAGATTCCGGGGAAAATGGTGAAAGGAATGGGTGGAGCAATGGACCTCGTTGCATCTGCAGAAAACATCATTGTCGCGATGATGCATAGCAATAAAGCGGGAGAATCGAAAATCCTCAAAGCATGTACCTTGCCATTAACGGGTGTTGGTTGCGTGAAAAAAGTGGTGACGGAATTAGCTGTTTTGGAAATCAAGGATGGTAAATTCCACCTGATTGAGCGAGCGCCAGGCGTTAGTGTCGAGGAAATCATTTCTAAAACAGAAGGTGACCTTGTTGTTCCTGATGTCGTTCCTGAAATGCACTTCGATTGATTCCATTTCACGCTAAATACCTCGCCGCTATTCATGCGAGTATCGCTGCTTCGGAAGCGATCATGCAGATTTATCAAAACGATTTTGAAGAAATCATCAAGTCAGATGGTTCACCGTTAACACAGGCGGACCTTGCTTCCTCGGATATTATAGGTCAGTACTTAAGTCCATTCAACATTCCGATTACCGGGGAAGAAACGGAGAAAATGTCCTTTGAGGAACGTTCCGCTTGGACCGAATGTTGGTGTGTAGATCCACTTGATGGAACGAAAGAATTTATCAAAAAAAACGGGGAATTCGCGGTGAATATCGCTTTAATCAACGAAGGTCAAGCCCATTTTGGACTCATTGCCTCACCAGTCCGACGTGAAATTCTTGTTGGATCAATGGAAACAGGAGTGTACCTCTTTTCATTTGACGATGTGCACGATTTTTCCTCTTGGAAGAAACTTTCCATTCCAGAAAAACACAACATTCCCATTGTTTTAATTGGTTCTCGAAGTCACCATTCAGGTTCTGTTTTACAAATCATCGAATCCCTTAAGTCCCTTTCTCCGGAAATAGAATTCACACAAAAAGGTTCGGCCTTGAAATTTTTCAATTTAGCGCTTGGAACAGCCGATATTTATCCTCGCTTTGCGCCAACCATGGAATGGGACATCGCCGCTGGACAAGCCATTCTTGAAGCACTCGGTGGTTCGGTCGTTCATGCAGAGACAGGTGAGTCGTTGCGCTATAACAAAGCGAATCTATTGAATCCGTTTTTTATTGCACGGACGGCTGCTGTGAGATGGGATCCTCATTAATGACTTCAGTCAAATCCTTTTCTAAAGCCAATTTGCGTACCAACTATTCCCGTTCCATAATGGTTTGTAATGCCCATCGTTTGGTTTAAGACACTTTCACTATACGGGGAATATACAAATGGTGCATAAGAAACGGCCAAAAACAAGGAGCCCTTAATTCTCGCTAAACATGGTAGATTATATCCAAACTTCACCTGTATATCGGAACCTATTCCGAATGCCCTCGTTTGCGTTTCATCCACTAGCATAGGTTCTTGGTTTATTCTACGAAAAATCCCACTTACTGTCAAGGCCAATCTTATTTCAGTATAACAATTCGAGTTAAGAATACTGAAGTCCTTGCGCGCAAAATACCCCACATTACTTAGGTATAAGTTGATTGCATTCAACATGTTTTTATTTTCCGCAACACTTCTAAAAAATGAAAGGTCAACTGAAAGTCCGTGATTTAGGCCTTTTTTAGTAGAAATAAGGTAATTAAAACCTGCGTTTACCCCATGTATAAACAAGGGCTGTTTCTCAATGAGCCAAGGTCTGCTAAAATTGTACAATTGAATGGAACGGTCCCATTGTTTGGCATACATATATTTGTAAGATACATCGATGGAGAATTTTTGGGCATTCGCCAACTGAAAAAATAAAAAACAAAAAAATAGGGTGTTTTTCATAGTTTAAACTGAAGTGATGAGGTCAAGAACTGCTTTATAAGCAGACTCTACTGCGCCATGAACTGTTTGGTGATGCCCGTTTATGTTCATCGCCTCGCCCGCAAAGAAAACTTTATTGTCAATCGGCTCCGCTGCGATTTGACGTGCATTGTCCATGCCAATGGTACTGTAAGAATAAGCACCTTTGATAAATGGTTTGTCCGTATAATCTTGAACAAAGGATTGCATAAAATATAACGAAGCTTGACCATTAAACATGAGGTCCAATTCTTGTATCAATGCGTTTGTAATAGCGGCATCATTCCCTAATGCATGCAAATTTGCTGCTTGATCTCCCATAACAAAGGCTATCAATACGATATCATTTGTGGTTTTTCCAATGGAGTCATCTAAGTATGCTGCACAAACCGATCCTCCATAGGTGTTTTCCGGGAAAAATTTCACATTAAATTTTAAGAATACTTTCATCCCCGGTCCCATTCCAAAACGAGCAAATGCATCTGTTTTTGTCATCGGTAGCGCAGGTTTAAATTGAATTTCATTTAATTTCAAAATGGAAATGGGTACGGTCAAAATAAGTTTATCACAGGAATATTCAGCTCCATTTTGATCCATCACTTGAATTTGAGCTCCGCTATAATCGATCGAAACAACGGGCTTGTTCAAATTTATTTGATTCACTATTGGCTGAGCAAATTGCTGATAAATGAAATCGAAAAATGTATCAGAGAATTTATAATCTTCATCACCTGAAACCCAATTTTCCTCATCCTTGCTATTCCAATAAGCGGATAAAAGAGAGGCTGATGCACCTTGGTCTCCAGCAATTGCTTCAACGATGTTATCATAGCTTGCATCTAAGCCATGCTGATGTGCGTACTCTTTGAAGGAAATATCCGGAAGATTTTTTTGCTCGAAAATATATGGGTCTTTCGGTAATTCAGTGACCATATTATTCTCAAACCAATAACTCATCGATGAATCGTCTATCGTGATTTTTGTTTGCGTTTGAAGAATTAAATCACCTAAAATATTATTCGTTCCATGTAACCATTGTGCACCGGTATCTACATCGTAATCTGCAAAACCGGATAGTTTTCCCAAACGACCACCGATTCGGTCACTCGCCTCTAAAATCTGAAAAGAAATCCCTTTTGAACGCAACAAATATCCAGCGTATAAACCCGCTGCTCCTGCTCCGATAATGAGTACCTTGCCATTAAATTCATCCTGATCAAAAAAAGAATCTTTGCGGCAGGAACTTAGTATCGTGGACGGAACCAAAATACTACCAGCCGTGAGCAAACAAGATTTTAAAATAAAATCACTTCGTTTCATTGACTAAAGATAGCATAAAAGCTGAATGATGTTGGCGTGCTATCCGTTCATCCGTTCAAAGGTTCCTTTAATCACCTCCGGACCAGCGTTTGCTAATGCAGTACTAAATCCAAAAGTGAGCGTGTCTCTGCCTTCTTCCAATTGACTAAAAATAGATTCAATGAACGCACTGACAGGTGGATGTTCATCGTGCAGACCAACACCGCCTAAATCTGTGTTCAAGGCCGGCGGAATAATTTCGATTACCTCCACTTTACCTTTCAATAAATGTCGCAATGAAAGGGTGAACGAATGAAAAAATGCTTTTGTTGCACAATAGACTGGAACAGCCGTTAATTGAACAAATGCCAATCCAGAAGTGACATTCATAATGGTCTTCAATGAAGGCAGTTTCATCAATAAATGCGTCAAATGAATCGGGGCCATGTTGTTGATGTTTATCTCCATCATTGCTTTTTCATAAAAGTTAACATCGGTTGGTTTCATCCAATTTTGAACACCGGCATTATTTACTAGTACTGTTAAATCCGGATGCTCCGAAGAAATCCATGCAGCTAATTCTTCACGTTCAGTTTCAACGGAAAGATCACAAACACGCGTAATAACAGATGGGTGTTTCGCGCGAACCTCATCTAGTAATTCGGCACGTCGGCCACAGATAATCACTTGGTTGTTTTCTGCCAAAAAACGCTCGGTTAATCCAAGTCCGATGCCACTTGCTCCTCCAGTGATGAGTATTTTGTTGTTAGATAAATTCATTTTCGATACTTTTTGGTTTATAATCATTTTCTTATTCAGCCGTCAAACGCCCTATAATCTCCTCATGTTGTGGATATTGCTCCAGTAATTCTTCTCTTTGAAACAATTCAAAATCACGAAACATAAATCCAGGTGCAACCGCACAAGAAACCAAGGCATAACTGTTCGGTTCTTGGACTTCGCTTCCAAATATTTCTTGTTTATGCACCAATTGATACGGACGTTGCCCCTCCGCGAAATCAAGTCCTAACATGCGCTTTTCATGTCCGTTTTCACCAATGACATGCACGGTCAATGGACTACCTTCATGGAAATACCACTGTTCATCACTTTGAATGCGGTGAAAATTCGAAGCGTTTTCGGAAGTAAGTAAAAACAAAATAGACGTCATCAAGGATTGCTCGCCGTCGATTGTTTCCATACTTCGATACGTCTCTTTGTAGTATCCTCCCTCGGGATGTGGAAGAAGGGCCAATTTCTCAATCAGTTCATTGATGCGTGCTTGTGTATTCATGTTTTTATAGTTAGATAACATCCAAGGATGCAAAATAGTTTTGTGCGTTGGTCAAATGAACTTCGCGTTTTTCCAAGGGCATTTTATCAAACATATGGATCAACATTCCCAAACGCGGATTCGATAAAAAGAAGTTTCGTTGTTTGTCCATAAAATGCCAAAAAAGTCCATCCCAAGTGGCTTGCCAAGCTCCTTTTTCGTAATTGCCCATTTTCATTAAATAATTGCTTCCGCTGATGTAGGGTTTGGTGGACATCATTCCGCCGTCTGCAAATTGAGTCATGCCATAGACATTTGGAACCATCACCCAATCATAGGCATCAATAAAGAACACCATGAACCATTCGTAAACCTCATCAGGGTCAAATTCACACAGCAACATAAAATTACCAAGAACCATTAAACGCTCTATGTGATGACAATATCCGGTTTCAAGTAGTTTGTGAATCGTGTTGTCAATTGGTGGAATTCCCGTTGTTCCATTCCAAAACGACGCTGGGATTTTTCGTGTGAATCCCCAATAATTTCGTGTGCGTTCTTCCACTCCTTTTAATTCGTAAACCATGCGAATGAATTCTCGCCATCCCATGATTTGACGTATAAATCCTTCCAATGAATTCATGGGAATGTTATTCTTAGCAGCAAAATTCAAGGCTTCATCTAGAACAAATTGAGGAGTCAAAAGTCCAACGTTGAGCATAGGCGTCAACACGCTGTGATGCAAGACCAATTCATCCTTCACAATCGCATCTTCGTAGGTGCCAAAGTCTGAAAAACGATCCACAAAAAATGCTTGTAACCAATCTTTTGCGCCTTCAAATGTTGTCGGATACTGAATCCTCCCTTCGAGTTTACCCGGATTGGATGAAAAGTTATTTTCTGTATACGCCTTTGCCTCCAAATTGCGTTCATCTAATCGTGGGGAATTCAAATCCGGAACAATCCCTTTCTTGGGAAACTTCGAACGATTCTCCTCATCGAAGGACCATTTTCCACCTATTGGTAATTGATTCGCATCCACCAAAATACCGCGTTGAATCCGCTGTTGCTTGTAAAATTCCGCTTGAAATAATTTCTTTTTGGAGCCGTATTTTGACGTTAAGGAATCAAGATCATTCAAGAACATCGGACTCTGTAATTTCGTTGCCTGAATTCCTTCGGTTTGACATCCATTTCCAATGCGTTTTTCTAATAGGAAATCAATGGTGTCAACATATGAAATCTCGGTAATTCCCATCGATTTTATATACGGAATCAGAAGGCGGATATCCGAAATTTCTTCGGTGCTTTCAATGTATTTTACGTGCTGTCCTTTCGATATGAGCCACGCTTCGAAATGTTTCATGGAGCTCCGATGAAAGGCAATTTTTCGTTTGTGGAAAGGATACTGACGAAAATACAAGTATTCTTCGACCAGGAAAACAACATCACATTTCGCATGTAATGGATGCGTCTCAAATAGTTGATGCGGAAATATGAGTCCTGCCTTCATGCGTTATTTTTGGTTGTTCGACAGCGATCGCTGCAATATTTAACTTCGTCCCAAACTTTTTCCCATTTCTTTCTCCAGGTAAACGGACGCTGACAGGTCGCGCACACTTTTTGAGGCAAATCGCTCTTTTTTCGCTGTTTCATTTTCGTGGATTGACGTGTTTTTTCAAAATGCGTTTCGCGTCACTTTTTACGGCTAAGTCCTTGCGGAAGGACCAAACTTCCTCGCTTGAAGCGCGTTGTGTTTCCTCTAAATTGACAATGGGCAGCGGATAATCTACTCCGATTCGAAACGAGTAAAGTGTTTGTTCCATTTCACTCAACAACCAAGGTTCATGAATGAATTCCAAAGGAATTTCTGCGAGTTCTGGAACCCATTTACGAATGAATTCCCCATTGGGATCATGCTTTTTAGAATTCTTGATTGGATTGTAAATGCGAATGATGTTCATGCCCGTTAATCCAGCTTGCATCTGTATTTGTGGATAGTGAATTCCAGGTTCGTAGTCCAAAAACATACGTGCAAGAAAATGCAATTCACGCCAATCTTGTCCGAGGTTAAACACATAGAAGGAAACCAACATCGCGCGCATGCGAAAATTGACGTAGCCCGTTTCCATTAAACAGCGCAAACATGCATCGACAAGGGGGACACCCGTTTTTCCGGTATGCCAAGCGTCCATATACGCTTCATTTCTCGGTTTTTCTTTTCCGATGTAGGCTCGATTAAACGGTTCAAACTCAATCCGACACTCATCTTCAAACTTTTGAATAAAATGACAATGCCAATGCAAACGAGAAATGAATTGGGTCAATGCGCGTTTATGGGTCGACGTTTTGTAATGCTGCATCGTATATTGATACACCATGCGCATGCTGATATTCCCGTAACTCAAGTAAGGTGAAATTCGGCTACAACTTTTTCGGCTTAAGGAAGGTTTGGAGATGTGATTTGCATAATTCACACTTCGTTTCTTCAGAAAACTATCGAGGTATTTCCACGCAAAGGATTCACCTCCCGGTTGAAAATTTGGGTGGTCGGTGGTGATTTCAGTAGGTAGTTCAACTCCTTTGAGTCGCAGATAAGTTTCCGAATCGAGCGACATGATATTCCATTGCGTTTCTGAGACTAGGAAGGGTTGTTGCGTCATGATGGACTTCCATCTTTTTTCCCAATTCAAGCGTGCACCACCACCACGTTGAACCGCATTGTGTGTGTACTCGTTCCAGGTGATGTATTGTTCACGACAGAAAAGCTGAACTGCTTTATCGCGGTCAAACGTCAGCTTATTTCCCACCTCTTGATGCGAAAAAATCGTGCGAATCTTATACAGTTTTTGCAATTCACTGAATACAGCAAGTGCCTCCGAATGAAAAGAATAAAGCTGAGCATCGAGTTCGTGAAGTTTCTCATTCATTTCCCGCAAAGACTGATGTACAAAGCGCCAATGTCGTACATCACTATCGTGGTAGTGCATAACCGATGGCTCAAAGCAATACATTAAAAGAATGGGAAGTGCTTGTTTTTGTGCTTGATACAAGGCTTCGTGATCCGTAAAACGCAGATCACGCTTAAACCAAACAACAACAATTTCAGGTTTGTCTACAATTTGCTCGGCCATTTCTCTGGTTTAGCATATGATAGACGATGTAATAAGGTGTTTTCAAAATAAGCATCCAATCCAGCACATGTTAAGGTCTGTGCTTTGGCCAAATCCACGAATCCATCTGCGGATAAAAATTGTTCGTCGAGTTCAATGAATTGAATGCTACCGATAATGAGTATAGTACCGTTGATGGAAATATCCACTTTTTCCTCGAATTTCATCCCAATTTTAATTGGACTTTCGGCAACAAATGGAACAGGAAAATCATGTACGAATTGTTCTGTTAGTCCACAAGCTTCAAATTCAGAAATTTCCGATGGAAACTTGGCTGAAGTTTGGTGTGCCTTCTCCGCATCCGTTTGAAGAATGAAATTAAAGGTATAATGTCCGGTTTCGAGGATGTTGCGCAAGGAGTCACGTTGCACAGTGTCCGGTCGACAAAGGAAGCCCCACAAGGGCGGATTCGCACCAATGTGAATCAGGGAATTGAAGATGGCTAAATTGGAATGTCCTTCTGTGGATTTCGTACCTATTAAAAACGCTTGCTTGATTCCTGCTAAAGAATTGATCAGCGTCGCTCGGTAACGACTTTCAAACTGACTTAACTGTGTAGAATCAATGATCATGCGTGTGCTTGTTTTTGAAGGAGTTCTTTGCTCAAGGATTTCCAATAGGCAAAAAAGGACGGAAAGTATCCAGTGATTTCAGTGGAGATCCAATCGCGTGGCTCTTCAGTTCCCGAATACCCATCATTTAGCGGATGTTCTTTGTAGTACAATTCGCTTAAGGAATATTTCCCCTTTAATTCAGAAAATGAGCCGACGAAAAGCTGTAGGTTATCAATATTCTGTGCGAGTTTGAGTGCAAAATTGAGGACAGTCGAACTTACCGGATGTTCTTTAAAAAAAGCAGGATCAAGTAACAAAATACGATTCCCTGCTTTCCCACTGTGCCAAAGCGGATCGAGGTTATAATACGTGTAAACAAATGTCGGTAGCGTGGAATCCACCTGAATGTTTTCGACTGTTGGAAGTTCCGTTTCGAGTATAAGGTCTGTGATTTCCAAAAGTTCAGCTGGAACCTTTTTTGGTGGCAAAGATTCGTATGGACGATCTAAAAATGTGCTATGTTGTTGTGTCCCGGCGAAGCGATTGATGTTCTCCTGATTGGCCACATATTTCTTGTTGCTATTCGCTCCACATAACCATTGCCAACTGCAGCGATTGCTGGCAAAATCACCATCTAATAAATGATAATACATCCATTTTGAAGGCAACAGCCAATGTGATTTTGCAATATTCGTTACGAGCGCGGCGGTATACATGCGCAGGTGATTGTGCATATAGCCATGCGTGTATAATTGTTCAATCGCCTGATCTATTGCTTGAATCCCTGTTTGTGCATTCACAACAGTCAAAGGAATCTCGTGATTCTCCACTTCTGTTTGGGGAAATTTGATTTCTTTTTCCAAATTTCGAACTTGACCTACACGTTGAAAGTAGTCCCGCCAAGCCAGTTCCTTGACAAAACTTTCTATTTCTGCTAATGGATATCCCTTCCCAAGAACGTTATCGAGAACCATTTTGGTGCTGATGACACCTCGAGAAATATAGGGGGACAAATACGTAACAGCGCCATCCAAATAATTACGTGTCTCACCATATTTTTTAGGATCGACCTGCTGAATACGCGCAAGTATTTCATCGTATTTCGTTGGAAAGTGCATTTAGCGCTTACTGATTTTGTTCATCGAAATACTTGTTTGACGAGAACATTTAAAGCGAGTAATCTCAGGATTGCGTTTTTTGGCATGTTTGATACTCACACCACTATTCACGCGATCACGCCAAAGAATAAAACTGGAACGTTTCAATTCCTTGCGCATCAAAGCAATCACCTGTGTTTCCGTTTTTCCAAATTGCACAAATATCGCTTCGAACGGTGTCCGGTCTTCCCAGGCCATTTCAATGATGCGATCGATGTCAATCGGATTTAGTTCCTCTGTGTTTAACATATTCACATACATAACACCGAAGGACAATCAATTGTTTACCTCTTTTTTAAGAAATTTTAGTGGAAAAAGGAGAAGCTTATGCTTTCTTTACAAACTCGGATTTCAATCCCATCGCTCCAAATCCATCAATTTTACAATCGATGTTATGGTCACCAAAGGTTAAACGGATATTTTTCACTTTTGTGCCTGCTTTCACTGGTTTCGGCATGCCTTTTACGGGTAAGTCTTTGATGACAACCACTGAATCTCCGGTTTGTAAAACGGCGCCATTTGAATCGAGAACCACTAACTCATCAGAAGCTTCGGGAGTTTTTTCGATTGTCCATTCAAATGAACATTCTGGACATGCATATTCATTTTCTCCGCTTTCGTATCCATATGGTGATTCACACGATGGACATTCTTTTAATTCTTCTGACATATTGTTGTATTTCTGACAAAGGTACTATTTTAAGAATAGCGATATACTTGCGGAAATTATCAGGTTCATATCTCAATTTAGGGCAAAAGAAAAAGGGCAAAAACGAATCGTTTTTGCCCTTTCCTTAATTAAGTAGATGTGTTTAGTCCTCTTTTCTGCTTAAAGCATAAATAACCAAACCAAATCCGATTTTGTTGATCGCATCAGCGATGTTGTAAACGATATCCATCGCTTTAACAGCTGCTTCTGGATCAGAAACTAATTTAATTCCAAATAATCCACCTGGAGTTCCAAGAATATATCCTAGTGGGTAAATTGCCCATCCAACTAGTACAAACCAAGCAAGGATTTTTGTTGCTTTCGCAACTTGTGGTCCAGCTGATTGTGCTAATTTAGATACTTCTCCGAACCAAACAAGGTAAGCGATGTAGAAGTAAGCTGCTCCTGAAAGAACACCCCACATTACGCTGTTTCCTCTGTCGATTGTTTCTCCGAAATATCCGGTAACAAGCATCACAAGTGAAGCGAAGATTAATTTCCAAAGTAAGCCGATTTTAGCACCTGCTTTTTTGGTAATTAAATAAAACTCAACACACATTAATGGCACTGTTAAGATCCAGTCAACATAACGGAAGAATGTTGGTGAATCACCTGTTTCTAGGTTATACCCTCTCATGTAGTAGTAATGTACTGCTGCAATGAAGGTAATTAGTCCAGAAACCAATACCGATGTTCTCCATTTTTGAGGCGTGTTGTTTAACTCAAAAAAGAAGAATACTGATGCGGCCATCATGGCCATTGTTCCGATAAAAAACGTAAACGCTACGTAATTATCACTTGCAATCTTTAAATGTTCCATAGTAAATAGTTTAAGTTTGCCCTACTCTTAAGGATTTTCGGTTACTCCATAATCAATTGTTGGTTGGAACTCCAACGAATTGAATAACAATATACTATAAATTTTGTTTAAAATAAAATAAAAAAGATTCAACAATTTATTTTTTTATAAAAATGATGCATCCACAAAATGTGTGGAAAGCTAATGCAGGAAAGGAATACAAAAAACACCGAAGCCATTTCAACCGGAGAAAAAAGTTGAAAATAATTTTTTGATAACCAGTAGCTTACAACTAATAATCCAATCGCACCAAGATTAAATGGCAACGATTTTAAGTACAAAGTTTGATTATTTGTTTTCAAACCGATTTTCAAATGACGCCACCCGTTTAAACTGTGCTGACCGATAAAGTACAAACTAAATGCACTTAGTAATGGAAGCTGACAAGCAACATACAACATACAAACCGTCAAGAAAAAAGATGTCTTCTGTTCAATGATGCTCCAAACGAGAGAAAACAATAGCATTACGCTAGTTAAAATGGTCGCTTGACTATTTGTAAATGGAAATTGAACAGTGTGAAGACTTGAAAGGATTCGATTCGTTTCTTCTTGATGTCCAATTAAGAGTATACCAAATAATGTAGTACCCCAAAGGATATTTTTCAAGGTATTTGACTTGTTTGGACTCCATTCCTGAAAATCACATTGTCCAAAATGCCAAATAGAGTAAGCTAAGAAGAAGAGCAATGCACTATCAGCGGAAAGAATCCAAAGTAGTAGAAAGATGAACGACACGCCAAGATACTTCAATACAAAACTAAGTTTGATGCCTTTTATGTCTACGCCACTCTCCATTAAATGATCGACGGCCCCGTGTGGAAGTCCTACAGCTATAAATCCTATTGAAAAAAGAATGACTTGAATGTAGAAAGAAAAGTTTGCAGCAAAGGATTGAATCAATAAAAGTAAAACCGCAACTACTAAAGTGAAAATTGGAGCCAAAAGTCCTTTGGTTGACACGCTTAATTCTATTTTTAGTACCCGCAAAAACGGACGAAACGGAAGTGTTAACAAAATCCGGATGTCCTGAAAAATACTTGTTTTTCCATCCAGAAAACGGAAAACGGAAAAGACGTGATTCTTTTTGAATAGCGTACTGAAGATTTCTTTTCCCAACAAAGGATGATGAAGAAGAATCAACAGTAATAAACGATCATAGAACTTAAAGCGTTTGGATTCCATCATTAATGGTGAAAGCGTCTTTTTCATTTCTATACTTTCGGCAATGTGCTCAGATGCTTGGTACATTTTTTTAAAAGCATAACCTGTACTTGGTTTGATCGCACCAGACCTGCCTCCAATTGGAACTACTCCCTCTATATGTTCAGAAACAATTTTCGATGTGGACATTGGAATCGTTCCTTTCTCTGTTTCTAATACAGTGTAGGTGCCAAAGCGCCTTTGTATATAATCATCTAAAATTGGCTCTGCTTGATTAGACGTGATTGGTTCAGCGCCAAACCGTGTTACTTCTACTAGAATTCGATTATTAGGTAATGGAAGGACATACATAAACTGAGTAAATCCATGCTGTGGAATATCAAAGTCCATTAGATCAACGCAATCTGCTTGTAAGTAAGGTTCACTTGGAGAGATGATGTATCCAATAAATGTTTGCCATAATATTGCTTCGTTCTTAGCAGGCAAAGCGAAGATTGGTGGTCGGCTGTCAAAAACCGTTTTAGCGCTAAAATTCCCGTCAACAGTTTGCACTTCAACACCTATATCAGTTTTCAGCAAGCCCAAGACAGATGAATAAATTCTTGATAAACGATTCTCGTTTATGATTCTTCGGCATTCATTATACAAAGTAATACTTGAAATGTGAACGTATCGTGAATTATCGAGCGTCTCTGGTTCTTGTCGATTGACACTTATTTTAGACCATGTTTGCGTGAAAAGATGTTGGCAATTATGCGAAATACTGTCATCTGTAGATGTCCAAAAACAGTACGTTTTATCGTTGATTGATTTGTCATCCGCATCTATGATCGCTATTTTCTTATTGGCTAACAATCGGCGGGACTCCAAACTACGTAACAAAAGGGTTGCCGAAGCACCTGCCCCAATGAAAATGTAGTCGAAATATGCGTTTTTTTCCAATCGAAAAATATATTTTATTGATTAACAACAAATTGTCATTGCCAAATGTTCACGATTTATTCAGTTTTAGAACTCACGTTAACTCATTACGACTCTGTGTAAATACGCTTCTTCGGCTGATCCACAAAATGAAAACGGCAACTAAGGCACCTAGAATAATGGTAATGATGCGTTCCCATCCCTCCAGCGAAAATGAAATTCTTGTCAAAAACGTAGCCAAAACATATCCCGAATTACGTATGACTAGAATAGTATTTTTCATATGTCGAGCGCTACTCAAAAGCAGTAAAACATCCACAAAGGTGAGCAAAGTAAAAAACTCCGTGTAAAAAATATGAGAGGGGTCACCTAGTGGCGTTTTATTCGTGGAAAATTGAATAAGGTCGCCGATCCACGTAGAAAAGGAAAAGATGGAAAGTCCAAAAAACACAATCATTAGGAATACCGCTAGTCGATCCTTCAAGTTGATAAATTGTTTACTCATTTCATATTTGATCTCTCCACGTTTGGCATCCAGGTGATAAAAAAGCCACACCAATATTAATATGACCATAAATCCACTGAGATCCTTCATTAATTCGCTGTTCAATAGAGATGTATGACCATCCGTTAAATGTCCAGTGTCCTTGAAACAATTTCGAAGTAAAATAAGTGCCATTATTTCTAGTTGCTTCGCGACACTCTTCGTGTAACTGATGCGCAAATAATAGATCAACAAATAAACTTCGTAAACTAATAATGAACTAAAAGGAGAAAACAGCGCAGAAAAAGGATTGCCAAATAAGTTTTCAGGAAAGTATTGGATGCTCAACAATTCTATTTTGATAGCAAAAATGAGCGCAACATGCACAATGAAGGCGGTTATACCAAAGTACAAAGTAATACGTTCGATGCGCGACTTAAAGGATTCTGTAAACATCTAAGGTGTTTTAATTAGTTGAAATTTAGTATTTTAAATCAACAATTACACCATGGGAATGTTAAAAAAAACAAATAAAGGTCACGTGGACACCAAAACATGAATTCAAAATGATTGATTATGCTTGAACTAAATCCAAAAGACTAAACTGAAAAGATTTCAGTTTCCAGATAATTTTTAGGATTTTTCTTGAGAAGCGTTTTTTGAAATCACTTCCTTTCGATTCGACTTAAGTGTGGTAAGTCCGAAACCAATTCCAAATATTAAGGTGATAATACCGGCAAAATATGGCAGGAACTCAGACATTTTTCGATTGATTGATTAATTTGAAGAAAATAGCAAATGCCATAATACTTGGGACCCATAATCCCACAAATGTCGCATCTTGCTTTTCACCGGAGAAGAAAAGTGTTTCAGAATAAATGAGAGAGAGAATCGCTGCCGTTAAAAATAATTTATCAGCTATTGTTGCTTTTTTGAACATTGTTTTTTTTTGTAAGGTAGGTATTAATCTCCGAGGAGATCCTTTTAATTGTATTTATCTCTGAAAAATTAGCCTATTCCTCACAAAATCGCTGTGTGTAAATACATTATATCCTTCTAAAAAGAAAAGTTTAAACTGTTTCGAGTTATCCCCTCAAAATCTTCTCCATTGCCTTTCCATTCGCTAACTCATCTACCAGTTTATCCAAGTAACGTACGTTTCGCGTTAAAGGATTTATTAATTCTTCCACGCGGTATCCGCATATTGTACCTGTAATTAGGTGTGCATTTGGGTGAAGTGTTGCCTGTTCGAAAAATCGTTCAAAGCTCACATTTTCCGTCACTAGTTCGTTCAGTTTAAGCTCATCAAATCCCGTAAGCCATTCAATCACTTGCAACAACTCCGCTTTCGTTTTTCCTTTTCGTTCAACCTTATTGATGTAATGCGGATAAACAGAGGCAAAGGTCATCTTGACAAATTTCTCGTTATGTTCAGGTGTGGTTTTCATGCGCTACTTTTTAATCGACAAATATTTCGCGAATAATGCGTTTACACGTTTGTATTTCCCCATTGGATAAACTACCCAATGATTTCATGATTCTCGTCTTGTCAATGGTTCTGATTTGATCGAGAACAAGCCAGCCAACTTGTGCGTTGTGTTTCACCTTCAATCGTGATGGATATTGTTTACCCGTTGTAGTCATCGGAGCAATTGTTACCGTGCGCAAAAATTGATTCATCTCATCTGGAGAAAGTATGACACAAGGCCTTGGCTTTTGAATTTCACTTCCAACAGTTGGATCCAAATTAACTAACACAATTTGGTATTGACTCATTTCCATTCCTCAAAATTTTCATCATCAAAGACATCGTCTATCAAGAATTGATCATCGTCAGCTGTATGCATTTCTTTAAATGCCTCACTCCAACCTTTTCTTGGTTCTTTGAGTGGACGTAAAATGATGTGGTCATTTTCTAAAATCATTTCCATTTTTTCATTGATTTGATATTTATCTAATATGGTTTTCGATAACCGCAAGCCTTTAGAATTTCCTATTTGAATGATTGACACTTCCATGATGTTGATTTAAGTAATTACAAAGTTATTACTTTTTGTCCATTTAGGTATCATTCTTTGAAAAAAAGCGACCCGAAAGTCGCTTCTTTACTTGTGCACGTTTGGTCGATCTTACAAGCCTATAATTTGACGAACTTCGACTTCTTTTAAAACGCGTTGAACGCCATTCTTTGTCAAATACGTGCGCTGTACCAAGCGACCATGGACGGCGACTTTTTTTCCCTTCTCTCCATATTGCTCAATAAATTGAGCCATGTTTCCCCATGCAAAAAGTCGATGCCATTCCACCGCCGCTGTGTACCTGCCATTATTTTTACGAAGACTTTTTTCTGTAGACAATTGAAAACGTGCGACACGTTGACCGTTATCAAATTCTGTGATTTTGGCATCACTTCCCATGTTACCAACCAAGGTAACGAAGTTTCGAATGGTGTTCATTTTGATCAATTTAAGATTACATAACTACGATATCATTCACCTCTACCTCGGACACCATTTTTCGCTGACCGTTGGTTTGATAGAAACGTGTGACTAACTTTCCTTCAATGGCAAGTTCAGATCCAACATTTCCAAGTTCTTCCAAAACTTTCACCCAGCGTCCCCATGCGCTTAATGCATGCCAATAACGTCGCGTTTTTGTAACGCCATTCGCGTCGAGGTACTGTTCTTTCGTAGATAGTGTGAATTTAGCAATGCGTCTCCCATTTTCTAATTCGACGATTTTTGGAGTGGAACTTACTTTCCCTATTAAATTTACGTGATTCAAATCGTTCATTATTTCTCTGATTTTGGTGTTAGTACTAAAAATTCACTGGCTTCAATGATGGTCGTAAAGCGTTTCTCTCCATTTTTCGTTTCATAGGATTGATTCACTAATCTTCCTTCAACGATGATTTCTTGTCCCTTCTTCAAAAGCTTCTGAACCAAGTCTCCGAGTTTTCCCCAAGCATTGATCGTGTGCCACTGTGTAAGCTCATGCCACTCCCCTTTTTTATCTCTATAATTCTCGTTTGTTGCGAGTGTAAATCGAGCAAGTGTTCTTCCCGTTTCAAATTTCACTAACTCTGGCTCTACTCCGAGTCTACCGATCAATTTCACGTTGTTTTTTAATGCATTCATTGTTTTGTATTTAATTAGGTTGAAAAAAATATTTTGTCGCTCTTCCATTCGTTCCTTGAATTCGACTCTGCAAAGTTTCTTACTCACCCATTTTTTATTCGGTTGTTTGTCACTTGGTTTCGATTGTTAGTTGCTTGTAAACGACAAATTCGCGCTAAGTCCTTGCTTCTAATGCATTATTAATATTTTGAAACACAATAAAAAAAGTGCACCTTCGTTGTAGATAAAAACTACTTTCTCATGAATAAGCTAAAATCGAACCTCTACTTTAAGATTGGTACCATCGTTATCATTGCGTTGCTTTTATTGATTCCAACATCCATGATTCGCGGAATTATCTATGAAAGAGAATCTACGCAAGAACAGGCAATCGAGGAAGTAAGCTCGAAATGGGGCGAAGCGCAAACCATAAAAGGTCCCATCATGAGTTTGCCGTTTGTGCGCTACGCAAAGGAAACCGATAAAACGACGGGAAAAGAAAAGTTGGTAACGGTTTTTGAGAAACTACACATTCTTCCAAGTAAACTGAACATTGTTACGGAAATGAAGCCAGAACGTCGCTACCGTGGTGTCTATGAAATCGTGGTGTACAACTCAATCATCAAAGTGAGTGGTGAATTCAATAAATTAAATTTCGCGGAATTAGATATCCCAGCTAGCAATTTCGATTTTACGAAAGCTCGCTTGAACGTGGGAATCGATGACCTTCGTGGTATTGAAAAACAAATCGAACTGAATTGGAATAACCTAAGTTTTCCCTTTAGTCCGGGTGTATCAACTTCAGACAATTTTACTTCTGGAATCAATGCGCAAATTGCTTTAAATCCAACCGATAACCACATTTATACGTTTTCCTTTGAATTAAAATTGAAAGGAAGTCAGCAATTGTACTTCACGCCAGTTGGAAAAGAAACGGACATCAATGTTTCCTCGACATGGACCACTCCTAGCTTCAATGGTTCGTTCTTACCGGATGAAAACAAGGTGACGAAAGACGGATTCACCGCTCATTGGAATGTCTTGAATTTAAACAGAAACTACCCGCAGTCATGGGTAGGAAGTCGTTATAACATCAATTATTCCGCTTTTGGTGTGGATTTAATTCTACCGGTTGACAACTACCAAAAATCGCATCGCTCGATTAAATACGCGATTCTATTCATCGGACTCACCTTCTTGGTATTCTTCTTCATTGAGGTATTTCAATCGGCATTCATTCACCCGATACAATACATTTTAGTGGGAATTGCCTTGGTAATTTTCTACACCTTACTGCTTTCGATATCTGAATACCTGAAGTTCAATATGTCCTTCTTTATCTCTGCATTGGCGACGCTGCTCCTCATATCTGGTTACGTCAAGGCCATTTTAAAATCAACGAAGTTGACGGCATTTATCTCTGGATTATTGAGCATCCTTTACATCTTCATCTTCGTGATCATCCAATTGGAAGACTTCGCCTTATTGATTGGAAGTATTGGGGTATTTATCATCCTTGCATTGATCATGTACTTCTCTCGAAAAATCGACTGGTACAGCATTGGAAACAACGGAAACAACCCTGCGGCTTAACGCGGGGTATTCCAAATTTCCCAACTCTTTAACGCTTGATGTTGCAGCATGCTGAGTCCGTTCATCGCGGTAGCTCCCTGCGCTCTTCCTTGTTTCATGAATAACGTTTCCTCCGGATTGTAGACCAAATCGATGAGCAAATGTTCTTCGCTCAAGGATGCATATGGTAAGTCCAGTGCGGAATCTACGTCTGGAAACATCCCTAATGGAGTACAATTCACGATAACTTTACAGGCTGCAATCATGTGCTCGTTGACATCCGCATAGGTAAAGTGATTGCTGAGCTTTGACAGGGATTGAGAAACAAAAATCACATCAATTCCGAGCGACTTAAACACATGAGCCACTGCTTTTGATGCACCACCCGTTCCAAAAATTAAGGCGCGTTCGTGGTGGAAAGTTAAAAATGGCTTGATGCTTTGCTGAAATCCATACACATCCGTATTATAACCCTTCGTCTTACCGTTTTCAAACGCGATGACATTCACCGCTTGAATTTCCTTTGCTAGGGGATCTAGATCATCCAAATATGGAATGACGGATGTTTTGTAAGGAATTGTGACATTCAATCCACCAAAAACCTGGTCTTTCATCAATTGGGGGAAATCCGAAATTTCTGGAAGCTCATACGTTGCATATTGTGCATCAATTCCTTGTTTTTGAAAAAAATCCGCGAAAAATGCAGGTGAAAATGTATGCGAAAGTTGCTTGCCAATGAGTCCAAATTGTTTCATACGTCAAAGGTAGGGAAATTTATGCGCTGCCATTAGTACCATTTTTCAAATGTCTATTTTTTGCTTTGTCCATCTCTGCGTTTGATTAACTTTGTCTCCATGAACGGAATCGTTTTAAAGTCAACGGGTAAATGGTATCAAGTCTTATTGGAGGACCAACAAGTCGTTCAAGCAAGTATTCGCGGGAAATTGCGCATCGAAGGACTTAAAACTACGAATCCAATTGCCGCTGGTGACCGCGTGATTTTAAACGAAATGGCTGATTTAATTGAAGGAAGAGAGGAATATTACTCCATTCGTTCCATTGAAGATCGACACAATTACATCGTGCGAAAGTCTACCAATCTCAGCAAACAGATGCAGATTTTGGCTGCCAATATTGACCGTGCTTACTTGGTGGTGACCTTAAAATCTCCGGTTACTCAAGTGGCCTTCATTGATCGATTTCTAGTTGCTGCTGAATCTTTCCGCATTCCAACAACGTTGTTGTTCAACAAAGTAGATTTATTTACGGATGAAGAAAATGCGCAATTTCACTACTTGAAATCCGTGTACGAAAAAGCGGGATATCCGTGTTACCCCATCTCCGCACGTGAAGAGTCCACCGTTGATTTTTTACGCGAAGAAATCAATGGACATCAAGTCATGATTTCAGGGAATTCAGGTGTTGGAAAAACAACCTTGGTGAATTCGTTAGATGCGCGTTTGGACTTACGCACTGGTGAAATATCGAAAGCGCACGAACAAGGAAAACACACGACAACGTTTGCAGAAATGCATCCGTTGGCGAGTGGTGGATTCATCATCGATACGCCAGGAATTAGAGCCTTTGGAATTGTTGACCTTGAAAAAGCACATTACGCACATTACTTCCCAGAAATGCGTGAATTATTGGGTGAATGTCGCTTCAATAATTGCCAGCACATGAATGAACCTCACTGTGCCGTAAAAGCAGCCGTTGAAAACGATGAAATCGCCGCACATCGCTACCATACCTACTTGCAACTCATGCATGAAGACGACAGTGATCCACACCGTAGAAGTGACTACTAATGAGGGTCGTACTTCAACGTGTTAGCGAAGCAGCCGTAAAAATCTCCGGTGAAACGGTGGGTGAAATCCAACAGGGATTCCTCATTTTATTAGGTATTGAAACCGAAGACGTTACGTCGGACGCCGATTACCTCATCCAGAAAATTGTACAAATGCGCGTGTTCTCCGATTCAGAAGGAAAAATGAATTTAAATGTGCAGGATGTCCAAGGCGAACTGCTCGTCGTAAGTCAATTCACGCTGCATGCCAGCACAAAAAAAGGCAATCGTCCTAGTTTCATTCGTGCTGCCCGACCCGAACAAGCCATTCCGCATTACGACTATTTTCTCTCCAAACTAAGTTCATCCTTTTCAGGAAAAATTGCGACAGGAAAATTCGGCGCAGACATGAAGGTCTCCCTCGTCAACGACGGGCCAGTGACGATCATGATGGATTCGAAGGAACGGGAGTTTTAAGCCCCAGCCAAATACAAATGCTCTTTTAAGGAAGCCAATGCGTGATCAACAATAAGCATATGGAAATCGCTGCTATCATGATTTAATTGTACTTTTTCAAGCGCGGCATAATAACGTAAACGATCTTCCAAATTTCCCTTTAAATTGGCAATGGTATAGCCGTTTTGCAATAGAATTAAATTCATGACCAACCGAGAAGTTCGGCCATTACCATCAATGAACGGATGAATGGTTACCAAACGCTCATGCATTTCTGCAGCCAACAACACGGGATTCAAGTGTTCACGATTTTGCTCATAATAGATGAAATAATCTTCCATGAGTTTATCGATGAGATATGGTTCTGGTGGAACGTGTTGACTTCCAGAAATCATCACGGGAACAGCTCGGTATTTGCCAGCATTTCGATCATCAAGACCTTTTAATACCAGATGATGAATTTGCTTTAAACGATGTGCATTAAAACTTACTTTATGCTCAACTAAATCGTAGAGTAAATCTATTGCATCGCGGTGATTAATAAGCTCTAAATGTTCGCGCACGCTCTTACCACCAATGGTTATTCCTTCATTGATAACCAAATGGGTTTCTTGTAAACTCAGTGTATTGCCTTCAATGCGGTTCGATTCATATGTGTAAGAGGTATGAAAATACTGTTCGAGTTTTTGTAACTGAACAACATCTAAAGGCTTTGCTTTTCGCCAATTTGCCGACAAACGATTTAGCTCTTTCAGTTTTTCTTCTAATTCTTCACTCAAGGGAATGTTTTCAAAACGCTGCTCGCTCAATAAATAACTCACGCGCGCTTCTGCTAAAAAGAATATTTCTGGAACCAATTGGGGATAATCTTTGACAATTTTTACCACTTCTTGAGACAAATAAAAAGACAATAATTCACGAAATGGAATCTCCAAAACATCAGACATTTTTTTAATCTGCGCTTGACTAGGACGGCGTTTTTGTGCCAATATTCGACTCATTAGGCTCGCGTCTATCTCTAGATGACTAGCTAATTCGTGGATTTTAATCCCTTTTTCCTGAAGTTTTTCTTGAATAATTGATTTCATGACTCTTTTTGTCATGACTAAATTAGTCATTTTTTATTGGTTGTCAAATTTTACAACAACATTTTTTCCACAACCTCCCCTGGAGCCTCAATATGTGACATGTGTCCTGCATGTTCAATCACATAAATTGGAACGCCTGGAACACGTGACTTCAATACGTCCGTCGCGACCAAACTGTCTAAGTCTCCATGTATAAAGGTGTACTTCATTGGATTCGCCACCACTTCCGCAGTGAAATCCTTGCGTTCGCGCATAGCTAGCGCCGCGTAGGCAATGGCCTCTGCTTGCATGTGATTCGCTTCTTCGATCAACGCGGCAATTTCATTTTGAAAATCAGTTGGACGTCCAAATAAGTTTGGAATGGCTTCGCGAATAAAATGTTTCTTCGCTTTAAACACAAGTTCTGCTACGCGCAAACGATCTCGACGCTTTTGCTCGTCGTCTGTCCAACAATTCGAATTGAGTAAAATGAGTTTTTGGCAGGTGGACAGTTGCATTAATTCTAGTCCGACATACGCACCAAGTGAATGTCCAATCAAGGTGAATTCTTCCACATTCTCCGTCTGCAGAACACGCAAAACCTCATCCGCCATAAAGCGAATACTCGGAGTTTCCGCCGAATCGTTTAAAGGTGATTGACCGTGTCCGGAAAGATCGATGAGCAGACAATGGGCATTAAGTTCCTCCAATGGAAGATATTCCCACATCGTAGAAGATTCCAAGAATCCATGTAAAAAGACAATGGTTTTCCCTTCGCCAAATGAACGATACTGCAACATGAACTATGCGTTCATCAAGTCTTCAATCGCTTCGGCTTCAATTGGAATATCGCCCATTAAATTAAATGGTGCGCCAGATGCTTGAACAACCAAGTCATCCTCTAAACGGATGCCAAGTCCTTCTTCTGGAATGTAAATTCCTGGTTCACAGGTAAACACCATTCCTGCGGAAATCGGTTCGTGCCATAAACCAACATCATGCGTATCCAATCCCAAAAAGTGGGATGTCCCGTGCATGAAATACTTTTTGTATGCTGGCCAATCTGGATTTTGCGTTTTGATATCGTCCATGGAAATTAATCCAAGTCCAACTAATTGTTCTTCCATCAACGCACCAACTTGCTTGTGGTATTCCGCCATGATGGTTCCAGGAACCAATAATTTTTGCGCTTCGTTCTTCACGTGTAACACCGCATTATACACCGCTTTTTGTCGAGCAGTAAATCGTCCATTCACTGGAAGACAACGCGTTAAATCGGAAGAATAATTTGCGTATTCCGCACCAACATCAAGTAAAATAACATCGCCATCTTGACATTGTTGGTTGTTTTCAATGTAATGCAATACGCACGCATTTTTTCCAGATGCGACAATCGGTGTATAAGCAAATCCTTTTGAGCGATTGCGTAAAAACTCATGCGCTAATTCCGCTTCGATTTCGTATTCCCAAACACCTGGCTTTATGAACGCTAACAAGCGTCGAACACCTGCTTCAGTAATTTTACAAGCGCGTTGCATCAACTCCAATTCCACCGCTTCTTTGATGGAACGAATTTTATGCATGATCGGCGCTGACTTATGCACTTGATGTGCTGGATAATCATGTTTGACTTGTTTAATGAAACGATCTTCGCGTGTTTCCACTTCGGTGTTTGCGCGCAAATGTTCGTTGGTATTCAGGTACATTCCTTGCGCTTCAGCCATCATCTGTTTGAAGATCGTTGGAAACTGCTGCAACCAATATACCGTTTTGATTCCCGACGTTAAAAAGGCTGTTTCCTTCGTCAATTTCTCACCTTCCCAAACAGCAATCAAGTCACTCGTTTCTTTCAAGAACAATACTTCTCGGTGTGCTGGATTACTCGCATTCGGAAACAATACCAAAATGGATTCTTCCTGGTCAACTCCTGACAAATACAAAATATCGCGGTGCTGTTGAAACGGCATCGTGCTATCTGCACTGATTGGGAAAATATCGTTGGAATTAAAGACCGCTAAACTATTAGCTGTCATTCGTTCGGTGAATTTCTTTCTATTCGCAATGTATAGATTGGAGTCGATTCGATCGTATTTCATAGTACTCAAATTTGTTGAGTAAAATTACGATTTCTCCTTCAGAAAGAAAGAAAAACAAAGGAATTATCGATGAAACTGCTTATTTGGAGGCGAGATCTTGCTGTTGAACAGTTTGTGAAAGACTATAGGATTCACACTGTACTTTCTTAGAGCCTTTGCACGCATTTAATACTAGGAATGCACCAAGTGCACAGATGATGGTTGTTAGTTTGGTTTTCATAATCAATCGTTTAAACGTTTAAGTTAGTCTTTTTTCTCTTTAAACCAACCCGAATACATGACGTAATTATTGGAAATGCGTTGCACTTCGCCAGCAAATAACTCTGGACTCAAGGTTTTGACTTTTTTAGCGGGAACGCCAGCGTAAATACTCCAAGACTCGACACGTGTTCCTTCCAATAGTACCGCTCCAGCAGCAATAATGCTATTTGCTTCGATGTAACAATCGTCCATAACGATCGACCCCATACCAATGAGAACATTGTCTTCCACCGTACAACCATGTACCAGCGCATTGTGTCCGATGGAAACGTGATTACCCAAATTTACTTTGGTTTTTTCATACGTACAATGAATGACCGCTCCATCTTGTACATTCACGCGATTTCCCATGCGAATGGAATTCACATCGCCTCTAACAACAGCGTTGAACCATACGGAACATTCCGATCCCATAATGACATCACCAACGACAGTTGCATTTTCTGCGAGGTAGCAATGCTCTCCAAATTGTGGCGTAAATCCACGACATTCTTTTATTAAAGCCATGTGTCAAAATTAGCGATTCTCCGAAAACAGCCTTGGATTTTCAAGAGAAATATCCATCAACGTAACTTGTTTGATGCATCTCAGTATAAAGTCCTGTTAATCATTGAATATGCGCGCCTTTTTTCAGAAAAAATGGATTAAAATCCCCTACCTTATTCTCCTTTACAGTTTTGCGATTTATGGTTTTTTCTTAGTGGGAACCTATGTCGCGATGAAATTTAAATTGACCAACGATGCGGGATTAGTAGATGTCAATACGCGCTACTACCAGCAAATTCACGATAAATACAACCAATCGTTTCAAATCGATAGCTCGAACATCGTTCAATACCGAAATGAAATCCTAGGACGCATCAACCTCTTGAATGAATATTATCCGAAAAATGCCAGCGACATTATGGATGCTTGGGTAAGTTCAAAGGATGAAAAGTTAGCCCTGCAAATGTTGGCCGCGATTGACTTAAAATTAAAAGACAAAAAATCCTACCAAAAAGCCTTGCAACGAATCAAGTCCAAGCGAAAATTGGATGCCAAAGCAAGCGGACTCAACGCCTTTGACTGGATGAACATCATGGAATGGACCTATTTCAAAGAGGCCGTAGCAAAAGATAAACGCTACATCGATTCCGCCGCTCGAGCTGCTGGTGTCGAATCACGCATGATTGTTGCCTGTTTGGTGGGAGAACAAGTACGCCTGTTTAACTCACGTCGCGAACGCTTCAAAACATTTGTCGCTCCGTTAAAAACCCTCGCTTTGGAAACGAATTTATCCTACGGAGTCACTGGAATAAAAGAAAATACGGCTCAACGCATCGAACGCTATTTGAAAGATTCCACTTCCGTATATTATTTGGGCAACAAATACGCACACATATTGGACTACGACTCCACCCGAAATTACAACAACCAACACAACGATACCTTGAGTTTGCGTGTGAAACGTTTGGTGCAATACACTGATCATTATTATTCCTACTTGTACGCAGCGATTTACATCAAGCAAATTAAAACGCAGTGGGAAAAAGCAGGATTCCCGATTGACAATCGTCCAGAGATATTGGCTTCCTTGTTTAATTTAGGATACCAAAAATCGGTGCCGAAAAAGAATCCATCGGTGGGTGGATCGAACTTTAAAATCAGGGACCAAGAATATACCTTCGGATCCGTCGCTTACGAATTCTATTATTCCGGCGAAATGTCTGATGTTTTCCCTTACAAAAAAGTCAAATTCAAGGACTAAACTTTATAGGACTTCAATTCATTCATGAGTCGTTCCTGCGAAAGCGGAATACTTACCTCCACCATTCCCGAATCGCCCAATTCCTGTTTCAAAATCGTACATGGATACGCTTTTAAAGTCTTCATAACGTGTGGCATGTCCGCATAGGAGAACTGTAGTTCCCAAATCGCTTCCTCCTCGCATTCAATGATTTCCGCGTGTTCCATGGCGTCTTTTGCCGCAGAACGATAAGCGGTAATGAGTCCACCGACACCAAGGTTGATTCCTCCGTAATAACGTACGACCGCAATCAAAATGTTGCTCACATCAAAGGACTGAATTTGTCCCAAAATCGGGGGTCCAGCAGAATTGGATGGTTCACCATCATCACTTGAACGGTAGAGTTTTTTATCGCTGCCCAAACGAAAAGCCGAACAAACATGAACTGCTTGGTGGTGTTCCTTGCGTTTAGCCTGAATGAACGCTTTTACTTCTTCTTCTGTTTTACAAGGTACCGCGAATGCATAAAACTTAGATCCTTTTTCTTTGTAGAATCCTTCGCTGATTTTTGCTATGCTTAAGTATTTTGACACGCTGCAAAGATATGGATTCCTCAAGCAATTGAAAATTCATGGAATTGACTTACTTTTAAGGCAAAAATAGTTGACCATGTTACGAAACCTCATCCTGTTGATGCTTGTCATTTGTTTACAACAAACACATGCAATTTCTCAAGCGCAAATCGACTTATCCAAACTGCACAAAGCCCAAGCAAATGAATTAGATTTCTCCCAGCCGATGATGTTGGATGGGATCAGTATTCCGGTATGTACCATGGACGGCAGACAAATTGGACCCGATAGTTTGGGTTACTATTTAAGTTCCGGAGCGCTTATTCCAGAGCCCTTTGTGAATGATCAAAAGCAAATCAAAGCATTTGTGTTGCGCAAGTCATCGGAAGATGAAAAACGCATGATGATGCAAATGAGTGCACCAATGGAAAATTCCGATTTAAGCAATCAGTCCATTCCAATGGATCTTCCCTTGCGCAATTTAAAAAACAAGGAAGTTCAATTGTCGGACTTCAATCCGAACAAGGGCAAAATCATCGTGATCAACTTTTGGTTCATCGCATGCAAACCGTGCAACATGGAAATGCCGGAATTGAACAAGCTCGTCGAAAAATACAAGGGCTCTGATGTCGAATTTTTGGCCATCGCATTAGACGATCCAAGCCAACTGAAAAGCTTTCTCAAGAAAACGGACTTTGATTATCGAGTGTTAAGCATTTCCCAAAAGGACGTTGCGCCATTGAACATTACTGGATATCCAACACACCTGATCCTCAACCGCGATGGAAAAATAGTCTATAAATCGATGGGGTATAGTCCAGGTTCTATCGAAGCATTGGAGAAAGCGATTGAAGGGGAGTTGCCGTAAATCGCATTAGTTTTGAGTAGGATCTATAACAATTCCGAACATTTCAATTGAAAGTATGTATAAATCTTAACTTTTTAGATCCGAATCGCAAGTTAACTTATTAAAAAGCATCTAGTTGATAAAGAAATGAACTATAAATTAACAGTCAAAGAAAATGAAACTTTCTATACTTCTCATTCAGTTTTTTATTGGTACGATGCTCCTTGCACATGACTCATCGACTGAAACATCGACTCCAAAAACTTGGCATTTAAATAACGGAGCGGAAATCAAAGGATTCTTTTTATTGTCGAAACAAAAGGAAATTTATATTGAAAAAACAGATCACACTATTGTTCATTTTCCATTGGCTGAATTTCAACAAAAGGAGCGAGTATTATTGACTGAAATCATTGTACAAATCAATCAATTAAATCATCAAATCAATAAATCAATTAAAAAGGTTGATTCCAAAACCCATTCAAATTTTGGTTCAAAAAACAATGATCGACTGCTTGTGGCAATATTATTTCTGCTTTTTCTCCTATATGTTTTCCGAAATAAATGGAATTTACCATTTATTTCAAGTTTTCTGCTTTTTTGTGTGTTCTTTTTCATGGCGAGTATGATTGTGAAATCACCAAAACGTCTACTTACTACAACTGATCCAACTCAAGTAGATCAGGCATTTATCCCCTTCAAACCAAGTATAAATACCTTTTGGGACAACACTTATTTCCATGTTGAATCGAATGGATTGGCTGATCATGAAATGATGACTGGCATCACTGCTTGGCAACAACAAGTTCCCATACCACAATGCTACGTTGGAAGTAATTCATGGAGTATCCCCTTAAACCCGGTTATTGCCACTTCACCGGTTCCAGTGAACACCGTACATTTTATTCGAGGTGCACTTGCCATTGCTGTAAATGGCATTCCGATATTTAACCCATATACAAATGCTGGAGTTGATGCTTATTTAGCTGGACAATTAGATGCTTTTGGAGGGCACTCTGGTCGAGCAGATGATTATCATTATCACATTGCGCCTTTACATTTATACAATCAACAGGCGAGTCATTTACCCATTGCATATGCCTTTGATGGATTTGCTGTATACGGATCCTTTGAACCTGATGGATCTGTCATGTCAGCATTGGATGCAAATCACGGTCACTTTGGAACAGATGGTGTTTACCACTATCATGGGACATCCACTGCTCCGTATATGATTGGAAACATGGTTGGTGTAGTTACTGAAGATGCCTCAAATCAAATTATACCACAAGCGCAGTCTCATCCAATTCGTCCAGCCACTAGCCCACTTGATGGCGCAACGATAATAGCATGTACGCCGAATGGAACTGGAAATGGTTATCATTTAACATATGCACTTTCCGGTCAAAATTACAACGTGAACTATAACTGGATTCCAGGTGGAACTCCAGGTCCATATACGTATACATACCAATTTGTCGGTCCAAATGGAACCAGTTCAGAAACCTATAGTGGTCCGGCAATTTGTGAAATCAGCGTTGGAATTACCGAATTGATTTCGAGCCAATTCAAGGTACTTGTTTTTCCAAATCCTGCGCAAGAAATACTTCGAATTCAACTTTTCGATCAAAAATTAATAAATGCTGTACAGTCCGTAGAAATCTATTCAAATTCTGGGAAAAGATTGATTCACGATCATCACTTCTCTCAAGAATTGGACATTCGATCTCTTACGAAGGGCATTTATTTTTTGAAAATTAACTTTAATGGGACAAGTTCAAAAACAAAATTTATCATAGATTAAATTTAAGGGTTTTTGTTTTAGTGTATACCCAATTCCAACGTGTAAACTGCGGGATAGTGAGTATTCTTTTTATGAGAATAGAGTAACAGGTTGATTTCAAATATGTATAATTTCCATTATCAAAAACCTGAGCAAGGTCATTTTTCCAAGAATCATTCCGAACTAACTTTATTCCAACCTTTAAAATTGGCATATGAATTTCTTCACAAAAAAAATGACTTGGACCAACGCAGAGTTCATTCCTTTCAAGCTATGTGTTTCAGCAGCATATTTATACATTGGATCTACTTTTCCAGAATTCTTCAGCCAATATCACGGAATCCTCCTCGGATTTTTCAGCATTTCACTTGTGTACTTGATTGCGATTTGGGTAAAGAAAATGAGGGTGTAAATTGCCAATCAGTCTTTCTTTTTTAACAAAGAATTGTATTATTAAAATATAAAGTGTTTAAATAAAGTAAGGCTGAGTTGCTTCAACCAAATTTTTCTTCAATGCAACGATACTTTCTAAACCATTAACATCAAATTTCAATCCGTTAATTTCAATGGAGTATTTGTTTCTTGAAGTGGTGATTTTGGCAATCATTTTTTTATTGTTGTCATCTACCAAAATATTGAAACTATTCTTTTGGTCTCGATACGAAATTCTTGAAGAATCAATTTTCTTGATGGAACTGATTAAAGTTGTTTTGACAGCATGATAAATTTTTAGTTCCTCAGCGGTGGTTATCACAATTCCGCCGGTTTTTGACTCCTCCTCAATAATTTTTGGTAGCGCACTTTGAATGGCATTTGAGTTAATTAATTTTCTGATTTTATCTTTGATTTGATCAGTCATTCTTTTACCTTCCATCCGATTAAATATGGCTTTAATTAAATCATCTGAAGGATCAGATAATTCGTTTGCTAAAGCATCTGAAAATCCTTCAAGAAAATAAAACTCTTGAGCTTCTTCGTGAAGTTCCTTTAAATCAATATTGTTTTTATGGAATTTAGAGAGTTGTTCAAATAAAGATTCATCTACCTCTGCCAAGTTCAACTCTAAAAAAGGCACTTCATATAAACGCATTTCCTTCGTAGCGTCATTCGACGCATAGAATTTCCAATCTATTCCATTGGTTAAAATACCCAATTTGGTGTTCTTAGTGTTTATAAAGTAATTGTTAAGTTGAGAAGCTTCTTTATCTGTTAGCTTTTTACCATACTTTTTACATTCCACAACAATTTCTGGAATCTTACCTTTTACGATTAAACCTATATCGGCTTTATCATTTTTTTTGCCCCAACCAGCATTTATCTCTGTAGCTTGGTCATCTATTCGACTATATCCCAAGATTTCAAGAAGTGGTTCAATAATTATTTGTCTCGTTTGTGCTTCATTTGTGCATCTTTCGTCTAAACGTGTTAAATCGAATTTTACAAATGATTTTTTTATTGAATTCACAAAAAGTTTATTGATCGGCATAATTTGAATATTTTGATTCAATGATATTATATTTTGTAAGATAAACTTATCTAAACTTCACTCACTTCCCAATACAAAACTTACTAAAAATCGACCCCAAAATATCTGTATCCACATCAATGTGGCCCGTGATGTTCCCGAGGTGCCGCATGGCTGTGCGGATGTCCATCGCGATGAAGTCGCCGGTGGTGCCGATGTGCAGTCCTTCTTGGGCTTTGCTCAAGGCTTCGTCGGTTTTTTGCAAAGACTCATGGTGACGTGCGTTGGAGACAATCGTTTCTTCTTGGATGTTGAAATCGCCCAGTACTTTCTCGACCAATTGGGACTTCAGTTCTGAAATGCCGACTCCCGTCAATGCGCTGATTTGTAGGCTATCCGTTAAACGAGACGTGTCTAAATCGATTTTGTTTGTTAAGAGCAATACGTGCTTCTCCGGATGTTTTTTACGTAGATCGTGCACCCACGCTTCGGTTTCGTCGAGGTTTTCGGAATCGGAAGCATCTGCCAAACAAAGGACAATCTTCGCTTGTTGGATTTTCTGCTGGGAACGTTCAATTCCCAAAGCTTCAATCGTTTCGGTAGTCTCGCGAATTCCAGCGGTATCGATTAAACGAAATAAAATTCCGTCGATATTTAATGTTTCTTCTATGACGTCGCGTGTTGTTCCTGCAATGTTGGAAACAATCGCGCGTTCTTCACCAAGCAACTGGTTTAATAAGGTGCTTTTTCCGGTATTCGGTGCGCCAACAATCGCGACTGGCACGCCATTCTTAATCGCATTTCCAAGTTCGAAAGATGCGGCTAAACGTCTGACCATCTGCAGGACTTCCGCCACCATCTTATTCAAGGCCGTGCGGTCTGCAAACTCGACATCCTCCTCGGCAAAATCCAATTCCAATTCGATTAATGAGGCAAAGTGAATCAACTTCTCACGCAACTCTTGCAATTCACTGGAAAAGTTTCCTCGCAATTGTTTCAAGGCAATGTCATGGGCATTTTTTGACTGCGATGCAATCAAATCAGCGACCGCTTCTGCTTGGGAAAGGTCCATGCGTCCGTTCAAAAAGGCACGCTGAGTAAATTCTCCAGGTTCCGCCATGCGGAATCCAACGCTACTTAATGCCTGCAAAATTTGCTGTTGAATGTAAATGGATCCGTGACAGGCTATCTCCACACTTTCTTCGCCGGTGAAACTTTTGCCGTCATCGAACAAAGTAAACAGCACCTCATCGATGCGCTCACCCGCCAAGTTGGATATCCACCCTAAATGAACCGTGTGCGATTTTTGCGCAGACAGATCTTTAGAGCATAACTTCGACACCAAGGATTTCGCTTGTGGTCCAGAGGTGCGTATCATGGCAATCGCACCAATACCGTTCGCCGTAGCTAAAGCGCAGATAGGATCCGAAGTGGAAGTTTTCATGCCACAAAAATAAGGAGGATTCTTGACTTATTGGTTTAAATAACCGGTATCGATCAGGGCATTGAAAAAGGCTTTCAATTGTTTGCGTTCTTGCGCTGTCAGTTGGAAAGGTACAATCGCTTTGTTTTGCAGTGGATGTCCGTTTCCACCTTTCACGTAATGATCCAAGACCTGATCAATTGTTTCGAGACTTCCGTCGTGCATATACGGATACGTCAAAGGTAAATTACGCAAAGATGGAACTTTGAATTTTCCGATGTCCAGTGAATCATGGTGAATACGGAAACGTCCTTGGTCGCTTTTCCCTTCGTAAGACGCATACAAACCATTGTTTTCCGCGACATAGGTCGTAAAATTTGGAGCAGGATGACATTTCGTGCAATACAAAGTCTCAGAAAACAATTTCCATCCGGCTTTTTCCGTTGCGTTTATGGCATGCGTGTTTCCTT
This sequence comes from Flavobacteriia bacterium, assembly GCA_037143015.1. Taxonomy (GTDB): domain Bacteria; phylum Bacteroidota; class Bacteroidia; order Flavobacteriales_D; family Crocinitomicaceae; genus UBA952. The sequence continues at coordinate 43,858 of JBAWZN010000003.1, forward strand.
TTTGGTATTGATCGAAGCGAGAATTCATGGAAATCAAACTGCGCTCGTATGCCGAAATACTTCGTGTCAACACCCAAGCATCAAAATCTCGGTGGTAAATTTCCTGTGCCGCTTTTTGGTATTCCGGATCTGCTCTTAAGACTTTCATTAAGTCCTTCATGTTGTGACCCATTTCTGTTTTCTCTTGAATGGGAACGATGACTTGCAATTCCAAGGTTTCTAAGTGGGCATCGAACATGGCTGTTTTCAAAAAAGCTGCGTTTAGGATACTGGGGGAATTACGTTCCGTGTGTTTTCCTTTGATTCCTTCGCTGACGCTTAAGTTGTCTGTGAATGCTCTGCCTGGCTTGTGACAGGTCGCACAAGAAACGGTTCCATCGATGGAAAGACGTGTGTCAAAAAACAGTTTGCGTCCTAGTGCTATTTTCGCATCCGACTGCGGATTGTCTATAGGTGTTGGAACGACGATTCCGAGGTTCAAATCCAAAGGACTCTTGCACTTCGTGAGGGAAAGCCCCAAGAGAAGCAACAGTAAAAATGGACCAAAAAAACGGATGATTTTCATCAGAATACAAGAACTTGGCGGCTTTGTTCTTTTCCTTGATGATCAGCGTATTGAATAAAATACAATCCTGGATTCAAGCCAATCCAACTAAATTGCCCAGCGGAATTACCGAACGTTTGCTTACGAATTTGACGTCCAGACTGATCTAAAAGTACAATCTCTGTTTCTGTATGCTGTCCAACCCATGTACATTGAATCGCGCCCTGCTGTGAGGAAATTTGAACAGCCGCTTGATTTACGACTGCAACTCCAGCCGTTGCCGGCTGATCGAAAACTGCTTTGGTTTCTACGTTTTGCATCACCTGAATATTTATCCCCGTTTCATCGTGAAGCACTCCAACTGTCGCTAAATTGATTCCGTTTAACCAATGATCGACATGGCAATTAAAATATAAATCAATTTGTGTTGGGTTGGAATTGGTTGGTATCACATTTGGAAAACTCACCGAACGTTGGTTGTGATCACCAAGGTTATGCAATTCGAAATATGCCTCCGGAATTTGATCGTTATTGCCATCTGCTTTTCCTCCAACAATCATGTGCATGTATCCTGCAGCCCAACCCCAATACATTGATGGTGATTGGAAACTTAAAGCATATGTGGCGTTGTAAGTAGATATGTCTTGGGCCAAAGAACCAGCTTGTGTGTTTAAACGACTCGGGACACCTATAAGAAAATTAATTTGCTCGATGTTCGTGACATTGTGCGCACCAAAGTATATGGTGTGACTCGCATCATCCATTAAATATACAGTTTGTGTCAAATCCAGTACTTGTCCACCATCGTGGGTAATAGTGACATCCGCCAAATAATATTTCAAATAATCCAATGCAACGTTTTGCCCATTATTTCCCATGTACACCGTCTGAGGAATAAATGCTTGGTTGTTAAATACCGGGTCGATGTGTAAAAAAATGTTCTTCTGTGCGAAACCTAGAAAAGGAAGCAAAAAGAAAAATACCAATTTTTTCATGTCTTAAGCTTTATGAAAAATGTACATCACTTCGTTTTTCATCAAACGGAAACGCTCGATTTGTTCTGAAGAAAAATGCTTATTCAAATCAAATTCTGTCACGGTGAATCCTGCTTTTTCCAACCATTGCGGATAGTCCTTCCCGAACAAACGCACATGGTCTTTTTGCCAAAAGTGCTTTTCACGTTCCGCCGGACTCTTAATGCTTGGATCTTCGTAGGTCGTCTCACGAGAAAAATCTTGTGGCACTTGCATAATCGCCCAACCTCCAGGTTTCATTACACGAAAAAGTTCACGCATACACTGAAGCGGATCATCAACGTGTTCCATCACGTGGTTACAAAAAACTACGTCAAATCGATTGTCTTCCAGTGGAATTTGATGCAAGTCAAAGTGAATATCCGCCAGAGGAGAAACCAAGTCTCCTGTTAAGTAATTCAAGTTCTTTTGCGCGCGAAAACGATCGATGAAGCATTGTTCTGGAGCGATGTGTAACACCGATAAATTCTCTGCTGTGAAAAAATTACTTTCGCGTTGTAAATACAACCACATCAAACGGTGACGCTCCAATGTTAGGTCGTAGGGACACAAGACATTTTCCCGATGAGCAACATCGGATCCATAGGATAAAAACTTCGAGAAGGAACGTTCACAAACCGGACATTCGACCTTGTTTCCTCGGTATAAGGTTGGTGCAAAAACACGGAAAACATAACTCAAGCGGATGAGCAATGGGCGTGGTAAACGATTCAATAATAATTTATACAACTTCTTCACTATTCAAAGGTAAAATATAAAAGGCAGATATTGACTAAATTTGTACAAACTCATCCACAGAATGACGTCTTTTTTGTCATTCAAAAGATCAAACTATGTCCAAAAGACCGCCTCTTATTGAACCCATTGCTCCCATCGAAACACATGTGTTAAGCGAACACGGACAAACACGAATCGATTCATACTTTTGGATGAATCAACGTGATTCTCCCGAAGTATTGAAGAACTTGGAAGCGGAAAACGACTACTGTTCCCAATATTTTGAGCCCATGCAAGGATTGGTAGACGGACTCATCAAAGAATTCGATGAACGCATCAATCCGAACGATGTCAGCGCTCCATTTATCCTACAAGGAAAAACCTACCAAGTGCGCCAAATTGAAGGAAAAGACTATCAACAAATTGTGCGCTTGGACGGAGAAACGGAGCAGGTTTTTCTGGATGAGAATGAACGTGCAGAAGGACACGCATTTTACAAACTGGCCGATTGGAGTCCTTCCATGGACGATCAGTTTTTAGCGATTAGCGAAGATTTCATTGGTCGACGCAAATACCAAATTCGTTTTCGAAACAATCGAACGGGTGAATTCTTAACTGATTTAATCGAAGATACGGACGGAAGCATTGTATGGGCAAATGACCATCAAACGGTATTTTACATCAAAAAGGATCCAGAAACACTCCGTGAATACCAAGTTTTTCGTCACCGCTTAGGAACGGATTCCTCGGAAGATCAATTGGTGTTTCAAGAAGATGACGAACGTTACTATGTCAGCATTAGCAAATCCTTGACGGACACCTACGTGATGATTCATTGTTTTAGCTCCTTAACTTCGGAAGTTTCCTTGGTGGATGCGGAACAACCTGAGACTGCGGCGCAGGTATTTTTACCGAGACAGCAAGGACATCTATACGAGCTAGCGCACCATGAATCTGGATTTTACATCTTGTCGAACAACAAAGCGCCCAATAAGAAAATCCTATTCAGTCAAGACGTTCCAGCGAATCTCGAAAGTTGTGAAGTACTCGTTGGACACGATGCTTCCATCCTTATCGAAGGAATCAACGCCTTTCAAGATTTTCTGTTGATCGAAGAACGTCAGAATGGATTACGAAAATTCAAAATCAAAACGGAGACCTCAGAACGCTACATTTCCTTTGATGAAGAATGTTATTTCCTCGGATTAGGTGTGAACGATGCCTACGAAACAAAACGACTTTTTTACACCTACAATTCCCTAACGACACCATCGAGTGTTTTTGAATACGACATCGCATCCGGCGAAAAGAAGCTTTGGTTTCAAAAGCGCTTATTGGATCCGAATTTTCAATCAGCTGATTATCAATCCGAACGTGTTTGGGCGGTGGCAAACGACGGGACAAAAATTCCAGTGTCGCTTGTCTACAAAAAAGGCATTGATCGCGCAACTGCACCTTGCTTACTTTATGGGTATGGCTCATACGGATACACGCTTCCTGATACCTTTAGCGCTACTCGAATCAGCTTGCTGAACCGAGGATTTGTCTTCGCCATGGCACACATTCGCGGGAGCAAGTACATGGGGGAGCACTGGTATGAGGACGGAAAATTCACGAAGAAAATCAATACGTTTACCGATTTCATCAACGCCGCAGAGCACTTAGGACGTTACCAGTATTGTCATCCGGAACGCATCTATGCACAAGGCGGCTCCGCTGGTGGACTATTAATGGGAGCGGTGACGAACATGGCTCCTCAGCTTTGGAAAGGAATCGTTTCTCAAGTTCCATTTGTAGACGTAGTCACAACGATGTTAGATGTCAGCATTCCATTAACAACCGGCGAATGGGAAGAATGGGGAAATCCACAAGAACTTGAATTTTACCGCTACATGTTAGCGTACTCACCGTACGACAACCTGCGCAAAGTCCATTATCCAGCGATCTACATTACGACTGGTTACCATGATTCGCAAGTTCAATACTGGGAGCCGATGAAATATGTGGCGAAGTTACGCGCCCTAAGAACCAATGAAAATCCCTTGGTTTTTGAATGTAACATGGATGCCGGTCATGGCGGTGGATCCGGAAGAAGTAGCGAACGATTAGAAATAGCGAAAGTATATGCGTTTATCTTGGATCTTGAGGACATTCATCAGTAGTCTCTGTCTTTACTTCACGGTAGCCTTGCATGCGCAAACGAGTCCAAACATATTGGACTTCAGCGATGTGAAAATCATTTCCGCGGAAACGGGGTATACTTCTGCGCCATTCACCTTACATTATCCATTGACGAGTGAAATCGACAAAATCACCTACAAAAACAACCTAGCGCCTTTCTTACGTTTGGGCTTTAATTACAAGTGGTTTGTGATTCGATTTAGCATTCCAAACATTGGAAACATCCGCGATGTGAGCAATTTCGGAAGGACCAGACAATACAATTTAGGTACGGACTTTAGTTTCAAGAAAGTCTATTACGATTTCGAGTTTAAGTACATCCGTGGATTTTCGATTCAAGATGCGAACCTCTGGGATAGTAGCTTAAATGAAAATCAACGAAATTCCATTCAAGCGAAAATTCAATCCCTGAATGTTTCAGCAAATGCATGGTATTTCCACCACAAAGATTTTAAAATGGGCGCCTTGCTTGGAAAACGGTCATACTATACGAAACTAGTGCATACCTGGTACGTGAAAGGGACCATGAATTTCTTCGGTGTGGACACCAAAAACGGAGGACTCCTTCCAACTGTTTTACAAGATGAACAGAATTCTAAAACGATGAGCAGTACCTTTTCCGCCTTCGACGTAGGAGTCGTTCCAGGTTATGCGTATGTGAATCGTTTCAAGAACTGGCAAATCGCAGGTTGGGCTGGAGTCGGTGCGGTTGTCCAAGCAAAGTATTATCAAGTGAACGGAGATTTTCGAGGATTTCTCGGACTTGCGCCACGTTATGATATACGCTTGATGGGAGGATATACCACACCGAAATATTTTCTGTTTTTAGTGACTGATTTTGACAACAAATCGATTCGATTTAATCAACTTATTTATCGTCAATCCTTTTACACCGTTAAACTCGTGGGTGGATACCGCTTTCCGAAAAAGGAATCGAAACACAGTAAATTCTTGGAGCGAATTAAATTGTAAAATTACAAGTCGCTTTGTTTTTACCTGATTCAATGACTATTTGATACTCCCCTTTTTTCGGAAGATTCAAGATAAATCCGTCGTTAAATGGTGTTGGATAAAAGACATTTCTGAACCCATCCTTAATGGTAATTTTTACATCTGTTGCAGAAATTCCATTGTAAAGAATTTGATATGTTCCTGCATACCCAAGTTCAGTATTCGTCAACATTGGAACCAAGGAAATGAATCCAAGTTCTTCTGATACGCGTTTCTTGTCGTACACAAATCGTACTTTTTTCTTGATGTGCATTTCCTCTTTTGATTCGGACGCATTCACCACCGGATACTTTAAGGGAGCAATGTTCTTCGTTGCGCCAAGAAACATTTTCGCTTTATACTCATTGTCTGAAACCAATTTCCACACACGGATGTAATCCACTTGATAGTCCGAAGGGAATTTCGTCTCGGCATTTGGACCAGGATTAAATGCAAATCCATCACGTGCAACGGCCAAATTTGCGATGACATTCATCGGTGTGTCAAAATCTCCTGTGTAATGTGAAACGGGTACACCATTCACATAATAAGTCAAAGATCCTGGAAGCCATACTCCTGAATACGTCACAAATTCATCCGTCAATTTTTGATTCATTTTCACCCAGCCGCCCCAGTTTTTTGGTAAGCCGAATGGTTTAGTGAACACCTTTTCACAGGAATCTGGACAATGTACATCGATATGCACTTCATTGGGACGTTCCCCTTTCATTTCCATGAAATCAATTTCGTCTTTTTGATTTTGACCAAACAACCAAAATGCTGGCCAAAGTCCTTGTCCGGATGGAGCCTTTGCACGGATTTCAAAATACCCGTATCGAAAAGCTTGTTTGCTCCAAATACACGAGGTCAAGTAATCCAATTTAACGCCATTCCCTTGGATTTCTAAACCATGTTTTTTCGCTTCATCGCGATTGATCATCCAATCTTCTACTGGATAAAATCCCTTGTTTTCGCTTGCTTTTAAATGAAGAATCCCACCAGCCTGACTCAGCATTTCAGGTGCCGCATATTGCTTTTGGTCCACTAATAGTCCACCCCATGGATAACGTTTGTGCCATTTTGATTCATCTACGTTTGGATTTTCAAAATCATCTCCGAAATAGTAATTCCACGCAACGATTCCATCCGTTTTAACCTGGAACATTCGCGGCTCCAACTGCGCATGTAGTTGTCCTGCGAAAAACAAAATAATCAGCAAATTTTTCATTCGTATTTGATAAAAATATTTTTAGCTTCCGTAAAAAACCGCAGTGCTTCCCATCCGCCTTCGCGTCCAACACCTGAGGCTTTCACACCCCCAAAAGGCGTTCTTAAATCACGAACGAGCCAAGCATTTACCCACACAATTCCTGACTGCAATTGGTCGGCAACACGGTGTGCACGATTTAAGTTAGTTGTCCAAATGGTTCCCGCCAATCCATACATCGTTGAATTCGCCATCATTAAAGCTTCTTCTTCCGTGTCGAAAGGGGTAATGGTCACTACTGGACCGAAAATTTCCTCTTGGTTCGTGCGACAATCGTAGGAAAGTCCTTCGATGATGGTCGGTGCAATGTAATATCCTTTGTCGTGTGGAGCGGGTAAATGAACGCGGTTTCCACCCGTTAACACTGTTCCACCTTCTTCCTTCGCTAGTTCAATATAAGATAAGATTTTCTCCATGTGCGATTCAGAGACAATTGCTCCCAATTTCGCTTCCGGATCACTTGGAAAGGAAACTTTGGATCGGGAAACTTTTGCAACGAATGCTTCTTTGAATTTCTCGTAAATCGGTCGTTCCACGAAAATGCGGGATCCACACAAACAAATTTGACCTTGATTGGCAAACGAAGAACGAATGGTCGTGCTCAACATATCGTCGAAGTTACAATCTGCAAAAATGATGTTTGGATTTTTTCCGCCTAATTCTAAAGATAATTTCTTGAACATTGGTCCGGCTGTACGTGCAATATACTCTCCTGTTTGAGTTCCACCAGTAAAGGAAATGGCTTTAATTTTCGGATGTTTGACAATCGCATCACCCACTTTTGGCCCTGTTCCGTGTAGTATATTCAACACCCCAGGAGGCATTCCTGCTTCCTGAGCAATTTTCCCCAGCATGTAAGCTGTATATGGTGTGATTTCAGAAGGCTTAGCAATCACACAGTTTCCTGCAGCTAGCGCTGGTGCTATTTTCCATGAAAACAAATAAAGCGGCAAGTTCCAAGGGGAAATACAACCAACAATTCCGATGGGTTTACGTGTGGTGAAGTTGATGCCAACTCCTTCCATGTGATGAGATTCCGATGCAAAATGGGTTATCGCTGTTGCGAAGAAATGGAAATTTGAAACCGCTCGTGGAATGTCCACATGTGCTGCTAAAGAAACCGGTTTGCCATTGTCGCGGCTTTCCGCTTGAACAAACTCATCCATGTTTTTTTCAATTCCCTCTGAAAGTCGAACGAGTATTTTACTGCGCTCTTCAATCGACATATTGGACCAAATCGGGAAGGCTTTTTCAGCGGCTTCCACTGCAGCAAACACATCTTCTTCATCCGAATCCGGAATTAAAGCGTAAACTTGTCCCGTTGCGGGTTCATAGTTGTCGATGTATTGTCCATTCTTCGGTGGAACATAGGTACCATTGATGAAATTTTGCAGCTTTTCCATTTGACTTATTTATTATTACAAAGTTGGAAAAAAGAAACGGAAAACAAGGGGAATATTCGTGTTCGATTCCTTTTGACTAATTTTATTCCCAATTATGACCATCCAAGAAGCACAAAAAACAATTGACGAGTGGATCAAAACTGTTGGCGTTCGTTATTTTGACGAATTGACCAATACCGCTATTCTCATGGAGGAAGTCGGTGAAGTTGCTCGTATAATGGCACGCCGCTACGGTGAGCAAAGTGAAAAAGAAAGTGACAAAAACAAAGACCTCGGCGATGAATTAGCAGATGTACTCTTTGTTGTCATGTGTCTAGCGAACCAAACAAACATTGATTTGGAACAGGCGCTCAAAGAAAATTTAAAAAAGAAAACAATCCGAGATGCCGACAGACATCTTTCCAATAAAAAAATCAATCCATGAGCGAGTTAATAGACCAAGTCATCAAACAATTAAAATCTAGATCTTCGGTTGTGGCTCATGCTGAACCTGAAGAATACTTGGATCATCTTTGGCCTATCGTTGACGACATAATTCCACATCCGGAAGAAGGATCTCCGCGCGCCATTATCGTTTGTGCAAACAATGAAGATGCGCGACATATCGAAGAATACTTTCAAAGGGCAGCAAAAGCAAAAGACCTTACTGTAGATTTAGTGGTGGAAAAAGGAAATAAGCTGAAACAACGTAATGATTTGTTCGATGGAACGGAAATCATCGTTGGAACTACACGTCGTGTGTGCGAAATGTATTTTCAGAATGGATTTAACATCAAAAAATTAAAATTATTCATTGTTTTATGCATGGATGATCAGATGCGTGCCGGACAAAAAGGATTCGTAGCTCGTCTCGCAGAAAGTCTACCGAAATGCAAACAGGTATTGTTCGCTCGAAATAGCGACGATGAACGCATGAGTTCCTACATGGAAGAATTCCTTGTGAACTATTCCACCGTTGATTTGTCTGAATAGTATGTCTAGAGAAACAGAATTACTTCAAAACTTACGTCCAGACGTATTTACTGAAAATGAACATGCCACCCCGACTGAACGATTCCAAAACGAGGTTTTGCGTCCAATTTTAAAGTTTCAACACGACTTATTTGTCGTAGAGTCTAAATCAAATGTCATTTTGGATCATTGTTTTAAACGAACGATTCAAGAAGAACAACGCGCCGAGGTGAAAAACGTTTTTGCAAAGAATACGGGAATTAAATATCAATTTATTGGTATGGTAACCGGACTAATGACGAACGAGGAATTTCAACAATATCAACTGAACAAATCTGACTTCGATAAGCGAATTACAGCGATGGTGATTGAGCGTTTAATTGATGCCAGACGTTAACCATTAAATCATATCGAAGGCAGCGATATACATTGGTTCCATGGGTTCGAAGTCACCTCGAATGACCACATCCACTGGAGAAACACCAAGAATTTGATGTAAGATTCCCCAATTTAACTTTCCTTTGACTTTGACATACAATTCATCGCGTTCATCCATCCACCATAGCATGGTATGACGTTTTTCCATGTGTAAAACACCTGCTAAGAATTCTGTTAAAAGTTTAGGGTCGTTATCCGCCACACAAACCGATTCTGGAACCAAGAATTGGTGTTTTTTCACCTGAACCATTTTCCTTAATATCGGAATAAACGGCAAGGATTTCACCAAAATTCCGCCCATTTTTCCGGGTAAACGACTCATTTCCCAAGCGACATTGGTAAACTTTGCGAGTGCCAATAAGTTTCCATCTGAAGAACGCAAGCAATGTATTTCTCCTTGCAAGTAATGATCAAAAAACGCGGTATAGTGTCCGTATTTACTTTTGATCAGTGATAAATGTTCATCCGTTAGGACCTCCTTAGAAATCCTTAGTGATTTTTTCGGATAACGTCGACTGAAGGATTGAGTAACTAGTTTTGCTTTCGTTTGAAATCCAAATTGTTCGCTCATCCATTTGCTACGATCATTGCGCGCATCAATGTAGGCATAACACATGTCCAAACTACCTGGATGCTCTGCCGAAACGCGTTGAAAAACACCTTCAATTTCCTGTTTTAGAGTCGATTTATACATCGTTTGACGCGCCTTTCCCGCAGACTGAAAACGTTTATCGAAAGCAAAATAACGCAAATACAGGCCGAAATCACGCTTGCAAAAGGTAATATTTGCCAATAAGTGTTCGTTTCTTCGCAGGGAAAAACTCAAAGGAGCATCGGTCTGATAAATGCGTTCAGGCACATCCAAATGTCGGTACATGGCGCCATTTGTTCCCAAGGTGGTTTGTTCCAAAAGCTCCACCAATTCAGAGGTAATTACATCGGTGAATTCGAATTTCATTGGTCCGTGTTTTTAAAAACATGGGCTAGAAAATACGCGTCCAATTCTTGAACAGATCCTTCTTTCAAGCAATGTTCAATAGCGATTTGCTGCGTAAGTAATGCTGCCTCCGTTGATTGTCCCCAAGCGATGCAACGTGCGGAGTCAGGTAGAACATTCACTTCCAGAAAAGCGCGGACATTACTCGGACTTGAAAACACATAGTAATCACATGGTGGAATCACCACTGGAGTTGTCAGCGTTCGAAACACCGTTAACTCCGTTTTTTGCGCTTTAGGAATGAGGGAGGAATAGGTGTGTAAACTTTGCTCACTCAAGGGAAAAAGAACCGTCCGTTCTTTTAACCAGGTTTTAAAAGCTAAGGCAGCATTCGCTGGATTCCCAGCTTCTTCTGAAACGAATGCACATTCAATTTGATGCTGTTTGGAAAGTTTACGCGCCGTTTCTACACCTGCACATGCGAATAGTGCATTCGGTTTTTCCTGGTATTTAAAAAAGAAATCGGCCGCTCGAATGCTCGAAAAAAAGACGACATCACTTTCGGGAGCCGCTTCGTTATTCATTCCTTCAAAGTCAATCAGTGCTTGTGCATAAAGTGTGCCCCCTCTTGCTTCAAATTGCCGCAATTGCTCCCCTATTTGATCTACTGATCGAGAAATAAAGATAGCTCTTGGAGTCACTTTTTTAAGTCCTGAACAATGTGTTGAGCGAGTTCTACTTCGTTCCCATCTACGTAATCGTATACGGAATTCGTTGCTGCGCTCGTAGAAGATGTTGAAAAGGAGACATGTACGTGATTTCCTGTACAGAAAACGCCTAATGGCAATTGACAACCACCATCCATTTGACGAAGAACAGAACGCTCGAGTCCAATGCGTTTCGCGACATCGGCATGGTGTAATTTCTGAAGGATTTCGGTCGAAACATGATCATCCACTCTGGTTTGTAGTCCAAGGACTCCTTGAGCCGGAGCCGGAATAAACGACGTTGGATCCAAGACGATGGTTTCTAAATCCGATAAGTCTAATTCTAAACGCAAGACGCCTGCTCGCGCTAACAAAATCGCGTCGTAGTGTCCTTGACGCAGTTTATCGATGCGTGTAGGAACGTTTCCACGTAATTCTTTGATTTCCAAATCTGGACGTTGTGCTAAAATTTGCGCTTTGCGTCGGGCGGAAGAAGTTCCAATGACGGCGTTTTTTTTCAAGTTCCATGATTCATTGCTGTCCATGGCACCTTTACGCATCAACAACAATTCGGAAGCATCTTCCCGATAGGAAACCGCAGCAATGTGCAGTCCATCAGGTTGAGTAGTTTCTAGGTCTTTATGCGAATGCACCGCCAAATCAACTTCGCCATTCAGTAAGGCTTGTTCAATTTCTTTGGTGAAAAATCCTTTTCCTTCTAGTTTGTCGAAACTCAAATCTTGAATGCGGTCACCTTGTGTGACGATGATTTGAATACTGACTTCACAACCAATCTCTTCCAATTGTCGACGAACGAAATGAGCTTGCCAAAGCGCGAGGTCACTACCGCGTGTTCCAATGCGGATTTTTGGATTAGTTTGCATTTTTTAAAATGATTTCTTTGGCTAATTTCATGGGGCCACTGATGTATTTCTTTTCCATGTATCCGATGATTTTGTCAAGTACTTCCTTTGCCTGCGGATCTAGTTGATCGAGGTCCTCACGAAAAACCGTCTCATACGCCATGTGTTTGATTTCCTTCACTTGTTGAGGAACATCTTTCATTGCGATTTCTACCTTGCGTTCTTTGAACAGATTTTCAAATGCTTCGATGGACTCGGCAATAATTTGCTCCACATGCAGGACTTCTTTCGAACGTTCTTTCAAGTTCTCGTTAGAAATCTTTTGTAAGTAATCGATGGATAAATAGTTGATTGGATGAGCATTCAAAATGCTTGCATCCAAATCTTGAGGTATCGCTAAATCGATGATCACGCGTTCATGCGTTTCATTCTGCAATAAGAAGGAATACAATGCTGGTGTCAATACGTGGTGCTTTGCAGCCGTACACGTGATGATCACATCAAATCCTTTATCGAAGTTGTCTAATTCAGTAAGTGAGTAAGCTGTTCCTTTGATTTCATTTGCCAATTTCTCCGCTCGTTCGAGTGTTCGGTTAAACACCTGGAAATTACGGAATCCATGTTTTTTCAAGAAACGGCACATGGTGGTGTTCGTCACACCGGCACCAACGATTAAAATACGTGCATCCAAGGGGATGTTCATTTTTTTCATGTGGTGATAGGCCAAAGAAACGACAGAAACAGGTTTTGTAGCAATGGACGTTTCCGTGTATACTTGTTTGGCACATTGAATCACTTGTTTCATCAATAGGCGAATGAAATCACCTGTAAATCCTAAGTCTCTGCAATGTTCAAATGCCAATCGTACTTGCGTAATGATTTCTCGTTCACCAACAATCATAGAGTCGATCGATGATGCAACGGATAAAGCGTGTTTCACGGCGTCTTTCCCGGAGTAAGTTTCAGCTCGATGAACAAACTCTTCCAATTGAATTGGAACTAGCTTCGGATAGATAAGCGATAAAATTTGGTGGACATAGTCCGCGTCAAGTTTGTGTTGTTTAACGAAAGTGATTTCTACACGATTACAAGTCGAAAGAAACTGAAGTTCATCCAGTTCTAATTCCTTTTTTACGGTACCTAGCTGAAGAAATTGGTCGTCTTTTTCAATATGAAGCAAACCAATTTTATTGACGTCTAAATTTCGATGCGTAAATGCGATAATATGTAGGTCCTTCAACACAATAAGTATCTTTGGTAACAAAAGTACATGCCTACTAAAGTTATAATGTCATGGAAATGTCACGTTTGATTATTTAGAATTCTTAAAGATAACCAGAATCGTAAGTATCTTAGCTATATGAAAGGAATAGAACTCATCTTATTTGACCTAGGCGGAGTGCTCATAGACATTGATTATCAAGCTACTGAAAACGCATTTGTCCGACTTGGGGTAAGCGACTTTCACGATCAATACACACAGTTTCAGCAAAATCAATTGTTTGATCTCTTCGAAACAGGAAAAATTTCCGCACAACATTTCATCAATAAATTGCTGCCGATAACTCAAAAAGGAACCTCTCCGAATGAAATAGTCCATGCTTGGAATGCCATGATTGGCGGATTTCCAAATGAAAAAATCCTTTTACTAGAACGATTGTCCAAAAAACAGAGAATCGCTTTGTTAAGCAACACCAACGAACTACACATGGTTCAAGTGAAACGCGCTTGGGAAAAAGCAAGTTCATTATCTTTCGAATCCTTGTTCGAACAGGTATTTCTATCACATGAAATTCAGCAACGCAAACCAGACGCAGCAACCTTTCACTGGGTATGCGAACAGTTATATGTAATTCCAGAAAAGGTCTTATTTATTGATGATAGTCCACAACACATCGCTGGAGCAAGTTCTGCTGGACTTCAGACGCATTTTTACGAAAATCCGGAAGACTTCTACGCGCTTTTTTCCTGACAAATCTCCACCAATAAAGAACCAGTAGATTTCGGATGGAGAAACGCGATGCGCTTGTTATCTGCGCCATCTTTCGCCACTTCGTGGATCAATTGGAATCCAGCTTGTTGCAGTCGAGCGATTTCCGCTTCGATGTTTTCTACTTCAAACGCTACATGGTGAAAACCTTGTCCATTCTTTGCTAAAAACTTCGCAATTGGTGAGTTTTCAATTGTTGCTTCCAGTAATTCAATTTTCGATTCGCCGATTTGAAAAAAAGCTGTCATCACGCCTTCAGAGGCAACACCTTCTCGTTTGTAGCAGGTTGTATTGAGTAGTGCTTCGTACATCGGAATGGATTCTTCCAGACTTTTGACTGCTATTCCAAGGTGTTCAATGCGTTTCATTATTCGGCGATTTTGATGAATTTTTCCGTTTGATTATCGAAGTTGATGAAGTATACCCCACTTACTAAGTTGGTACAATCTACCATGCTCGCGAATCCTACTTTCAGTAAGTTTCCATAGGCATCGTAAACTTCGAATTTTGTTTTCGCTTCTTTCGATCCAACTTTAAAGTACAAATTATCTCGAACCTTAGTTGGGGTTATTTTCAAGGAGGACAATCCAGAATTAAAAAAGACCGCTTGAGAGCTTCTTTTTTCTCCCGTATTGTCTATTTGAGAAACACGAATTTGATTTTTTCCTGAATGCGAGGTAATTTGAAATTGGTAGGCATTTGCTTGTTTAATCCCTTTTCCTTTTACTTGTCCCGCCTCGACCCACCTATTCCACCGGTATTGTTCAATGATAAAATCCAAGGATCCTGCCTCCTCAGCAGTGGTCCAATGAATCATGCCTGTTTTGTCGGCAGTGATTGAGGTACAACGGAAGGTGCTTTTTGGCAAAAGAATTTCCGGATTCATAAATCGTGGCTGACAACCAAGTGCATGTTCCAAAACCACGAAGACATTTTCCCCAACTTTTAATTGGAAGAGTTGAAAATTGATTTCAAAATGTGCGGATTGAATTGCGGCAGGTAAAATTTCCCCATTGACAAGAACCTTGGTGACACAAAAACCAAATCCATCCGATTGAGGCGGATTGTAGACTACCAAATTTTTATTTTGAAAAGTTCCATCCAAGGATAAAAGTTTTTCCTGTGCTAGGGCTTGAAAAACAGTAAACAAGAAAAATGAAGTAACTAAAACCTGTTTCATCTAAAAATGGATTGCGCTGCAAAATAATTCGACAACGAAAATACAAATATACCCTGAATCCAAGTTGATTCCATTACTTTTGTAGGTATGTTATACATCAAAGCATTGCACATCATTTTTATGGTCAGTTGGTTTGCCGGACTCTTCTACATGGTTCGCTTATTCATCTATTTCGTGGAAGCCAATGATCAAGAAGAACCTAAAAAAAGCATTCTTCAAGCACAATTTGAGATCATGCAAAAAAGATTGTGGTGGATCATTACGACGCCAGCAATGGTTTTAACTGTCGTTTTTGGCACAATCATGATTGTTGATCAACCTGAATATTATTTATCTCAACCATGGATGCATTTAAAATTAGCCTTCGTTGGACTCTTGCTCATTTACCATTTTTACAGTCAGAAAATGATGAAGCAATGTCAACGAAGAACGATACGTTGGACTTCGGGAAAACTCCGGATCTGGAATGAAGTGGCTACCCTGATTTTGGTAGCTATCGTCTTTCTGGTGAGCATGAAAAATACCTTGAATTGGATTTACGGAACACTGGGGTTCTTTGGAGTAGCCATTCTGTTAATGTTTGGAATCCAGTTTTACAAGAAATTGAGGAAAACTCGTGGTTGATTTGTTCAAAAATTAAGTTGTTTCTTTAGAAAGTTTGCCTAACTTTGCCAAAAATTTTAAAACCCGCTTAAAGATTCGCTAATGCAACAATTCAGCAAACTTTCATTTTTGATGCGAAAAGTCGCAATTTTACTTGCTTTCGTTGGGGTTTCAGGTTTTTCATTCGCGAATGAAGAGAAAGAATTCAACGTAAGCGAGATGATTATGCATCACATCAAAGATGCGCACGAATGGCATCTTTATGGACCAGAGCATGGTGGTACAAGCATTTATTTACCGGTTATTTTAATGGATAATGGTTTAAAAACCTTCAGTTCTAAGCATCTTTATCATGGTGAAGAAGTGAAAGTTGAGGGGAAAGAAGAAGGTGCAAGTTTACATTATATAAAAGGAGTCGGTCCAGCAGCAGGATATGCGATGTACCACGAAGAAATCTACAAATTAAACGCAGCAGGCGAATTGCATTTTGATGGAGAACATCCTCACAATGCTCAACCAATGGATTTTTCTATTACTAAAAATGTGATGTCCCTTTTAATGGGTGCGTTTTTGGTCTTAATAGTCATGTTTAGCGTGGCAAAATTCTACCGCAAAAACGGAGCAGTTGCGCCGAAAGGATTGGCTAAATTTTTCGAGCCTATTATCGTAATGGTTCGCGACGACATTGCAAAAGCCAATATCGACGAGCACAAATATGAAAAATACGTTCCTTACTTATTGACAATCTTTTTCTTTATATGGTTTAATAATATGTTAGGATTGGTTCCATTCCTTCCGGGAGGAGCAAATTTAACAGGAAACATTACGGTGACTTTGTTTTTAGCTGTTTGTACTTTGTTGGTAACATTGTTCTCCGGGAACAAAAACTATTGGGGTCACATTTTCTGGATGCCAGGGGTTCCAGTTCCAATGAAATTCTTCATGATGCCGATTGAGATCATTGGTATCTTCACAAAACCATTTGCCTTAATGATTCGTTTGTTTGCGAACATTACCGCAGGACACATTATTGTTTTAGCATTGATTTCCATTATTTTCGTAAATAAAAACGTTGCTTGGGCAGGATTGTCTGTGCCAATGGCTTTGTTTATCTCGATTTTGGAAGTTTTAGTTGCGTTTTTACAGGGATTCCTATTTGCGATGCTTTCGGCATTGTTTATCGGAGCAGCTGTAGAGGAAGCGCATCATTAATTAGTAACCTTTTAATTCAAATATAATGACAGGAATGTTCGGTAGTATTGCAGCAATCGGTGCTGGTTTAGCAGTTTTAGGCGCAGGTCTAGGAATTGGTAGAATCGGTGGTTCTGCAGTAGAAGGTATCGCTAGAAACCCAGAAGCATCTGGAAAAATTCAAACAGCGATGATTATTGCAGCGGCACTTATTGAAGGTGTTGCGTTATTCGGTGTAGTAGTTGGTCTACTAGGCGCGAAAGCATAAATCTTTAAAGGTAGTTGAGACGGTTGGTTTCAACTACCTTTATTATTTAACACATTAATTAAAAGAAAATGGATTTAATTATACCCGATTTAGGTTTGTTGTTCTGGACAGGAATCGTTTTTTGTCTGCTCTTGTTCTTATTGGCAAAATTTGCTTGGAAGCCTATTTTAAATGCAGTAAATGCACGTGAACAAAAAATATCTGAAGCTTTAGATTTAGCTGTGAAAACACAAGCTGAAATGAAAGTGCTCAAAGCAGAAAACGATCAAATCTTGAAAGAGGCACGTGCAGAACGTGACAACATCTTGAAAGAAGCGAAAGAATCAGCAAACAGCATGATTGAAGAAGCTAAATCGAAATCAAAAGTGGAAGCGCAAAAAATTGTTGAATCTGCAAGATTAAACATCAATAGCGAAAAAGCAGCAGCTATCGCTGAGATCAAAACGCACGTGGCAACATTGGCAATAGAAATCGCTGAGAAAGTTGTTCGAGGTGAATTGGCATCGGATGAAAAACAAAAAGCATTAGCAGAAAAACTTGCTGGTGATATTCAAATGAATTAATCAGATGAAATCAACGAAAGCAGCAGGACGTTACGCGAAAGCATTATTGGAGCTAGCCTTAGATCAACAAAAAATCGAGGTGGTTGAAAATAACATGCAACAAATTTTAACGGTTGCCATGGAGACTCAAGATTTCCAAGTGTTTTTAAGTTCTCCCTTGATTAAGGTGGATAAAAAATTGGAAGTCATCAAATCTATCTTTGTGAATTTTGATGCACTATCCATTTCATTTTTAGAAATGGTCGCTACCAACAGAAGAGAATCATTGATTACAGAAATCGCAAGTTCGTTTTTAACACAATTAAAAGAACATAGAGGAATTGTTCCGGTAACAATTATCAGCGCCAAAACGTTGGACGCTCAAACCAAAGCTGAAATCACCTCTAAAATCAGTGCGAGCGTGAAAGGCACCTTAGAAATCACTGAGAATGTAGATGAATCGTTAATTGGAGGGTTTATTGTACGTATGGGTGATTATCAAATAAACGCGTCGGTTTCAAATCAATTGAATCGATTAAAACAAGAATTAGTAAAATAGTCAAACGACACATTAAATAAAGTAAAAATGGCAGATATTAAACCAGCAGAAGTTTCCGCAATTTTAAGAGAGCAACTTTCTGGATTTCGCTCTGAAGCAGAATTACAAGAAGTAGGTACCGTTCTTCAAGTTGGAGATGGTATTGCACGTATCTACGGTATGAATGGTGTTCAGTACGGTGAATTAATTGAATTCGCAGGTGGAATGCAAGGAATTGCATTGAACTTGGAAGAAGACAATGTAGGAGCTGTATTGTTAGGAAGATCATCAAGCGTAAAAGAAGGTGACACTGTTCGCCGTCTTGGAAAAATCGCTTCTGTAAAAGTAGGTGATGGAGTTGTAGGTCGTGTCATTGATACATTAGGTCAACCAATTGATGGTAAAGGACCCATCGCTGGAGAGTTATTCGAAATGCCAATCGAACGTAAGGCACCAGGAGTTATCTTTCGTCAACCAGTAACTGAGCCTCTTCAAACAGGTATCAAAGCGGTTGATGCGATGATTCCAATCGGACGTGGACAACGTGAGTTGATTATCGGTGACCGTCAGACAGGAAAAACAACTGTTGCGATTGATACGATCATTAACCAACGTGAGTTTTATGATCGTGGTGAACCTGTTTATTGTATTTATGTTGCTATTGGACAAAAAGGTTCAACAGTTGCAGGTATCGTTAAGAAATTAGAGGACGCAGGTGCAATGGCGTATACTACGGTTGTTGCTTCGAATGCATCAGATCCCGCACCAATGCAGTTTTACGCACCAATGACTGGAGCAGCTGTAGGTGAATATTTTAGAGATTTAGGTAAGCCAGCATTGATTGTTTATGATGATTTATCAAAACAAGCGGTTGCTTACCGTGAAGTATCTTTGTTGTTACGTCGTCCGCCAGGACGCGAGGCATACCCTGGTGATGTGTTCTACCTTCACTCCCGTTTATTGGAGCGTGCAGCAAAAGTTATTGCTGATGACAACATCGCTAAACAAATGAACGACCTTCCTGCTTCATTAAAAGATAAAGTGAAAGGTGGTGGATCATTGACAGCACTTCCAATTATTGAAACTCAAGCTGGTGACGTTTCGGCGTACATTCCAACAAACGTGATTTCGATTACCGATGGACAAATCTTCTTGGAAGGTGACTTATTTAACTCTGGTATTCGTCCAGCGATTAACGTAGGCATCTCCGTTTCTCGTGTAGGAGGATCTGCACAGATTAAATCCATGAAAAAAGTAGCTGGTACGCTGAAATTAGATCAAGCTCAATACCGCGAGTTAGAAGCGTTTGCGAAATTTGGTTCTGATTTGGATACTGCAACGAAAAACGTATTGGACAAAGGTGCTCGTAACGTGGAAATCTTGAAACAAAAAGAAGGAGATCCATACCCTGTTGAAAAACAAATTGCGATCATTTACGTGGGTGTAAAAGGACTCATCCAAAATGTTCCTATCAACCAAGTTAAAAACTTTGAGAAAGATTATTTGATGGTATTAGAAGCGAAACATGCAGACACATTAGTGGCATTGAAAGCTGGAAAATACACAGATGAAATCGAAGCTGTTTTAACGAAAGTTGCGAAAGAAGTCGCTGAGAAATTCTAATTGTTCCCCATCATTTGATTGAAGATAAACATCAAGAATGGCTAATTTAAAAGAAATACGTAACCGAATTACCTCTGTAGGTTCAACGATGCAGATCACTTCAGCAATGAAGATGGTTTCTGCAGCTAAGTTGAAACGAGCACAAGATGCTGTTACGCAAATGCGTCCATACGCTGGAAAACTGCAAGAAATTCTAGAAAACTTAAGTGCTACACTAGACCTTTCTGAAAATGCATTTTCAGAGCAACGCCAAGTTAAAAATGTACTCATTGTTGGTATTACATCAAACCGTGGTTTGTGTGGTGGATTCAACAACAACATTATCAAACGTACTGGTGTTCTCATTCACGAGGATTACAAGGATGCAAATGTTCAAGTACTCAGCGTTGGAAAGAAAATCAGAGATGTTTACAAGCGTACTGAATACAATTTTGCGAACGAGAGAATCGAAAACATGGAAGATGTTTATGCTGATCTTCGTTTCGAAATTGTCTCACAATTAGCTGAAGAGATTATCCAACAATTCCAAAACAAATCGTTTGACAAGATCGTTTTGGTGTATAATCGCTTTATTAATGCCGCAACGCAATCTGTAGAGACTGAACAATTCCTTCCAATCGTTCCAACCGTAAATGAGGGAGAAAATACAGGTGACTATTTGTTTGAACCTTCGAAATTGGAAATCGTTGAAGATTTAATACCTAAATCATTAAAACTTCAATTATTTAAGGCAATTCGTGATTCATTCGCTGCAGAACATGGCGCTCGTATGACAGCGATGCACAAAGCAACAGATAACGCAAATGAACTTAGAAAAAGTTTGAAATTAAGTTACAATAAAGCACGTCAAGCCGCTATTACTAATGAGATCTTAGAGATTGTTGGTGGAGCTGAAGCCTTGAACGCTTAAGCTTACCGATAGGAAATTGAAAAGCCCTGACAGAAACGTCAGGGCTTTTTCATTAGCTATTGTTTTTACTGAACCTTACAGTTCTAATTCCCAATTAAATCGTTCGTTGATTGTTTTGAAGACTTTCGCTTTCACTGAAGGAATCGTAATTTTATCTAACACATCCGACATAAAAGCAGTCAACATTAATTGCTTGGCACTTTTTTCCGACAAACCTCTTGCACGCAAATAGAAAATAGCTTCATCGTCTAATTGACCTGTAGTTGACCCATGTGAACATTTCACATCATCTGCATAAATCTCCAATTCTGGTTTGGAATTCACGCTGGCATCATCACTAATCAGGACATTTGCATTGGATTGATACGCATTTGTTTTTTGAGCGTCTTTGCGCACAAATACTTTCCCATTGAACACGGCCATTGATTTATCATCCATGATGCCCTTGTAAAGCTCATGGCTTTCGCAATTGGGTACTTGATGATCTACTGTTGTATAATTTGCAACGTGTTGTTGCCCATTCAGCATATACATACTATTCAGGTGTGTTTCCGCGTGTTCACCTTGAACTTGAATGTGCAGGTCGTTTCGAACCAAATTTCCATCTAATGTCAAGGTATTGATTTGGAAAACAGAATCTGCATCTTGCCAAATTTCTTCATCAGCAAACGAAAACATTTCACTCGATTCCATTTGTACTTTCTCAACGTTCAGAAGTGCTTGATTTCCAACTTCAATCGATGTATGAACATGAGAAAAGCATTCGTCTGTCTGTTCGGAAACATATGTTAAAACTACCTTTACCTGTGCATGTTCACCTATGGAAACATGGTGACGGGTGAATCCCGCATACGAACCTGTGCAAACGTGAACAATTTCTATTACAGATTCAATCACCGTATCTTTTGCTACATGCACACAAACGCCTGACTGTGCATACAAGATATTCATTCCTGCAAAAACGTCTTTCACCGTGGATGTCGGTAACGTTTTTGAGGAAGATATAAAATCGATGGTAAGTCCTGAAGGTAAGGATGCATCTGGCAAGTGCACCTTTCCATTCACAATGTAAATAGCGATGGCATCTGAACAAACTTGGTGTTTACGGAAATCAGCAACAGCTTCAATATTCGTTGTTTCAAACTGTGCATTTGCCAATTTTGTCAACCGTGTGTATTTAAATCGCTCTACTTTTGTGGTAGGAAAGACATTTTCCGCTAAAAATGTATGAGCCATTGCCGCCATGGGCTTTAGTCCTTCTATTTCTGTGGAGCTAAATCGACTTGTAAATTGACTTAATTTATTCGAGTTTTCCATTTCTTTTTCTTACGCTTCAATTGAATCTTTGATCCAATCGTATCCTTTTTCCTCTAATTCTAATGCCAATTCTTTGTTTCCAGTCATGACGATTCGACCATCGTACAAAACATGAACGAAATCTGGAACGATGTAATCGAGTAAGCGCTGGTAGTGCGTAATTACGATCGTCGCATTTTTATCTGACTTCAAGGTATTCACACCATTTGCTACAATACGAAGGGCATCGATATCCAAACCAGAGTCCGTTTCATCAAGAACCGCTAATTTCGGTTCCAACATGGCCATTTGGAAAATTTCGTTTCTTTTTTTCTCACCGCCTGAGAACCCTTCATTCACTGCACGTGAAGCTAATTTACTATCCAACTCAACAATAGCCGATTTTTCACGAACCATTGCCATAAAATCCTTTGCAGAAATTTGATCTTCGCCTTTATAAGCGCGAATTTCATTTAAAGCCGTTCGAAGAAAATTGATATTGGAAACACCTGGAATTTCTACCGGGTATTGAAACGCTAAGAACAAGCCTTCTCTTGCACGATCTTCTGTTGATAATTCCAATAAAGCCGTTCCGTCGAAATCAACTGATCCAGCCGTTACTTCGTAGTCTTCACGTCCAGCTAATACACTTGCGAGTGTACTTTTTCCGGCACCATTCGGACCCATAATCGCATGAACTTCTCCCGCTTTGACTTCTAAGTTTAATCCTTTCAGAATTTCTTTTCCGTTGATACTTGCGTGTAAATTTTCAATTTTAATCATCTCTTATCTTTTCTTAATCAGAACTAATTCCTTTAATATTCTATTTATCCAACACTACCTTCCAAACTAATGGCAAGCAATTTTTGTGCTTCCACGGCAAATTCCATGGGTAATTGGTTTAACACTTCTTTACAATAACCATTCACGATGAGGCTAATCGCTTTTTCTTCACTGATTCCACGTTGCATGCAATAAAACAATTGGTCTTCACCGATTTTCGATGTCGTTGCCTCATGTTCTATTTTTGCCGTTGGATTTTTACATTCGATGTATGGAAAGGTGTGTGCTCCACATTCGTCCGTCATCAACAGTGAATCACACTGAGAAAAATTTCGGGCGTTGTGTGCGCTTTTATTTATTTGCACAAGTCCTCGGTATGAATTCTGTGATTTTCCCGCAGAAATTCCTTTGGAGATAATCGTACTCTTGGTGTTTTTACCAAGGTGAATCATTTTGGTTCCTGTATCTGCCTGTTGGTAATTGTTCGTTACCGCAACCGAATAAAATTCTCCAATGGAGTTATCTCCTTTTAAAATGCACGAAGGATATTTCCATGTAACCGCAGATCCTGTTTCTACTTGGGTCCATGAAATTTTTGAGTGAGTATGACACATACCACGTTTCGTGACAAAGTTAAATATGCCGCCTTTTCCTTCTTTATCCCCTGGATACCAGTTTTGTACAGTGGAATATTTAATTTCCGCGTGATCCATGGCAATTAATTCAACCACCGCGGCATGTAATTGGTTTTCGTCTCGTTGAGGAGCGGTACATCCTTCCAAATAAGAAACGTATGAACCTTCGTCTGCAACAACTAATGTTCGCTCAAATTGACCAGTTCCACCAGCGTTAATTCGGAAGTATGTTGACAATTCCATTGGACAACGAACACCTTTCGGTATGTAACAGAATGATCCATCCGTAAAAACCGCTGCATTCAATGCCGCATAAAAATTATCGGTCATTGGAACAACCGATCCCATGTATTTTTGAACCAATTCTGGATGATTTTGGACCGCATCTGAAAACGAGCAGAAAATCACACCAAGTTCGCCAAGTTTTTCTTTGAAGGATGTTGCTACGGAAACAGAATCCATAACGAAATCCACGGCAACACCTGTTAAACGTTGTTGCTCCTCCATTGAAATCCCCAATTTTTTCATGGTTTCTTTCATTTCAGGATCTACATCATCCCAAGATTCGTATTTTTTTGTTTGTTTCGGGGCTGAATAGTAAGCGATTGCTTGGAAATCGGGTTTTGTATAATGCACATGCGCCCATTCAGGCTCCGTCATCTCTTTCCAAATAGCAAACGCTTTTAATCGGTATTCGAGCAACCATTCCGGCTCTTCTTTCTTTTCAGAAATTAAGCGGATCACATCCTCATTTAATCCAATTGGAACGGTATCTGACTCAATATCCGTAACGAATCCGAATTTATATTCTTGATTTTCGAGATCTTGAGCTAACTCATTTTCAGTATATCCTGCCATAGCTTTTTCTTAAACAGAGAAAGACTCTCCACATCCACATGTTCGATCTGCATTCGGGTTTTTAAACACAAATCCTTTTCCATTTAATCCTCCAGAAAAATCTAAGGTTGTTCCAATTAAATACAGGTAACTTTTTTTATCAACGACAACTTTTATTCCATTGTCTTCAAAGGACTTATCTCCCTCCAAATCCTGATTATCAAATGTCAATTGATACATTAATCCTGAACATCCACCTCCTTGCACTCCAACACGGATAAAAAGACCTTCTTTACCCTCATCTTCCATCAATCTAATGGCCTGCTTCTTTGCATTGTCTGTAACTGTTATCATAATCAGTTTTTATTTAGATTAATTATAAATAAACTCTAAATCTTCCACAAAATTACCACTTTTATGGTATTTGTACAAACGTTTATTTGATTATTTACCATACAAAAACACCACCATTATCTGAATGTTTTCGTTTCTTTAAAAAAAAATTGTAATTTTCTATCCAAATTATTCTAATTCAATTATTATGAGAGCATTACTACTCGGAATGATAGGTCTTTTCACCTTAACGGCAACGAGTCAATCCATTAAAATTGATTCCAAAGAATACGAAACTTTGAAATCACAGGGCTTGATCACGAATCAAACGATTTTAAACGATTTGAATCCTACAAATACCAGTATTCATTACACTGGAAAATCTGAAAAGTCAGGTGTCTGTGATTGTTTAATCCCATTGGATTCTACCTTTATGTTGGCTATGGCGCCGAATGATGATTTATACTCTAATAGCATCTATTTGCCATTTAGTTTTAGTTTTTACGGGACGACGTACGATAGCTTGTACATCAACAATAATGGAAATATTTCGTTTACCATGCCTTATAACACCTTTACCGCGTTTACGTTTCCTGACCCCTCTTTTAATATGATTGCCCCCTTCTGGGCAGATGTTGACACGCGATCAACGAATGGAGGAAATGTGTGGTACAAGTTAAATCCTCATTCCCTTGTGATTGTTTGGGATCATGTTGGATATTTCAGTATGATGGAGGATAAATTAAATACCTTTCAATTGATTATTTCGGATGGACAAGACACCTTGGTTCCTGCAGGAAATAATGTGTCATTTTGTTATGGTGACATGCAATGGACAACTGGGTCTGCATCTGGAGGGGTGAATGGATTCAGTGGGTCTCCTGCAACTGTTGGTGTAAATATCGGTAATGGCCTAGATTATTTTCAAGTAGGGCAATTCGATACACTTGGTACGGCATTCGACGGTCCCTACAATACCATTGACCAAGTTGATTTTCTGGATAATCAAGAAATCTACTTTAATTTGGCAAGTTCGGCAACAAATATTCCGCCGCTTGTGATGAGTAGCCTTATTTGTGATACCATTGATGTTTACACTGGAGATACTTTGCACAAAAGTCTGAACGCGATTGATTTTACAATTGGAGTAAGCACTCCTGAAATTGGACAATTATTAAACACCACCATTCAATGTTCATTGCCTAGCGCCTTGAGTTATGTCGAGACTCCAAATGGTGAATTCACACAATATGATGTCACTTTTGATGCAACCAATGTACAGCCTGGAATGTACAGCATCGAAATGGATGTGACGGATAACGGTGTTCCTGCACAAACCGTTCACAAATCCATTCCCATTCGTGTGATTTATGATGCTAATTTAAGCGGCTTGTCTCCTTTATCGGAAGAACGACTGAGTGTTTATCCTAATCCTGCTTCGACTATTCTGAACATCGATGGGATGCATGCAGCAGACCAAATTCGACTATTGGATCTTCAAGGTAAAATCGTGTTAGATGGAAGTCAACAATCCAAATCTCTGGACATTTCTGAGCTTGAAAAAGGTGTTTATTTACTTCGTGTGACAAGAGAAGGTAAACACGTTCAAACGATAAAAATCTTGAAAGACTAAATAGAGGTCGGATAATGTGTATTTTTGATTTATGAAAAATCACATTATTTCATTCGTTTTTTTATTTTTAGGTTCTACTTTTTTCGCTCAACAAGGGAATCCTCCCTATCAAACGAAGTACGTTGTGGTTTTAGTTATCGATGGTCCACGCTTCAGTGAAACCTACGGTGATACTTCTTGTCGTTTAAGTCCAATTTTATGTGACTCCCTTCGATATGAAGGAGCTTTTTATGAGGATTTTAAAAACAACGGTGTCACGTACACGGTACCCGGACATACCGCAATAACAACAGGTATTTATCAGCACATTTCGAACTCTGGGACAAGTTTACCGAAAAATCCGTCGTTGTTCCAGTATTACCTCAAATCAAGTGGTGCAGCAAAAAGTGACGCTTATATCGTTGCGAGTAAAGGAAAGTTGGATGTACTGGCAAATACAGAAAATAAAAAATGGCACAATCAATTTTTGGCCTCAACGTATTGCGGTCCATTTGGAAAAGGTATCGGTTACGGTAGGGATGAGGAAACATTCGAAAAAGTAAGTGAATTGGTTTCGAGTCCAAACGCCCCTCATGTCATGCTGATTAATTTATTAGCAGTTGATGTTTATGGACATGCGAATAATTGGGAGAAATACCAGGAATCGATTATGGCATGTGATGCATATGCTGCGCGCTTGTGGGCGATGATTCAATCGAATCCAACGATGAAAAACCAAACAACTTTATTCATAACGAATGATCACGGGCGCCATTTAGACGGTGTGAAATCAGGATTTGTTAACCACGGCGATCGCTGTGAAGGGTGTAGACATATTTCACTTTTGGTTCTTGGTCCAGACACCCCAAAGGGTTTAAGCATTAAAAAAGAAGGCGAGTTAATCGATCTTTCGAAAACTATTTCCACCCTGCTTCACTTTGACATGCCAACAAGTAAAGGTCGCTTTCTAGAGGAAGCTTTTAAACCTTAAATGATATCATCCAATAATTGATCATCAACTAAATTTGGTAAGGTTACCTTCAGATTTGGTTCGATTTCCATCGCTCGTTTGATGGCGAAAATGGCGTTTTCATTTCGTGCCCAATTTCGTCGAGCGATTCCGTTGTTCACATCCCAATGCAACATCATTTTCAAATTGCGGTCTGCATCTGCACTTCCATCGAGTAGCATTCCAAATCCACCGTTGATCACTTCACCCCAGCCAACTCCACCTCCATTGTGAATGGAAACCCAAGTTGCTCCGCGGAAACTATCGCCAATCACATTTTGAATCGCCATATCGGCTGTAAATCGCGAACCGTCATAAATATTTGAGGTTTCGCGGTAAGGTGAATCCGTTCCTGAAACATCGTGGTGATCTCGTCCTAAAATAACCGGACCAATTTCACCCTTCTCAATAGCTTGATTGAATGCCTCGGCAATGCGCATCCTTCCTTCTGCATCGGCATAAAGAATTCTGGCCTGTGAGCCTACTACCATTTTATTTTCTTGAGCTCCTTTAATCCATTGGATATTATCCGCCATTTGCTGTTGGATTTCCATCGGACTTCTCAACATCATTTCTTCTAATACACGGCAAGCGATGGCATCTGTTTTTGCTAAATCCTCCGGATTCCCAGAAGCACATACCCATCTAAACGGTCCAAATCCATAATCAAAACACATGGGACCTAGAATATCTTGAATATAGGAAGGATACTTAAAATCAATGTGGTTTTCAGCCATGACATCTCCTCCTGCACGAGAGGATTCTAATAAAAACGCATTGCCGTAATCAAAGAAATACGTTCCTCTTTGTGTATGTTTGTTTACCGAAGCTGCATGGCGTCTCAAACTTTCTTGAACATATTCCTTGAATTTGTCCGGATCATTCGCCATCATTTCATTCGATTCTTCAAAGGTGAGTCCTGCGGGATAATATCCCCCGGCCCATGGATTGTGCAAAGAAGTTTGATCTGAACCTAAGTCCACATGAACACCTGTTTCGTCAAATTTCTCCCAAACATCCACGACATTTCCAAGGTACGCAATCGAAACGACTTCTTTGGCTTCTTGTGCTTTTTTCACACGTGCCGACAATTCATCTAGGTCAGAAATGATTTCGTCAACCCATCCTTGTTCATGTCTTGTTTTTGCCGCTTTTGGATTGACTTCAGCGGTTACTGAAATGACTCCAGCAATATTTCCTGCCTTTGGTTGTGCTCCTGACATTCCGCCGAGTCCAGCAGTTAAGAATAATTTTCCTTTGATGTCATCGCGGTTTTTTGCTAACCTACGCACGGCATTCAGTACTGTGATGGTTGTGCCATGAACGATACCTTGAGGACCAATGTACATATAGGATCCAGCGGTCATTTGTCCGTATTGGGTTACTCCAAGTGCATTAAATTTTTCCCAATCATCGGGTTTAGAGTAATTAGGAATCATCATTCCATTCGTAACGACAACTCTTGGTGCATTTTTATGTGAGGGGAATAATCCCATTGGATGTCCTGAATACATCACTAACGTTTGTTCGTCCGTCATCTCAGACAAATACTTCATGGTTAATCGATACTGAATCCAATTTTGGAAAACAGCGCCATTACCACCATATGTGATGAGTTCATGTGGATGTTGCGCTACAGCATGGTCCAAATTATTTTGAATCATTAGCATGATGGCACGTGCCTGTAGGGATTTTCCTGGATATTCAGAAATTGGACGTGCAAAGATTGGGTGCGTTGGACGGTACCGGTGCATATAAATGCGTCCGTAGGTATGCAATTCCGCAGCAAAATCTTTTGCTAATTCAGCGTGTTGGTCTTTTGGAAAATAACGAAGTGCATTTGCAATCGCTAATTTCTTTTCCTCCTTTGATAGGATATCTTTGCGTTTAGGCGCATGATTGACGTGCAAATCCCACGATTTTTCTGAGGGAATATATGTTGGGATTCCTTCTTGGATTTCTTGTGCAAAAGACAAATCTGACATAGTTGTTCAATTTTGAACAAAAGTAGTCAATCCTAGTATTTCACAACGACAAATCCGTGTTTTTGTATTTTTTCTCCGCCTTCAAAAACAGCATCTATACGGTAGAAATAGGTTCCTTCTTCTACGATGTCTCCAGCACTTGTTTTCCCGTCCCAATGTCCGGCAGGATCACTGTATTCGTAAATCACGTTGCCCCAACGATTGAGGATGTAACACTGAAATTCTGCGATGCCATCGTATTCCACATAAAACAATTCATTACCTGCTTGCGAGGAAAGGGAAATGATATTTGGTGCGGTAATATCACACGGTTTTATCGTGATTGTAGCAGTATCGGAAACAGTATAACATACATTTGATAAAAAGAACGGATAATCTCCAGGCTGATTTACAATGCGCGGAACGGCGTTATAACCATCGCCCCATATGAATGTCTGCAATGGATTATATCCAGCTTGTAAAGGTTTGGAGTTCACCATAAGTGGACTCAATTCAAAATTAGCATTTTTACAAATCGCCGTGTCTAATAATTCGGTGTAGATATAAGGTGGGAATTCAATTTGAGAAATAATGGTATCATTACATGCATTATCAATGTACTTGACATCAAATATTCCACCAACTTGCATGGTGCTAATCTCCGGATTATCGACTAAATTACTCGGTAAAAAGTGAACCGAAGTATCTGAACAGATCCAAACACCACCGCTATAGGAAATGGTATTTTGAACTTGATAAGCGTAGTTGCATGCAATCGTATCATTGAAGATAACAGGAGTTGGCAAGACGTAAAGCGTAACCGTTGTGTCATAATGACAACCAAAGTTGTCCGTTACGTTATAGGTGTAGTTCGTGTTCCCCGTTACACTTGGTTGGATCACAATCAACGTATCTGTCTGACCGGAAATAATCGAAGGGTCAGAGGACCAAAAATCTCCCATCACAATGTTTTGATATCCTTCAGATTCAGGGTATAAAGAAGCATTGAAATATATAGCCCATTGGAAAATGTATCCATCGTCAACCCCTTGATTATCTTGAACGGATACTGTCCATGGTCCATTTATTGGACAGCCAGCAAATTGATTAAAATCACCATCTGGCAAATACACCCCATTTGGATTCATGGAAGGAAATCCATATGAATTAATCACTGTATTACCCGCGGCCTCTTCTGCACAAATGGTTCCAAGTGTGGCATTTGTAGGTGAGAAACAGTAGGTCCAAACTGGCGTACCTGGATTCCCGCCATCTATATTGGTGTCATTTCCAAGAAACGTTGAAATGGAATTTCCACAGCCACCGGGTACCAGCTCATTCCAGCCAAAAGGGGTTTGGTTGTAGGCGTTCATCAACGAAACCGTGGTTCCATTCGGACATGTCAAAGCGATTTCAATATCACCGATGTAAGAGTGTTCGATATCAATACAGAGTTCATCAAAATCGTTTGCGGAAGTGATGACAGCGGTAGAATCAAATCCGGACATTGGCACGACAGACGAATACGTTTGTCCTGCTCCATCCGGAAGGAAAGTTAAGCCAGCAAATACACCTCCAATTTGAAATTCTCCACCGGGAATATCGATTCCAACAGTATCCGTTGCTGTAACACCTCCCAATAAATTCGTATTTTCACCTAAACATACAGTGTCCTCCACAGGTCCAGTACCCGTAAAAAACGGCGTTTGGGAAACCCTGACTTTACAGAACATGTTTGCTTGATGTGGAAAGGCATCTTGAACTTTTAAATCCACGTAGTAACCAGATTGAGCAGGCGGCGTAAACCAAACAGAACTTCCTGTAAATTGTCCAACTCCACCTATGGTCCAAGTGTAATTACAATTTGCTACGGTTTGAGAGTAACCAGTATTTGTATTCTCTAGAGAGTAAGGAAACAAGGGTGTTGCCGTTAACAAAACTGAATCTCCAAAACACAAATCAACGTAACCTGTGTCTAATGGATTTAAAATATTTGCACCCACTCCATTTTTAAACGCTTCGATGTGTGGTTCAATCGGTTGAGGTGGATTCCCACATGCTACGTTTGCCACCCATCCTGTTCCTTCGTTTGCTCCATTGGATCGAAAACGCAAGGTTAAACATCCCGATGGGTTGTTTGGGAAAGATGCTTGAACAAAAAAGCCAACCGGATTTGTTCCGGAGTTATAAGCTCCTAGCAGCGGAGCACTTGTTGACGGACCGTCATACACATAAAGCGTATCTGTTGGATGAATGTCGAACTCAAATCCGATATTTGTAGCAAAGGAAATGGATACTTTCGAACCTTGAGTTAAATCGGGACAAAGCACCAATGTTTGATCGGTATTTGGTAAATAATTTCCCGTACCATCGATAAAGTTTGTTCCACCTGTTGGAACAATTCCAGCGCAGTTCAAGGGATTTGTTTGAGAGTAATCCGGATCAGATATGGTTAATGTAACTTGAGAAAATCCAAGATGTGCTAATGCTACGAATAAAATGCTCAGTAAATTTTTTGTCATTATTTGTTGTTTTGCATTTCTAACTTAAGAATGTTGATGGACTTTACCACTAAAAGTTCATTGCTGTCCTCAATTTTGAAATATTGAGTGCGGTCTTTGATTTGCAATTGATAGTCCGTAAAACGGATGTCTTTTTTCGACTTCAATGAAATCGAAGGAAATTGACTTACCTCTTTACCCTCGGGAACAACAACCGTGTAACAAGCATGGTCCACTGCATAATTGAGGACATTTATTGTTCCTTGACCATCCTGCTCAAATGCTTGTAATTCCGTTTTTGAATAACTTTTTGCTAATGCGGGACTTGCTTTTTGTGCAATGATTTGTTGTGCAAATGCAAGTAAGATAATGAGTAAACCCTTTTTCATGTTTTCAGTTTTGTTTCCACTAGACGTTCGTAATCGTTGAAAAGTTGTACCTAATGTTCAAATATTTCAATTATATGCTAAATTAATAAAACTTAATTTTGTCCATACATAATTCCTTAGTTAAAATTCATGGAGAATTCAGCATTAGAAAAAGTAGCTTCTCAGGTGAGAAGAGACATCGTTCGTATGGTTTCAGCAGTTAATTCCGGTCATCCGGGAGGATCACTTGGCTGTGCCGATTTTTTAAGCTTTTTGTATTTTGAGCAAATGAACTTCAATGCCGAGACATTTGACATGGATGGTATCGGTGAAGACTTATTTTTCTTGTCGAATGGACACATTTCACCAGTTTGGTATAGTGTTTTAGCTAGAGCTGGTTATTTTCCAGTGGCTGAATTAGGGACTTTTAGAAAATTATCTAGTCGTTTACAAGGCCATCCTTCAACAGATAAAAAATTACCTGGAATCCGCATGGCTTCTGGTTCATTAGGACAAGGTCTTTCTGTAGCAGCAGGAGCTGCTCAAGTAAAAAAATTAAACGGAGACAAAGGAATTGTTTATACACTTCATGGTGATGGCGAACTACAAGAAGGTCAAATTTGGGAAGCGGCGATGTATGCTGCGGCGAACCATGTGGACAACCTCATCGCCACAATCGACTACAATGGTCGTCAAATCGACGGAGATGTAGAAGATGTGATGTCTTTAGGGAACTTGGCACAAAAATGGATAGCGTTCGGTTGGGAAGTTTTGGAAATGGACGGACACCAGTTCGAAGATATCCGTGCGAAAATGACGGCAGCAAAAGCGATGTGTGGAAAAGGAAAACCAGTGGTGATCATTATGAAAACAGAAATGGGTCAAGGTGTTGACTACATGATGGGGTCTCATAAATGGCATGGTGTCGCTCCAAACGCAGAACAACTTACGGCGGCATTAGCGCAATTAGAAGAATCATTGGGAGACTATTAATGAAACAGTGGATATGTGTATTGTTTATTTGTTTTGCTGGCTTCGGCTGGACGCAAAAAAACACGCGCATATTGTTTATTTTGGATGCGTCAAATAGCATGAATGTGGATTGGAACAACAACCAAACACGCATGGAGGCAGCAAAAGAAGTATTGATCCAAGAAGTCGAAAAGTTGAGAGGTATTCCAAATTTGGAAATTGCTTTACGCGTTTATGGTCATCAAACGCCTGTAACGAATACCTATCAAGATTGCAACGACACCAAATTGGAAGTTGCCTTCGGTGTCAATACGGTGGACGCCATCAAATCAAAAGTAAAGTCCATTCAAGCAAAAGGATCCACACCCATCGCCCGATCACTCGAAGCCGCTGCCGGAGATTTTCCCGATACGCTGTCTAGAAATTACATCATTTTAATTACCGACGGACTCGAATCGTGTGACAACGATCCATGTATCATCGCGCGAAAATTGAAAGATAAAGGGGTAAAAGTGACTCCGTTCGTTATTGGTTTAGGTATGGATTTATCCTACCTCGATAAATTTGATTGCATCGGTGCTTATTCGGATGCGGAAAGTAAAGAATCGTTTAGAAATGTGCTAGCTAGCATCGTTTCTAAAACACTCGTGAACACAACTGTTCAAGTGAACTTAAATGACATCACAAAAAAACCACTTGAAACGAATGTGACGATGTTCTTTTACGAAAGCGGAACATCCAACTTAAAATACACGTTTACACATACCCTCAACCGTAAAAATCTTCCAGATACCTTGGTCTTGGATCCAGAAGTGAAGTATGATTTGGTGTTGAATACGCTTCCAAATTTGGAGAAAAAGGGAATTGTCTTGCAAAAACACACGCACAATACACTTGTCGTTGATGCACCACAAGGATACTTGAAGTTTACTGCAACAAAAAACACACAAAACCCGAGTTTTCAAATGCGCGTTTCATTGAAAGATGAAAGTAAAACACTGCATTCCCAAAATTTAAATTCCACACAGAAATACCTTGTCGGGACGTATGACCTTGAGATTTTTACCTTGCCAAGGACGTATCAACGTGTGGAGATTACTCAAAGCAAAACTACGTTTGTAGATGTCGTGCCAGCTGGAATATTTCAATACGTTGTAGTGAAATCTACTGTCGGACAAATTTTTTACGAACGTCAAGCCAATCAGTGGGAATGGGTTTGCAATATGGATGAAGGTCCGTTAGAAGGAAAATGGTCCTTGCAACCAGGAAATTATAAAATTGTTTACCGCGAAAAAGACCAAAAGTCGAGCGCATATACAAAAGAAAAAAAGTTTAGAATCGATTCAAATAAAACACTCTTATTAAATTTATAGTTATGGAATTTGAAATACTAGGTAACAAAGACACGCGATCAGGTTTTGGTGAAGGATTAGCGGAATTAGGACGCACGAATCCGGATGTAGTCGCATTGTGTGCTGACTTAACTGGTTCATTAAAAATGGATGCGTTCCAAAAAGAAAATCCAGATCGTTTTTTTCAAGCAGGAATTGCTGAAGCAAACATGATTGGATTAGCGGCTGGAATGACCATTGGTGGAAAAATTCCATATACTGGAACCTTCGCAAATTTCTCTACAGGACGTGTGTACGATCAAATTCGTCAATCTGTAGCTTACTCACAGAAAAACGTTAAAATTTGTGCTTCGCACGCTGGACTTACCCTAGGCGAAGACGGTGCAACACACCAAATTTTGGAAGACATCGGGATGATGCGCATGTTGCCGAACATGACGGTAATCGTTCCTGCGGATTTCAATCAAACAAAACAAGCAACGATTGCTATTGCAGAACATCAGGGGCCTGTTTACTTAAGATTTGGTCGTCCTGTAATGCCGATTTTTGTAAAACCAGACGCAAAATTTTTGATTGGTAAAGCAGATGTTTTAGCAGAAGGAACAGACGTAACGATCATCGCATGTGGACACCTTGTTTGGAAATCCATCGAAGCTTTAGCTATTTTGAAAGAGAAAGGAATTTCTGCTGAATTGATTAACATGCATACGATTAAGCCACTTGATGTTCAAGCAATTCTAACATCAGCTGCTAAAACTGGTTGCGTTGTCACTGCTGAAGAGCACATGATGAATGGTGGTTTAGGAGAAGCCGTTTCTCAAGTTTTGAGTAGAGAGTTCCCGTGTCCACAAGAATACGTAGCTGTTAACGATTCATTCGGTGAAAGTGGTACGCCAATGGAATTAATGACGAAATATGGCATTGACACACAAGATGTAGTGAATGCTGCCATGAGAGCCATCGCTCGAAAAGCATAAACATTCGCGTAACTTTTGTTACTTTCAGAACCAAGTACATCCGTACATTTGGCCTATGAAAAAAAACATGGGAAATACTGACCGCTTGATTCGCATCGCAATCGCGGCAGTACTTTTAGTTGGGTCATTAATGGATGTTTTTCCAGCGACCTTGAATGTGATTGCGTTGATTGTAGCGGTAGTTTTTATCTTGACCTCATTTACGTCTTTCTGTGGATTGTATTCCCTTTTTGGATGGAATACCTGCAAGCTTAAGTCTTAATTGATTTCTTCCTCAATGAGTTTTTTTGCTGCATTCAGCGTGGAAAGTGCTGGGTAACAAGTTCCTTTTGCACAAACAAAAATACCGGGGGAATAACTAGCTGACATCGGAACTTCAGTATGATAAGAAATGAGGCAGTTATTTGGCCAAGTGATTGATTCATTCGAGGTGATCCCTATGAGGTGAACTTCTGTAAACCCTTGACTCATTTCCAATAATAACTGTGCCCAATTGGAATATCCCGAACCATAGGTTTCCATTCCGTCGTACATATTAGCCAACATCTGTCGCGCATGTTCAAGCCATCGGTCTTCACGGAAATAGGTTCCTAATCGGAAGAAATTGCGCGCCATGACCGAATTGCTGGAAGGAATTACATTGTCATGAATTTCCATTTTTCTGACAACAAGCTCTGTGTCATTGGACGTAAAGTAGCACATTTTACTCTCCGGATGCATGAACTCTTTCTCCACTAGCGATGCCCAAATCTTCGCCTGTTCCAACCAAATCAGTTCGCCTGTTCGCTGATATAAATGAATAAACGCATCAATGGCATGTGCGTAATCCTCCAAGAATCCATCAATACTTGCTATGCCATTTGTGTTTACATGGTATAAAGTACCATCTGACTTTAGTTGACACGAAAGAATCCATTTTCCGATTTTTCGTGCTTCAATCAATAATTCTTCTTGATGCAAGGCGTTAAACGCTTGACACATTCCCTTAATTAACTGTGCATTCCAGGAAGTAAGGCATTTATGGTCAAGTCCTGGAGCGATGCGTTTTTGACGTTCGGAAAGTAGCAGAGACTTCCATTCGGAGACTTTCGTGTCCAACTCGGTCATTCCGATTTTCCATTTCTTCGAAAATTCAGCATGACTTTGTGTTTTCAATAAAATGTATTTGTCCTCTTCCCAGTAACCACGATTCGAAACAGCGTAATAATCCGCAAAAAGGGTATAGTCTTCACGGATAAGTGATTTCAATTCGCGTTCATTCCAACAATAATATTTTCCTTCCTCTCCTTCGCTATCTGCATCCAACGCACTAAAATACGCTCCGGATTCATCCTTCATTTCACGTTGTAACCAGGTGAAAATTTCTTCCACGATTTTTTTGTAGGATTCATCCTGCAGCACTTGATATCCTAGAGCATATAATTCCATCAACTGGGCATTATCGTAGAGCATTTTCTCAAAATGGGGAACTTTCCAAATCATGTCAACCGAATAGCGCGTAAATCCGCCACCAATCTGATCGTAAATTCCACCAAAGGCCATTTTATCTAAGGTCAAGCGGACGTATTCTTGCAGTTTTTCATCCTTGAAAAAACGGCTATGAGCTAATAAATACAGGTAATTATTCGGCATCGGGAATTTCGGGGCCCGACTCATTCCACCTTCTAACATATCGAATTGCTTTTTCCAGCGTGCGACCAACTCCAGCAGTTTTTCGCTTTGAAGATTTGGCTCGTCTTGTGGAATGGCAATTAATTCGTTGACACTGAGTCCTTCATGTAATTTCGAGGCATATTCTTCCACTTTATCTAAGTCGTTTTGAAAAGTATAAACCAAGGACTTTAATACATGAATCCATTGTTCCTTCGGGAAATACGTTCCTCCGTAAATTGGACGTCCATCCGGCAAAGTAATGCAGTTCAACGGCCAACCGCCTTTTTGAGTCATGAGTTGAACTGCCGACATGTATACTTGGTCGACATCCGGGCGCTCTTCGCGGTCCACTTTGATATTGACGAAGTGTGCATTCATCAAATCAGCTACCTCTTGATCTTCAAAACATTCATGCGCCATGACGTGACACCAGTGGCATGCTGAATAACCAATGCTGATCAGCACTAATTTATTTTGTCTTCTAGCCTGTTCGAAGGCTTCATCCGTCCATGGTAACCAATGGACCGGATGATGGGCATGTTGAATTAAATACGGCGAGGATTCGTTTATAAGTGAATTGGAAGGTGTCATCATGATGTATTGAAAACAAAGAAAAGTTATATTTGTTGAATAGAAACAATCCGTGCAAAACTTTCGTCCATACCAAGTACTAATTTTTGTCATTTTAGTACTTTCACTTTTATTCATCCCCTCTTTTTTATTGCCGAACGGTGGAGCTAAATTCCTTGGTATTAAATGGCAATTCCTTCCTTTTGAGGAAGTCCTGCAACCAAAAAAACAAGAGAAAAAGGACATTGCGAAAATCATTCAAAAAGTTGACACAAGTGATATCAATGAGAGCTTGGTCAAACACCTTGGGAAAACTTCGGGGAAATTAGGACTTGCGGATGGAGGAGAGCTAAGTACAGAAAGTGCAACTTCCCTTGATATCAATGAAGTAGCGAAACAAAATTTATTTCGATTTTTCGCACAATTAAAAACAGTTTCTGAAGAAGGACGCAAAATCTCCATCTTTCATTACGGAGATTCACAAATTGAAGGAGATCGCATGACAGGGTATATTCGTCAACGCATTCAGAATCAATTTGGTGGAAATGGACCTGGAATGATTCCGGCAACAAACGTCTATAATACACAGACATTTAAACAAACATTTTCGAGTAATTTCGAACGGTTAACCTCATTTTGGGGTAAGAAGTTAAGCACGCGAAAATACGGAGCTATGGGTTCTGCTTCCATTATACTCATTGACACCGCAAAATCAAACCGTGGAGAAATGAGCGAAGGATGGATTGAAATAGAAGCGTCGAAAGCGGCATTTACAAGAGCAAGGGACTTTAATCAGGTGAAGTGTTTTTACACGTCTTGCTTTAAACCATGTGCTGTAAAAGTCTACGAAAACAACAAGCTGATTCACCAAGATTCTTTAATCAAAGATGGTTTGAGTCATTCGATTGACTTAAGTTTTCCCAAAACGCCTGGTAAACTGCGATTTGTATTCAGTACATCAAAAAGTCCTGTTTTTAACGGCTTTGCGTTAGAAGGGGATGTGGGTGTTCAAGTCGTGAATGTAGCAATGCGAGGTTCATCAGGACATGCCATCAGCTCGGGAGATGCGGCCTTGTTTCGAAAAATGCACACTGAATTAAATTCCGAATTATTCATTCTTCAGTTTGGTGGAAATTCCGTTCATGCCTTTAAGGACAGCAGCTCTGTACGTTACTACATGCGAAGTTTTAAAAGTCAAATTCAATACATTCAAAAAAATCGTCCGAGTGCGGCCATTTTGGTCATTGGTCCAAGTGACATGTCACACATGGTTAACGGAATTTTCGAAACCTACCCCTATCTTTCCTATTGTGTGAACCAAATGAAAAAAACCTGTGATGAAACCGGTGCTGCCTTTTGGGATTTATACACTGCCATGGGAGGGAGGAATTCCATGCCTTCATGGGTTAGTCAAGGATTGGCTGGAAAAGATTATGTTCACTTCACACCAAGAGGAGCAAGTTACGCCTCCCAGTTACTCTATGATGCTTTTATTGCAGAATATGCAAAATGGGTA
The DNA here is from genome assembly GCA_037143015.1 of Flavobacteriia bacterium. Lineage (GTDB taxonomy): Bacteria > Bacteroidota > Bacteroidia > Flavobacteriales_D > Crocinitomicaceae > UBA952. The sequence goes on from JBAWZN010000003.1 coordinate 83,113, forward strand.
GAAGGACAGTTGCCAACGAAGAAAGTAAGCGCAGAATGAAACGCTGCTTTTTTTTCCTTCTTCTTTGTACGAGTCCACTTTTCTCACAAACGGTAGATTTAAGGTCAATCGATTACACGGTCATCCCGAGCAATGATTCACTCATCTCGAAAAAGCATGCCTTCATTAATAGCGATTGCAATAGTTTTCAGTTTTTTTCTGCTGAAAGTCCAAATTGGACCTATTTACACCAGCAAATGAGTCAAATGATTGCCAATAAAGATCGAAAATTGAACTTTTATCACATTGGTGGCTCGCATATTCAAGCCGACATTTATACACACGATTTTCGGACTTTTCTTCAATCGAATTGGCCGGGATTAAATGGAGAGCGAGGACTTGTTTTTCCGTTTGGTTTAGCAAAGACCAATAATCCATCCAATTATCATTTTTCCTCTCCAAACACGTGGAAATCATACCGAAGTGTCAACGATCATCCCGATGATTTAGACTATGGATTAACGGGAGCGACCATTCGTTGCGCGGATTCGATCATTACCATCAACTTCAAACACATGCGTACAATGGTGAAGCCACCCTTCAATAAATTGCGCATTTATCACAATACCGGTGAATTTCCTTACGAACTAAATTTTGGTGGACAAGAATTGTTGGTGAGTGAAACTTATCATCATGTGGAACTCGGATATTCTGAAATCACTTTTACTGATTACATCGATTCCTTGGATTTGCAATTTGTTAAAAATTCCATCCTTCCGAATATTTTGGAAATTTACGGTTTTGAGTTATTAAATGAACTTCCGGGAATTACGTATAATGCAATCGGAATCAACGGTGCTGGGTTGTATACGTATTTAGGGAATGAGCATTTCTTGAGGGATTTAAAAATTCATCCGCCCGATATGTTTGTGTTTTCCGTTGGAACGAATGATGCGTATTCATCCTTTGGGAATTTTCGTCCGGAAGTCTATAAAAGCAATTTGGAATCTTTAATGAAGATCATCCTTTCCGTTAATCCAAAATGTGCGTTGCTCTTGACCGTTCCTAACGACAACCAATTTCATGGAGCACCGAACAAAAATACCGAACGACAACGAGAAGTGATTTTTCAATTAGCACAAGAATACCAAATGGCCGTTTGGGATTTTTATGGAATAATGGGAGAACTCGGGTCCTCACTGACTTGGAGAAGAAATGGGCTGATGCAAGGAGATTATGTGCATTTCACCTCAGACGGATATCATTTAAAAGGAACATTATTAATTGATGCTTTTTTGAAATACTTAGCAGCATTTGACGAACTTAGTAGCCATTAAACTATGGAGAGAATATACCAACTTTTTTCATTCAACGTTGAGGAACCACTCATTTTTACACAGCTAGACTTTTGGCTGTTTTTCATTTTAGTGATGGTGGTCTTTTCAGCCATTCACAAGCAGTTTTTGGTGAGAAGCATTTTCTTAACCGTGATCAGTTTATTCTTTTACTTTAAGACCTCGGGTTTATTTGTATTACTCTTGGGCTTGACACTTGTCGTCAATTACTTGTTTGCCATTCTCGTTGAAAGATCGGATAAAGATCGGACTAAAAATTGGTTGATTGCTGGGTCGGTAACGTTCAATTTACTGTTACTCGGTTATTTTAAATACGCCTATTTCTTCACCGATTCCTTCAATCAGTTATTTCAAACGAAGTATGAAATTGTGAATCAATTTGCTTTATGGGGGAATGGATTTTTTGGAGAAGGAACCTTCTTAGATAAAATATTGATTCCTGTCGGTGTTTCCTTTTTCACTTTTCACAACATCAGTTATGTTGTCGATATTTACCGCAAAGAAATCAAGGTCAGTAGTTTTTTCGACTACTCGTTTTACGTAACGTATTTTCCCCATTTAGTCGCTGGACCCATTGTTCGTGCGCGCGATTTTATCCCACAAATTAATCAACCATTTACCTTAAACAAACAAGATTTCAGTTGGTCCTTGGTGCAAATCACAAAAGGACTATTCAAGAAAATTGTTTTGGCCGATTACATCGCTGTTCATTTCATTGATAAAATTGCCGATTCACCGGAGGCCTATCCCGGATTTGTCAGTGTATTAGCCATGTGGGCGTATTCCTTACAGATATATGGTGATTTTTCCGGTTACACAGATATTGCCATTGGAATTTCACGCTTGATGGGATTCACCTTGCTAGAGAACTTTAATTCGCCCTATAAGGCCGTTTCCGTTTCGGATTTTTGGCGTAGATGGCATAAATCACTTGGTTCATGGTTACGCGATTACTTGTACATTCCGCTAGGAGGAAATCGTTCAGGGGGAATAGGAACCTACATCGCTTCTACGATCATTTTCGTTTTTTTGATTTTTATCACGCAATGGTATGAATTAATGTATGTTTACCTCGGACTCATGATCCTGTATTTCCTCTGTTGGCATTTATTCCCGAAAGTCAAAGATTATTTAAACCGCGATTTAAACTTACTGATTACGATGGTCGTTGGTGGACTCTGGCACGGTGCGAGTGAAAACTTTGTGATCTGGGGAAGCATGAATGGACTTGCGCTCATTTTCTATCAGTATTGGAAGAAAATTAGTCCGTATGAGCAAAGTTCAGCATGGGGAATTCGTGCATGGCGGATATTTCTGACCTTTAACTTCATCACCTTTACGCGGATTTGGTTCCGCTTAGACGAGGCAGGAGAGCCCCTGAAGATGCTGAATCACATTTGGATTCATTTTGATTTCACGTGGGACGTTTTTGTGAAAGTCTTGGAAACGTATCAAGCCGTATTTTGGCTGATATTAACTGGTTTTGTGTTGCATTGGTTGCCAGAATCTTGGAAGGACAAAGGAACACAGGCCTTTGCAAAGGTGCCATTCTTTCTACAAGCCATCCTTATTTCATTTAGCGTTTTCCTCATGTATCAAGCCATTTCGGATACCTTCAAGCCATTTGTTTACTTTCAGTTTTAAGTCGCCAAATAATAACTAAACAAAACTAAGTCTACGCTCACCGTTATGATTGTTGTAAAGGCAATCCATTTCATCGGCGCAACAGAAAGCAAGAAACTTAAGGTGAGCATTGTTGGTATTAAAATGAGTATTAAAGCGAAGGTACTTTGCAAAGCACCCATTCCGACTGTTAATCCACCGAGGCATCCTACCACTAAGATAATGCCAGCAATCCACCCAAAACGGTTGAATTCCATTTCTTTAACTAATTTATCAAACATCCTTTTCTTTTTTACAAATTTCGATGTTGTACGGTATTCAATTTATGAGATTACTTCTCAAAAAAGCTGATTTTAGTCAATAAAATCAATCGAAATGAATTTAGTTGGTCAATTACTTGACAAACGGGGTCTCGATGTCGTACCTTTGCCCCCTACATTAAAGATTTAGGTAAATATTGAGCTTATGAGCAAAATGAAATTATCGGAGTTCGACTTCGAACTTCCAGAAGAGTTAGTTGCAAATTATCCAAGTGAAAACCGTGATGAATCACGATTAATGGTTATTCACCGCGCAACTGGACAAATCGAACACAAATTATTCAAAGATGTGTTAGATTATTTTTCGGAAGGTGATGTGATGATTATGAACAACACACGCGTTTTTCCAGCTAGAATGTACGGGAATAAAGAAAAAACAGGCGCAAAAATCGAAGTATTCTTATTGCGTGAGTTAAATCGTGAAAGTTTATTATGGGATGTACTGGTTGATCCAGCACGTAAGATCCGTATCGGAAATAAATTATACTTCGGCGAAGATGATTCATTAGTCGCTGAAGTAATTGATAACACCACTTCTCGTGGACGCACACTTCGTTTCTTGTTTGATGGTCCATACGAAGACTTTAAGGCAAAAATCACTGAATTAGGTGAAACACCACTACCGAAATACATCAAACGTGAAGTAGAGCCCGAGGATGAAGAACGTTACCAAACGATTTTTGCAAAAGTGGAAGGAGCGGTTGCTGCGCCAACTGCTGGACTACATTTTTCACGTCAATTATTAAAAAGACTTGAGTTAAAAGGAATCGACTTTGCCGAGGTTACGCTTCATGTTGGATTAGGTACCTTCCGTTCGGTTGAGGTGGAAGATTTAACCAAACATAAAATGGATTCTGAACAAGTTATTATTTCGCAAGAGGCTTCCGATATGGTCAATAATGCAAAACGCACGAAAAAACGTGTGTGTGCTATTGGAACAACAGCCATGCGTTCGATCGAATCATCTGTGTCTACTGATGGGTTTTTAAAACCATTCGATGGATGGACCAACAAGTTTATCTTCCCTCCGTATGAATTTAGTATTGCGGATTGCTTGATAACGAACTTCCACACACCGCTTTCTACCTTGTTGATGATGATTTCTGCCTTTGCAGGACATGATTTAATGATGCAAGCTTACCAAGAAGCAATCAAAGAAAAATACCGTTTTTACTCATATGGCGATGCCATGTTAATTATTTAAAATCAATCAAATTCATTTAAATAAAAAAAGAGAAGGTGTTGCCTTCTCTTTTTTTATGTCTTTATTTTTAAGCTCAATCAGCGATAATTAAAATATAGTTGTTCTTTTTTCCTTTTCCCAACAAGACATATTTATCATTGATGAGTTGTGCTGGTTCGATGATAAATTGTTCGTCCACTTTTTCTTTGTTCACCGAAATCGCATTCGCTTTTAATTCGCGACGTGCTTCGCCATTGGATGACAAGAATCCAGTTTTCGCCGACATTGCGTCAATGATACTGATTCCATTACCAAATTCAGCACGTGATATTGTCGCCTGAGGAACGCCGTCAAAAATGCTGAAGAAATCTTGTTCCGACAATACTTTAAGATCCTCTGATGTCGATTTTCCGAAAAGAATATTACTTGCGCTAATTGCTGTTTGTAGTGCTTCTGCGCTATGCACACGAACAGTAATGTCTTCGGCTAAGGCTTTTTGTAGCGCTCTTAAATGTGGTGCTTCCGAGTGTTCTTTTTCTATTGCTTCGATTTCTTCTCTTGTTTTCAAGGTGAAAATTCGAATGAAATTCGCAGCATCCTCATCTGCCGCATTTAGCCAATATTGATAGAATTGGTAAGGAGATGTTTTCGCCGGATCTAACCAAACGTTTCCACCTTCCGTTTTACCAAACTTGGTTCCATCTGCTTTTTTAATGAGCGGGGTTGTGACCGCATACGCTTCTCCTCCACCTTTTCGGCGGATTAATTCCGTACCCGTAACAATATTTCCCCATTGGTCTGAACCGCCCAATTGAACAATGCATCCTTTGTGTTGATTCAAGTAGTAAAAGTCAAAACCTTGAACGAGTTGATAGGAAAACTCTGTGAAAGACATTCCTGTTTCTAGGCGTGATTTGACAGAATCCTTTGCCAACATGTAATTCACGGAAATGTGTTTTCCTACGTCTCGGATGAATTCCAAAAAACTCATGTTTCGGAACCAATCGATGTTGTTGACCATTTCTGCCGCATTTTCACCTTCGAAGTCCAGGAACTTTTCAAGTTGTCCTTTGACACAAGCGACATTGTGCTGCAGCGTTGCATCATCCAATAAATTTCGTTCTTGAGACTTTCCGGATGGATCGCCAACCATTCCCGTTGCTCCACCTACCAATGCAAATGGTTTGTGTCCCGCTTTTTGAAAATGAACCAAGGTCATGATTTGCACCAAACTTCCAATGTGCAAGGAATCAGCTGTTGGATCAAATCCAATATAACCTGACGAACTTTTCTTCAATAACGCTTCTTCTGTTCCCGGCATGATATCGTGTATCATCCCTCTCCACTGTAATTCTTCGATAAAATTCGTTGGCATCTTATTTTGTTAATTCTTTAAATACTTCTTCTAAGGATTTTTGCTCAATGTTCAATGTGAGGATTAACCAATTTTGATTTTGTGCATGTTGAGCTACCGATTTACGTAAATCTTCTGGCGCAATGGATTCGATTAACCAACCTTTTTCGAGTGCTTCCACCTTACTTACATTCGGGATTTTCGCTAATTGTGCTTTGGTTACAGCTGAATCAAACTCTACATAAACCGTCTGGTGCTCCAATTCTTGCTGCAATGTTTTGGCTTTATCATCCGCTACGATTTGTCCCTTGGATAAGATAATCACACGGTCACAAATCGCTTCCACTTCTTGCATGATATGCGTCGAAAGTAACACCGTTTTTTGCTTACCGATTTGACGAATTAACTCACGGATTTCCACCAATTGGTTGGGATCTAGTCCGGTCGTTGGCTCATCGAGAATGAGTACTTCTGGATCGTGAATGATGGCTTGTGCTAATCCAACACGTTGACGGTATCCTTTGGACAAAGCGCCAATTTTCTTGTTTTGCTCCACATCAAGTCCGACCGCATGTACCATTTCAGCCACGCGTGCTTTCAAGTTTTTTACCTTGTATATGCGTCCTACGAATTCTAGGTATTCACGGACGTACATGTCCACATACAGCGGATTGTTTTCCGGTAAATAGCCGATCATTTGACGCGTCTTTAATTCATCTACATCGACTTTAATGCCGCCGACGTACACTTCGCCGGAACTAGCAGGGATGTATCCCGTCATGATTTTCATGGTGGTAGATTTTCCAGCTCCATTTGGACCTAAAAAAGCTACAATCTCACCTTTGTTTACAGAGAAACTGACATCCCGCACTGCGGCTTGTTCTCCGTAATATTTAAACAGGTTTTTTACTTCTATTGACATCGCATAGCGAAGTTAATAAAAATCAAGGACGTATCTGCTTACTTGTGATTTTCCTTGAAAATACAGCGTAGAAAAACGCAAACAAGGTAATGCCCATTTGGGACTCAAGGGTGTCCTCGAAAAGAAAGGTGACGAGGGCAATGCAGCCAAACAAAAATCCAACCCATTGCTGCCATTTAAATTGTTGGATGATGAACTTGAGTTGAAAATAGAGGAAAAACAAAAATCCAAAAATACCGAATGTTAGATAGTACGTTAAATAGGAGTTGTGGGCACGCAAACGACGTTCAGGCGTCAGTGGCGATTGACGTTTATTATACATGTCTTGCATCGCATCATCGACATCTCCCGTTCCTACACCCATGATCCAATGATTTTCAATAATGGCACACGCATTTTTCCAATATTCTATGCGTTCCAATATGGAGTGTCCAGATGGATTAGAAGCATGGTGAAGTTGGTAACGAATATCTAATAATCGTGCTTGAATGCCACCGTATGTTTCATGCACATCGGCGTATCCTCTTTCGATAAAATGGATGTCTTCCGCACTTAATTGGTTTACTCCGGATTCTTGAGCACAAAGTGCTTTGGAAGACAAATACCTTTCCAATGTGCTTCTGATTGGTTGCTTGCGTTGATCTAAGCTATCGTAATTCAAGGAGGAACGTTTGTTCCAAGCTGTTTCCATTTCATCGTAACGTTCGATACAGGGAACAGGATAATTCACAGGAAAGGACAAATAGTAAAACAGTCCGATAACACTACCAATAACAACGGCATAACTCAAGATGAGCACCCAATATAATCGTTTGATATACAATAAAAAAGTCAGTAGTGCAATCAGTACAATAGCGACCGATATGATGCCGGATAAGACTTGACTGTAAAACGTATAGACGAGAAAGAAAACAGCCGCAAGCGCGTAGGCATTTCGGTGTTTTCGTTGGGTATACAGCCGTTCCAAGCAAAATGCCAATCCGATGCCGAGCAAAATGCCGTAGCGGATGTGTGATCCGAACAAGGACATATCACGGATGTCGATTAAGTTTAGTTTTGCCGCGAAAAAATGAAACGCTATTAAATTGATGCTGGCCGTGATTACCAAGGTCCATATAAAATAGTGGATGAGCTTTGTCCAACGTTTCGGACTAGGAATTGGATGTGCGCCAACGATCAGCAGGATCAACAACAAAGATGTTTTCTTGCGAATATCATCTAAACCATAGTCAAAGTTACTCGTCCAAAGTAACCCTAAAAGGTGAATTCCATAGAAAAGAAGAATGAATAGAATGAGTGGATTCTTTCGAAGGCGATGATAATATGAATTAAAATTCCCTTCAAGCAATAGGTTTAATACACCCAAAAGGAGTCCCATGGACATTAAAAACTTACTACAAACCACCCCCACGATAAACAAGGCGAGCACAAAAAAATGTACTCGGTGATGAATTTGGGGTCCGAAATAGCGTTTCAACATACGTGTCTAACGCTTATTTTTTCAAAATAGTGTTGTACTCTGTTGAATTCGTCAAAACTTGCAACGCGCGCTGAACGACAATGTCATTTTTGAGCGATGCGATTGTTCTTCCTTTTTGAAAGTAATACCTAGAGATGATCTCGTTTTCCAACATTTCCTCAATTTCTGCTTTAAATTTCTGTAGGTCTCTTTCTTTAGAAGGTGTCACCTTTAAAATCATGTCCTCATAATCGGCTTTAATCTCCTCAAAATACCCTTCCTTTTCTGCTGTTTCTTTCATTTTCTTCAAAGATTCTTCCGAAGCGGTGGTGTAGTTGAATTCCTTTGCTAAAGCATATTTTTGAAAATCTTGGAATTCTTCATCGGACAAATGAAAGTCCTCGGCTTTGGCAATTGTCGGATGAGCTAAAACGTAATCAGTTGCAAAATTAAATAGGCTGTTACTCGAGATAAGTACCGCTGTTAAACGACTGAGGTCTGGACTTTCCACTTTTATGTCTGGTTCAATCCCTCGTCCATCAATAACTTTTCTACCGTTTTTCGTTTGAAATGATTTCAATAATGAATCCGGAATTTCCTTTACTTTGGCATTGTTTTCTTTGTCATAATACTCCAATCGCTGCACACAGCGTCCAGAAGGGGTGTAATATTTAGCAATGGTAATTTTAATTTTGGATCCATATTTTAAATCATATGTTCTTTGCACCAATCCTTTTCCAAAGCTGGTTTCACCGATGATTACTGCGCGATCTAAATCTTGCAGGGAACCAGAGACAATTTCACTAGCTGAGGCAGAGCCACCATCGACAAGAACGGCCAACGGCATTTCTTGTACAAAGGGTTCTTCTAAGGTGGTGTAAACACGATTTTCTTCTTTTACGCGACCTTTTGTGGTCACGACTACTTGATTCTTTGGCACGAAGAAATTGACGATTTTCACTGCTTCGATGAGCAATCCACCACCATTTCCACGCAGATCAAGCACTAATTGTTTTGCACCATCTGCCTGTAATTTCTGGATGGCATTTTTCACGTCAGCAGCTGCTGTTTGGGTAAAACTATTCAATTTCACATACCCAACTTCTCCTCTCAACATACCGAAATAGGGCACGTCTGGGATTTTTATTTCATCACGTGCAATGGTGATTTTCTTTTTCCCTTCGCCTTTGCGTTCTATTTCCACCTCAATGCTTGTTCCTTTGGGTCCTTTCAAGGCATCAGAAACCTCATCACTGGTTTTCTTTGCCATGTTTTTCCCATCAATTGACAAGATTTTATCTCCAGCTTTGATGCCACTTTTTGCCGCCGGACAATCCTCATAAGGTTCTGAAATAAAGATGTAATCCCCTATTTGACGAATTAAGGCACCGATTCCGCCGTATTGTCCAGTGGTTAACAGCCGGTAATCTTCAATATTCGACTCATGGTAATAAACGGTGTAGGGGTCCAGTTCTTTGAGCATGGCATCAATCGCCGTTTTCGAAAGTTTTCCATTTTGAGGTTCTTCCACAAAGTACAAATCAAGGTTTTCGTATATCTGATCCATGATTTCCAAACTTTTCAACGTTTCGAATCCATTGGACTGCGCCCATGTTGTTTGGAATGTGATGCTGGTAAGGAGGATCCAAATGATCGCTTGCAATTTATTTTTCATCTTTTATTTCGCTGATTAGTTTGTTGATAGCGCCTAACAATTTTTGTTCCAATTCTACATACGGAATTCGTTCGTTTAATTGATAGATGAGCGCAAAATTGATTTTTTTATGGCAGAATGTCAAGTGATTTTCAAGTATCGCTTTATTTAAACGTAAAATTTCTCGGAAACAGCGTTTCACATAATTCCGGTCATGGGCATGTTTCATGCGTTTCTTAGGGACCGAAAAGATGACTTGAAAAGAGTGCTCCATTTCTTCGTCTGTTTCTTGAAACATCACGGTTATTGGATACGCTTTCAACCTCTTCCCTTCGGAGAACAAACGGTCTATCCGTTTGACACTACATAATTTATATGCCTTTCCTAAAGAATATTCCATCGCAATCAATTAGTGTTCGATAGGAGATTCAGAATCAAACAATTCGACGATTTCGTAGCGGAAATCCGTCAGTTTTTTTAAGCTTGCAGCATCCTCATATGAACCCTTGAAGTCCATGACAAAGCTCGCGTACAAGGACTTCATCGTACTAAGTCGTGGGTGTATTTCCATTTTTTTATAAACGCTTCCTGCTAGGAATCCAGGTTTTTCACCTAGCACCAACTTGGTCAATGAATGAATAATTTCATTCGAAAGTTCCATCAATTCTTTTTCGTCAAAGTGTGCCATTATTCTGAGAGTTTAGTGTCATCCATTTCTTCAAAATCATCGAATGAATCATCTGAAGCGTTCTTTTTTGAGCTAAATCCTGTTTTCACATTTACCAACGGTCTTCCGGAAATGATGTAATTCAAGGCATTGAGCATTTTCACAAACATTCCTGTTAAAAAGAAAAATCCAATGACCTTAAATACAAATCCAATCAACACCGTATTTTCAATATCCAAAATACTCTCTTGAAACCATCTAGAAATGGCATTTTCCGAAAATTGTGGGTAAAATACGAGTCCAGCAAAGGCCATTCCACTCAGCAAAATTAAGGCCAATTCCCACTGACGATTAAACGGCACTTCTTGCAATCCCTGGGTAAAATTTGTCATCATTTGAATGCGTTGTTCCTTCTGCTGTAACTTTCCTAAAAAGTAGACCATCAAAACAATGAAACTTGGAATCAAACTCACGTAATTAACCTGAAAATCTGGTTGGTCTAGCTGTTCCAAACAAAAAAGAAAAGTCACATTCACCAGAAACAAATATTTCACGATTTTTATCAAATAGATTTCCCCTAACGTGCGCTTGCGTCCACCGATCAGAAATTTCAATCCCATTTCAATGAAAAACCAAAGAAATCCATAGATGGCAAAAAGTACACCGAGTCGAAAAATAAGGTTAATGAGCTCCAATTTTGATGTTTTACACGAAGGTAGGAAATAGTTTCACGTGTCCGACGGACAATAGATACACAAAGATCAATTTTAGTTCAAACATTTACAGGGTGGATCCAGTAAAATGCGCGTGTTCGGGAGTTTTCGCCTCAAGTCGTCGGCGAAATTTGTTCCGTACATGACTCCTTCAATATTGAGCGTTTTCAATTCAGGTAAACTAAAAATACCCGTTCCAAAATCTTCAATGATATTGTCATAAAAATCCATTGTTCGAAGGTGCTGACAATTCGCGATTTGATTTGGAATAGACGCAATTCGATTTCTTGAAGCATTTAACTGTTGTAAGTTGGGCAATTGGCAAATGATGAGCGGTAAAAAGGTGAATTTGTTCTTGCTGATGTTTAATTCCGTAAGCTGGACCAACGACGCTAATTCATCCGGCAAGTTCGACAATTGATTTTTCTCCAAATTAAGGTAAGTTAAGTTGGAAAATCTCCACAATTCCTTTGGCAAGGAATCTAATTTGTATTTCTCAAATGAAATCGCATGAATCGTGTCCGGATTCGCCTGACTTACCTCGTTCCACAAGTAAATTTTACCGTGGTTTAGTTGTGCATAATTAAAAAAGCTGAGCTGTAGAAAAATAAGCGCGAACAGTTTCTTCATCTAATTGAATTTGGGCTTTTAATGCTTCTAAGTTAGGGAATTTATGTTCAGCACGTACAAAATGTAGGACTTGAATTCGACAAGTCTCATCATATATTTCCTGTTGGAAGTCGAAAAAATGTACTTCGATTTTACGTTCCAATTTTTCCTCTTGAATGGTGGGACGCCATCCGATATTCATCATTCCTGAATGAAGTGTGCCTGCAAGCTCGATGTTCACCGCGTATACGCCATTCGCTGGAATGATTTTCTGCGCATCTTGGATGTGAATGTTTGCCGTTGGGAATCCGATTTTTCGTCCGTTTTGAAGGCCTTTGACAACCGTTCCCGTCAATTCAAAAGGCGCGCCCAAACATGAATTTGCCACAGACATGTCACCACGTAAAACGGCTGTTCTTATTTTTGACGAGGATATGTACGCTTCATCGATTTGTTCCGCTGGAATTTCTAGTAAATCAAAACAACCTGCTTCTGCATAGCGCTTCAAAAAGGCCAAATTCCCTTCTCGCTTATGTCCAAATTGATGATCGTAACCAATGATTACCATCTTCGCTTGCAATCCCTTGATCAAGATTTCTTCGACAAATCGCTCCGCCGAGAGGTCCGCGAATTCCTTAGAAAAAGGATAAATCACTACATTTTGTAGTCCAATAGATGCCAGTTTGGCTAACTTTTCTGTTTGCGTTTGCAGCAATTGCAGGTCTCCATTTTCAGGAAACAACACCATTCTTGGATGCGGGTAAAAAGTCAATAAAACACTTTCTCCCTCACATTTTTCTGCTTCCACATTGAGTGTTTTTAAAATTTCCTGGTGACCTAAGTGCACACCATCAAACGTTCCGATGGTCACCACCGCGTTCTTAATGGGCATTTTTTCTGTAAGTCCTTCAAAAATTCGCATACGTCGATTGAGCTGCAAAGATAAGCAATTATCCGCCTATTGTCGCTTGCTGAAATCGTCGTATCTTAGCCTCACTAAAATGACCTTATGAAATCAATCCTTTTACGCGCTTCATTCGTGCTACTATTTGTCGCTAAGTCCCTTTTCTCGTTTGCAGAAGAAGGAATGCTTATTCCATCTTTAATTGCGGCATTTGAGTCCGACATGAAAGCAAAAGGAATGAAACTTTCTGCAGCGGATATTTACAGCATAAATTCTGCGAGTATCAAAGATGCCATCTTGCAATTTGGCGGCGGATGTACGGCGGAGTTGGTTTCCAATCAAGGATTATTGTTGACGAATCACCACTGTGGTTACGGACAAATTCAATCGCATTCTTCCTTGGAACACGATTACTTGAAGAATGGGTTTTGGGCAAAAAACAAGTCAGACGAATTAACGAATCCAGGATTAACCGCCATGCGTATTGTGCGCATTGATGACGTTACTAAGGACGTTCTCGCTGGTGCAAGTTCAAAAAGTGATCAAGCAGTCATTCTAGCGAACATCAAGAAATTATGTGCGGCAGCGGTTGTTGGAACGCATTACGAAGCCGAAATCAAGGCCTTTAACTATGGAAACGATTACTACCTCATGTTGAAAGAAGTATTCTTAGATGTGCGTTTCGTTGGAACTCCTCCGAACTCCATTGGAAAATTTGGTGGGGATACAGATAACTGGGTTTGGCCACGTCATACGGGTGATTTCTCTGTATTTCGTATTTACGCAGGAAAAGACAACAAGCCAGCGGCATATTCTCCAGACAATGTTCCTTACACGCCCTTGCATTATTTGCCGATTTCTTTTCAAAACCGTCAAGAAGGCGACTTCACGATGGTGTATGGATTCCCTGGTCAAACAGAGCAACACGTCGTTTCATCGTACTTGAAATTCATCATTGAAAAGGAGCGTCCGGCACGCATTCACATGCGCGACCTTTCTTTAGCGGTGATCGATGAAGGAATGAAAAATTCCGATTTAACTCGTATTCAATATTCCGCGAAGCAAGCAAGTATTGCGAATGCATGGAAAAAGTGGATTGGACAAATTGAAGGATTGAAAAACCTGCAAGCCGTTCAACTGAAATTGGACGAAGAAAAAGCCTACAAAGATATGGCCTTAAGTAAGCCAGAATGGATCAAATATGCGGAAGTCGTGAACAAGCTGAACGCATTGGTAGAAAAAGATCAGCAGATTGAATTCAAATATGCCTTAGGCGCCGAGTATTTTTCTTACGGGCCAGAATACTTTAAACTCGTTCGTGGAATGGAAGATTTAGTGACGAACTATGCCAAATACGCCGAAAATGGTGAGTTAGAAAAGGTCATTGAAAAAATGAAAACATCGGCTGAAGGATTCTTCAAAAATTACAACAGCGACGTTGATTGGAAAATCTTCAAGGATCAAACCAAAGCGTATTTCGATTACACTGAACAGTGGAAGGAAATAACGAAAGATGTGAAAAATTCCGTGGCTGCTGAATGGTTCGTCAATTACGTCAAAGGAATCGCTAGCGAAATCTACACGACATCCATTTTTACGAGTCAAGAACGTTACCTTGCCTTTTTAAATGGATTCAATGAGAAATCCTTGAAAAAACTGAACAAAGACCTTGGATACACGCACTTTTACCAGTACTTCCAGTCCTTTAGAAATGAAACCGTGCCTGCCTATCGCGCATTCCAAACGAACGTGAACAACTTGATGCAAGTGTATGTGGAAGGAAAATACACGATGTTTCCAACTAAAAAACACTGGCCAGATGCAAATTCAACCTTGCGCATTACCTACGGTCAATTAGAAGGATCCGCGCCGACGGATGGCATGCGTTATACGGAGCACACAACCTTGGACGGCATCATTGCCAAATACAATACCGGGAATCCAGATTTTGCCTTGTTGCCAAGAATGGTGGAATTGCATACAGCGAAAAATTATGGTCCATATGCTCAAGGGGACGAACTATGGGTGTGTTTCTCCGGATCCAACCACACAACTGGTGGAAATTCCGGCTCACCTGTTTTGGACAAAAATGGCTATTTAATGGGACTCAATTTTGACCGTTCTTGGGAAAGTACCATGAGTGATTATTTGTTTGATCCGAATCGCTGCCGCAACATTGTGGTGGATATTCGCTACGTTCTTTGGGTAATGGATATTTACGCTGATGCCAAACACTTGGTAGACGAAATGACATTAATGAAAGAATAAATTTATATTTGCTTTTTTTTACATCTTTTTTCACTCACAAATGAGGAACTTTTTCTTAATTATCGCACTTTTTCTTTCAGTAAAGAGTGTACATGCTACAAAGGATTCTATTCAGTATTGTAAGAAAATTGAAGGGTATCTGGTAGATTATAAAACACGCAACGAAGTGGAAAAGGTGAAAGTGAGCTTAACATCCGCTGTCACTGGTAAAGTTTACATGACTGAAACAGATGAAAATGGCGTGTTTACATTCAAACATGTTCCGATTGGAACGAGTTACCTTCGATTGATTGACAGCGATTACCGCGCTGAAGTTCTGGATACATTAATGACCAATGTGAAAGAACATGCAAATAAAACGTATACCTACAGTGAAGAATTTCCTTTCAAAGCAAATTTGAAAGTCTCATGGATGTTCAATTGGGGTGACCGAAAAGTCACAGAGAATGGGAAAACAATTACAAAAGAACATTATTGGTCGCATGTAATGGCGAAAGTTATTCTCGTGATTTACGGACTATGCCTATTGTTGATTTTCTATTACAGTATGGTGCAATTGTCCCTAGCCTTCGCTTACCGTAAACAACGAAAAGCACAGCAAAGTAGAGTGGAGCCAGCATTTGATTTAGCAAACGCACCAAAAGTTACCGTTCAATTGCCGATGTATAACGAAATGTACGTGGCCGATCGCATCATCGACACCATTGCGGAATTTGAATACCCAAGAGATAAATTCCAAATTCAAGTATTGGATGATTCTACGGATGAGACTAAAGAAATTATTGCTAAAAAAGTAGCAGAAGTGGCTGCACGTGGAATTAACATTCAGCACATTCACCGTACAGATCGCACCGGTTACAAAGCAGGAGCACTTGATTGTGCCATGGCTCAAGTAGAAGGAGAATTCATCGCAATTTTCGATGCGGATTTCGTGCCAGAAAAAGATTTCCTATTGCGTACCATGCCTTACTTCAATACGGATAAAATTGGTGTCGTTCAAACACGTTGGGGACACTTGAATAAAACCTATTCACTCTTAACTGAATTGCAGGCATTTGGATTAAACGGACACTTTGCGATTGAGCAAGGTGGACGCAATGCACAAGGACATTACATCAACTTTAATGGGACCGCAGGTGTTTGGAGAAAAGCGTGTATTATAGATGCAGGCGGATGGGAACACGATACCATTACAGAAGACTTAGACTTGAGTTACCGTGCACAAATGCGTGGATGGAAATTCAATTACTTGGAAGAAGTAGAATCTCCAGCAGAATTGCCAATTACGATGTCGGCCTTGAAAAGTCAACAACACCGTTGGATGAAAGGTGGTGCAGAGGTATTCATTAAAATGTGGAAACGCATTGTGACAACGAAAGGTTTGAAATTCTCAGATCGTCTTCACGGATTGGCACACTTATTCAATTCATCTGTATTTGTATTCATCTTGATTCTTTCCTTATTGAGCTTACCTGTACTTCACATCAAAGATTCTTTCTCTGATTTGAATTTCTTTATCCAAGTGGGAGCCTTCTTTTTATCGAGTACAGTATTCCTAGCATTTTATTATTGGAATGCATTTCGTGACAAAACAGGGAATTTCTTTAAAGATTTAATCCGATTTATTGCACGATTCTTCCAGTTCTTAACGGTATCGATGGCGCTATCATTGAGCAACGCGGTAGCGGTAATCGAAGGGTACTTGGGCATCAAAAGTTCGTTTGTGCGTACACCGAAATTCAACGTGGCGAAAAAAGACGAATTCACTGGGAACAAATACGACAAGAAAAGCTTATCAATCATTAACATTGCAGAAGGTATTTTGATGGTGGTATTCGGTTTCACAGCAGTGAATCGCGCCATTTACGGTGACTTAGGAATGGTTCCATTCCACTTGATGCTAACAGTTGGATACGCCGTGATTTTCTTCAACACCTTGAAAGAAAACAGAGGTCAACAAGGATAATTACTCGTTGGTTATCGACAAACTTTCTAATTTTCCAGTGCGGAAATGAAAGGTGCTTCGGAACGTTAATCCTTTAGAGTTATAAGTTCCAACCGTATAATTGTCCTCTCCAGATTCTTTTCCTTTGAATTTAAAAACGAATGATCCCTTCGGGTATTTAGTGAAAAATCCTTGTAAAATGATTTCGGCTTGCGCGATGGGATACACGGATTCTTTTCCCTGTACATTCAATGAAAGTTTATCCTTGCCCATATGAACAATCGTTTTGGCGTCATTCATTTCCATCGAACGCTGAATACTCGCATACGGAATATCGCTTGGAAATTTTAAGATCAAGAGGAGTCCAGTCAGAAATGCTAGCATTGAATTCATATCACAATTTTAACAAAAATAGT
The DNA here is from genome assembly GCA_037143015.1 of Flavobacteriia bacterium. Lineage (GTDB taxonomy): Bacteria > Bacteroidota > Bacteroidia > Flavobacteriales_D > Crocinitomicaceae > UBA952. Next base: position 100,484 of record JBAWZN010000003.1, read on the forward strand.
GCCGCGATTACCCATTCTAGATTTTTTTATTTTGGGGGATGCTGAGGTCAAGAGACCGTTTGAGAGTATTTGCTACTCATTCACTTTTTCAGACTTCGAACTTTTCGCTAACTTTGTTCCTATGCAATTACCCATGAAAGACCAACAGAAAAACTTAGTGATCTACAATAGTATGAAAGGTGAGAAACAAGCTTTCGTACCCATTCATGAAAACTATGTTGGCATGTACGTCTGTGGACCTACGCTTTATAGTGAGCCACACATGGGGAACATGCGCACCTTCATCAATTTTGACCTCATTTATCGCTACTTATTGCAACTTGGATTCCAAGTGAAATACGTGCGTAACATTACAGACGCCGGACACATTACCAACAGTGCCGGAAACGATGAGGACTCTATTGGTAAAGCAGCACGCGCAGAACAATTACAGTCCCTGGAAATTGTCTACAAATACAATGTTCGTTTCCAAGAATTACAGCGCATCTATAACTTATTGCCACCGAGCATTGAGCCAACGGCTACTGGACACATACAAGAGCAAATTGAAGTCATTGAGCAAATTATGGAAAATGGCTACGCTTACGTGGTGAATGGTTCCGTTTACTTCGATACGAAGCGCTACATGCAAGATTACAATTACGGGATTTTAAGTGGACGCAAAGTTGACGAACTAGAAAACGAAACACGTAACTTGAATGCACAGGAAGAAAAACGCTTCTTTGCGGATTTCGCCCTTTGGAAAAAAGCGAATCCAGATGATATGCAAATTTGGCGTTCACCTTGGGGTGATGGAAATCCTGGATGGCACGTGGAATGTACCGCGATGAGCACTAAGTACTTGGGGAAACAATTCGATATTCACGGTGGTGGTATGGACTTAAAATTCCCGCATCACGAAGACGAAATCGCACAAAGTTGTGGTGCCCATGGAACGAATCCGGCAAACTATTGGATGCATGCCAATATGTTGAATGTCAACGGACAAAAAATGAGTAAGTCCTTCGGGAATTACTTTCTGCCAAAAGAAATCATCGAAGGAACAACTGAATTATTCGACAAACCTTATAGTGCAAATGTCCTGCGTTTCTTTATGATGCAAGCGCATTACCGAAGCAACTTAGACTTTACGCAAGAGGCATTAAACGCTTCTGAAAAAGGATTTACCCGTTTAATGGAAGGATTGAAAACCTTAGAAAAAGTTCCAACATCCACTTCTTCCATTGATGTAGCTGGATTGATTGCTTCATTTTACACCGCTATGAACGACGATTTCAATGCACCTATTTTAGTAGCGAATTTGTTTGAAGGAGTGAAATACATCAACCTCATCAACGATGGCAACGCAACTATTTCCGCAGAAGATCGAGATGCCTTAAAACAGGCGATGCACACCTTTGTCTACGATGTTTTAGGATTGATGTCCGAACAGGAGTCAGAGAACGGAAAATTAGCACCGGTGATGGACTTAGTACTCGACTTACGTCAACAAGCTCGCACGAACAAAGATTGGACTACCTCCGATAAAATCCGTGATGGACTAGCAGCCGCAGGAATTGTGGTAAAAGACGGGAAAGAAGGTACGAGTTGGAGTTAATCCTCTGTTGACATCGACACAGACGGAGTGAGTAATCCATTCCATAAGTTAATGCGCATTTCCAAGGCTTGTTTCGCACAATCTGTTGCTTCTTGCCATTTTTGCTCATCGTCTCCGCAAATGTCATCCATCATGCGAAGTGAAATTGGCCCGTGATCACCGCCATCGATTTCAATGTGACGTTCAAGGTAATACAATAATTTTGAAATATTGTCTTGCCCCTGTGAGCTCATTTCACGAAGAATTTCGACAAACATGTCAGGAATTAAATCCTCGCGTCCAAAAGTGAACAAGGAGGCGATTTTGTGCATTTCCTCCGTCTCGATAATGGAAAAGGTAAAGCGAACAAAGTCCTTCGTCTCTTCATTGATATTCAACTGATACAAGGCCTCTTCTACTGATTTTCCATAGGAAATCCACTCTGTTAGTTGATATATTGGTAAGGTATTTGCGCCAATTTGTCTCATAGCCTCCAAGTACATTTCAAAATGACTAGACACTTTTCCATCCGCGTCGGTATCTGATTCTTCGCCAAGAACAATCTCATTGATGAACTTGCGAGTTTCCGGACTTCCTTTCGGTGACCAAGGAACTTCAACACATGTTAATCCGCGTTGCAAGGCCTTTAATAAACTCATAAAGTCCCAAACAGCGAAAATATGTTGTTCCATGAAGTATTGAAAATCTTCAAGTGTTTGAATTTGAGCATATAGTGGATGGTCCACCAATTGCTGTCTTAAATCGGCGATTTCTGCTTGTAATTTTTCGATGCGGGCGTTCATACTTAAATTGTTAGCAATGAGAATAAGGATACAAAAAGTGAGGTAAAATTAGTAGAAGTTCAAATCACTTCCTACCCCTTCTAACAAACGTTTTACACAAAAGTTGAGCGAAAAATCAACATTTTTTCAACTTATGATAATTTAATTCCCAGCTCTTTCAATTGCGCATCATTTAATGGTGATGGGGCATCAATCATCGTGTCTCTTCCACTGTTGTTTTTCGGGAATGCGATGTAGTCTCGAATGGACTCTGATCCACCCATCGTTGCCACCAATCGATCCAATCCGAAAGCTAATCCACCGTGTGGTGGCGCCCCATATTCGAAGGCACTCATCAAGAATCCAAATTGTGCTTGCGCTTCTTCTTTTGTGAATCCAAGTAAGTCGAACATACGAGATTGTAAATCGCGATCGTGGATACGAATCGATCCACCTCCTAATTCAACACCGTTCATCGCCAAGTCATACGCATTGGCACGTACTTTTCCTGGTTCGGTATGAATGAGGTGTAAATCTTCCGGTTTCGGCGAAGTGAATGGATGGTGCATCGCGTGGAAACGCTCACTGTCTTCATCCCACTCCAATAAGGGAAAATCGTATACCCACAATGGCGCAAACTCATTTGGATTTCTCAATCCAAGTTGTGTCCCCATAAACAAACGAAGTTCGTTTAATTGCTTTCTAGTTTTCGCTGTTTCACCACTTAAGAGTAAGATGAGGTCACCTGGATTAGCACCTGCTTTTTCAGCCATGGCTTTCAAATCGGATTCATCGTAGAATTTATCTACGCTAGATTTGAAGGTTCCGTCCAAGTTGTACTTGATGTACACCAATCCTTTGGTGCCAATTTGTGGACGCTTCACCCATTCGGTGATTTCATCCAATTGTTTGCGTGTGTATTCCGAACAACCCACCGCATTGATTCCTAAAACGATTTCTGAACTATTGAATACCACAAATTCTTTTTGCTGCGCTAAAGCTGTCAAATCCACGAATTCCATTCCGAAGCGAATGTCCGGCTTATCCGAACCATAGCGCTCCATCGCTTCCGCGTAGCTCATTCTTGGGAAAGCTCCTTCGAAATTCACGCCACGTACTTCCGCGAATAAATGCTTGATCAATCCTTCGAACATGTCAAGGATGTCGTTTTGTTCCACAAACGCCATTTCACAGTCGATTTGCGTGAACTCCGGTTGACGGTCCGCACGTAAGTCCTCATCGCGGAAACATTTCACGATTTGGTAGTAACGGTCGAATCCACTTACCATCAATAATTGTTTGAAGGTTTGTGGAGACTGCGGCAAGGCGTAGAATTGTCCTTCGTTCATGCGACTCGGCACGACAAAGTCACGCGCTCCCTCTGGTGTCGATTTAATCAACACAGGCGTTTCGACATCCAAAAAGTCTTTGGAGTCCAAGTATTTTCTCGTTTCCAATGCGACACGGTTACGCAAGCGCAACTTTTCCAACACTGGATTTCTTCTTAAATCTAAATAGCGGTATTGCATACGGATTTCATCTCCTCCATCCGTTTCATCCTCAATGGTAAATGGCGGAAGTTTCGCAGCGTTTAAGACCTTGATCTCCGTAACATTGATTTCTACCTCACCCGTTGGCCTGTTGCGGTTTTTGCTGCTGCGCTCGATCACGGTTCCTGTTACTTGGATCACGAATTCACGTCCCAACTTACGCGCTTGTTCGCACAATTCAGCATTTACTTCCATGTTAAACGCCAATTGCGTCAAGCCATAGCGGTCACGCAAGTCCACAAAGGTCATTCCACCTAAATCGCGCGAACGTTGTACCCAACCAGCTAAGGTCACGGTAGTTCCCACATTTTCCATTCTTAATTCACCACAAGTGTGCGAGCGATACATAACATTGATTTTGAAAGGCAAAGTTACAAAAACTATCCCTAAAATGTAGGTCGGACGGACAGAAAGCGAATGGCAATTAGAAATTCTGTGGTACTTCCACTTAAGTTACCATTCCAAGCAACAGAAATGTGTAAATTTGTCCAACAAAACAATCAACTATGTCAACAATCGGATCAGAAGAAATGAAAGGAATTCTAGCGCAACTAGGAATTCAATCGACCAATTCAGGTGCTTCCACGGGAAGTAACTGGATGAATACAACAGGAGCCAAAATTGATTCCATCTCACCAGTAGATGGAAAATTAATTGCATCCGTAAACTCAGCAACAGCTGCAGATTACAACGCTTTGATTGAAAAAGCACAAGGTGCATTCGTTGAATGGCGCAAAATTCCAGCTCCGAAACGTGGAGAAATCGTGCGTCAATTAGCAGAGCGCATTCGTTTTTACAAAGAACCACTCGGAAAATTGGTTTCGTATGAAATGGGGAAATCCTTGCAAGAAGGTTTAGGTGAAGTACAAGAGATGATTGACATCTGTGACTTCGCTGTTGGTCTTTCACGTCAATTGTATGGTTTAACGATGCATTCGGAGCGTCCAGGACACCGCATGTACGAGCAATACCATCCACTTGGAATCGTTGGAATCATTTCAGCGTTTAACTTTCCGGTAGCTGTATGGAATTGGAACACGGCACTTGCGTGGGTATGTGGAGACGTGTGTATTTGGAAACCATCCGAAAAAACACCGTTAACAGCCATTGCTTGTCAACGCATTACACAAGAAGTATTTGAAGCGAATGGCGTTCCAGAAGGAGTGTCAAACGTGATCATCGGCGACGCTGAAATCGGAAAATTAATGGCGAATGACGGACGTGTGCCGTTAATCTCTGCAACTGGATCTACGCGCATGGGTAAATCAGTAGGAGCAGCAGTTGGTGAGCGTTTAGGTCGTTCTTTATTGGAGTTAGGAGGAAACAATGCGATTATCATTACGCCAAGTGCGGACTTGAAAATGGTCGTTCCAGGAGCAGTATTTGGTGCCGTTGGAACAGCAGGACAACGTTGTACATCTACACGTCGTTTGATTGTTCATGCGTCTATTTACGATAAAGTAACGGAAGCATTGACTTCTGCATACAAACAATTGAGCATTGGAAATCCATTGGATCAAAACAACCACGTTGGACCATTAATCGATCAAGATGCCGTGAACAATTACCTACATGCGATTGAAGCAGCACAAAAAGAAGGTGGAAAAGTATTGGTTGAAGGTGGTGTATTGAGCGGTCCAGGATATGAGTCCGGTTGCTACGTGAAACCATGCATCATCGAAGCTGAGAATCACTTTGCAATTGTACAACACGAAACATTTGCGCCGATTCTTTATGTGATGAAATACAGCGGTGACGTTTACGAAGCGATTGCCTTGCAAAATGGCGTTCCACAAGGACTTTCCTCTGCGATCATGACGAATGAGTTAAAAGAATCCGAAGCATTCTTAGCAGCAGCTGGATCTGACTGTGGAATCGCGAATGTCAACATCGGAACATCTGGTGCGGAGATTGGTGGAGCTTTCGGTGGAGAGAAAGAAACAGGTGGTGGACGCGAGTCCGGATCCGATGCATGGAAAGTTTACATGCGTCGTCAGACAAACACCATCAACTATTCAGATAGTTTGCCATTGGCACAAGGAATTAAGTTTGACTTGTAAGAAGAGTTAAACTTTAGGAAATAAAAAAGCCCTGACGGAAACGTTGGGGCTTTTTGTTTGGGGCTATTTCCTATCTCGCTCATTCACGATTAAAAAGCGGGCGCTCAAGAAAATCGTATTCGTATCAAAGGAACCATAATTGCGGTTGAAGGGGTATAGCAAATGGTAGCCTGTTTGAATGTGAAATTGGAGGATTTTGATGCCGATGGTCGGACAAATGCCGACACGGTATTGGTCGAAGTTGGTGCGCATGCAGAGGTTCATTCCGTAGGTGAGTCCTACCGTATTTTCTTTGTGCCAGAATCCGAGGTCGTAGCCTAAAATTGGATTAAAATGGTAGAAATCGTAAGAGTAATTGACACCCATGTGTAGCGCGTTAGTCGTAGATTGAAGGAATTTATCAGAACGTTTCCACTGTCGTTCGATGCCGATTTCTCCAGCGTAAAAGCGTCCACTTTGAATGCCGATGTAGGGCCCGGACTTCACCACTTTCTTTGGTTCTTTGCGGTCTAAAATTCCTTGTGCACTCAACTGCTGCGTGCAGAGGATACATAGAAAAAACTTAAGGATTTTCATGTTTCGGCGGATTAATTTGTGTTTCGTAATATTCAAAAAGCATACTAGAATTCACGCCAGGAATGGATCCGTGTAGAACATTCGTCATCACTGGCAAAATAAGAGAATGTTGTTTGGTTTCTTTGGAAATAATCTTTTCTTTTTGGTCGAAGGAAATGAGCATCAGCAAAAGACTTCCCACAAAATAGGTCCATTGAAGGAGTCCCAAGACTGCTCCAGCCAAGCTATTCAAAATGGACAATTTCACTAACTTGATCACACTTTCCAGGACCTTTCCACCAAAGTATATTCCGGCTCCAACGATTAAAAATAAACTCAAAAAAGTCACTGGCGCGATGTAAGCACTTTTCCACTCAAAGTGTTCTTTTCCGTAACTTACAATCACATCTGTGAAATGAAAAGCAGCATAAAGTCCGACCACCACAGCAAGTAAAAGAAACAAGGACATGATAAATCCACGTTTGTAGCCTTTGTATGCTCCGTAGATGAGTGGAAGTAAAATAATGAGGTCCAACATTTTCATCTCCGAATGTAAAAAGAAGGGCGCTTGGAATAACAGAAAGCTCAAAATTCTTCTAAACATTCACTTGTGGGTTTTGCAGATTGTTACTAATCTTGTGCTATGCTAGATCCGTTCAACGACCAATATTTCATGAAGCAGGCTTATTTGGAAGCTCAAAAAGCCTTCGATCAAGACGAAGTTCCTGTGGGAGCTGTCATTGTCTGTAAAAATCAAATCATTGCACGCGGTCACAACCTAACGGAGAAACTAACGGATGTTACGGCACATGCCGAGATTCAAGCGATTACCGCAGCATCTCAATATTTGGGCGCGAAATACTTGAAGGAATGTACCTTGTTTGTTACGCTGGAACCGTGTTGCATGTGCGCAGGAGCGCTGTATTGGTCGCAAATCGACAAAGTGGTATTTGGTGCACGGGATGATCGTCGCGGTGCAGGATTGCAAGAAAAATCCTTGTATCATCCAGCGACCTTGGTCACAAATGGCATCATGGAAGCGGAATGTCAACAGTTGCTGAAGGACTTTTTCGCACGCAAGCGCTAATCACGCATAAAGTGTATCACGGATCACCTCCAAAGTTACTTTCAAACTGAAATTCGGTAAGTGCAGTTCTGCGTATTTCACGAGGACATCCAAGCCTTTTCGAACCAACTCTCTGGGATAGTCTTCCGCACTTTCTTTCAAAAACTGGTCTTTCAAAAAAGCAATAAGCGCTGGATCTTGCACGTAGAGAGCTCCACTGGGTGTATTGGTGAAAGTTCCGCGCTCGATGTCGAAGGCACTCGCATTGTCTTCATCAAATAAAGGCGCGTAGCCGAGGAATTGCATGTATTGTGCCAAGAACTGCGTGGGAAACAGAAAGTCATCCGTGCGGGTTTCTAAATCGATGAGCTGCGCTTGCACATAATCAAAAAGCGAAGGATCTGGACCTTGTTGCTTGATGGTTTGCTTGAGGACGTCCGCCATGAAAAAAACGAGCATCACTTTTTGCGGTTGTGTATAGAGATGGGAAGGCGTCCAGGCATAATCCATTGTTTGAATAATGCCCAGGTCGCTTTCCGGTCTTTTGAAGTAGCTTATTTCGTATAAGCCGAGTTGATTTAAGGACTTGCTTTTCTTTTTGACTCCTTTGAAAATAAAGCTTGAATAGCCTTTTTCGAGGGTATAAAAATTCAAAATACTACTGCTTTCTGAATAATTATGTTTGTCAATTAGTATACCAAGTTCCTTTGATTTCACTATTTTCTAGTGGCTTTAAAATCTATTTTGTAGTAGAAAATTGGTAAAAATCCAAGTTGTTTATTTTGGCTATATGGCTGGTAACCTGGCTTTGGAGATCCATCAGGTTGCAAATCCTGTGGTAAAATCGCAGGATTGTACGTTAAGCTCAATAGGTTTTTCGTGTTCAACAAGTTCACTAAGTCCAAACCGATTTCATGCGTCACTTTCTCCGCATTTTTTCTCCAACTGATTTTTAAGTCCAAACGGAAATAATCTTTGAATTTGTAATCATTAAACGCGCTATCCTGGAATAGAATTTCTTTCGCGGCATTGGTGGCTGCAATATCTACAAGTCCGTGGCGTTTCCCACCGGCTCTAGTAACCTTGAATCCAATTCCAATCGTATTTTTTGCATTGATTTTGAATTCTTTTCCCGCCAATAAATTCACCACGTAGTTTCCGTTATACGAAGTATTACGAACGATGTTGTCACTGCCTTTATACTTCGAATCGAATACAGATCCTGTAAACAAGAAGAAGAACGATTTGTCGAAGTACTTCTGAACCGTTAATTCCAAGCCGTAGTTGTATCCCGTTCCGGTATTTTGCAAGGAATCCTGGAACAAACGAGAGAATCCTGATCCAACATTGATCATCGAGAACGAAGATGGGGCAATAGAAACCGGTACATTGTACAAGTGTTGGTAATACGCTTCAGTTTTGATATTGAACCCTTTATTGAAAGACTTCTCATAACCAATTCCTGAGTGAATGCTTTTCGTAAATCCGAGGTGCATGTTGCTAGCTGGATTATTTGGCGAATTTGGCATCACGTGGTAAGCATACGTGTAATACGGTTGCGTCTGACTGTGCAAGCCTCCACCAGCAAAGATGGACTGATTGCCTTTCATACGGTATTTCCATCCGATACGCGGCTCCAATGGACTCACACTATTGGACAAGGTAAAGTATTGCGCATGCAATCCAGCGGAGAAGTCCATGTTGTCGTTAATGCGCCATTTCCACTGAACAAAAGGCTGAACTAAGGCTGCTGTTCCTTGGTAGTCCCAACGAACTTGCCATGTACTTTGGTCATCCAAATCTGACAAACAAGAATCCAAGAAATTCATGTTCATCACATCTAAAATAATTCCTGCTTTGATCAAGTGTTGCTTATTGATTTTGTGATTCACAGCCGTATAACTTGACAATTTGCGAATCGTGTATTTGTAAGCCATCATTGCGTAACGTGAATCAAATTTAATTGTTTGAGTAAGTGTATCCACTCGACGTCCTTTCAAGTAATCATGATTTGTATGTTGTTCTTCTTGCGAAAACGCTAGTGTAGAAGAAATGTATGTTTTTTCACTTAAGGTTTTCTTGTAGTTGAGTCCAGTAGTATACATGGATGTCCCAAAATACTGGTCGCGGTCTCCTTCACCATAAAATTCTTGAGAATACGCCGTTTTATCGGAAATCATGATGGAGATATCACTTGCGCCACCCAATCCAAAGAAGGAAAGTTGTCCGCCATTTTTCAATTGCCAATTAAACTTAAACGCGCCATCACCATAAATTGGAATGGCAGAGGTTCCAATTTTAATCCCCAAAGATTGGAATAGGGATAGGGTCGAATAGCGTCCCATGGCTAAGAAGGAGGATTTTCCATTTTTCGAAAGTGGTCCTTCTGCGAGAAATTCTGTTCCTAGGAATCCGAACTGACCTGTAAACTCGTGTTGTTTGTTGTTACCGTTGCGCAGTTTCAAGTCAAAAACACCAGAAGTACTATTTCCATATTCTGCTGGAAAGGCACTCATAAAGAAATCGGAGTTTCCGAGCATTTTATTGTTAATGATGGAAACGGGTCCACCAGAACTTCCAGCAATGGCGAAGTGATTTGGATTGGGAATATCGATTCCTTCCACACGATAAATCACACCAAGTGGCGAGTTTCCACGGACAACGATGTCGTTTCGCGAGTCATCGGCACCATTTACTCCCGCAAAGTTTGAGGCCATGCGCGCAGGGTCCATGCGAGATCCAGGATAACGGTTTGTCTCTGCGACACTAAATTGTTGAGCGGAGAGTAGGGCCATTTCATTGATGACTTCACCGTGTTTTTTCGTCAAAACTTTCACTTCATTTTGCTCAGAAATTTTTTCTTGTAAGGGGATTTGAAGGATTAACTCACGTCCAGAGCTGACTTCGATAGTCATCGATTTACCATCATAAAACGAATAATTCGCGCTCAATTCATGTTTTCCAACTGGAACTTTAGCAATTTCCCAATTTCCATCTGTAGTAGATAGAGCACGGTACAATTTTCCATCATTTGCTTCGATAGAAATTTTTACCCCAACTAAAGGGAACTTCGTTTCGCTGTCAAACACTTTTCCGCGAACGGTTTGAGTAGGTGTTTGTGCAAAGAAAGATAAGGAGCTGAATAGACAAAATATTAGTACGATTAATTTCATATGCTTCGGTTTTAGTTAACGAATATATTGTTTTTATTGAAAATAGCATGAAAAATAATTCACGCTAAACTTTTGCACGGTTTTTGGAATAAGCGACAAATATTGTTAATTTTAAAAAAAAATTCTATGAAAACTATTGCGTTATTATCCCTCTTATTATTAACAAGTCTGCAATTATTTGGGCAAAAGGCTGCTATGGAAGATGTAGTATGGCACACAGATTTAAACAAGGCTATGGAATTATCCAAAAAAGAAAACAAACCTATGTTGTTGTTTTTCACTGGTTCAGATTGGTGTGGATGGTGTAAAAAGCTTCAAAAAGAAGTGTTTACGCAAAGTGAGTTTAAAAAATGGGCTCAGGACAATGTGATTTTAGTGGAAGTAGATTTTCCAAGTGCAAGTGTTCCACAAGCGGAAGAATTAAAAGTGCAAAACCGCATGTTACAGCAGCAATTTGCTGTACGTGGTTATCCTACATGCTTTTTCGTAAAAGCCGACAAATTGAAAGATGGGAACATCAATTACACGAATCTTGGACAACAAGGATACATGGCAGGTGGCCCTGTGAATTGGATCAACAGTGCAACCACGCTAATCAAACCGAATTAATCCAAATTCGAGGAAGAAAATTCATCGTATTGAAAACCTCTTGAAAGCAGGAACCTCATCAGTTTCTGCTTTTTTATTTGAGGATTTTTTTCGGTGGAAAGTTCCCGTTTTTTACGTTCGATTAAAGATTCAATTACTTGTTGGTATTCGTCATCCGAGATGAAGGCATAAATTCCTTCCTGTATCAATTTAGCGTCGATGCGTTTTTGATAGAGCGCTGCTTTGATTTTTTGTCGACCCCACTTTTTGATGCGTAGTTTTCCTTGAACGTAAGCTTCCACGAAGCGTTTATCGTCTAAGAAACGATGATCTTTTAGGTATTTAATAACTTCTATGGACAAGGATTCGTCCGCACCCAAGCGTTCGAGTTTCGTTCGAACTTCTTGGGTACAGCGTTCCTGATAAGCACAAAAGGCTTCTAATTTAAAGATGATTTGCTCCTTTGAAAAAGCAGGTGGAATCATTACAAGGTAATTTCCTCGTTGGATTTATTCACGAATGAATACTGCAACAAATGGTGAGCGGTCACGCCACGAACTGGAATCCATTGCTTGTATTTAAAGAACCAACTCCATTGTTTGCTAATGATACCTTTTTTGAAGAAGGCTTCCAAGTACGGATGAACCAATAAGGTTACCCCTTTCTCCTTGCGGTCGTTCAATAAATAACTCAAGTTATTTTCAATTTCCTCAGAGAAAAGAATGCTTGCCGTTACCTCTCCACTTCCGTTACATGTTGGACATGTTTCTGAAGTTTCAATGTCCGTTTCTGGCCGAACGCGTTGACGTGTAATTTCGATGATGCCGAATTTTGACGGAGGAATCATGTTGTGTTTTGCACGGTCAGACTTCATAAATTCCTTCATTTTTTCGAAGAGAATTTTGTTGTTTTCTTTTTCGTGCATGTCAATAAAATCGACACAAACAATTCCACCCATGTCACGTAGTTGTAACACACGTGCAATTTCTTCGGCAGCTTCAACGTTTGTTGCAAGTGCATTCGATTCTTGTCCGTCAGCACCTTTACGGTTACCGCTATTGACATCAATCACGTGCATTGCTTCTGTATGCTCGATGATCAGGTATCCACCACTTGGTAAAGGAACTTTCTTGCCGAACAATGCTTTTATTTGCTTGTTGATCGCAAAACGTTCAAAAATGTCAATTTTACCATCGTAATTTTTAACAATTTTCTCACGTCCCGGAGCAATAGATGAAACGTATTCTTTCATCTCCAAAGCTAATGCTGGATCGTTAACATGAATATTCGTAAAGTTTCCATTCAACAAATCACGAAGAATAGAAGTGGTCGTATTTAATTCACCTAATACACGACGTGGAGGTTGAATTCCTTTTAAGTTCGCGTGCATTCCACGCCATTTTTCCAACAAGTTTTCAAGGTCCGTTTCTAAGTCTGCTGTAGACTTATTTTCAGCCACTGTTCGAATAATGACACCAAAGTTTTTCGGTTTGATTCGATTCATAAGGTCCTTTAAACGGTCCTTTTCGTGCGAATCTTTAATTTTTTGACTAACAGATATTTTATCTGAAAAAGGTACGAGAACGAGGTAGCGTCCGGCTAGCGTCACTTCGGAGCTCAAACGAGGTCCTTTCATGGATATAGGCTCTTTCGCAACTTGCACCAAAATAGGCTGAGACGAAGAGAGTACATTGCTAATTTTACCGTCTTTTTGAATGTCTTTCTCTAATTTGAAATATTGCAGATCTGCGACATTTTGTTTGCCTTGCATCGACTCTTTCACAAATCGAGCAAGTGAATGATACTGTGGACCTAAGTCCAAATAATGCAAAAAGGCATCTTTTTCGTATCCTACATCAACAAACGCAGCATTCAAACTAGGAATAACACGACGTACTCTTCCCAAATAGATGTCGCCAACAGCAAAGTCTGAATTTCCACGATCTTCATGTAATTCAATTAATTTGCCGTCTCGCAACAATGCGATCCAAATTCCATTTGACCTGGTATCGACAACGAGTTCTAGGTTCACATTTAGAAGTTTACGGAATGAAACAATGAAAGCTCACTGAAAGAATCAGTGAGCCTCCTTTTCTTCTCAAATAAGAAGTGATTACTTCTTCTTCTTGTGACGATTTTTTCTAAGACGTTTTTTACGCTTGTGCGTAGCCATTTTATGTCTCTTTCTTTTTTTACCGCTTGGCATAGTATATATTTTAGTGTTACTTTAATCTAAAAAAAATGCACCCCCTCAGAAAAGGGAGTGCAAAGATACATAAAATTTTGAAATACCGAAATCTTATTTCACGCTAACCTTATTCTTTACCTCATCAATAAATACTTTTGATGGTTTGAAAGATGGAATGTTGTGAGCAGGGATAATGATTGTGGTATTTTTTGAGATATTACGACCCGTTTTCTGTGCACGTTCTTTCACGATGAAGCTACCAAATCCTCTTAAGTAGACATTATTTCCTTTCGCTAACGATGCCTTAATGGAGTTCATAAATGCCTCAACAGCTCTTAGAGCTTCGTTTCTTTCTAATCCTGTTTCTTCTGCAATGTCTGCTACGATATCCGCCTTAGTCATATTTTCTTGATGTTAATTGATTTTTAATGCGGTGCAAAAGTATATCACAGAAACTTTATATTGTTAATTTTCCTGTTTTTTTTCTGAAAATTTTTCAAATGGAGCAAATTCAACGTGAGTTAAGTAACTGGTATCGCATCCACAAGCGTCCACTTCCTTGGCGTGATACAAAGAATCCGTACTTCATTTGGCTGAGCGAGATCATCCTTCAACAAACGCGCGTGGAGCAAGGAATGGCGTACTATTTTAAGTTTACGGAAACGTTTCCCACTGTGTTTGACCTAGCGAAAGCAGATGAACAAGTTGTGTTGAATTTGTGGCAGGGACTCGGTTATTACAGTCGGGCACGAAATTTACACCGTACCGCAAAACAGATAGTGGAAGAATGTGATGGCGTGTTTCCCGATACATATGAAGGTCTTCTGAAACTAAAAGGAGTTGGTCCGTATACCGCAGCTGCCATTGCCTCTTTTTCTTTTGATTTACCGCATGCCGTTCTCGATGGAAATGTTTTTCGTGTTTTGAGCCGTTTACACAACTGGGATGTTCCCATAAACTCTGCACAAGGCAAAAAAGATTTTGAAAAATTTGCCAACGAACTTTTAGACAAAGAAAATCCTGGGCTCTTTAACCAGGCCATGATGGAATTTGGCGCATTACATTGCAAGCCTACTCAACCTTTGTGTGGTGATTGTCCATTAACAGTTTACTGTCTTGGTTATGCTGAAAAGACGATTGGAATCCTGCCGGTAAAGTTGAAGAAACAGTCGGTTCGACAACGATTTTTTGTCTTTGAGTTGATCCAACCAAAAGAAGGATGGATGTTCCTCCAAAAAAGAAATGAAAAGGACATCTGGCAACATTTGTATCAATTTCCACTAAAAGAATATAGTAGTTCTGAGGAAAAAGAACAGTATTTAAGCTCGGTTCCTTCTTCCTTTCAGTCCAAAGAATACCGACATGTGCTTTCACACCAACATTTATTTTGTCATTTCATTGTTCGAGAAGCGAATAATCAAGAAGTCGGAGAGCTCGTGCAAATAGAAGATTTGCATCAATATCCCATCCCAAGAGCAATTGACCGTTTTTTAGAAGATTATGGACTTGATATTTTTCCTTCTCAAGCAAGATAACTTACTACCTTTGTAAAAATTCGAATCATGATTCAACTCATACATTCTACTGAAGCCAACAGTTGCGCTTCGAAAATCTATTTAATTGAAACAAGCGCTACGCAGGTTTCAGGATTAGCTGAGGAAACCGTTTCAGGTTTTCAGTCGAGCGACAAAAAATTTGACTACTTTAAAAGTCCTGAAGGCTTTACTTTTCTCGTGAAAACAGACCAAAAAGCCGAAGAAATTCGTGTTTTGGGAAATACCATTGAGGGCTTGATTTGCGAATCAGTAGAAGGAATACAACTCATTGGTTCAAACAATGATGCTTTATTCGCCTTGTCTGAAGGATTGCTTTTGTCAAGCTACCGATTTACACAACACTTCTCAAAACAAAAAGACTATATATTCAAACAGATTTTTGTTGATGCTTACTTAACGAGTGATCAATTGAATGAATTGACATCCATGTCTAAAGCAGTTTTCTGGACACGCGACATGGTCAATACACCTGTTTCACATTTGAATGCAGAACAATTAGCTGAATCCATTTCGAAGCTAGGAGATGAAGCCGGATTTCAAGTAAATGTGCTTGGAAAAACACAAATCGAATCCCTGAAAATGGGTGGACTTCTCGCTGTTAACAAGGGCTCGATTGATCCACCAACTTTCACTATTGCGGAATACAAACCGGAAAACGCGGTAAATAAAAAACCAGTGGTTTTAGTGGGAAAAGGTGTGGTGTATGATACGGGGGGACTCAGTTTAAAACCAACAGCTGGTTCCATGGACACGATGAAAGGTGACATGGCTGGTGGTGCAACAATGGCCGCGGTGATTTACTTTGCTGCATTGCAAAAACTTCCTATTCATATTGTTGGACTTATCCCTGCGACAGATAATCGTCCGGGTGGAAATGCCTATACTCCTGGAGACGTGATTACCATGTTTGATGGAACCACCATCGAGGTACTGAATACAGATGCGGAAGGAAGAATGATCTTGGCAGATGCTTTAGCATATTCCGCAAAATATGACCCGGAGATTGTCATTGATGCCGCAACATTAACAGGTGCAGCATTGAGAGCAATAGGCACAGAAGCTACGATTATTATGGGTAATGCGGCAGATGATTACTTCCAAGATTTAGAAAAAACAGGTTTTGATGTACACGAACGTGTGGTTCGTTTTCCATTCTGGGACGACTACAAAGCACACATGAAATCAAAGATTGCCGATATGAAAAATATTGGAGGTCCCAATGCAGGAATGATATCCGCTGGAAAATTTTTAGAGCATTTCGTAAAAGCTCCTTATATTCACATGGATATTGCTGGTCCGGCGTGGTTGGATTCAAAAGAAAATTATAAAGGAGATGGTGGAACAGGAGCGGGAGTTCGCTTACTGTATCAATTCTTGAAAAATCGTTATAAATAATGGATAAAGAACAAGGAACAACGAACGAGCCGGTTTCAACAAAGGAATTGTACAAAGTTGGTATTACATTGGGTGACTTGAATGGGATTGGTCCAGAAGTCACCTTAAAAGCGCTTAAAGACAACCGTATCTTGGGTGATTTCACTCCGGTTATTTATGGCTCGACCAAAATCATTTCCTATTACAAGAAATTATTAGATCTTCAAGATTTTCAATATACTTCTTGCAAAGATGCAAGTGAAATCCAAGCTAAAAAAATCAATGTCATTAATGTTTGGGATGAGGAGGTGGAATTACAAGTTGGAAAATCTACTGAAACGGGCGGAATGTATGCCTTCAAATCATTAGAAGCAGCTACTCAAGATTTATCTGAAGGAAAAATTGATGTTTTAGTGACGAGTCCATTTAGCAAAGATGCTATTCAGAAAGCTGGTTTCCAGTTTCCGGGACACACCGAGTACCTTGCGGATATGTCAGGCGTTTCAGAAGCATTGATGATTTTAGTTTCAGAAAGACTAAAAGTTGCTTTGGTCACCACGCACATCCCAATAAAAGACGTTAGTTCAGCCCTCAATAAAGAGGGGATTCTATCGAAAATTGAGAAATTCGAACAATCTTTGAAAAAAGATTTCGGAATTGTGAAGCCGAGAATTGCTGTGTTTGGATTGAACCCACATGCTGGTGAAAATGGCAAATTAGGCGCTGAGGAACAAGAGATCATTTCTCCTGCCATTCAGCAAGCAAAAAACAAAGGTGTTTTAGCTTTTGGTCCTTTTCCAGCCGATGGATTCTTTGGTTCAGATTTAAAAAATCAGTTCGATGGAATTCTTGCGATGTATCACGATCAAGGACTTACCGCATTTAAAGCCTTGGCATTTGATGATGGTGTTAACTTCACCGCTGACCTTCCGATTGTTCGAACATCACCGGATCATGGAACAGCATTTGACATCGCAGGTAAAAATTTAGCGAATGAATTGTCCATGCGAAGTGCCATGTATTTAGCCATTGAAATTTTAAAAAATAGAAAGTTTATGAAGCAGATTCATGCAAATCCCTTACCCTTCACAAAGGAAGAACGCGGGAAAAAAGAGTCTGATCGTCCGATATAATTTTAAAATTCCAAATAAATTTTATAATTTCGCAGATTCATTTTTGTTCATTGAGAAAACGATATGATAAGTCCTTACATCGTACCATTTGTTGGATTAAAGCTAGGACAACATCTTTTCGATTTCGCTTTAGACAAAACGTTCTTTGAATCTTTGCCGTATTCTTTAGTTGATGACGGGAAATTAGTAGTGAAATTAAACTTGGAAAAAAAAGAAACGATGCTTGTGGCTAGTTTCGAAGTAAAAGGAGTCGTTTCCATGCCTTGTGCCAGATGTAATGAAGAAATGAGTCAAAAAATCAAAGGTGATTTGACCGTTTACTACGTGTTTGGTGACGAGGAGTCTGAGGATGAAAACTTGATTGTTATTCCAAGGGAAAGCTACGAAATTGACGTTCAGCAATCGATGTATGAAATGATAATGTTGGCCTTGCCTGCACGATCGGCTCACAAAAAAAATGAATGCAATGAAGAAATGGTTCGACTAATTGAACAATACATGTCGAAACCAGATCCAAAAGATGAAAAAGACAATATTGACCCACGATGGGCAGCATTAAAGAATTTAAATTGATATAAATACATAGTTATGGCGCATCCTAAACGCAGAATTTCCACAACAAGACGTGACAAACGTAGAACGCATAAAAAAGCGACTGCTCATCAAGTGGCAACATGCCCTACAACAGGTCAGCCTCATTTATTTCACCATGCACACTGGCATGAAGGGAAATTATACTACAGAGGTAAAGTAGTTGCAGAAAAAGAATCAACAGTAGAGTAAGGAACAATCTCGTTTTCTAAATGAGGATTGGTCTAGATATCTCAGGGGGCGATTTCGCACCTAACGCAACTATTGATGGTGCATTATTGGCGAGAGAAGTTCTGTCCAATGATGTCACTATCGTAATGCTTGGTGATGAAGAAATTATTCGGAGAGAATTTGCAATTCGAGGAAAAGACTTTGACGGATTCGAAGTGATACACGCTCCCGAAGTAATCACCTATCATGATCACCCAACGAGGGCAATTCCAAAAAAACCTAACAGTTCCATTGCTATTGGATTCGAATTATTGTCTAATGGAAATTTAGACGTTTTTGCGAGTACAGGAAACACTGGGGCAATGTTGGTAGGAGCAATGTATAAGTTGAACACTGTTCCAGGAATTATTCGTCCGTGTATTACATCAACACTTCCTTGTGAAAATGGTTCCCACACCATTTTACTTGACGTAGGGTCAAACGCCGATTGTAAAGCAGATGTACTTTATCAATTTGCCGTTTTGGGAGCACTTTATTCAAAACACGTACATGGTGTCGATAATCCGAGAGTTGCATTATTAAACATTGGAGAAGAAGACTCTAAAGGAAATCTTTTAACGCTTGCAGCCTATAAGTTGCTTTTTGAATCAGATGAATTAAACTTTACTGGGAACATCGAAGGTAGAGATTTGTTCACCGGTGTTGCAGACGTTATAGTCTGTGATGGTTTCACTGGAAACATTGTTCTAAAAGAAGCAGAGGGAATTTACAACCTAATGCGCAAACGCGGAATACGCGATGAATATTTTGACCGTTTTAATTACGAGAATTACGGCGGGACACCGATTTTAGGTGTAAAAGGAAATGCCGTTATTGGTCATGGTATTTCTAATGATATTGCCATCAAAAATATGTTGATACATTCCTACGATGTGGCCGCTTCCGGATTGGCAACGAAAATAAACGATGCATTTAACTAAAAGATGAATAAACTTACAGCAGCAATTACGGCAGTACAAGGATACGTTCCAGAGGACATTTTAAGCAATGAGGATTTATCCAAATTTGTAGATACTTCTGATGAGTGGATCACTTCACGCACAGGCATCAAAGAACGTCGCATCATGCGCAATGGGGCTTCTTCTGATATGGCAGCTGCAGCGGTAAAGCAACTTTTAGAGAAAAAAGGAATTGATCCAATGGACATAGATTTGGTGATTTGTGGAACAGTAACTCCCGATCATCCTTTTCCAAGTACGGCGAATATTTTAAGTGACAAAACGGGAATGAAAAACGCGTGGTCTTTCGATGTAAACGCAGCATGTTCTGGCTTTCTTTTTGCACTTGCAACCGGGTCTCAATTCATTGAAACAGGAAAATACAAAAAAGTCATTGTAGTAGGCGTAGATAAAATGACTTCTATTGTCGACTACCAAGACCGAACTACTTGTGTGATTTTTGGTGATGGCGCTGGTGCTGTTTTATTAGAGCCAAATACAGAAGGACTTGGATTACAAGACTTTATATTACATTCTGACGGATCTGGTCGCGAATTCTTAGTTCAACCTGCTGGTGGATCTTTGCATCCAGCTAGCATTGAAACCGTTGAAAACAGAATGCACTACGTGAAACAAGAAGGACAGAGTGTCTTCAAATTTGCTGTGACAAACATGGCGGATGTTTCAGCTAAAATCATGGAAAAAAACCATTTAACATCCGACGATGTTCAATGGTTAGTTCCACATCAAGCAAATTTGCGCATCATTGATGCAACTGCAAATCGCATGGGACTATCCAAAGAAAAGGTGATGATTAATATCGAAAAATACGGAAACACAACTGCGGGTACTTTGCCATTATGTCTGTGGGACTATGAAAAACAATTGAAAAAAGGCGACACGCTTATTTTATCTGCTTTTGGCGGAGGATTTACATGGGGAGCTATTTATTTAAAATGGGCTTATAACACATAATATTAGTAATTTTGTAAAACAGATCATTGTTATGAATTTAGAAGAAATCAAAGACCTTATTAAACTTGTTTCTAAGTCAGGAATTGGTAAAATTGAAATTGAAAACGAAGGATTTAAAATTGCCATTGAAAATGGAGCAACTTTCGGCGAACAACCTGTTTATGTTCAAGCTGCTGCACCTGTAGTATCGGCTCCACAGCCTGCTGCTGTTGCTGCGCCTGTTTCAACTCCAATTGCTGCGGTAGAAAGCACAGATGAAGCACGATACATTACCGTAAAATCTCCAATGATTGGAACATTTTACCGTACTCCTGGTCCAGATAAAGATGCTTTTGTAAGCGTTGGAAGCACGATCCAACCTGGAGACAAACTTTGCATCATTGAAGCAATGAAAACATTTAACGAAATTGAATCAGAAGTTTCTGGTAAAATTGTTAAAATTCTTGTAGATAATGCAAGTCCTGTAGATTACGATCAACCACTATTTTTAGTAGATCCAGCTTAATTGCTGAAAAAATCTTCCCCTATGTTTAAGAAAATTCTAATCGCCAATCGCGGTGAAATCGCCTTGCGTGTGATTCGTACCTGTAAGGAAATGGGTATTAAAACAGTTGCTGTTTACTCTACTGCAGATAAAGATAGTTTACCTGTTCGCTTTGCAGACGAAGCAGTATGTATTGGTCCACCAGTATCTGCCAAATCTTACTTATCCATTCCAAATATTATTGCTGCTGCAGAAATCACCAATGCAGATGCCATTCACCCAGGATATGGATTCTTATCAGAAAATGAGAAGTTTTCACGTGTTTGTCAAGAACATGGCATCAAGTTTATTGGGGCGCTTCCAGAACAGATTGCTGGAATGGGAGATAAAGCAACTGCAAAAGCAACTATGATTGCTGCCGGCGTTCCATGTATTCCGGGATCTGTTGGTTTGTTAAGAGACGTTGAACAGGGAATGGAAGAAGCGAAAATCATTAAATATCCTGTCATCCTTAAAGCAACCGCTGGTGGTGGTGGAAAAGGAATGCGTATTGTTTGGAATGAAGAAGAATTTCAAGGCGCATGGGATTCCGCAAGACAAGAAGCGGGAGCAGCTTTCGGAAACGACGGTATTTACATGGAGAAATACATTGAAGAACCACGTCACATTGAAATTCAAATTGCAGGTGACCAATTCGGAAATGCTTGTCACTTATCAGAAAGAGATTGTTCCATTCAACGTCGTCATCAAAAATTAGTAGAAGAAACGCCTTCTCCATTTATGACAGATGAACTTCGTGAACGAATGGGAGATGCGGCGATTAAGGCTGCTAAAGCCGTGAGATACGAAGGTGTAGGAACAGTTGAGTTTTTAGTTGATAAAAACCGCGATTTCTACTTCATGGAAATGAACACACGTATTCAGGTTGAACATACCATTACGGAAGAGGTGATTAATTTTGACTTGATTAAAGAGCAGATTTTAATCGCAGCTGGACATAAAATTTCTGGTAAAAATTACTATCCACAAATGCATGCGATTCAATGCCGTATCAATGCCGAAGATCCATACAAGGACTTTAGACCTTGTCCGGGGAAAATTACTGATTATCATTGTCCAGGTGGACATGGAATCAGAATTGACGCACACGTTTATGCTGGATATACCATTCCACCAAATTACGACTCCATGATTTCTAAGTTGATTGTGGTTGCACAAACACGCGAAGAAGCCATTGCTAAAATGAAAAGAGCGCTGGGTGAGTATGTTATTGGTGGGGTAAAAACAACCATTCCTTTTCATCAAAAATTGATGCAAAACGAAGATTTCTGTAAGGGGAATTTCACCACGAAGTTTATGGAAACGTTCGAATTTTAGTACCTTAGGGCAACATTTTACATCCATGGGCAACCAACGAAATTATTTTTCGTTTGAAATTCGTGTTTAAATGGAATTAAACCCTGAGCTAATATGATTTGGAGATTACTACTTGCTGTATTTCTTGTTGCTTCTAGTGTCATTCATACGTTCGGGCAAAATTTCCTTCCAATTGGAGTAACATCGAGCCCAGTTACAAGCAATACAATATACGGCTATTGCTTTCAAGCAACAACTAATTTTACGATCTGTGGCTTAAAAGTAAAATACGATAACCTTTCCACGCCCACAAACCAACGATTGTTCGTCGTTAAATTTAGTACAACACCAGCAAATTTTTCTGTCACTCCTCCGTTAACGCCTAGTACGCAAATTTTTCCTTTTTTAGTTACGAGTCCAACTGCGGCGCAACTCTGCAACATTACTGTAAATTCTGGCGAATATATTGGGATTTATGGGTACAGAGAATCAGCATGCAGAAATTACTTCAGTACCTTAAGTTCTGGCACCCTGACTGTAAATGGATTCAACATGACATTGACACGAAGTGGTGGTGTCTTAACAAATGGAACATGCGGTACCACTCCTTCCTTCAATGGTTTCTTTTCAGAACCAGGATTGCCATTGGGTGCCGTTGAGCTTTACACCAATTGTTGCTTTACTCCAACGATTGGTACGATCACTCAGCCAAATTGTACCTCCACAACAGGTAGCATTATTTTAAATGGACTTCCCCCAGGGAACTGGACCTTGAATTGTTATTTAAATGGGAATATTACTACGCCAGCTTCAACCATTACCGGATCTGGAAATAGCTATACTGTTTCTGGATTAACGGCAGGGTCTTATATTTTTAGTGTGACCAATTCTGGCGGTTGTTCTTCAGCAAATACGTCATCTACAACAATTAACCCAAGTATCACTATACCCACCGCTTCCATTACCAATAACACAGGAAACACGGTATTAACATGCGCTCAGAATTCAATTTCATTGAGTGCGGTTGGAAACGGAACTTATTCTTGGGTCAACGGCGCCACATCTGTGGGGTCAGGAACAACGATTTCTGCGACGACTCCTGGAACCTATACATTGACTGTGACTGCTTCAAATGGTTGTACAGCTACGGCAACAGAGGTAATTACACAAAACATCTCCACGCCTGGAGCAAGTATATCGAGTCCATACAACCAACTCAACTGTAGCCTTACTTCCATAACGTTAACTGCAACGGGAAGTGGGACTTACAATTGGGCGAATGGATCGACGAGCCTAGGAACAGGTGCTAGCATTTCTGTTTCAGCGCCAGGTACGTATCAATTAACCGTTACAGGAACAAATGGTTGTACCTCTGCTGCCAATTATGTGATCACTCAATTTTCAGGGACTACCGTTAACGTAAATTCTTCCACCATTTGCAGTGGACAAAACACGACACTTACAGCAACACCAGTATTAACCGGAGGCACTTATTCCTGGAGTCCTGGAGGGGCGACTACGAATAGTATTACCATCAATCCAAATACCACAACAACGTATACCGTTTCCTATACTGTTAGTGGCTGTGTTTCGATTGGAAACGGAACAGTAACCGTTAATCCGACACCACTCGTAACCGTCAATAATTCAACCATTTGTCCAGGAGTAAACACAACGCTTACCGCTTCAGGTTCACCATCGGGAGGAACTTATTCTTGGGCACCAAGTGGTATAACAGGGGCAACGCTTACTGTTAATCCAACTTCTACCACTAATTACACCGTTACTTATAATTTAAATGGATGTACTCCGGGTTCCGCGATTTCCACCGTAACGGTCCAAAATTCTTTGGATTTTGTCAACGTTCAAAGCCCTGGATCTGTCACTATTTGTCAAGGTCAATCACTGACCATTTATGGACAGGTATATGAGGCCGGACTGACAAATCCTGTTGGGCAAGCTGCAGGAATAACGGTAGAATTTGCCTATGGTTCATCAAATACTGATCCATCAAGCTGGCCATCATCAAGCTGGAATTTAGCAACATATAATCCGTTGTCCTCACTCAACCCAAACAATGATGAATACATGGGAGTAATTCCTGTTTTGAGTTCAGGAACCTATTATTTCGCATTTCGATATACCTACAATGGATGTGTATCATATGGCGGCTATAGTTCTTCTGGTGGTGGATTCTGGAATGGATTAACAAATAACAATGGGATATTAATTGTCAACCCAAATGCAACGCCAACATTTAATGCTGTTTCGGCCATTTGCGCTGGTTCGGCACTCAATGCACTTCCGACTACTTCTACCAATTCAATTTCTGGTTCGTGGTCTCCAGCTTTAAGCAATCAACAAACAACCACCTACATCTTTACACCAGCGGCTGGAATATGTGCAACGACGAGTACCCTTATTATTACCGTTAATCCTCTTCCGACAGCTGCGATTACTGCTCCAACAACTTCCGTATTGACCTGTGCAACAACGAACATTACATTGACTGCTACTGGTGGAAGTTCCTATTTATGGACAAACGGAAGTACGACTTCATCTATTACCGTAAATACACCGGGAACGTTTCCGGTTACTGTAACGGGAGCGAATGGCTGTACTTCAACGGCTAGTCAAACCATTACTCAAAACACAACGCCTCCTTCGGCTGCCATTACACCTCCTACTACTACCGTGTTGACGTGTACAACAACGAGCATTACATTGACGGCTACGGGTGGTGGAACTTATTCCTGGTCAAATGGTACTTCCGTAGTTGGAACAAACGCTTCGCTGGCTGTTACTTCGCCGGGAACGTATACCGTGACCGTGACTGGATCCAATGGTTGTACAGCGACGGCTTCGCAAACCATTACGCAAAACACCGCTTTACCGACTCCTGCCGTTAATGCGCCGACATCTGCCGTGTTAACCTGTGCAACCACTTCTATTTCATTAACAGCGACTGGTGGTGGAACATACTCTTGGTCTAATGGAACAGCCGTCGGGGGAACAAATGCAACACTTGCGGTAACTGCTCCAGGAACTTACACCGTAACTGTGACATCTGCGAATGGTTGTACGGCGAATGCTTCTCAAGTGATTACTCAAAATATTACGACGCCGGTTGCTGCGATTACTGCGCCGAATACTTCCGTGTTGACGTGTACAAGCACTTCTATTTCGCTAACAGCAACTGGTGGCGGAACCTATTCTTGGTCTAATGGAACAGCCGTCGTGGGAACAAATGCAACACTTGCGGTAACTGCGCCAGGAACTTACACCGTAACTGTGACATCTGCGAATGGTTGTACGGCGAATGCTT
>JBAWZN010000004.1:0-117765 GCA_037143015.1 Flavobacteriia bacterium
CGAAAAATTCACCGAGTCTCATTCCAAGTAGCAATGTTGGATGGTATTTTCCGTTTTCTATGGCGTTTAACGTTTGACGAGAAACATCCATTTTCTCGGCTAATTCTTGCTGTGAAAGCCCTTTAATGGTTCGATAAATTTTTATTTTATTTTTCATCTGCTTGTTTGTAAAAACGGTTCAAAGCAATGTGTTGTTTTAAATTAAACAGCAGTAAAATTAAAAATAACTGAATGATCATGACTTCATAAAAATGGATTCGGAAAATAAATACAGTTTCCAAGATGACGAACGCAAAGTTGACTTGAACGGACCATGCGAGCGATTCCAGGCGGATTTTAGCAATCAATTCGTCCTCTACACGTTCCTTTGAAAAACCATGAACTAATCCACTAATCACAAGTAGCAAAGAAATGATCTCATCCATCAGGTTGTTCTTTACCCAAAATTGCCCGGCTGATAGTAAATGATCCGAAAAAAACATTGGGACATTTAGTTCAAGTCCTGATGTCAGTGAGGAGATGGATTCGTAAAAAAATAGTTGGCAAGTGCCAAGAACAGCGGAGGAATAGAAAATCCATGCGCTCGGTTTTTTAAGGGTGTAGGGAAATAAATACATGATATACAGTTTTAAGGTTTTGACAAATGTATAATATATTTTACATTATGACAAATATATTTGACATTACAGGATTTTTAAACTTGAGTTTCATGCTTTTGAACGAAGAATCTCTAGTGAATTCCTACATTTGAAACATGAACACTTTTCTACACATTTTAAAAAGAACGATCGTCATTTTCATCTCTCTGTTTTCGGGAGCGATGTTAAACGGTGCCATTATCAACATCAGCAGCAAAGTCATTGCGCCACCAAAAGGATTTGATTTAAATACAGCCGAAGGACTTCAAGCTGCCATGCCTCATATGGGTCCAGAACATTTTTTATTTCCGTTTCTCGCGCATGCCTTGGGTACATTGATTTCTGCGCTTTTGATTTCGCGTTTCTTGAAGTCTCAGCAATTCGTTTTTGCGATGATGGCTGGAATACTATTCATGTTGGGTGGAATTTCGATGGTCATTATGCTGCCGGAAACACCGATTTGGTTTGTGCTTCTCGATTTAATCGTTGCCTACATTCCGATGGCCCTTTTAGGGTACAGGTTGGGAAGAATGCATAAGTCGAATTCTTAAATTCTTGTTAAATTGTTTGATTTCAACGAATTGAAGGGTGTAAAAGACTACATTCGTTAAAAAGACGCCTTGGTACGACTCGTACATTTTTTATTTATCCCCATTTACTTGAGTATTGCACTCAAAGGCACCGTCCATTTACATTACTGCGGGAATGAGTTGGCATCCGTTTCTATTTTTGGAATGAATCCAAATACGTGTGAATGTGACGAGGGAGAAAATAAGCGGCATTGTTGTCATAATGAAGCGTTTACTTTGGATATGGATAGTCTTGATCAGGACGAAGATGATTCATCCAATGATACTGACAACAAAGAGCACCTGCTCTTTCCCTCACAAAATTGCATAGTTTTCCTTCCGAACGTTGGCTTTCCGATACAAGAAAAAATTCTTTTTTATCGAACGAGTACTAAGTCAATCCTACCGAAGTACATTCAGTACTGTTCTTACCTAATATAGGATAATTCAAATTGAATAAACCTTGTTTGAAATACACCTAGGTTTATTTTCTGACGATTTCAAAAGTCACCCCAAAAAGTTCAAGCCATACGTTTATAAGACTTGAACATAGAAAAAGAATACCCTTATTAATCAAATTTTTTAACATTTATTTTATGAAAAAAATCATCCTCACCCTCCTTGCAGGAGTCGCATTGGCATCTTGTACGGTTATTCGTCCAGGTCAAATTGGACTCAAACAAACCTTTGGGAAATTGCGCCAAAACACCTTGAATGCCGGTCCGCGCGTGTTCAATCCATTTGTATCTAAAGTTATTAAAATTAATGTTCGTACAGTGGAGTTGTACCAAGTGTTGGAGCTTCCAACAAAGGAAGGATTAAGTGTGAAAACAGAAATCATTCTACTCTACCACGTGAATCCAACTATGGTGAAATCAATTTACGAAAACTATGGATTAAATTACCAGAAAGTCATTGTGGAAAGTAATTTTATCGCCACAGCAAGACAAGTCTCAGCTCGTTATGATGCCAAAGAACTTTATGCGGTAGACCGTAAAAAAGTAGAACATGTAATGGTTGATGAATTGACTTCTGATATTGGCGATAAAGGATTTGTGATCGATGCTGTATTATTGAAAGAAATTAGTTTACCGACCGCAATGACTCAAGCTATTCAGACGAAAGCAAGCGCGGAACAATCTGCTTTACAAATGGAATTTGTGATCCAAAAGGCGGTTAAAGAAGCGGAAAGATTATCTATTGAAGCGGAGGGAATTAAGAAAGCTCAAAACATCATCAATAGTTCCTTAACAGAAACTTTGTTAAAATACAACTACATTGAAATGTTGAAAGGACTATCTACTTCGCCGAATTCGAAAGTAATTATCACAGACGGTAAATTACCTGTAATGCTAAACGATAAATAGTTTTTGTTAAACATACCGGAATCGCTCTTTTGAAAAGGTAACTTTTTGAAAGAGCGATTTTTAGTTTAAAAGAACTATTCAAGAGTGGATTCGATTTTAGGTATGAATTGAAATCTAATCTTATTTAGAATCATTCTAATATACCTTAAAAGTGGTATTGATGACGCTGTGTCGCGTGACTAACTTTGCACAAAAATTACGAGCAAATGAAGCGTTTTATCTTATCCCTCCTGATTGTACATTTATCAATCGTCGCATTTTCACAAGATAGTTTATTGAAAATCAGCACACAAAGTGATGTACTGGTGAGAACCTATCAAATAGCTAAGCAACTACCTGATTCGATTTACTTGATGAAAATTGTTTCTGGCAAAAAGATGGAAAGCATCTCTTTGAATGCGCAACAATTGGACTTAAGTACGAATAATTACCGTCAACTGTTCAAACGAACACCTGGACTATACGTAAGTGAGCATGATGCTTCTGGACTTCAAACGAGCATTTCAACACGTGGGCTGAGCGCGAATCGTTCTTGGGAATTTAACATGCGTCAAAACGGCTACGACATCGCTGCGGATCCATCTGGTTATCCAGAAACGTACTACACTCCTACGCTAGATGCTGTTTCAAAAGTGGAAGTCCATCGTGGTTCTTCCGCTCTACAATACGGACCACAGTTCGGTGGAATGATTAATTATCAATTCAAGGACAAATTATCCGATCAAGCGTTTTCAGTCGAAAATTCGCAGACCATTGGTTCATTTGGACTATTCAACAGTTTTACTGCGATAGGTGGATCGAAAAAGAACTGGAGTTACTATGGCTTTGCTCATCACCGAAATGCGGATGGATTTCGTCAAAACAGTCAATATACCACGGCAAATTACTTTGGAAAGGTATCATATCAACTGAAAAAAGGAAAAGTGTCTGCGGAATATTCCAATAGTGGATACGTGAGTCAGCAAGCTGGCGGAATTTTCGATAGTTTACTCTACACGAAAGCCGACACCTCGTTTCGTTCAAGAAACTGGTTTCAATTGAAATGGAATACGCTTTCGATTCAAGGCGACTATAGTTTTAATGAACAATCTAAATTACAGTTTTACACGGCCTTCACTTTTTCCGATCGTAACAGCGTTGGATTCACGAAATCCTTGTCTGTAATGGACACGATGAATACGGTTTTAGGAACATTCAATCCACGTCAGGTGGACATCGATCATTACGTGACTCAATCGAGTGAAATCCGATATTTGAAACAATACAAACTCGGACAACAACTGCAAACATGGACCATCGGTGTGCGTTTGTGTAACAGTGAAATACATCGTCTTCAACAAGGGATTGGAAGTACTTCCAGCGACTTAGACTTGACCGTTTCACCAGACAATTCAGGAAATATCTTTCAAAAGGATTTGGCATTGGGAACGAAAAACGTCGCATTGTTCAGTGAACATCTTTTCAAAGTAGGAAAACGTCTTTCATTTACTCCTGGATTTCGTTCGGAGTATTTAATCAATCAGCTTTCCGGACGCTCCAACAACTTCGCAAGTGGAATTTTGGCAAACCAACAAAAAAACCGTTTTATCCTTTTAGGTGGGTTGAGTAGTAATTTTCAATTGTATGCAAAACAACGAATGAAATGGAGTCTATATGCAAACGCAACACAAAACTACCGTCCGGTCATGTATTCTGAATTGTTACCATCTTCCACTACAGAAGTCGTTGATCAAGCAATGAAAGATGTGACTGGATTTACGTCCGAACTTGGCACCAAAGGAGTATTCATGGACAGAAAAGGCCCCATTACTTTTGACATCAACGTGTTCTATTTGAGATACAATGGGAAAATCGGGACATATTCAGTGAACAACGCGCCTTTCAAAACGAACATCGGTGATGTGGTCAGCAAAGGAATGGAAGCGTATGTGGAATGGTCCTTTTTCAATCCTTTCTTCAAAAATTCAACAATGAGCGAATTGCTATCCGTCTATGTGAGTGGAACCATTCAAGATGCACGCTATGTAACCTGGAACAATCCTGCTTTGGCACAAGACCCGAGCCTTTCCATCCAAGGTAAAAAAGTGGAATACGCACCAAGTCAACTGTTGAGAACGGGTTTAAACTACGACTTCAAAGGATTCTCTTTCAATTACCAATTTTCCTACACCGGAAGTGTGTTCACTGATGCAGCAAATACCGTTCTTTCAAATCACAACGCAACTGTAGGACAACTTAAAGCCTATTCCGTCCACGACCTTTCTGTATCCTACAAATTCAATAAAAACTACCAAGTGAAATTCGGAGTGAACAACCTAATGAATGAACAATACGCCACGCGTCGCAGCGGAGGATATCCGGGTCCAGGTTTGTTACCATCACAAGGAAGGTCGATTTATGGGACGATGATTATTAAGTTGTAAGTCTCAGACTACTACTCCTCTATCACTTCATCCGATTTCGTGTATCCTTTCAATGTCCAAGAAATCAACACAAAGGCCAACAATGCGATGAACGCAGCTACCCAAAACGGTGTTCCGAGTCCGATGTTGGAATGAGGCACACTCGTTTTGAAGTTGTAATAGAACCACATGAACAATGGTGGACCGATGATCTCGGCTAAACTCATCAAGCTGGTGAAAATTCCTTGAAGTTCTCCTTGCTCGTTGCTTTGCACTTGTCCGGAAATAATGGAGCGAATGGCAGGATCAACAATTCCGGTGAATGCGTATGGCAGAATGATGGCGTACGTCATCCATCCTTGAAAAATGAGTCCCAAACCAATTAACACAAAAATGGATAAGAATAAACCTATTTTCGCTGCGTTTTTTTGTCCGAATTTCGCGACGATTTTACCCGTAAGCGCTCCTTGAACAACTCCGAAACAAACACCAACAACGGCGAGAGAAATACCTACCTCTTTGGTTGTCCAACCAAATTTTTCCATCGTATAGAAATTCCAAGTGGAATGAACGCACATCGTTGTTAAAATGGTCAAGAAAGAAACAAGGAATAAATACTTTAATTTCTTGAATCGTTTCATTTGTTGCAATGCACCAAACGGATTAGAGCGTTTCCACTCGAAAGCACGGCGGTTTTCTACAGGTAAAGATTCTTTCAAAACGATAAATCCATAGATGAAATTCGCCATGGAAAAGAATGCTGCGACTAAAAACGGTGTGCGCGCACCAAAGTCCGAAAGGAGTCCACCAATCGCCGGGCCGATCACGAATCCAATACCAAAGGCAGCACCAATCATCCCGAAATTCTGTGCACGTTTATCCGGTGTGGAAATATCTGCGATGTACGCTGAAGCGGAGGTGAAACTTGCACCAAAGATTCCAGAGACTGCACGTCCGATCACCAACCACCATAAATCCGGCGCGAAATACATGACCATATAATCCAAGCTCATTCCGAGCACGGAAATCAACAAAATGGGACGGCGTCCGAAGCGATCGCTCAAATTACCAATCAATGGAGAGAAGATGAATTGCATAAATGCGTATGCGCCCATCACCCATCCAAAATACTGTGAAGCTTGACTAATTGGAACAGCAGCTGTTTCAGAAATCAATGTTGGAAACGAAGGGATGATGATACCTAAACCGATGGAGTCTAAGCAAATCGTAACTAAAATAAAAAGTAAAGCCGATTTCGGATTGATGACATTCATGAAGCGCTAGATCTAGTTTGAGGGGCAAAGATACAGAACTCCTTGAGATTGGTAGATTAAGATGTTATGAAATCTAGTTAAAGGTATTTATACGGCTCACCATTTTCAATCAACTGTTCGATGTTTTTCAACACCTGTTTCATGTATTTCTTCCAAAATAGTTTGGTGAACAACCAATTGAGTGGGTAATATAAAATTCCATGTGCATAAAGTGTGTAGGAATAGTCAATTTGTATGGTGTTTGCAGCGATTTCAGTCGTTTTCCATTCACCAACAAATTGGTAGAATCCAAGCATCCATGATTGAAAATCATCCACTTTAATTTTCCAATAGTCATTTTCCCTGCGCTCCAACACATGATCCATAGAGACGTAACCTCCTTTTTGCGCCCAAGACTTCGCCGCAAATACCTTTTTTGAAGAATGGACTTGTCCCCAGTTTTCATCATCTGTACAATGCGTAACTTTCGGCATGACGCCAAATCCTGTATGTACTTTGGAAACATCACACAACATGGGCATTTTAAAGGCCTGTTCTAAGGAGCAATGATAGGTGGTTTGGATGCTGGTTGGAAATTTCATGGCCGAAAGGTAGTCAATAATAAAAGGTAAATATGGATTTTCAATATTGAATGTTTTCTCAATTAGATTGTTTTTAAGATTCCACTTTGATGACAAAATTGTTGTTTTGATGGTTATTGTTTGGTTGAATATGGTCTTTCGCTTGAACGCTGCTCTTGTTTGGAGAAAACGGCCATCTTGACCCTCCCCAAAAACACCCTAATCCTAAAAAAACTAGAACCCTTTCTATTTTACTTAGAATCGCTTCTATTTTTTCAAATTGAGAGTTGTAAAGTCTATTTCTCTGTATTTCAGAGTGCATAAGACATACCGTTAATTCTTGACCTTTTTTACAAAGTTTCCGCTCAATCTGGGCTATTTGTTGGCATTGTTTTTTAATCTAATTTGAAAGCGTTGAATGAATCGAATATCATTTATATTACTGATAAACAATGTGTTAATTAATATTAATTATGTTCATTTTGATTTTTCAATTCATTTAACACAAGATTATTTTCGTGAAGATGTAGATGCAAGTTCGACCAACTTTAGGTTAAAAAAATCAAGGCACTCAAAAAATCACAAAGGTAATCAGGAGAAAAATTTGACTCGAACACTCCTAAACTCAAAGTAGAGCATTAACTAATTTTTTATAAAATGAAAAAACAATTATTATTTTTTAGCCTTTTGGGCTGTGGTTTGGCTTTTGGGCAAAACCAATCCAATGGACCATTAAGCTTTGGATTATCAGGACCCGAAACATTTCGATTTGGACCGGGAATAGTTACTCAAGATCAATCACTTACGGGTTTTAATTTTGGTCCAACAAATAGATGGTTGAGCTTTGGAGAGGTATCAGCTGGCTCACAAACATTCTATGGTAACAGATTCCAATACAACGAAAGAGCATTAGTAACAGGTTATACATCATTGTCCCCGAACAATCCACGAATAGAATGGATACACAATGGTGGATCGACTTTGGGGAATCTTGAATTCAGAGTTGCGAAAAATTTTCTTGTTCCTGTCAGTGAAATTGTAGCCATCATGACTCCACAAGCAAATACATACTTTTCTAAAAATATTAGTCTTTTCAGCGCATTAAACCCTAAAGTCGGCATAAGCTTTGACAATATATCGGGCTTACAAATAATTTCAAACAATACATTAGCATCGGGAATAAATCCGATAGGCGCTCAAATTCACGTACAACAAAGTGGAAATTACGGAATCGGTTTACAATCGAACATGAATGGAGGCATGACGTCAATTGGTGTTTTAGGAAAAGCAGAAGGGGATTTAAATTCTATTGGCGTTTTAGGTGTTGCCTCATCAAATACCCAATTCGGGGCTGGAATATACGGTAATTTACCAATTTCCGGGAATCCCTCCCTTTTTGCAGGATTCTTTGATGGTGATGTATACTTGAACGGACTTATCCTTCCATCAGATGCTAAACTAAAAGAAAACATTGTGAAAGAAACAAATATTCTAGATCGAATCTACTTACTTAATCCTGTCACTTATAATTACAAGAAAACAGATGGGCTAAATCTTTCTCAGGGAACACAACATGGCTTCATTTCCCAAGAAATGGCAGAAGTATTTCCAGAGCTTACCCGTGATATTACCAAACCAGTTTTTGATAAAGATGGTAAAATAGTATCAGAATTATCATTCAAAGCAATCAACTATGTTGGTATGATTTCTATTCTCACAGAAGCGATTAAAGAATTAAATGTTGAATTGATAGCAGTTCGTCAAGATTTAGATGATTATAAAGCAAATGATGTTGTGCGCAGTCAATTATTTCAAAGCCAGAATTCTATAAACGGCTATTCAATCGAACAAAATGTTCCAAATCCATTTTCTGATAAAACATCAATCCGTTTTCAATTGGCACCAGGTGTTGAATCTTCAACACTTTCTATTTTCAATTTAAACGGTACTTTTGTGAAAGATTATTCACTTGAAGGAAATTCCGGGGAAGTAGAAATCCTTGCATCAGAAATTGGCAAAGGAATGTTTATTTACAGCCTTAATCAGAATGGACAAGAAATTATTTCTAAAAGAATGATCGTTAAATAATTTGTGATTTCATAAAGCACCACTTTTGGTGGTGCTTTATAATTGTAACAAATTCAAACCGAATCATTCAGAACATTAAACTTTTCAACTTATAATTTGTTAATGTGCTTAGTATGAATTGTTTTAAAAATACATTTATTAGATTTTTGTTATTGTTTTGTCTTAATAGTTATTTTGGCAACTCACAGATAAACGTACCTCATACTTTGTATCAGCAGTTTAATGGGCCTTATGATTATACCATTATCGGAAATACACACAATCCTTATGATAATTGGCAAATTCCCGTTCCTCCGTGCTTTATCCAAACTAATTCTTCCGCTGCCCTCTCTTTGGCAACAACCCAAACTATTGTGGGGGCTTATTTAATTTGGGCAGGAATCGGAGATGGTATCGGGAGTAACGTCACATTAAATGGAGTCACAATGTCCCCTGACTACTTGAATTATGTCAATATAAACCCTATAACTTGGAATTGGACTTTCCCTTATTTTTCGGCTGTAAAAAATATCACGTCATATGTTCAGAATAATGGAAACGGCATCTATCAAGTGAGTAATTTCAATCTCAACCCTATTATACAACCATATTGTTCGAATAGTGCTCAATTTGCGGGTTGGAATATTGTGGTTGTTTACTCAAACCCTAACTTACCTAACAAACAAATCAATATTTACGATGGTTACGCCTTTACCTATGGTGGTTTCGGAGGACAAATAAATATTCCAATTTCGAACCTTAATGTAACGAATACAGCTGGCGCTACAATGACATATATCGCTTATAATGGTAGCCCAAATCTGTTTTATACTGAGTCGATTTTATTTAATAATAACATTTTAAGTAACTCACAAAATCCCGCAAACAATCCTTTTAATGGGACAAATAGCTTTACTGGCAGCAATGCGAGTTGGAACATGGATGTGGATAAGTATTCAATAAATAATTTCATTAATGTAGGTGACAACTCTGCAGTTTTAAAATTTAATTATAATAGTTTTCGTTTGATTTCAACCATCATCACCTCCATCCAATCCGAACTTCCAGATGCGACTATTTCACTCGATAACATTACTGGTCAAGACATTTGTCAGAACCAAGATCTAACCTTGGATTACACGGTCTACAATGTCAATTCGAATGATACCTTGCTAGCGGGAACACCTATTTCGGTCTACGCGAATAACAATGTGCTGTTGTCAACCGTGACCTTACCTTCCAACATTCTCATCGGTGATAGTTTGAGCTTGAGTACATTGGTAAACATTCCTGCAAGTATTGCGAGTCCGTTTACCTTGAGCATGGTCGTAAACCAAAATGCGACGCAGTTAGGTGTTTATCCCGAGAGTAATTTTGGAAACAATACGTCGAATGATTCTACAATTTCCCTCACGACTGTTATCTATCCGAATTTCGGGAATGTTGGTCCGTTTTGTCAAGGAACAAGCTATACTTTGCCTAATGTTTCCTTGAATAATGTTGATGGAGTTTGGTCGCCGGCTTTCGATAACCAAAGTTCAGGAACGTATTACTTTTTACCGAACGACACCACCTGCAATCAACCCTTGCAACTTTCCGTGCAGATCGTCCCACAGACGACGCCATTCTTCAATTTCGCTACAAGTTTGTGTCAGAATGACAACCTGCTTTTTCCTGTGGCCACGCAAACGGGTGCATTCGGAACGTGGTCTCCAGCCTTCGATAACCAAAACACCACAACGTATACCTTTACTCCAACGATTTCAACGCCAGCGGTTGGATGTCCAACCCCAGCACAACAAACGGTGAGTATTATTCCATCAACGGTTCCTACGTTAAGCTTGATTGATTCCGTTTGCTTGAACGGACAACTTTCGTTCCCAACGGTTTCTGATAATTCCATTTCAGGAACGTGGTCGCCAGCTTTTGATAACCAAAATAGTGCGAACTATACCTTTACGCCGGATTCCAGCAACATTGCTACGTGCCTGGTTTCCGCACAACACGCGGTGGTGATTGTCCCTCCTACTACACCTTCTTTTTCTTTTGTGAACAGCTTGTGTGAAGGAAGCGCCTTTACCTTGCCAACGGTGAGCGACAATGGCATCGCTGGAACATGGTCCCTTCCGTTCAATGATCAAGTGAGTACAAATTACACCTTTACTCCCGACACAACTTCTGTTATAAGTAGTTGCTCACCAAGTGTCACAGAAAGCATTGCGATCATTCCAACACTGTCTCCAAGCTTTAACTTCGCTGATTCTTTGTGTGAGGACGCGGTGTTCAATTTTCCAGATATTTCGCTAGAAGGAATCAACGGAATCTGGACTCCCACTTTCAACAACCAAGCCACACAAAACTATACCTTCACTCCGAGTTCAGTTGGAATCACAAATACCAGTCTTGGTTTACGTTGTCCACAGGTCGTGAATCAAATCATGACGATTCTTGCTAATCCAATTGCTGATTTCATGCCACAATATTCTGTTTTGCCATTGTACATGCCAAGTACCATATTGGACAATAACTCATCTAATGCCTATACTTATTTCTGGAATTTCGGCGATGGAACAAGCAACGACAGCATTTTCTCGCCCGAACATACCTTCCCAGAAGAGGCAGGTTCCTACTTGGTTAGCTTGCAAGTCAGTAACCAAATCGGTTGTATGGACACCACTTCGCAAGTCATTGTCATCGAACACGATCCTGTGGTCTTTATTCCAAATGCCTTCACACCCGATGGTGATGGTTTGAACAATGAATTCACAGCAGTTTTTCCCGAAAACATGAAATTGGCGAGCTACGAAATGTACATCTACGACCGCTGGGGAGAACTCGTGTTTTACAGCCAGGATCCAAAACAAGGTTGGGACGCATCCCTCGCTGGCTTCGATGCGCCTGATGGCGTGTACTCGTATTTAGTGAAATACAAGGAGTTTGGGTACGTGAATAAATTTCAGGTGACGGGAAGTGTGGTGGTGATACGGTGATAGGATTATAAAATTGGATAAATCCTTGCTATAATTTTACTTCTGTAAATCTCACTCTTTATTTCTGTTGTGTAATTGTATTCTTAAAAGAAGCCTCACCTATTATTTGAAAGTATTTACTTGATTTCACGAAAACACTGTTATATAAAAGAATGTAAAGTTTTTTTTGTCCAGTTTTTATTAAAACAAACTGGACAAATAACTAGTCTTTGAAAGAGTCATATTTACCAAGGGTTTACATAAAGCAGGTTATCCACCAACTACTCCTGTGTAACAAGTATTATACTTATTAATTTCTCTTTGCCCCCCTTAGAAACCAAGCAGCCAAAAGGAGGGCTTGATTGTCTAGTTTGAGTTTCCTTAGGTTTCATAAAGATAATGAACCTAATTAAATTTGTAATTTAATTAGCCTAACAATGCCTTGTCCATTTTATAAGAGTAATAAGGTTTTTGCAATTGCTTCTTTTAAGTCCTTCTTTACTTTTGTTTGTATTGCAAATTCATCCCATTTACAAACAGCTTCGTGCACCTGATTTATGATTGCATCCGCTTTTTTGATGTTCATTTTTTGTGCTACTTGCAATAAATCGTTTCGCGTAATGTTCTGACGTTTGCTATTGATGCTCATTGAATGTTGACTTACCCATGTACTATTAGGGCGATATGAGTGGCACACATCAAATGCAGGGGCTAATTTCCATTGGCCCGTTTTGTCCATGATAAAAGAAAAGTTCTTTGTATGGTCATCACAATTTCTTGCCATCACATTAAATACCATCCTCCGGTAAAGTTGTTCTGCATCGGTATAGGGTAATAACATGCTTCGCATGGTTTCGAATAACTGTTCGTAACTGAAAGAATTAATTTCATTAAAGTCATTGTGAGCGATAGCACAAAAACTTTGAACATGAATTTTACCGTTCTCATGCTCTCTATCAAAACGTTTTGTCATAAAATGTGCTCTGTCATTTTCCTCAAGTAACCTGCATTCAGTCATCTCAATTGCAGCTTCTTTAGCCATGAAATAGTAAGCCATTTCTACTCGACCATAACCTGATGAAGTACCGAGCTGCTGATCAGTAACACCGTCAAACTTCAATAGCCAATGGGTAAATCCTTTCGGAGCATCTGCCTGACCTGAACGTATTTCTTTTGTATCGGGATTGAAAGTAATAACAGCCTTTGCTCTTGCCCCACCAGCTGAAGTACCTATTTTCAAGATATCGCTCAATGCCTTTGCTTCATCAGTAGATAAATTAGCCTTAAATCGTTGTCTTCCTGTAAGTATCTCTTGAGCAATTTGAATCAAACTGCTCAGCTCAATTTTAGTTACTCTATTATTTGCTTTGGGCAAAACTGGTTCAAATTCCAAAGCGCCCATTCCACGTGCACCTATAAAACATAATAACTCAACTGGATTCATGCTATCCGAAGGACGCCCGTTACTTGCCAACCAAGCGTTAATTAAGCTGCTTCCGTATTTATCTGGTAGTACATCCGCTAAAAGACCAGGTAAGCCTTTAAATGTTGTAGAATTTCTTAATTCTGGAAAGGAAAACACTTGTTTTTCTGCACCACTAATGGGTATTTTCAATGGAGATAAATCCCATTGATTCGCAAGAAATGAAGGTTCGTATTCAAATGAAGCCCAACCACTATTTGCATCCCAAGCAATTGCCCCAACTCGTTTGTTCCAAATGTTAATGTATGCTGTTGTTATCATTACCAATCACTTTTAGGTTTTTTAACTTGAGATTTTTTTGTGGTACTTGCTCTCTGGCGTTTATTTTGCTCCAAATTAGCAAGTTGTAAGGGGCTAAATTGTTGCTTTATTTCAAAGTGCTCAAAGATTTGAAGCTGCTCTAGTGCTCTCAAAATTTGTATAAAAGAAAGTATTGTTCCTCCTCCACCTTTTTCAATTTGCACCATTGTGGAACGATTAATTCCTGCCGAAATAGCAACCTGTTGTTGTGTTTTATTTTGCTGCAATCTCGTTTGTTTAACAAATTCACCCAATTGTTCAAGCATTGCAGGATCGCTCATTGCGTGCCAATATTTGATATTTTTTTCCATCATTCAGTTGATTATTACTCTATAATGTTATCCAATGTCAATATTATATATTAAATAAAATGTTGTCATATTCCATCGTAAATATACATATTATTGTATAATGTTGTATAAAAGCAACATTATAATGTTTTTATAATAAATCCCACTTTAAAAAATATACCACACCTCAGATACATTGTTGTACGCGCGAAAATTACTCATTATTGATGTATTACAATTAAAACCGAAAACCACCTTAAACATCGACTTTCTTTTTGTTTATTCAAATAGTCGGATAGTCGCTTTGCCATACAATCCATGGATTTTTTCACGATGTATCCAGCAGCAGCCGAGGCCGCAGCATAGATCACCACGTTGGAGAGTCCAGGCAACGTAATCTCAGTAAGAATTGGTTTAGCTGTAACAGCTTTGGCTACTCCTCCGAGAACTCCGGAGGCTGTTGTGAAAATAGAAGTATGCGAATGTTGAGACATGAAGTTTTGCTTCGATTAGGAAACAAACTTCTGAAAAGATATTTGTTGTAAGGGATGAAAGAAGTTGTAATAGGTTTTACTAAGGTTAAAATCGAAACTTAAGAAAATAGAATTTATTCTAGTTTAAAATAGAATTTATAAATCAATGAAGTATTCCTCAAGATGTAAGTTTGTATCGTTTAAATTTTATTATCCATCTATAAATTACAATTTTAATGAAAACACTTTATCACTTCGCAATTTTCTTTATAGTCTTCTTATCTAATACCGCCATTTCCCAGACACCCGAGAATCCTAATGAGATCAACACTTGGCATACTAATGGAAATCTTATTACAGATGATCATTACATTGGTTCACAAAATGATTACCCAATTAAATTCAAATGTAATAATGTTGAAAGATTGAGGATTTCACCTGATGGTAAAGTAGGGATTGGAATTTGTACACCGAATGCAAAGTTAGATGTTTTAGGCAATGTTTTATTTCGGAACAGTGTAAATCTAACGGGATTAACAAATTCAAATTTCATGAGTAATGAAATTCTCGTAATCGATAGTATCGGTACTATTTACAAAAGTACGATGAGTGAAATTGCCAATGCTTCTTATGCTTCAAAAAACTGTATTGAAGGCCCTATTTTAAACCCAACATGGTCCAATGGTACAAATAAAATTTTTGTCGCTTGTCCCCAAATAAATGTAGGAATAAACACAAATGAACCAAGAGTCAATCTAGATGTTATTGGTACAACATATTCAAATTCACTGAAAATCGGAAGTATTGATCCTTTAACTTCAAATGTACGATTTCATATGAAAACTAATGCGCCAATAAATAGCATTGCCGATCAATTTTTAATAGAATCAACTCAACAAGAATTACTAAAATTAAATTATCAAGGACTATTAACCTCAAGAAGTCAAATCATCGATCTAGGAAATTCCACAACTATTCCTTTTTTAATTAAAAATTCATCTCAAAAACTATTACAAGTTGACAATAATGGTCTACTGCATTCAAGAAGAATTAAAATAGATGCTGATTCTTGGGCTGACTTCGTTTTTGATGAAAGTTATTACCTAATGCCAATATCTGATTTAAAAAAATATATTGAAATAAACAACCATTTACCAAATGTGCCAACAGAACAAGAAGTAATTGAAAATGGTATTGATATTTTAGAAATGAATAAGACTTTACTCAGAAAAATAGAAGAACTGACGCAATATATGATTTTACAGCAAGCTGAAATTGAGAATTTAAAATCGGAAAATAAATAAAAATGAAAAGTTTTAAGATTGTATTGCATTTAATGTTTTTCT
Organism: Flavobacteriia bacterium; assembly: GCA_037143015.1. Taxonomy (GTDB): domain Bacteria; phylum Bacteroidota; class Bacteroidia; order Flavobacteriales_D; family Crocinitomicaceae; genus UBA952. The sequence continues at coordinate 15,739 of JBAWZN010000004.1, forward strand.
TTTACTCCTCAATTGTATTCTCGCAATGCGATTGGCAAAATGTTGTAATTGTGGATGATATTAATTGTCTAAATGGTAATTGGGTTATTTGTTTTGAGGATAATTTTGATAAAAATGAAATCGATTTCTCAAAATGGAAAGTTCCGTATCAAGGAGTAATTCGAGATTTTAATTTTGGTTCAGAAAAACAATGGTATGTTAACTCTGGTTCAATTCCTAGCATACCAATTTCAAATAATATTGAGGTTTCAAATGGAAATTTAAATATCACCTCACGTAAGGAGGATGTAAATGGTACTTATATTGATTGGACACTTACACCCCCTGCAATGACTAGTTCAAATTTCAATTACACCTCTGCTCAATTAGAATCTAAATATAGATTTGGATATGGAATTTATGAGATAAGGTGTAAAATCCCAAAAGGGAAAGGGTTTTGGCCAGCATTTTGGTTATATAATGGATACAATAATGCAGAGTTAGATATTTTTGAATTTTGGAATGAGGATAATCTTGTTGGAGTATATAATCCAAATCTGTTATCTTCAGTAGTAAATACAAACATGCATTATAAACATGTAAATAATGGGGTAATAACACAAATGTGTCCTGAAAAAGTTGGTCAAGGCACAGACTACTCAGAAGATTTTCATATTTTCACTTTCGAATGGGATCCATACAAAGCAAGATGGTATATTGACGGTATATTAGTACGTGAAAAATATCGTTATTATACAATGAGTGTTCAAGAAATTGATTGCAATACACTTCAACCATTCCACGAATATATATCTATCACAAATTTTCCTTTGGTTGAAAATTTCAATGTACTTTTTAACACCGCTATTCAAAATGGGAGTAACAATGAGCCTGATATCAATACAATATTTCCAAGTATTTTTGAAATTGATTATTTCAGATACTGGAAAAAAACAAATTGCTCCGGAGATTTATTTGCGCAAGTTAATGATGATTTAGAATTAAGTCAGGAATGCTATAATATCATAATAAAAGATAATATCTCCATTGGTGGTGGTATTATTTTAGAATTAAATCAACAAGTAGACTTAAAAGCAAGTAATTCAATATTAATTGAACCAGGTGCTCAACTTTTAGGTGCTTTCGAAGCTTGGATTGCTCCATGTAATGAATACAAAAATAACACTATAAACAGTTCTGATTTCGGAAAACCATTATTATCATCAAATCCTAATAGGAATTTGGAATTAAGTAGTAATGTTGATTTGGAAAGAGTTGAAGGTGAGGATTTTATTAGTTTAATTCCCAATCCATTTACCTCTAATTTTCAAATTAAAAGTAATCTAAACGAAAATTTTCGTTACACAATAATTAATTCTACTGGAATCCCTATATTTAAATCTTCTGTTTTGGAACAAGGAGAATACAACGTAGAATTGAATAATTGCACTTCAGGAGTTTACATAATAAAACTAGAATATCTTTTGTCAAAACAAACTTTCTTTAAAAGAATTGAAAAAATATGAAATTGTTGATTGTTATTGTTATTTACTTGCTTTTCAATGTATGTTTAGCTCAGACTAGAAAAAACGAAGAGTTTTTTTTAACTGAATATGGAGCATCGGTAAATCACTCTATCTACAATCCTAATATTCAAACATGGGGTTATGGCATTGGCGGTTATAAATCATTCAAATTAAAAACTGAGATTTATTTTATATCTGGAATTGAATACAATTATTCAAAACAAGTGCAGGGTTTTGAATTCAATGGAGGACATAATACAAGTAATAGTGATACGAATAATTTCTTGCTATCCATAAACACATTAACTATTCCTGCTAATATTCGAATCTTTTATGGTTCACAAAAAAAAATCTTCACGGATTTCGGTATTTTTTTGGAAAACAACATATCATCAAAAAAAGCACTTTCTTTTAATCCAAACGAAACTAATTCTAATTATACTTTCAATAACGGAATTAATATACAAATGGTAAATCTCGGATTAAATGTAGGTTCTGGAATTAAATTTGAATTTAATTCTATTGATTTACTTTTAAAGTCTGAATTTAGAATGGGTTTATTTAACAGTCGATATGTAAGAATAAGTCTGGGAATAAATTTAAAGCAGTCATAGATTTATATTATTAACAGTTTAATTTTTCTTTTTTTTACAGCCCAAAACTATCCAAAAAACTACATTTCTGCCTCAATAACTTAGCAGCAAGTACATCTTCTTTTTCTCTCTCAATCTCCTCATTCGATCTCGGCTTATAAAAGCCATTAATAATACTTAAACGGATGAGTTCATTTGCAGTTGTGACATTAAACTTTTTCATGAGTTTCGTTCGAATAAGGTCCAGGTTCTTTTTAGAAGTAAAAACAGCATCGGCTATTTCTTGCCCTTTCACACCATCGCAAATCAATCGGATTATTTTCAAATCTCGTTCATCTAAGTCTAGATGTTTCATGCGACTTTTAACCTTTCGATCCGTAGCGATGGAATTGATGACTGCTTCATTCATGAAATGATTAGAGTACTTACCATCCTGAAAGACTGTTGTTATTGCATTGATCATTTCACGCGTTGAACTTTCCTTTAAAAGATAGGCATCTGCACCTCTTGAAAGTAACTCGAACGCGATATCCAAATCTTTGTGCATTGTCAGAATAATGACTTTCACTTTGGACTCTCGCATTTTTAGCATTTCAAGCGTTTGGATTCCATTGAGTACAGGCATTTCCAAATCGAGCAAAACAACGTCAATTGGCTTGTTAGCGAGTTGATCTAAAAAGTCTTGTCCGTTTGTGGCTTCAAAGACATATTCACAACCTGGGATTTCAGCTAACATTTTTCCGATTCCAGTTCTTACTATTTCTAAATCTTCAACAAGAGCCAATCTTATTTTCTGAGAAGAATCATCCATTTTCTGAGTGAATTTTAGTTTTCAATTCAATCATTCCGCAACTCTCATTACGTTTAAAGGTGAGTTTTCCTTTAATGACTTTCAAACGATATTTGATATTTTCTAGTCCAAAACTGTCTGATTCTGACGCAAGGACATTAAAATCACGTTGAGTTAATGCGATCCCATTATGCTTGATATTCATTTTCAATTCTTCATCCTCTAAGATCAAGCTCATCTCAATAGCAGTTGGATAACTATGCTTCAATAGGTTGGTCATCAGCTCACTGGCAAGGTAGAAATAATGCATGTTGATCAAATCCGGTATGACTAAATCATTTGGAATTTCTGAACGAAAAATAAACGAATCAATTAAAGATTCCGTTTTTTGCTTGGACATTCTTTCCAATGCTTTCACCAAGCCAAACTTCAACAAATAATGCGGAACCAAGCCTTTGGTAATCTGACGTATTTGCTCAACGCTATCTTCAACATAACCCTTCGTTAAAGAAACCTCATTCAAATCAGTCTCGCCCAACTCAGCTCTATCTTCAACATTCGAAAGATTCTTAAGGACTAAAGATAATCGCGCGCCCACATCATCATGAAGCAAGCGCGCGATTTCACTTCGTTCCTTTTCCTGAGTGGTAATTGCCACTTCGAGTTTTTCGAGTTCTTTTTTCTCTTCGGTTTCTTTGATGAGTTGATCCGTAAGGTCTTGGATACGTTGGGTTTTTTTTACAAGCAATACTATACCCAAGCACAATACAAAAGTGAAGAGCATACCAATTATTATAAAATATGCTAACTCTTGCGAACTGACCATAGGTAATACGAAATAAATACGTTGAAAACAACTTGCGAAAAAAGAAAAACAGGATAAACAATCTGCATTAAATCATCATTTTCTCGGACAATATGTTCCAACATGGAATAAAAAAAAGAAACAGCATGAATAATAAATAATGCTTTGACTATAGGTTTTGAGAACTCATTAATATTTTCAAATTTCAATAGCAATCTTAACATAAGTAAAGAGCACATTATGTTATAAGACATGTAAGATATCCCTTTAAGTTCATTTATTGAACCGGAACATTTTAATTCAACGTATAAATACAATACAGGAATTAAAAAAATCCAATAAGAATTTTTTGTTTGCTGTCTTATATCTAGAAAATACCAAATAAAAACTAAACCTAAAATTAAATCAGAAATATGCAATATTGGGTTTGCACTTAAACCAAATTTAAAAACTACAACGTACGAAACAACTTCTGAAATTAACCGGATTATTATCCAAATAATGATTGATATCTCAAGTTTACTTCTTTTTAAATGTAATCTTAAAGCCTGATAAAGAAGCAACGAATTACTTGAGAAAATTAAAACTGAATATGTAATTAATTTTATCAAGAATTCAATGTGTTTGAATTTCCACAAATAGTAGGACACGGGATTAAGTGATCGGCAATTAATCCATTCACCATATCATTTTGATTCGAATCCGCTCCAACCAAGACTAAAGTGTTTTCTCCTTTATCATTTACCGCAAAATAGAATCTTATTCCTTTGCATTCACTTTGATCTAAAATCGCCTTGATCTTTTCTTTGCCCATAAAAACACCAATAACCTCACCTGGTTGAATAGTATCTCTGTAGCGTTTTGTCATTTCTGACCCTTCTCTTAAAGTGATAAAATCACCTTCATTTCCATTAAAAGACATAATATAAATTTTTAAAGTTAGGCGACAAAATTAGAATTCAATTTCGGCGCAAATTTGATAATCTTAAATCAATTTTCGTTGAAATTATAAAAAAATAGAATGTTTTCTAGTTTTGTTCGAAAGTGTTCTTGTTTTATGGGTTGGGGATTGGAGATTTGATGGGATTTATAAACCTATGTACTTGGAGAGCAACTTGATCTAAAAAAGCTAAGTTGCGCTGCAACTTTGGCTTTTTTTTGTTTCACTTCGCTTACAAAAGCAAGCTATAGATACTATTTTGTTTCGGGAGTACTCCCTGACGCTCGTGATCCCTTTTTGGTGTGTCACTTCAAGAATCATAAAAGCTAAGTTGCGCTGCAACTTTGGCTTTTTTTGTTTCACTTCGCTTACAAAAGCAAGCTTTTGATGCGAGTGGAAACAAAAAAAGCCAGCCTGAAGGCTAGCTTTTTGATTCTTGGGCGGAGAGTGAGGGATTCGAACCCCCGGAACCTCGCGGTTCAACAGTTTTCAAGACTGCCGCAATCGACCACTCTGCCAACTCTCCGCGCCAAAAGTACACAAACTTTCAGAATTGACAAGCGTTGAGATAAAATAATTCTAAAAATAGTTGCGATTGTTTACCTTTGTTACATGAAACTAAAGCAAGTACCACTCGACGATTTAAACGCAATGAACAAGGATACCTTGATGGAAAAACTTGGTATTCAATATGTTGAAATCGGTGATAATTTTGTCGTTGCGTCAATGCCTGTCGATCAGCGCACAAAACAACCAATGGGACTTTTGCACGGTGGTGCCAGTGCGGCTTTGGTGGAAACCGTTGGATCTTTGGGTTCCTTGCTATTAATTAACCAAGAAACTCATTACGCCGTCGGACTCGAAGTAAGTGCGAATCACGTGGGTGGAATCCAAACAGGAGAAGTTTTAGCCACTGCTACACTTGTTCACGGTGGGAAAACCACGCATTTGTGGACAATCGAGGTACGTGAAAAAGATACGAATCGATTAATCTGTACAGGAAAACATACGGTAATGGTTTTGGAAAAGAAGGTGTAACTAATAACGTAGTGATCAGTTATGAGTTCTCAGTTCTCAGTTCTGAGTGCTCAGTGCCCAACTCCTCACTCTCCTTCTCCTTCTCGCTCTGTCCGCTTTTGCGGACTACTCCCTTCTCTCCCCAATCTGCTGTCTCCACATCGCGTAGTACAAGCCTTTTTCAGCCAGTAATTCTTCGTGTTTACCAGTTTCGACAATGACTCCTTTTTCGAGAACGAAAATCTTGTCTGCATGCATGATGGTGGATAAACGGTGTGCAATCAATACGGTGATGTGTTCTTTGTGACTTCCAATCGAACGAATGGTGTTCGAAATAGCCTCTTCGGTGATGGAATCTAGGGCGGATGTGGCTTCGTCAAAGACCAACAATCGTGGATTGCGAATCAAGGCGCGTGCAATGGATAAACGTTGCTTTTCACCGCCAGATAATTTCATTCCTCCTTCGCCGATGATCGTGTCAATTCCGTTTTCACTTCTGGAAATTAATCCTTCACAAGAAGCTTGATTTAAAGCGAAATCCATTTGCTCTTGTGTTGCTTCGGGTTTCGTAAACAATAAGTTTTCACGGATCGTTCCGGCGAATAACTGTGTATCCTGAGTAACGAATCCTAACTGTTGTTGTAATTCATCACGATCAATTTTCGTGGATTCAATGCCGTTGTAGTAGATTTTTCCAGTTGGAGTTGAATACAATCCAACGAGTAATTTCACCAAGGTACTTTTTCCTGATCCACTTGGACCAACAAAAGCTACTGTTTCACCTTTTTGAACTTCGAAATTGATGTTGCTCAGCGCATCGTAACTAGAGGACTTATGTCTGAATGTTAAATCACTAAACGCCAATTTCTCTATGGCATTTAAAGGAACTGGATTATCTGGTTTATTTTCAATCGGTGTATTGATGATCTTCTCGAAATTATTCAAAGATGCTTCCGCTTCACGGTAGGCAATGATCACGTTTCCGACTTCTTGCAAAGGACCAAAAATAAAGAAGGAATAGAATTGCAAGGTCATGATTTGTCCAAGGGACAAGGAACCATGAAACAATAAGTACATTAAAATGAACATAATGGACTGACGCAATAAATTCACGGTCGTTCCCTGAATAAAGCTAATGCTTCGCACTTGACGTACTTTTTTCAATTCCAACAGAAGGATTTTACGCGTTCGGTCATTCAAACGATCCGTTTCCTGTTGTGTTAATCCCAAACTTTTGATCAATTCGATGTTGCGCAAACTTTCTGTGGTACTTCCCGCCAATTGCTTCGTTTCGCTCATGATGGTCATCTGTACTTTCTTAATACGCTTGGATAAGATGCTAATGAAGAAACTCAATCCAGCTGCTGAAAACAAGTATAACAAGATCAGTCCTGGTTGAACAGTAAAGGCATACACCATCACGAAAACCAATCCCACAATCGAAACGAATAAGATATTGATGAAACTCATAATGAAACGTTCAGCATCCGTTCGCACTTTCTGAAGGATGTTCAATGTTTCCCCACTTCGTTGGTCTTCGAATTCATTGTAGGCGATTTGCAAGGTATGCTTCAATCCGTCCGTGTAAATATCCGCTCCCAACTTTTGAATAATCAAGTTGATGCTGTAATCCTGAAATGCTTTTGCGGTACGACTCACCATGGCAACTCCAATCGCAGCAGCAATCAACCATCCCACTCCACTGATAAATTCTGATTCCGTAAAGTCTTTCGGATGCGTAGCAAAACGATCTAAAATTTTACCAAAAATAAAGGGATCCAACAAGGAGAATACTTGGTTGATACTCGCTAAAGCAAGTGCTAGAAAAACGAGTGATTTGTAGCGTCCGAGGTATGTAAAGAGAATTTTCATGGGATGATTCAGTTTGAAGGTGCAAAAGTACAAAACTAATCCCGTCCAAATACTGTCCTGCGTTTCGCTAATGTTAAGAATACGTATCTTTGCTTTAAATAGTACTCAGCGCATGCTCCTTTATCGATTTCCTGGTCAAGACATTGTTTCCAAAAAAGGATGCTTTAAAGAAGTGCAAGAGTCTGTTTTAAAAGGATTTATCATTAGTGACTTCAATAATAAATTGAAGTATTCCTTTTTAGAATCAGAGGAAACTTTCACTTACACACAAGAACAACAAGCTCCTTTTTGTATTTCCAAGGAAACGTACATTGCTCAGGCAACAAACCTTGTATCCTTGTTGCAACAATCAACCTTGGAAAAATTGGTCTATTCGCGCATAAAATCAGCTCATCTAGCCATTTTAGGAGCGGAACTATTCGAGCGCTTGGAAGCGGCATATCCAAAGGCCTTCGTTTACTATTTAAATGATCCCGTGTTGGGAGAATGGATCGGCGCGACTCCGGAAGTATTGATCAAAGGAACAAATCAGTCCTTCGAAAGCATGTCCCTCGCTGGAACGAAGAAAGCGGAGGACGAAAGTCCTTGGGGTGCAAAGGAAATCGAAGAACAGGATTTCGTTAGTCAGTTTTTACAACAAACCTTAGTTAAACATGGTGTTTCTGAATTGCGTTCCGATGGACCAAAAACAGTCATTGCGGGTCCGCTCGCACATCTGCGCACGGATTTTCAATGGAAGTCGAGCTTAGCTCAAGCGTGTAACATCGCACAGGACCTCCATCCTACTCCGGCAGTCAGTGGAACACCACGAGATCATGCTTTAGCCTGGATTCAGTCTGAGGAAAAACATGAGCGTCAATTCTATGCAGGCATGATTGGAAGCATGGACGAACAAAGCATGAACCTTTATGTGAACCTGCGTTGCGCTCAAATTCAAGGCGGTCAAATTTACCTGTACGTCGGTGGTGGATTTACCGCAGATTCGATTCCCGAAAAAGAATGGGAAGAAACCGAAAATAAAAGCCGTACGCTGTTAAACCTCCTTTAAATTTTGGTATTTTTGCGGGATGATTTCCAGCTCAAAAATCATGGTACAATTGATTGTCGATCAGCTTTTGGCTTACGGCATTCGCAAGGTGGTCGTTTCTCCTGGATCGAGAAATGCGCCTTTCTCCATTGCCTTTGATGAGCATCCGGAAATCGAGACTTTTGTGGTGCACGATGAGCGTTCTGCTGGATTCATTGCACTCGGAATGGCGCAAGAATTAGGCGAAACCATTGCGTTGTGTTGTACATCCGGAAGTGCTTGTCTGAACTATTATCCTGCCGTATCTGAAGCGTATTACCGTTCGATTCCTTTGTTGGTATTGACAGCTGATCGTCCTGCAGCATGGATTAACCACGGTGATGGACAAACAATCGTTCAACGCGATGTGTACAAAAATCACATCATGGGAAGTCTCGAAATGGACGAAGATTTGTTCGAACAAAAAAGAATCGAACAACACCAGGCAGAATTAGCATCCTTACTTTCTGTGACAACATCCACATGGAAAGGTCCGATTCATTTGAACGTTGGTTTGAATGAGCCCTTGTATCAAACTGTCGAAAAAACGGTGGATTACGGCTTTCGTTTATCTGAAGAACTTCCCGCAAAGCGCATCGATTCAGAACAAATGGATGTGATGGTGGAGGAAATCAATCAATCGAAAGTACTGGTACTCTGTGGACAAATGGAGCAAAACCTGAAGTTACAGCAAGAATTAATCAAGCTGGCTTCCTTTCCAAACATCGTCGTTTTAGTAGAAAACACATCGAACATACAACATGAGCGCTTTATTCATTGCATCGACCGCACCTTGAACGGATTCGACCAAAACAATGAAGCATTTAAACCTGAAATTCTCATAAGCATTGGTGGAGCAGTGGTTTCGAAGCGCATTAAAGCGTATTTGCGAAATGCGGGTGTTCAAAAGCACTACAAAATTGGCGCTGAATTCCCAGAAATGGATACCTATCGTTGCTTGAGTCAAGCGATTGCTTTGGCTCCTTCGGATTTCTTTGAGCAAATCAACGAATACGAACTAACGGCGAACACACACAATTTCAATGGAAAGTGGAAAGCGGTAGACATTATGGCCAAAGATCGTTCGCTCGATTTTATGTCCGAGTTTTCCGCGTTAACCGATTTACAAGTGTTCCAAAATGTTCAAGATTTTTTACCTGAGAACAGCATTTTACACTTGGCAAATAGTTCGGTTGTTCGCTATGCCCAATTGTTCGACCCACTTCCTGGTGTTCGTTATGAGTCCAATCGTGGGACAAGCGGAATCGATGGTTCCACTAGTACAGCACTGGGAGCAGCAATCGTGAATCCAAGTAAACAACAAGTGTTGATCAGCGGGGATATTTCCTTTTTGTACGATAGCAACGCCTTGTGGTATGAGCCTTTTCCACAAAACTTCAAACTGATTGTCATTCAAAATTACGGTGGCGGTATTTTTCAAATCATTGCAGGACCCGCGGATTCGAAACAACGCGAAAAGTACTTCGAAGCCAAGCAAACTAAAAGTCCCGCTGCCATTGCGCAAGCATTTGGACGACAAAGCAAAACGATTTCGACCTTGAATGAATTGACAGATTATTTACCTTTGTTCTTCGATCCAAGTTGCGAAACACAGATATTGGAAGTCCAAACGGATGACATCAATAACGCCACCGATCTAGATCGCTATTTTGAATTTTTAAGAAACTAAACAAATATGGAACACTTTCTCGCGTCTTTTCAAATTTTAGAAACCGTTCAAGGTTGGACATATTTACTTATTTTAACCTTGTTGGAAATCGTTCTTGGGATTGACAACATTATCTTTATTTCCATTGTTACAGATCCACTTCCACGTGTCAATCAACGCAAAGCGCGCTTAATTGGATTAAGTTTAGCCCTGATCATTCGTATTTTGATGTTGAGCGTGATTTCTTGGGTGATGACTTTAGATCAGCATCCCTTGTTTACTGTAATGGGGCAATCTTTTACCGGACATAGTCTAGTGTTGTTAATTGGTGGATTATTTTTAATCTACAAATCCGTAACGGAAATGCATTCTAGTGTAAAAGGTTCAGGGGAAGGACATTCATCCAAAGAAAAAAGTACCTTAAGAGGAGTGATTATGCAGATTGTCATTATTGACTTCATCTTTAGTTTTGACTCGGTGATTTCTGCAGTCGGGATGACCAATGACATTTCAAAGGAAACACATGCGAATCCCTTAATCATTATCGTTTTAGCCGTCGTTATTTCGATGATTGTCATGCTGTTATTCTCTCGTCCAATCAGTGATTTCATCAACAAGCGTCCAACCATTAAAATGATTGCACTCGGATTTCTTGTGACCATCGGAGTCATGTTAATTGCAGAGTCATTTGGTGAGCATGTTCAAAAAGGATACATCTATTTTGCATTGGTTTATTCCTTGGTGATTGAATTCTTGAACATCAAAATGCGCAAAAACAAGAACGCGTGACACCCGCAGAGGCAGCGAATCATTTAGGACTCTCCAACTACGAAGATTTGGATGAAGCGGTTGAAATGAACCTGTTTCAGTGTCGTCAAGAATTGATTCAAAAAGCAGATCACGTATTACTCTTTCCAGCGAAAGAGAAGCGCTTCAAACTCTTGCAATTAGCAGCAGAAACTTTAGGGTATACATTCGAACAAGCCGTGAACAAAGATGAACTCGTTGAAGGTAAATCTTCGCTGATCGAAGAATGTTTTCAGCATTTTCAAGCCAATCGCTCACGTCTTTTAAAGGAAGTTGGAAAAGCTAAGTCATTCATTGGATTGGCACACATCCAAGAGCAGCTGAGAAGTAACTATCAGTTGTGGGCTAGCTTCTGGAAAGATTTAAGCACTTTACCGTCGCAAGAACTTAAGTTGTCTACTTTACTTGATTCCATGCGTTTTTTGCAAGTGATTCATGAATGGAATAAACAGGGAATAGAGGAAATTCAACAGCTGGATTCAACGAATATCCCCTTAGACATTCAAGTGGAAATTCTCCGTTTGCAACAGGTTTCAGCTAAACTTTCGTAAGCTTATTCTGCTCCACCTTCCGATCCTGGAAGTTTCGATTTATTGGACATTTCCAGTTTGCCGAATTTATAGCTTGCAGAAACATAGAGTCTTCTCGTTAACCATTTGAATTCAGCGGTTTGTGACACTCCAGGTCGATCCACTTGCATGTAGAATCCTTGTTTGTTAAAGATGTCCGTCACACGCGCTCCAACTGACCATTTTCCACCTTGCAATTTCTTTTCAAAAGCTAAGTCAATTGGACCTTGACGCTGTGCTATTCCCTGTACGGTCACACGTGGTCCGTTGTACGTCACACTCAACTGAAGGGTTGCTGTTTTCTTCCAGAATTCCACGGAGGAATTGTATTTGAAGTTGTGGTTAAATCCTTGGCGGTTTGACAAGTCTACTTGGTTCGTGATGTACCAAATGTAATTGGCATTGTATGAGAAGGTGTTTTTCCACCAAGTTGTTGGACGGAACATGCACACGAATTCCGTTCCCAGACTTTTTGTTTCCGCGATGTTCATAAAGGTCACCGCACTGGTTCCATTTTCATAAAACTCCTTTACACGTGAAATAACACCAGTACTATTGCGGTAATAAGTACTTGCTGTAATGGAATACTTCGCTTTCTCCAAGGAATACCCTAAATCAAATGAATGAATAAATTCCGGCTGCAAGTATGGATTTCCCGTTCTTAAATTAAAAGGATCTGAGTAATTCGTAAATGGATTTAAATCCGCTGAAGCTGCGCGCGTAATTCTGCGGCTATAGCTCAAGCTGATTTCCGATTTTGGTTTCAGTACATAACGCAAATGGGCTGAAGGAAAAAAATTGATATAGTGATTTACGATTCGAATGGAGTCTGTGACCAAATTTGGTATTTGGTAAGCATTCTCTGCGCGAAGTCCACCTTGAAATTTCACCCGTTTGATTTGTTGACCATAAACTGCATATACGCTATAAATTTGCTCATTGTACTCGTAAAGGAAATTCGCAAGACTATCTTCTACGTTCATTTGTGTTGCCCAATTATACGTTGCGGAAACAGGATGAACGCTTTGATCTCTAATGATTGCTTTTGCTCCAGATTCAAATCGCGCTCCTAATTTTGGGAAAAGGTACGTGAAGTCTGATTGTAACGTCGTAATGTTATTTTTCTCCGTATTTCGCAATTCTTGAATAAGCGCAGGATAACTCGTTAAAATAGAATCCGGTGTGTAGTAGTTTTGGGTGTAAAACCCTTGAATATTCTCGTTTCCAAGCGATTGTGTCGCGTCAACTGTTAAATTCCCGCGTTCGTTTTTAAAGTCGTATTTGTAGTTTACATTGAAGTCGAAATTGCGTTGTTGAGAAGGATCGTACGATGAACGCAACCACAAACTATCTCGTTGTCCGAGCAGATCATACGAGGAATTCCACAAATCGCCGGTGCGATCTCGAACGCCAATGTTTCCAGTTGCCGAGAATCCAAGCGTGTTTCGTGCCTTCAAGTTAATGTCCATGCCGAAACGGAAGGTTTGTCCTGCGTTTAAATCCGTACCGACACGACTTTGGTCCAAGTTGAAATACGAACTTCCAGAACCTTGAGTGATGTGCGAATAATTATTGCGATATCCTTCTAAATAACGCGCGTTGTAGGTTCCGTAAATATTGAAAATTCCTGTTCGGTAACTCAAGGATAAATTCCCTTCTCCTACCTTTCCTCCTTTTTGAAAGGTTGTCGCAAGATTTGTGGAAACTAGTCCATTGAATCCATTTAATTTATTTTTCTTTAATACGATGTTGATGATTCCCGACGTCCCATCTGGATCGTATTTCGCAGATGGATTCGTAACGATTTCAATGCGTTCGATTGATCCTGCTGGCAATGCATCTAATAAAGTTTTACCGTTTCCTCCGCTGAGCGAACTTGGACGTCCATCTATTAATACCGTAACCGAACCTTCTCCACGCAGCATTACCTTTCCATCCTGATCCACCTCCACGGAAGGTAAACGTTGCAGAATGTCGTTTGCTGTTCCACCGCGAACGTTTAAGTCCTCCGCAACATTGTAGATTTTTTTATCAATTCCTGCTTTCAGCACATCCTTCTCCGCAATAACTTTTACCTCTCGCTCCGTTTTCTCGCTGATCTTTCTCATTTTCAACGTCCCTACATTAAAAATGGGAAGCGCTGTTTTCACGGTAATCGCTGAAACCAAAATGGGGTCATAATTCGTAAACGAAATCTTTAGGTAGTACGACCCGTATGGACATGGAATGCTGTATTTGCCATCCACCGTAGTAAAAGCCCCTGAAACAATCGATGAATCTGCCGCTTTAAATACTTTAACAGAAACGTATTCCAATGCTTTTCCAGTTTGTTGATCAATAATTTTCCCCATGACCACTCCATCTTCAGAAGTGGATTTTTGACCAAGAATTGATTGAACAACTAGGATGTTTATTGTTAGTAAAATAAGGATAGATCTCATAAGTAGTGCAAAAATACAAAAAGCAGTTTGATCAAGACTTATAATAAATCAACGCAGGACAATAGAAATATGAGAAATCATGGAGACTTTTAATTCAGAATTTCAAGAATTAGCCAAAAAAAATTATCTTTGCCATCAAAATAACTAGATAATGATTGAAAATTTAAGTTTAGAAGAATTAAAAGCTAAATTCAACAACGATAAGAAATTCAAATTAGGAACATATATTGTTGGTGGAATATTAACAACAGTAGTATTGTTTTTTGTTTACCGACAAATGATTTGGGTTCCTGCAAATGAGAAATCAAACGACGGTTGGTGGGTTGCAATGAACTACATTTCTAAAGATTCAACAGATCAGGCAATCAAGGTTTTAGTTCCTTTTGTGAGTAGTAATGATGGGAAAACAGGTGGTGAAATTGGTCAATACTTGCTTGCAACTCAATACATGAAAAAAGGTGAATACCGCAAAGCATTAGAGAATCTTGAAGGAGTTTCTTTGGATGATACATACATCAGTGTTTTCTCTATTGGATTGCAAGGTGACTGTTATTCGGACATGAGAAATTACGACAAAGCCTTGTCTTTTTACACGGACGCAGCTGATGCACAAGACAACGAATTAACAACACCAATGTATTTATTTAAAGCAGGATTAGTTGCTGAGAAATTGAAAAAGAATGAGGATGCGGAAGGATTTTACACGCGTATTCGCGATGACTATCCAGCTTATGCCTCTCAAAACGCAATTGAAAAATACATCGCTCGTGTGAGCACTAAATAAGAAAGACGATGGCGACAGCCAACAAAAATCTATCTTCGTATTCAACAGAAAATATAATCAACGGTGCCGATTTTCAAATCGGCATTGTTGTTTCTGATTGGAACAATCACATCACCAACCGTCTGATGGAGGGAGCAATCGCAACCTTACTTGAAAATGGCGTCAGCGAAGCAAACATTCATATTCAACGTGTTCCTGGAGCTTTTGAATTGCCATTGGGAGCGCAATATTTCTGCGAACGTGGCGATATTGACGGTGCCATTGCCATCGGTGTGGTGATTCAAGGTGAAACGCGACACTTCGACTTCGTTTGCTCAGGGACAACGCAAGGGATTATGGACGTCATGTTGAAAACCAACAAACCTGTCGCCTTTTGCTTGCTTACTGACAACCACGAACAACAATCCATTGACCGCGCAGGTGGAAAACATGGCAATAAAGGAATCGAAGCAGCAGCAGCTTGCTTACAAATGATCTCCAATAAAAAGAAATTCGCTTAACTTTAGCACATGACATTAATTAAATCAATATCTGGTATCCGTGGAACCATTGGTGGTACTGTGGACAATGGTTTAACGCCTATCGATGCAGTGAAGTTTGCAGCCGCTTACGGAACTTGGCTCATGGAACGTAATCCGGAAGCACAAAAACTACGTGTGGTCATTGGACGTGATGCACGCATTTCAGGAGCGATGATTTCTGATTTGGTGGTCTCTACCCTACTCGGACTTGGAATCGATGTCATCAACCTTGGACTTTCCACCACACCAACGGTAGAAGTGGCTGTCCCATTAGAAAACGCACAAGGAGGAATTATCCTAACAGCGAGCCACAATCCAAAACAATGGAACGCCTTGAAGTTATTGAACGAGAAAGGTGAATTCATCAGCGGAAAAGACGGAGAGGAAGTATTAAGTATTGCTGAACAAGAACGATTTGTTTTTGCCGAAGTGGACGATTTAGGTGTCGTTCGCAACGATGATTCGTATTTGCAAAAGCACATTGATGCGATTTTAGCATTACCACTTGTGGACAAAGCAGCGATTGAAGCAGCAGATTTTAACATTGTTGTGGATGCTGTGAATTCAACTGGAGGAATTTTTGTTCCAGCTATGTTGCGCGCATTAGGCGTGACGAAAATCACGGAAATGTATTGCGAGCCAACTGGACATTTTCCACACAATCCTGAACCATTACCAGAACATTTAACAGACTTATCAGCGAAGATTCTAGAAGTTAACGCAGACTTCGGTATCACCGTTGACCCAGATGTCGATCGTTTGGCCTTAGTGTGTGAGGATGGAAGCATGTTCGGAGAGGAATATACCTTGGTCGCTTGTGCGGATTACGTATTGAAACACACACCTGGATCAACCGTATCGAATTTATCATCTACTCGTGCATTACGCGACATCACCGAAGACCGTGGATTGACCTACGCAGCGGCGGCAGTTGGCGAAGTAAATGTCGTGACAAAAATGAAGGAAGTAAATGCCGTAATCGGTGGTGAAGGAAACGGTGGGATTATCTATCCAGAGTTGCATTACGGTCGTGACTCATTGGTTGGTATCGCTTTATTCTTGAGTCACTTGGCTCATGAGAAAAAAAGTGTTTCTGCTTTACGTGACAGTTATCCGAAATATACGATTTCGAAAAATAAGATTGAATTAACGCCGGAAATCAACGTGGACAAAGTCCTAACGGATATGGCTACGAAATATGCGCATGAAGAAGTGGATACAACGGATGGCGTAAAAATCTATATTGCTAAAGAATGGGTACATTTAAGAAAGAGTAATACGGAGCCAATCATTCGTATCTATTCAGAAAGCAAGGATGCACAAGCCGCTGATCAATTAGCCAAACGCATCATCGAAGAAATTAAAGCGTGTATATAACTTCAAAAAATGAAATTAGAGCATAATAAACAAAAAGTGGTAGGATTAGGTGTTTTTGTTAAACGCGTGTTGCGCTATATGCTATTTGCTTTTATTCTTATTGCCTTTTCTGTTGGCCTGGGAACCGTCGGTTACAAGTATTTTGGTGCTCCAAGTTGGGTGGATGCTTTTCACATGGCGTGTATGATATTAACAGGAATGGGTCCAGTGATCCCCTTATATACAGACGCGGCTAAGTTGTTTTCTAGTTTTTATGCTTTATATAGCGGAGTTGCTTTCCTAACCTGCACCGCTGTTTTCTTCTCGCCAATCATTCATCGATTATTACACATCCTTCAGGTGGATGATGAAGCCGTTTGATTTTTTTTTGTTTTTTTTTGCTGATCCCCTAAAATATTTACTTACTTTTGACGTTAGTAACACAAAACGTTACTATGATAAAGCTATTTGGGAATAAAGAAACAGAGAAAATCTATTTGGGTAAAGTATCCAGAAAGTATCCTCCCGAAATTCAACAAATAGCCCGTCGAAAGTTAAAAATGCTTCATGCATCTCAGAACTTAAATGATTTGCGCATTCCCCCTGCAAATCGTTTGGAGAAATTGCGTGGAACACTTTCCTCCTATCATAGTATCCGTGTGAACCAACAATGGCGTATCATTTTTATTTGGTATGAAAATGATGCCTTAGATGTACAACTAGTCGATTACCATTAAAAGATAAAGTCATGGAAAAGTTAAAAAACATTCATCCCGGAGAAGTATTACTCGAAGAATTCTTGCTGCCTCTCGAAATCACTCCGTATCGTTTAGCAAAAGAAACTTTTTTGCCACAAACGCGCATCAGTGAAATCCTCAAAGGAAACCGACGCATTACGGCAGATACAGCCTTGCGTTTTGCGAAATATTTCGGAACCACCGGAAAGTTTTGGCTTATGCTACAAGATGATTATGACCTTGAGCATGAACAGGGATTAAAAGAATCAGAGCTAAACGAAATTAAGCCCTTCAAAAAGTAAGTTACTTTTCTTTGAAAACGGAATCACTGATTCCTTTGTTCACTTTGTAATTCGTTAACTTGATGACAATGGTTCCCTTTTGATCTTTATCTGCCGTTTTCTTTTTCTGCGCATCCGTTTTATTTAAATCGGCAGCAACACTTTTAGGCATCTTGAATTTCTTTACATCAATTGTAAAAGTTAATTGATTCGGTAATCCAAATTGAACCTCGGTCCCATAAGCATAATCGACAATAACCGTCCCGCTCGATCGTGTGGTCACTTGTGAACGTAAAATGACGTCTCTTTTCGTATCAATCCACAATTTCGCGAGAATGATTTCGCTGGTTTCACCTGTTGGAATGACCGTAATTAAGTTCGTTTTTATTTCACCAATGGTTTTTGTCCCGCTGGACACCGCCATATATGAACCTTTGTTCATCAAGAACGCATTCACATCCGTAAATCCTTGTTTCGGTAAAATCGCAATTCCTTTGGAAACTACTTTGAATTTGTCCTTCTGTTTAAAAAAAATGGAAGCGTTAACAGGCATTATTTTAATAAGCGGGATATTCGCTTTAATGTTGGCTTCCACCGAATAATCCTTGACAGAATTCAATTTTTGAACGACTTGTTGAATAACGACATCCGCATCTACCTCTTGAGAAAAAGAAGTGAAGGAAAGAAGAACGAATACAAAGCTGAAGATAGTTTTCATTAGGATGTGATGTCTTTTTTATTGAATTTGTAGATGGCGATCCATACAAGGATGATGTTGTGAGCAACGAGAACCGTGACAGAATTTCGAATAGTTGACCACGGAACTGGATCCTCAAAGAACGATCGCCAGGAAGCCATGTGTGTGGTAAAAAGAAAAGGCTTAATCGCATCAAACACAGAAACGTCTAAGGTTCCAATAATCGTAAAAAGAATAATGATTGACATCGTTGTAACGATTGGACCAATGGAATTTTCCGCAAAGGCGGACAAACAAATCGATAAAGTGGAAATCGTCAGCAAGGCCAGATAAGCAACTCCGAAACTTAAGCCATATCGCCATAAAATATCTTGCTCCTTCAAAATCACCAATCCATCGCTATTTAGCACGATTAAATCTCCCGAACCAAAAATCCATTTCCCAACAATTAACGATAAAAATCCAAGCCACAAAGTTAGGATGAGCGTATAAACTGCGCCAGCGATGAACTTTGACAACACAATTTGTGTTCGGGAAATTGGTTTTGTCGCCATCATTCGAATTGTTCCCATCGCTGCTTCACCTGAAATCAAGTCACCGGTAACCAAGGAAACTAATAAGGGTATATGAACAATCAACATCTGAAGGATGATGAATGCAATCAAGTTTCCATTCAATATATTCCCGTTGAACGAGAGGGTTTGTTCAAACGATGCTGTCACGAAGGAAATAAAGGATTTCCCATCTGCTTTCATCGCAAAAAGAATGAGTAAAACGAGTAGCGTCAATGCGCCAATTCCAAGGTAGCTCCTCGGTTTCGCGAGAATTTTAATAAACTCGTTGTAGGTATTTTTAAGTAACATTAGGATTGGATTATTTTCATGAAAAAATCTTCGAGTTTTCGTTTCGGTTCCATTGCATGAATTTCCACGCCCTCCTGCACTAAAATTCGATTCAAATTCGGAACAAGTTGCTTTTCGATGTTCACTTCGATGATGCGCTCATTGATTTTTTTGTGACTTGCGCCTGAAAAACTAGTGTTGATAACCTGAATTGTTTTATCCATGTCATTCACTTCCAATTGAACAACCATTTCTTGTGCATTCAACAATTCTTTTACGTCACCTTCAATGATCGATTGTCCTTTGTTAATGATGACCATTCGATTGGAGATCAATTCAATTTCTGATAATTGATGGGAAGAAAGAATCACGGTTTTATTTTGCTCAGATTTCAAACGTAAAATCAAGTTTCGAATTTCAACGATTCCTTGTGGATCTAATCCTGTTGTTGGTTCATCCAACACAATTAAATCTGGTTGATGCAGCAAGGTCTGTGCGATTCCCAGTCGTTGTTTCATCCCATGTGAGAATCCACCAACTTTATCTCGATTTCGTCCGTTTAAACCTACAAAATCTAACATTTCAGCTATTTCACGTTTGGAAACATCTTTCCCTGAAATGCGTGCAAAAATAGCTAAATTCTTTTCCGCAGACAAGTATCGGTAGAAGTCAGGCTTCTCGATAATGCTTCCAACTTTAGAAAGAATTTCGTTTCGATGTTTCTGAAGGTCTTTCCCAAATAGTTCGATTTGTCCGTTGTCTGCCTTGATTAAGGACAACATACAACGAATCGTTGTACTCTTTCCTGCCCCATTCGGACCAAGAAATCCAAACACATCTCCTTTGTTGACGGTAAAGGAAACATCCTTCACTGCTTGAAAGCTCCCGAAGTTTTTCGCGAGGTGTTGAACCTTTATAATTTCGGTGTTTTCCATAGCTTAAAGTTAAGAATTTGTTTGCACCCTCGGCTTACTTTTTATTTGGAAAAATCTCCTCTACTCGTTTCGTTCGGTACTTGAAAATTTGTTCCAATTTTGGACGAACAATCAAGGGGTGTACTAACTTCCCAAGAATACCAAAAGGCACTTCATAACTTACGATATCCGTCATTTCTACACCACCGTCTACCGCTTTAAAGTGATGCTCATGGTGCCAGATTTTGTAGGGACCTTTTCGTTGCTCGTCAATGAAGAACACTCCTTCTTTGACGGCTTTGATTTCCGTAATCCAATTCATGGGGATTCCAAGCAATGGAGTCACAATGTATTCGATCATCATGCCTTCGTACATCTTACCAGGAAGATCCGTTTTGATGATAAAGCCCATGTTTTTAGGCGTGATTTCCTTCAGGTTATTCGGGGAGGAAAAATAATCCCAACAAGTTTCTATACTCGCCGGAATAAATTGGGTGGATTTCAGTTGATACATGCTTTCTTAACACTTTTAACAGTGAAAAGTTCGTACAAAGGATAAATTTATGGACGAAATAGCGCCTTGTTTGGTTTTGGACCTAAAGTGATTTCTAAGATGCCTCCATTGGTGATTTCAGCATGGCTTAATTTGGCCATAGACAGAGGAAAACCATTTAAACGCACAGATTGAATGTAAACGTTTTGAACAGATTGCTTATTAACCTTGATTTCCAAATGTTTACCATTCGAAAAATGAAGGACGGCGTGCGTCACACTTGGACTCGTTAACGCGTAATCAGGAGAACCCGGTGCAACTGGATAAAATCCAAGGGAACTAAATAAATACCAAGCGCTCATTTGTCCACAATCATCATTTCCTCCAAGTCCATCTGGTTTTGCCTTGTACTGCTTTGGCAGGATCATCCGTGTACACGCTTGTGTTTTCCATGGCTGACTGGTGAAATTGTACAAATAAGGAATGTGATGCGATGGCTCGTTTCCGTGTACATAATTCCCAATGATTCCATCTCGCATGATGTCTTCCGTCTCTGCAAAGTATTTATCCGGAAGGGACATGGTGAACAATGAATCTAAATGTTCCAAGAAACGTTTTTCTCCTCCCATCAATTCGATTAATCGTTTGGGATCCTGAGGTACATACAAGGAGTAATTCCACGCATTCCCTTCGATGAATCCTTGTCCGTGCGTACTTAACACATCGAATTCCTTTTTGAAACTACCATCTGATAAACGTGGACGCATAAATCCAATTTGTGGATCGAATTGTTGTTCAAAGGATTGAGCGCGCTTTGAATAGACTTGCGTAAAAGTATCCAATCCAAGTTTTTTAGACATCTGTGCGATGCACCAATCGTCGTAAGCGTACTCCAATGTTTTCGAAACGGAATTCCCGCTTAAATTCTCAGGGACATAATGGTAATCTAAATACGCACCAAGTCCTTCGTAAAAGCGTTGCTTAGACGTCGTGACGGAAGCGTCAAACGCTCGTTTATAGTCGAAGCCAGGATTGTTTTTTACCATGGCATCCGCAATCACGGAAACGCTGTGATAACCAATCATGCACCAATTTTCATTCGCGTAATGTGACCACACAGGCAACATGTGATGTACACTTTGATCGTAATGCGCCAACATGGATTGAATCATATCTGCATTCGTTTTTGGCACCATCAAATTGAGAAATGGATGCTGCGCTCGATAAGTGTCCCACAAGGAAAAAGTCGTGTAATTCGTGAATCCTTCCGCCCGATGAATGCGTTGATCCAAGCCTTTGTAGTTTCCGTCAATGTCCATGTACAAGGTTGGACCCAACAAAGAATGATACAAGGAAGTGTAAAACGTTGTTTTTTCATCAGGAGTCATGAATTCTGCTTGAATCATGTTTAAGGCATCATTCCAACGTGTTTCTGCTTGTTTAGTATACTGTTCAAAGTTCCAATGTGGACATTCACTTTTTAAATTCAACAGGGCCCCATCAATGCCGACAGAGGAAAGTGCCACTTTGATCATCACAACCGTTTCCTCCCCGAAGGAAAACGCGGCTTTCAATCCTTCGCCTGCTGCTTCAGGGAAATTGTTTTCTACATCAAACTTTCGCCAGAATCCATTGTATGCTGTTGGTTTTATGTTTTTAAATCCGTAGTTGCGAATTGGCTTCGAAAAAGAAATCGCAAAATAGACCGTTCTCGTTCTCGCCCATCCATTCGTTTGACGGTATCCTGTTAAAAGGGTATCATTTTCCATCCGCACGAAACACCACGCATTTTTATCTGAATAATTGTAAATGCCATGCGTTAGGTCCAACATGACGTGATTGTCCTTTTGTTTTGAAAACTGATATTGATGAATCCCCACGCGATCGGTAGTCGTTAATTTCACTTGGACTTTCGGTTCATCTAAGAAAACCGAATAGAATCCTGGTGTCGCACGTTCGTTTTCATGTCGAAAAGTAGAACGGTAGCCTTTCTCCGGATGACTTTCTGTTCCTGGATTCCATTGAATTGAACCTGAATTTGGCATGAGAAGAATATCGCCTAAATCGGAATGACCTGTTCCGCTAAAATGAGTATGCGAAAACCCGACAATACTTGAATCATCATACTGATATCCAGCGCAATAACGGTAGACATCTTTTTGATATTGTCCATTCACCAACATCGGTATGGTGTCCGTATCTGGACTCAATTGAACGGATCCAAATGGTACTGTTGCTCCAGGAAAGGTGTGCCCAGCATTTTTCGTTCCAATTAATGGATTAACAAATGGAATGAAGTTGCTGTTTTGCGCACAAAGAATCGTTGGAAGAATAAAAAAAAGGAATAGTACTGTTCTCATTCAATAAAAATACAAAAAACAAAAAAGGGCAGGATCAACTCCTGCCCTTTTATATGAATTTAGATGATTCTGTTTTTTAGATGTTCTCGATGATCATTGCGGATGCACCTCCACCACCATTACAAATTCCAGCTCCACCAATTTTAGCGTTATTTTGTTTCAATACGTTAATCAAGGTAACGATGACACGAGAACCAGAGTTTCCAAGTGGGTGTCCAAGTGCGACTGCACCACCGTTTACGTCTACTTTCGCAGGATCAAGTCCAAGAATCTTTGTGTTTGCAATACCAACAACGGCAAACGCTTCGTTTAATTCCCAGAAATCAACATCGGCAACCGTCATGTTGGCTTTTGCCAATGCTTTTGGAATGGCTAATGAAGGTGCTGTGGTAAACCATTCTGGGGCTTGAGCAGCATCTGCGTAACTTACGATTTTCGCGATTGGTGTCAAGCCGTATTTAGCTACCGCTTCTTCAGAAGCCAAAACCAAAGCTGATGCTCCATCATTTAAGGTAGATGCATTCGCTGCAGTAATTGTTCCATCTTTGTCAAATGCCGGACGTAAAGACGGAATTTTATCCAAAAAGACGTTTTTATATTCTTCATCTTCAGAGACCATGATTGGATCTCCTTTACGTTGAGGGACAGAAACTGCTACAATCTCATTGTTGAATTTCCCTGCATTCCAAGCGTTCGCCGCTTTGGTGTAGGAGTCCACTGCAAATTGATCCTGGTCCTCACGTGTAATGTTGTGTTCCGTTGCGCACAATTCCGCACAATTTCCCATTGGTACTTTTGAATACACATCCAATAAACCGTCTTTCGTGATTCCGTCCAACATAGCGATGTTACCGAATTTTACTCCGTTTCTTCCGTCGAGGTAATGAGGGACTTGGGACATGTTTTCCATTCCACCAGCCACAACCACATGGTTATCGCCAGCAAGAATCGTTTGTGCACCCAACATAATGGCTTTCATTCCGGAAGCACATACTTTATTTACGGTAGTACAAGGAACAGTATTTCCAAGTCCAGCACCTAATGCTGCTTGACGAGCTGGTGCTTGACCAACTCCAGCTTGAAGTACATTCCCCATAAATACTTCATCAATGATGCTTGCATCTACATTTCCTTTTTCTAATGCGCCTTTGATTGCTGCAGATCCCAATTGAGTTGCAGGAATAGTTGATAAGCCACCCATGAATGCTCCCATTGGAGTTCTTGCCGCAGCAACGATGTAAACTGTTTTTGACATATGCTTAAAATTTTGACGAATTTACGGATTCCTTTTTTGAATTTGATTTTAAACACAAAAGAAATCACGACATTTCCGGAATTGTCCTTATTTTTGAAGTCATGCATTTACTCACGGATTATTCGCTTTGGTGGCTTGTTCCAATTGGACTTCTATCCATTACTGCGACTTATTTTTATTATCAAAAAGTGAGTTGGTTCAATGATTTATCAGGATGGAAGAAGAATTTAATGAGATCTCTTCGCTTTTCATCATTGTTTTTAATCGGAATCCTGTTGCTTGGACTCGTTTTTGAAGCGACGCATTTTCGTGAGGAGAAACCTATTTTCATTACGCTAATAGATAATTCATCCTCGATGAAAAACTTCAAGGATAGTTCATCCGTAGATAAAAATCTTGCAAATTACCGCAAAGAATTGAAGGAACGATACGAAGATCAATTTGAACTCATCGAATGGTCGATTGGCAGTGAACAAGGCAAAAACAACATTCAGTTTAACGAGAAGAGTACCAACCTTGAATTAGGTTTCGAAGCCATTAACACGCAATTTTATAATCGAAATGTAGGCGGGGTCGCCTTAATTTCCGATGGAAATTACAACGTTGGCTCGAATCCGAGTTATGCTGCAGAGAAATTAAATTTAACGCCAGTATTCACCTTAGCTGTCGGAGATACAACGCCGAAACGCGATCATTTCATTAAAAATGTTTCAGCGAATGACTTGGCTTATTTAAACAATGATTTTCCTGTTGAAGTCGATCTAGAATCCTTTAAGTTAGCAGGGAAAAGTGCGCTTGTCAGTATTTTACACAATGGAAAAACAGTAGCAAGTCAAACAGTCACGTACGGCAATTTAAAAAAGAATTACAGACAAGTTGATTTTCAATTGAAAGCAGACAAAGTTGGTGTTCAATCTTACACAGCTGTGGTTTCCAATTTAACCGGTGAATATTCCGTTAAAAACAACCGACGCAATTTCTATATTGAAGTTGTTGACGCGCGTAGTAAAATCCTCTTGATTTCTGCTGCTCCTCATCCAGACATGAGTGCATTTAAAGATGTATTGGAACGCAATGAAAATTACGAGGTAAAAAGTATTTTGCTGAAAGACTGGGATCAAAGCATCAACAAAGTTGATTTGGTCATTTGGCACGAACCTGGAATTCAATTTGACGCAGCGCAACACCAACGTCTTAGATTAGCAGGAATTCCAATTCTATATGTGCTTGGACAACAAACAGATGCTGCAGAAATCACTAAGTTATCTATTGGATTAAAATCTAGTAGTTCTAGTCAATCGGAGGAGTTAGAACCAACATTTAACAATGGATTTAACGCCTTCGAATTAAGTGAAGCGTGTAAATCATCCATTGACTTTCTGCCCCCACTTACCGCAAAGTTTGGTGCGATTAAAGTGGATCCAAGTGCGGAAATCTTATTGTTCCAGCGCATTGGTCAAATAAAAAAGAATGATCCTTTACTTTTCTTTACAAAAGGAGATAAAGTGAAGAACGGAGTCATTTTCGGTGAAGGAATCTGGCGGTGGAGACTGAATGATTTTATCCGCCATCAAAACCACGATGTGTTCAATGAGTTTATTGGTAAAATTGCCAATTATTTGATGGTAAAAAATCAAGGAATGGGCTTGCGCGTTCAACTGCCAAAACGCATGAGCAGCGAGGAAGAACTGATCGTAACGGCCTCTTTCTACAATGCATCGATGGAGCCTATTACTGGTCCTAAAATCGATTTTGTTCTGACAAGTGAACAAGGAAAACAATATAAGTCACAATTTGCTGTTGCTGGAAGTGTTTACAAATTAAATCAAGGGAAATTAAATCCAGGAAAGTATAACTGGAAGGCTAGTACAATGTTCAATGGTAAAAAATACGCGAAATCTGGAGAGTTCATTGTGGAGGAAATTCAATTAGAAAAACTAGAGTCATTTGCTAATCATGGCACCCTAAAACAACTATCCAAGCAGTCTAATGGATCTTTTCATTTGTTCACTTCTTATCGAAAAATGTTGGACGAACTAGAAAAACGAAATGACATTGCCACCGTGACATACGAAGACCATACCTTCGACGAACTACTCGATTACTTATGGGTTTTTGCACTACTATTCATCCTACTTGCAGGAGAATGGTTTTTAAGAAGGTATTACGGCTCTTATTAATTTGAAATAATGAAGATCTTAAGTTTCACCCTATTTGTTCTTTTGCTTTTTTTTCAGGGCAATGCGCAGAAATTTAAGGACGGTGACATCATTTTTCAAAACTCTTATTCCCAACAAAGCGCTGCGATTGAAGAAGCAACAAATTCACCCTATTCGCATTGTGGCATCATCTTTTACGAAAATGGGATTCCTTATGTATACGAAGCCGTTCAACCGGTTGGAAAACGCACTTTAGAAAGTTGGATTGAAAGTGGCGTGAATGAAAAATATGTGGTCAAACGATTAAAGGATTCCACGTTAATCGGAACGAATGAACTAGTGGAAATGAAGAGATTTGTCCTAAATCAATTCGGGAAGAACTACGATGGTGTTTTCAATTGGTCGGATAAAGAAATGTATTGTTCGGAGCTCGTTTATAAGTGTTATTTAAACGCTTGTCAAATAAAGTTAACAACGCCATTACCACTTAGAGATTTCAACATTGACGGACCAATTGTTCGAAAAGTCATGAAACAACGCTATGGAAACGAAATTCCATATAACGAGCTTATGGTCTCTCCGGATCAATTATTCAAATCAAGTAAATTGATAAACATCAACTAAAAAAAGCGCTAAATTTAGGCCATGAATTTAAATTTTCAATGCAAACACTTTAATGAACTCAGCGTGGTCGAGTTTCATGATATCGTCGCTGTTAGACTCAAAACATTCGTTGTTGAACAAAATTGTATTTACCAAGACCTTGATGGGAAGGACAAAAAATGTTACCATTTGATTTGCAGAGATGGAATGGGGAATATTGTTGCGACCGCACGCATTTTACCGCCAGGAGTCTCCTATGGTGAAGTGTCGATTGGAAGAGTTGTGTTGCAAGAAGAATTGCGTGGCAATGGGCAAGGGCACGAACTCATGAACAAATGCATGGCTTTTTGCGAAAAGGAATTTGGTAGAGTCCCTGTACGCATCTCTGCTCAAAAACACTTAGAACGATTTTACAACGGTCATTTGTTCTTCTCCACTGGAAAGGACTACGAAGAAGATGGAATTCCTCACGTTGAAATGTTATATACACCTCTTAACTAAATCACATGTTATACAAAAGCTTAATCGCAATATCGAGTTTGATACTCATCAGTTCATGCGCAAAGAAAGAAGTTTCTTTGTCAAATGGAAATTTCTCAACAATCAGTATGGACTACTTAGACCAGACGATTAAACCGCAAGATGATTTCTTTCTTTTTGCGAATGGAAGTTGGGTGAAAAACAATGAAATTCCTGCATCCGAATCTCGTTGGGGAAGTTTCAATGAATTGGACCAAGAAAACAAAAAGAAATTAACGTCAATCTTGGAGGACGCAAAGTCAAACCAAGGACCAAAAGGATCTCAAAATCAATTATTAGGCGCGTACTATGCTTCGTTCATGAACATGGAGCTTCGAAATAAATCTGGTTTATCCGGGATAAAAAGTGAATTAAGTCGCATTGATTCGATCAACCGAAAAGACTTTATTGTCACCGCTGTTGCCATGAATCACCGCGATGGAATTGGTTCCGCATTTAGTTTTGGTGTGGGTCAAGACATGAAAAATGTGTCAAAAAACGCCGCATACATGGGACAAGGTGGAATCGGATTACCGAACAAGGATTACTATTTGACTGAAAACAAAAAGGAAATTCTTCAAGCCTACAAACGTCACATCACAAAATCTTTCGTCCTTCTTGGTCACGATACCGAACAAGCGCAGAAAATCAGTGAAGAGATTGTTGGATTCGAAACGAAGCTTGCAGAATCCATGATGAGTCCATCGGAAATGAGAATACCTGAAAAGACCTACAACAAAATGAGTTTAAGAGAAACAATTAGCTTGTTGGGCTCCTTCGATTTACGTTATTATTTCTCAACGGTTGGTTGTGAGATGCCCGACACCATCATTGTCAGTAATCCAGAATACTTAAAAAAAATAGCGAAAACGCTAGAGAGTGAATCAATCAGCACTTGGAAAAACTACCTCAAATGGAATGTGTTGAATCATTATGCTGGAAGTTTAAATGAGCAATTTGTTGCATTAAATTTCGATTTTTACGGAACAACCTTAAGTGGTAAAAAAGTGCAAAAGCCTTTGAACGAGAAAGCTATTGATGAAATCACGAATATCGAAATTGGAGAACTGCTTGGAAAAGCATTCGTGGAAAGACATTTCTCGAAAGAAGCACAAGCACGTGTAAATGAAATGGTCGATAATCTTTTAGCTGTGTTCAAAGAGCGCATTCAAAACCTTGATTGGATGTCCAACGAAACAAAAAAAGAAGCCTTAAATAAACTTTCTTCTATCGGTCGCAAACTTGGATTCCCTGATAAATGGGAAGATTACTCAAGTCTAAATTTTAATTCAAACGACTATTTATCCAACGTGAAGGAAATGAATCGATATAGCGTGAGAAAAAACTTTGCTGACTTGAAAAAAGACGTGGACAAAGAAAAATGGGGAATGCCGGCGCACATGGTAAACGCCTATTACCATCCCCTTTTAAACGAAATCGCTTTTCCTGCCGGAATCATGCAAGCACCATTCTTTGATGAGAAATCGGAGGATGCTGTCAATTATGGTCGCATTGGAATGGTGATTGGACACGAATTTACACATGGATTTGATGATATGGGAGCGAAATTTGCTGCCGATGGTTCATTTAAAAACTGGTGGACGGATGAAGACTTACAATCCTTTGGTGAAAAAACAAAAATTCTTGGTGAAACCTTTGCTGCATTTTGTCCGATGGAAGACCAATGTGTCAATCCGGATTTAACGATGGGAGAAAACATTGCGGACCTTGGCGGACTCACCATGGCATTCTATGCGTACAAAAGAACGGCAGAATTTAAAGCAAATGAAGTTCGTGAAGGATTTACACCGGCTCAACGATTCTTTATTGCATACGCCCAATTGTGGAAAATCAAATACACGGAAGAAGAAATGAAAAACCGCATTGCCAATGACCCACATTCCCCGGGAATGTATCGTGTAAATGGACCCTTGAAAAATTGTCCAGAATTCTTTGAAGCATTCGATGTCAAAGAAGGACGCGTGATGCGCAACGATGCGAAGAAGATCGCGAAGATTTGGTAGGATAATAGACCACAAAAAAAAGTCCTGACAGCAACGTCAGGACTTTTTTTTGCAGTAATTTTTTTAATCGAAATGAATGTATTGAATCGCACAATCCATCAAAATACTTAAGCGATCATCTTCGTTCAATTTCTTTGCAGCATTATAATTGTCATAGATTTGCTCTAGGCTATCAATGTAACAGTCATAACACATGTCTTTTGCAGATCCAACGGTTTCAAGGGCACTGGAAAATTCCTTCACATCGCTTAATGCTTCCTTTCGATCTTCCTCGTTCCATTTTCCTTTTGTACTTGTTGCTCCACAAGCAGCCAATGTTAAAGAGGTTATTAAGACAAAAAACAATTTCATAGTGTCAATATTTTAGTTGTAAATGATTCATAGCTAACTGTTTCCTGTTCACCAGTAGACATATTTTTCAGAATGAGCGTATTTGATTTTAATTCTTCTTCTCCAAGTAAAACGACAAATTGCACCGCTCGATCGTTCGCGTATTTCAATTGTTTTTGAACTTTCGCTGAACTTGGATAAACCTCGCAATCAATATCGTTCTCACGTAATTCACGCGCTAATTTTAAACAAGTCGAAACTTCTGCTTCTCCGAAATTGATAAAAAGAACTTTTAGTCCTTTGGTTACAGATTCGGGAAACAAATTCAATTCTGTCATGACATCATAAATGCGATCAGCACCAAAAGAAATCCCCACTCCGGAAAGTCCTTTTAAACCGAAAAGTCCTGTTAAGTCATCATAACGTCCGCCGCCACAAATAGAACCCATGTTGACATTGTTCGCTTTTACTTCAAAAATGGCACCAGTGTAATAATTCAATCCGCGAGCTAATGTTAAGTCAAACTCTAAGTCACCACGCTTAAGCCCCATTGATTCAACGGTATTCATCACGTATTCTAACTCCTCAATTCCTTTCATTCCCACTTCCGAACTCGACAAATACGTTCGCATCAGTTGCAGTTTATCCTCATTACTTCCGGCGAATTGAAAGAGCGGTTTGATTTTTTCTATGGCCGAATCGCTAATTCCTTTTTGAGATAGTTCCGTTAAAACTCCCTCCTCACCTATTTTATCTAGCTTATCAATGGCAACGGTAAGGTCAATAATACGGTCAGCTTCGCCGCAAACTTCAGCGATTCCACTGAGTATTTTACGGTTATTCAATTTGATCGTAAAGGACGGAATGTTCAAATGAGTGAGGACGTCATCAAAAATCTGAATGAGTTCCACTTCACACAATAGTGAATCTGATCCAACAACATCTGCGTCGCATTGAAAAAATTCTTGGTAGCGTCCGTGTTGTGGACGATCAGCTCTCCAAACCGGTTGTATTTGATAACGTTTAAATGGAAAAGTTAGGTCGTTTTGATGTTGAACAACGAACCGTGCAAAAGGAACCGTTAAATCGTAACGCAGTGCTTTCTCCGCCAATGAAGAAGCAAATTTTGGTAAATTATCGTTGGCAAGCGCATCTAAATCAGCCTTGCGCATTTTCTCTCCTGAATTCAGAATGCGAAAAATCAAACGATCTCCTTCTTCTCCGTATTTTCCCATGAGGGTTGAGGAAAGTTCAAAACTTGGTGTCTCGATGGGAGCAAATCCATAACGTTTGAATACCTTTTTAATGGATTCAAATAAATACGTTCGTTTTGCTACCTCTTCTGGTAAAAAATCCCTTGTTCCTTTTGGTATCGCTGGTTTTTGAGCCATAATTCTTTGCTATGGTATTTCGTTTATTGTTTCCACATTCACGTTTCATAAATGGCTGAAACAAACTTTATCGATTCCAAAGTTAATTCCTTTAATTGATTTGAGCATAATTCCATGGAGGTCTCCACATAAAACTTCGTAACTTTTTCACAACAAATGAAACTCAGATAAAATAATTAATGCGTAAGTTCGTTTGATTAAATCAACTATGAAAATCAAAGAAACCATCGATTTTATAAATGGCATGCTCCCATCAAAAGGAAGTGTTCTGTTGTCGGAACCCTTTCTCCAGGATCCAAATTTTGAACGTTCTGTTGTTCTGATGTGTGAACATTCAGATGCAGAATCATTTGGATTTGTATTAAACCACCTTTCCGCTGTTGAACTAAATGACCTTATTGATCGTGCACCGAAGGGAATCCCTGTATTTATTGGAGGTCCGGTGGCCAACAATAGTTTATTTTACTTACATACAATTCCTGGTATCGAATCTAGCGAAGAAATTCTACCTGGCTTGTATTACGGTGGTGATCTTTTTGGACTTCTAGAAACAATAGAAATCGATTCAACGAACCTCATGAAGGTTCGATTTTTTCTTGGTTATTCAGGTTGGGGAAAAGGACAATTGGCTCAGGAAATTAAGGAGCGGTCTTGGATAAGCACGACAAATTTGACCTCAGAAACATTGTTTTCTACACCGACTGAAAAGCTTTGGAAAATATGCTTGAGTTTCCAAGGTGAGCAGTTTAAAACCTTTGCTATTTTTCCTAAAAACATCGCAGACAACTAAAATGGAATAGTTGAGCGCGAGTAGAGGAAAGAAAGTTTTATTAAATTGATCAAATCCAATATTTTAAAGGAATTTTTGCTATATTTGCACCCTCAAAAGTTAAAGTTGTGCCCTAATCACAACAAAAAATGTTTCATCCTTTCGGGAAATTAGGGGTTCTGGAATACAAACTATTAAGCCACATGGCAAAGAATATTGAAATGCAGGGAGCTGCAGATTTTGATTGGGAAGCGTTACAACTAGACGGCTATACCAAAATCGAAAGATCAGAATTATCTGATGTTTACGAAAAAACCTTAACTTCTATCAATGAGAAAGAAGTAATCCAAGGTACAGTTGCATTATTAAACAAGAAAGAAGTGATCGTGAACATCGGTTACAAATCTGAAGGTGTTATTGCAGCGAACGAATTCCGTTACAATCCAGATTTAAAAATTGGAGATGTAGTGGATGTGTATGTTGAGTGTCGCGAGGACAAAACTGGTCAGCTAGTTGTTTCTCACCGTACAGCACGTATGCACAGCGCATGGATTCGTGTGAACGATGTATTACGTACAGGTGAAATCATCACTGGTTTCGTTAAATGTCGTACGAAAGGTGGATTAATCGTTGACGTATTTGGTATTGAAGCTTTCTTACCAGGTTCTCAAATCGATGTGAAACCAATTCGTGATTACGATATCTACGTTGGTAAAAACATGGAGTTCAAAGTTGTGAAAATCAACGAAGAGTTCCGTAACGTAGTTGTTTCTCACAAAGCGCTTATCGAAGCGGAATTAGAAGAGCAGAAAAAACAAATCATCTCTGGATTAGAGAAAGGACAAGTATTAGAAGGTATTGTGAAAAACATTACTTCTTATGGTGTCTTTATCGATTTAGGTGGTGTAGATGGATTGATTCACATTACAGACCTTTCTTGGGGACGCGTTTCGCATCCAGAAGAGATGTTGGAATTGGATCAGAAAATCAATGTTGTTATTCTTGACTTTGACGATGATAAAAAACGCATCGCATTAGGATTGAAACAATTACAACCACATCCATGGGATTCATTAGATACAACCATCGCTGTTGGAGATAAAGTAACTGGTAAAGTTGTCGTTATGGCAGATTACGGTGCTTTCATTGAAATCGCTGCTGGTGTTGAAGGATTAATTCACGTTTCTGAAATGAGCTGGTCTCAGCACTTGCGTTCTGCACAAGACTTCATGAAAATTGGAGATAGCGTAGAAGCAGTTGTATTGACTTTAGACCGTGATGAGCGTAAAATGTCTTTAGGTATCAAACAATTGATGCCAGATCCATGGAACGATATCGAAGTGAAATATGCTGTATCTTCTCGTCACATGGCGAAAGTACGTAACTTTACAAACTTCGGGGTATTCGTTGAGTTAGAAGAAGGAGTTGATGGATTAATTCATATCTCTGACCTTTCTTGGCAAAAGAAAATCAAACATCCATCTGAATTCTGTAAAGTAGGAGAAGAAATGGAAGTTGTTGTTTTAGAAATCGATCGTGATAACCGTCGTATTTCTTTAGGACACAAACAATTGGAAGAAAATCCATGGGATGTGTTTGAATCAACTTTCGCTGAAGGTACTGTACACAGTGGAACAATTATCGATATGAAAGATAAATCTGGTATCGTTGCTCTTCCTTATGGTGTTGAAGGGATTTGTCCTGCGAAACACTTGAAAAAAGAAGATGGTTCTAACGCGAAGATGGAAGAAATCCTTGACTTTAAGGTGATCGAATTCAACAAAGACGCGAAGAAAATTGTTCTTTCTCACACACGAATGTTTGAAGAAGGTGAAGACAAACCAACAATGACTAAATCTGGCAAGAAATCAGCTGGAGGAAGTGGAAATGGTGGAAACGGTAACTCAACTGATCAAGCAGTGAAAGCAATCAACCAAAATACTGAAAAATCAACGTTAGGTGATTTAGGTGGATTGGCTGAATTAAAACAAAAAATGGAGAAAGGCGAATAAGTCTTTTTACAATAAGATGAAGGGAGGTTCGCCTCCCTTTTTTTTTGCCCAAATACGTGAAAAAGGTGTTAATAACCTAAGGACATTCATCTGCACTTATCTGTTTATCAACTAAATTAATACGTAAATTTGTTCTGCTTAAATTATGAATATAACGGAACTTTCAGGGACAGTAAAGGATATTTTTGCGGCTTACCTCGAACAGAATGGTCACAGAAAAACACCTGAGCGCTTTGCTATTCTAGCAGAGATTTACCAGTACGAAGGACATTTTGATATTGAAACTCTCTACATCAAAATGAAAAATCACAATTACCGCGTTTCTCGAGCAACACTCTATAATACCATTGAATTATTATTGGCTTGCAACTTGGTGACAAAACATCAATTTGGAAAGAATTTAGCGCAATTTGAAAAATCTCATGGATCGAAACAACATGACCATGTCATTTTGACGGATACTGGTGAGGTGATCGAATTTTGTGATCCACGTATTCAACAAATCAAAGCAACTATCGAAGAACTTTTTCAAGTAACCGTTCAACACCACTCTCTGTATTTTTATGGAGTGAAAAATCAACCAAAATCTTAGAGATGAAGGTGGATTTACACGTAGATTTGGATTATTCAGTTTTATCATTTGATGGTAAATTGATGTCGGACGCTGACTTAGTGGATGCGCAAATCTTACTCAATAGCATAACGAATTGGAATGTCGTATTGGATTTAGCGAAACTTTCTTACGTCAACTCCTCCGGAATCGCCTTCTTTATCAGAGTATTGACTCGCGCAAGATTAAACCAAGGAGATGTTGTTGTGTTGAATGTAAATGAACAATTAACGAAAATATTTGAACTAACTAAAATCAACCAAGTGTTTAACATGGCAAACACAGAGATGGAAGTTAAAGCATACTTTAAAAAATAAGCATGAAAGTAGATGTATTATTAGGATTACAATGGGGTGATGAAGGCAAAGGGAAAATTGTCGATGTATTGACACCTGATTATGATATTATTGCTCGTTTTCAAGGTGGACCAAATGCTGGACACACACTGGAGTTTAACGGAATCAAACACGTTCTTCACACAATTCCTTCTGGTATTTTCCATCCAAATGTGGTAAATCTTGTTGGAAATGGAGTAGTAATTGACCCTGTTATTTTTCAAGGTGAATTAGATAAATTAGCGCCATTCAATATTGACTTCAAAAACCGTTTGTTGCTTTCTAAAAAAGCACATTTGATTTTACCGACTCACCGTCTATTAGATGCAGCATCGGAAACCGCAAAAGGAAAAGACAAAATCGGATCGACATTAAAAGGAATTGGTCCAACGTACATGGATAAAACCGGAAGAAACGGTTTACGCGTAGGTGACATTTTCTCCATGAACTTCCAAGAAAAATACAAAATACTCGTGGAAAAACATGTGGGTATGTTAAAACATTACGAAGGATTCGAATACGATCTAGCTTCTTTGGAAAAACCATGGATGGAAGCGATTGAGAATTTGAAAAAATTACAAGCGGTGGACAGTGAACATTACTTGAATACAGCTTTGTTGAATGGAAAACGCGTTTTGGCAGAAGGTGCACAAGGAACGATGTTGGACATCGATTTTGGAACCTATCCATTCGTTACTTCTTCCAATACAGTTACTGCTGGAACATGTACTGGACTTGGTATTGCGCCAACGCGCATCGGAAAAGTGATCGGTATTTTCAAAGCCTACTGTACGCGCGTTGGAAGTGGCCCCTTCCCTACTGAATTAGACGACGAAGTTGGCGAAGAAATTCGTAGAGAAGGTCGTGAATTCGGAGCAACAACTGGACGTCCACGTCGTTGTGGTTGGATTGACCTCGTTCAAATGCGCTACGCGATTATGATTAACGGTGTAACTGAACTTTCCATGATGAAAGCAGACGTGTTAAGCATCTTCGATAAAATCAGTGTGTGTACACATTACCTTGTAAATGGCGAAAAAGTATACGATTTTCCATTCGATGTAAGTGACTTGGAATTTACACCGGTGTACGAAGAATTAGAAGGTTGGAACTGTGATTTGACAGAATTATCAGATTACGAATCTGCACCAGATGCCTTAAAAAACTATGTAACGTATTTGGAAGCACAATTAAATGTGCCAATTAACGTTGTATCTGTGGGACCAGACAGAAAACAAACATTAGCAAACCACTAAGATGCAAAAACATCCATTCATACAAATTGCGCTCTTCTTGAGCGCATTTTTTTTGAGTGGAATCGTCCATGCTCAAAAGAAAACCTTGGAACTTCTTCCAGGTTCTGAGAAAATCTATTTCGACAAGGCCTCCGGACGCCATCGACTTGTAGGATCCGTTAGCTTCGCTTATCATGGAAATACAATGTACTGTGATTCTGCACATTATCAAGACAAAGAACGCATCGTTAACGCCTATGGAAATGTACACATTCGCAAAGGAGATGTCAATTTGTACTGCGACTCCCTTTACTACGATGAAGCAAACAAATACGCAAAATTGTGGGGTGATGTCCGAGTACGTGACCAAGAATACAAATTAAGTTCAGATTCACTCGATTACGATGCCAAACGCGGACGAGCAATTTATCGAAATAAAGGCCGCATCGAATCCATTGTTTCAAACGAACGCATTACGAGTACCTTGGGATATTTCTATCCAAATAATGGAAGCTTCTTTTTCAGCGGAGATGTGAAGTACGTGAAGAATGACTTAAAAGTCACCACCGACACCTTGCAATTTGCCTACGAACAGCAAAAACTCTATTTCTACGGTCCATCGACGATGCAAAACGACAGCATCACCATTCATTGTCGCAAAGGATGGTTCCATGTCCAAACAGAGGAAGGCGTTCTTTACAAACAGGCCGAAGTGATTCAAAAAACGAGCATTATCAAAGGTGATACCTTGTTTTTGAATACCAAACTCAATAATTACGAAGGACGTGGAAATGTATTCTACAAAGACTTCACCCAGAACATGGCGTTTATGGGAAACAAGGCGAAATCTAGCAACAGCATCCACCTCGCCTATTTAACAGGAAACACACTTGCCTTCAAAGTATACGATGGAGACACCTTGTATTTGCACGCAGACTCCTTAATAATGCATAAGGACAGTTTGAATCGAACCACAGAAACCATCGCACATCGACATGTACGTATGTTCCATCAAGGCATGCAAGGCATCTGCGATTCCGCGCGTTTTGACCCAAAGACGGAAGAACTATTTCTGCGAAGCAAACCCATTGTTTGGTCTCAAAACGCTGAATTAAAAGGACTAGAAATGAAAATATCCATGCAAGATAGTTCCTTGAAACAAATTGAGATCATTGATCAAGCCAGTGCCGTGATGGAAATTGACTCTGGGAAGTACTACAATCAACTGGCTGGCAGAAACATGACTGCGTATTTTGTCAACAATGAATTAGTCAAAGCGGAGGCAAAAGGAAATGCCTGGACCATTTTCTATCCGGAGGAAGAAAAGAAAACAGATACCAGTTTAGTGAAAATACGAAAAGGCATGAACCGACTTTTCGCATCGGATTTACTTGTAGAATTAGACAGTGGGGAAGTGAAATCAATTACGTATTTCGACAAGCCAGATGGAATCTTCTATCCGATGAATCAAATCAAAGCCGAAGAACAATTTATCAAAGGGTTTTCTTGGAATCCGATGTTACGACCGAAAAGTCCGTATGAAATTCGAAAAGACTATTGAATTTCCTCTCCTTCAGCTGAATCCCAACGTGTTACTCGTTGTACACCTTCTACTTCTTCGAATTTACGTGTCAACTGTTCCAATTGTGCCGTATCGTAAACCAAGACTTTGATTCGACCTTCGAAAACACCGTCGTTCGTTTCAAAGGAAATACTCTTCATGTTCACATGGTTTTGTTTAGAGATGATTTCCGTCAAACGGTTAACCATTCCCAATTGATCAATTCCCACAATGCGAATCGCTGCAATACGTTCCACCAATTGTTCTCCCTCCCATTTCGCCTTGAGGCAACGGTAGGCCAATTTCGACATTAAGTGAACTGCATTTGGACAATTATAGCGGTGAATTTTGATTCCACTGCTAATGGTAATAAATCCAAAAATCTTATCTCCCGGGATCGGATTACAACAACGAGCTAATTGATAATCAAAACCTTTAAAGTCTTCACCAATGACGATTGTATCTTTATCGGTGTTGATTCCTTCAAAGGTTCCTTCTTCCGAACCGTTATTTATTTTTTTGGACTGAATTTTACGTTGTGATTGCAACATTCCTCCAACCACTTCTAATTCCCGTAATTTAGACAAATCCACCTTTCCTTTGGCAATTCGAAAATAAAGCTCACTAATCGTAGAAACATGAAAATGATTCGTTAAATATTGAATGTTTTCTGGATTCATTCTTACATTAAACTGCTTGAATTTCCGCTCCAATATTTCCTTTCCATCGGACGCAATCTGTTTGCGCTCCTCGTTTAATGATGATTTGATTTTCTGCTTCGCACGTGCTGTCACCACAAATTTCAACCATTCGTCATTTGGTTTCTGTTTTTTGGAGGTTAAAATCTCCAATTGATCACCGTTTAACAACTGATAACTGAGTGGCATTAATCGGTTATTCACTTTTGCACCAATACAGCGATCGCCAATTTCGGTGTGAATATCGTAAGCGAAATCTAAGATGGTTGAACCTACCGGTAAAACACGCAGTTCACCTTTTGGTGTAAAAAGATAAATTTCATCATTGAACAAATTCAATTTGAAGTCGTTGACAAAATCCAAAGCATTCATGTCTGGACTATCCAATAAATCCCGAATTTCAGCAATCCATCGATCGAATTTGTTTTCGTCCGTTTTCGATTCTTTGTATTTGTAATGTGCCGCTAATCCATGTTCAGCGATATCGTCCATGCGTTTGGAACGAATTTGCACTTCAACCCAACGTCCTTGTGGGGACATCACCGTTGTGTGCAAGGACTCATATCCATTTGCACGCGGTGTGGAAATCCAGTCGCGTAAACGGTCCGGACTCGGCTGATAGAAATCCGTCACCACACTGTAAATTCGCCAACAATCCGCTTTTTCCAATTCATATGGTGTATCCACAATGATGCGCAAGGCAAACAAATCGAATACTTCCTCGAACGGAACATTTTTCGATTGCATTTTACGCCAAATCGAAAAGATGGATTTCGGTCTCGCTTTGATTTCGAACTTGTATCCTTGGCGTTCTAATTCATCCTTAATTGGTGAAACGAATCGACGAATAAATCGATTTCGGACATCCTGCGTGCTTTTTAATTTGGAATCGATTTCCTTGAACACTTCCGGTTCGCAGTACTTCATAGATAAATCCTCAAGTTCCGTTTTAATGGGATACAATCCCAAACGGT
This sequence comes from Flavobacteriia bacterium, assembly GCA_037143015.1. Lineage (GTDB taxonomy): Bacteria > Bacteroidota > Bacteroidia > Flavobacteriales_D > Crocinitomicaceae > UBA952. Next base: position 55,273 of record JBAWZN010000004.1, read on the forward strand.
GCGCCAATGGAGCGTAGAGAAAACGTGTTTCCGAAGCGATTTTCAATTGCTTTTCTACTTTCATGCTAGAAAGTGTGCGCATGTTATGTAGGCGATCGGCTAATTTGATTAACACGACACGAAAATCATCCGAAATCGTGAGGATCATTTTACGGAAATTCTCCGCTTGAATCGAGGTGTTTTCATCGAATACTTCCGGAATCTTCGTGAGCCCATCAATAATTGCTCGGACTTTAGACCCAAAAATATCCTCAATATCTTGTAAGGTAATGTAGGTGTCCTCTACTGTGTCATGTAACAAAGCACAGGCAACGGCGATTGGCTCCAAGCCCATTTCCTCTGCACAAATTCGAGCTACGGCAATCGGATGATAAATGTAAGGCTCACCAGATTTTCGACGCATGTCTTTATGTGCTTCGAGAGCAATGTCGAATGCTTTTCGCACCATTTTTGTCTCTTCGCGACTGCGATCTTTCATCGCCCGCAATAAGCCTTTGAACGCATTTAAAATTTCAATGCGCTCTAATTCGAGGTCAATATTCGCGGAGTCGTAGCTTTGCATTTATTTCGCTGGAAGGATTTTCGCTTTCACTTCACCAAAACCGATGCGTACCTGCTCATTTTGACAGAATCCTCGCATGGTCACCGTGTCGCCATCTTGAATGAAACGTCTTTCTGATCCATCATTCATGATGAGAGGTTTCGTACCTTTCCACGCCAATTCCAACATAGAACCGAAGGAATCAGGAGTCGAACCAGAAATCGTTCCCGACCCCATTAAATCACCACAACGCACGTTACATCCATTTACGGTATGGTGTGCTAGTTGCTGTGACATGTTCCAATACATGTATTTAAAATTCGAATTGCAAATGATCTTTTCCGTTGAATTCTCTGGTGTCATTCCCACTTGTAAATGAATGTCGTAGGACTTTTTTCCTTCGGATGCCAAATACGAAAGTACTGCTGGATCTTGTTCCGGTGAATTTACGGCAAAAGGTTGCAACGCATCCATCGTGACAATCCAACATGATATTGACGATGCAAAGTTCTTCGCTAGGAATGGACCAAGTGGCACATATTCCCATTTCTGAATGTCACGTGCAGACCAGTCATTGAATAAGCACATACCGAAAATATAGTCTTCCGCTTCGCTTGTCGAAATGGAATCACCTAGCGGTTTTCCGTCGTAAGTAATGAAACCCATCTCTAATTCGAAGTCCACTTGACGTGATGCCGCAAAAATTGGCGGTTGATTGTCGTCCGGTTTGATTTGTCCTTTAGGACGGTGAATGTCTTGTCCAGAAATAATTACTGAAGATGAACGTCCGTGGTAACCAACAGGAATCCATAACCAGTTTGGTAACAAGGCATTCGCTGGATCTCTAAACATTATTCCAACGTTTGTCGCATGCTCTTTGCTCGAGTAAAAATCAGTGTAATCGCCAATTTGTACCGGCATACACATTTCCACTTCAGATAAGGGAGTCAATGCCTTACGCAACTCACTATTTTCACTTGCAGCAAGATTTTCCGAAGAAAAGAGATCAGAAAGTGCTTGACGCAATCTGCGTGTCGCCTCTTTCCCCTTTTTCATCATGGGATTCAAAAACGCTTGTTGAAAATCACTCGTTGTGAATCCATCCACATGTATGTGACCCATCTCAAATAGTTGTGCGATGTCAATGACCGTATCACCAATGCGTGTTGCCACAGACGGAACACTTCCATTTGATTTCACTACACCAAAAGGCAAGTTTTGAATTGGGAAATCTGATCCTTCCGGAACGGAAATCCAAGAGCTTAATGCTGGATTATTTGCTGCAATCATGCGTTTTATCTTTTTAAACGTTGAAACGGAAATGCATCACATCACCATCCTCTACCACGTATTCTTTACCTTCTACTTTAAATTTGCCGGCTTCTTTCACCGCGCTTTCCGAGCCATAGGTAATGAAGTCATTGTATTTCATTACTTCGGCACGGATGAATCCTTTTTCGAAATCACTGTGAATAACCCCTGCCGCTTGTGGAGCTGTCATCCCTTTGCGAATGGTCCACGCACGAACTTCTTTCACTCCTGCAGTGAAATACGTTTGTAAATTCAATAAGTGGTATGCCTGACGAATCAAACGGTTCACTCCTGGCTCTTCGAGTCCAAGTTCATCAAGGAACATTTGACGTTCGTCGTATGTTTCTAATTCCGTGATGTCTGCTTCGATTTTCGCTCCAATGATCATTACTTCCGCGTTTTCACTTGCAACGGCTGCTTTTACAGCATCCACATGCGCATTTCCTGTCTTCACCGAATCCTCATCCACATTACACACATACATCACTGGTTTAGAAGTGATTAAATTGAAGGAGTGGATAATATCAAATTCTTCTTGAGTAAAGTCCAAACCACGAATGGAACGTCCTTGCTCTAATCCTTCTTTGATTTTATGTGCGAGTTCGTTTTCTTTCACTGCATCCTTGTCACCAGATTTAATGACACGTGCCAAACTTTGTATCTTTTTCTCTACTGAATCTAAGTCCTTTAATTGCAACTCGATGTCAATTATTTCTTTATCGCGAATTGGATTCACACTTCCATCTACGTGGATAATATTTCCGTCGTCAAAACAACGAAGAACATGCAAAATCGCATCTGTCTCGCGGATGTTCGCTAGGAACTGATTTCCTAATCCTTCGCCTTTGGAAGCACCTTTCACTAGTCCGGCGATGTCAACGATTTCCATCGTTGTTGGTACTACACGCTCTGGATTTACCAAGGTTTCTAATTTCTCCAAACGTGGATCTGGAACAGATGTCGTTCCTACATTTGGTTCAATGGTACAGAAAGGGAAATTCGCCGATTGCGCCTTTGCATTTGATAAACAGTTAAATAAAGTTGATTTTCCAACATTCGGCAAGCCGACAATTCCACATTTTAAAGCCATTCTATCTCAATTTTAGAGAACAAAGATACAAAGAATCTTGCCTGAGAACGATGCTAAAACACAGAGAATTTACCGGAGGGGATTTATCCAATTGAAAATGGTTATTTTTATCCCAAATTAATTCCATGAAGTACTTCTATTCCATTTTCATCCTCTCGCTTTTTGTTCGCCTTTCAGCGCAAGATTCCACCCTGATTCGAGCAATTTACGATGAAGCACTATTACGTGGCGAGTCCTATGAGAATTTACGCCAATTGTGCAAGGATGTCGGTCCGCGTTTAAGTGGTTCAACCGGAGCGCAAATGGCTGTGGAATGGAGTGAAGCGAAAATGAAAAGCTACGGATTCGACCGTGTGTATTTACAAGAAATCAAGGTTCCGCATTGGGAACGAGGGACAAAAGAAAGTGCATGGTTTCGTACTGCTGACGGACAATTGACGAAAGTACACATTCTCGCTTTGGGCGGATCGATTGGAACCAATGGAATGATGGAAGCAGAAGTTATCGAATTCAAAAACTTGGATGAACTCAAGAAAGAAAAAGCGTCTAAAATCAAGGATAAAATTGTGTTTTTAAATCAAGCCATGGATGCAGCACAAATCTCAACTTTCAAAGCGTATGGCGCTTGTTATGCCATCCGTGGAAATGGTGCTGTGGAAGCGGGAAAATTGGGTGCAAAAGCCGTGATTATCCGCTCGCTAGGACTCCCGCAGGACATTCATCCACACACGGGATCGATGCATTACGAGGATTCTGTCGCACGAATTCCAGCGGGAGCTTTATCTACGCAAGATGCCAATGACCTTTCTGCTGCGTTGGCAAAAGGAAGAGTGAATTTTGTATTTGAAATGGATTGCCGCGTGTATCCGGATGCGAAGTCGTATAACGTGATCGCTGAAATTCGTGGAACGGAAAAACCAGAAGAAATCATTGTTTTTGGAGGGCATTTAGATTCTTGGGATGCAGGCGAAGGTGCACACGATGATGGTGCTGGTGTGATTCATTGCTTGGAAGCATTGCGCATTCTAAAAGTACTTAACTACAAACCGAAACACACATTACGCGTCGTGTTTTTTATGAATGAAGAAAATGGAAACATGGGTGGAAAATCCTATGCCTCTATTGTGAAGTCTGCTGGTGAAAAACACGTTGCGGCGTTGGAGTCAGATCGTGGTGGCTTCGTACCAAGAGGATTTGGTGTCGACGGTTCCGATGCGCAAGTAACTTTCCTACAAACCTTTGCGCCACTTTATAAAAACTACGATTTACATGTCTTTGAAAAAGGCTATGGCGGTGTGGACATCGGTCCATTGAAGGAACAGTATCCAGGAATTCCCTTGTTTGGATTTGTTCCAGATTCCCAACGTTATTTTGATTACCATCATGCTCCGAGCGATGTGTTTGAAAGCGTGAATCGCCGTGAATTGGAATTAGGCGCTGCAGCGATTTCTAGTTTTATCTATGCGTTGGATTTAAAGTTGAAGTAGGCAGTGGATTTAATTTGCTAATGTGCTAATGTGCCAGTGTGCTAATGTGCTAAAAAGTTCATTCTTACGGAAAATAAATCAACGCAATAAAACCCAATAAATCACAAGCCAAATTGCCGCAAAGAGCGCGCTAACCAGTAACAGGGATTTCATGTCGATTTTCTTTTTCTTCAACAATACCTGCCACAGAACAATGACCCAGACGATGAGTCCAAGGACAATGGGGATAAAAATGCGTAACATATGATTTTTATGGTGAAGTTAAGATTTCTCTACGACAACTCCATATACCGCACATCCTGTTGAAAAGGAAGCTTTTGCATCCACCCTACTTGCAAACAATAATAAGAAAACTCTTCTGTCACTACTCCCCGCAGGCGATAAATTCCTTTACCGTGAAAGGGGAAACGCCGCACACTCTCCGGAAAATGAACCGTGTCAATTGTATCTCCGTTTTCATCAATGAAGGTCCCGAAATTCATCAAGTCCCCTTTTGTTGTCTTGGATTGTTTGATGGCCACCAAATAACCAAACAATTCAACGGTCACCCCCAACAAACGCTCCATTTCCATCGCCTTGACGTGTCCTTGCGGTAGTGACGTCTGTAGCAAACGAAATGGATTACACAAAGGAAAGCCTAACAATTCCATCTGCTCAAAATAGGCTTCTTGCTCCTGCTCTTCTAAGTCCGGCAGTTCAAAATGACGCGAACGCACCTCAAACAATTCAATGCTTCGCTCCCGCTGGGGATTCTTGTGGTGATGAAAGTGTGCTTTCCACAACAATTCCTTTCGCTTCTCTGGAAAATCACGCAGTGCTCCAATGCGAATCAATAAGGATGTCTGCTCTAAAGGCACGTGAACACGCCGGACAAAATCTTCGAAATCACGGAATTTTCCCGCACGGTTTCGTTCCTCAAAAATCTTAAACACCAATGACGCTTCGATTCCCGCAACTAAGTTGAAACCAAGAATTAATGCATTCCCACGCAACATGCACTCATACGATCCTTCATTCACGGAAGGAGCATAAATCTCTGCGCCAAAACGCCGCGCTTCGTGCACATAAATCTCTGTACGGTAATATCCACCGAAATTATTGATCGTTGCCGTCATGTATTCTAAAGGATAATGGGCTTTCAAGTACAAACTCTGGTAACTTTCCACCGCATACGACGCGGAATGTCCCTTCGAAAAAGCATAGCCCGCAAAACTCTCAATCTGACGCCAAACATCCATTGTTAATTTCTGATCGTAACCTTTCTTCGTGCAATTGCCAACAAACTGTTCCTGAACACGCAAAAACTCCTCCCGCGATCGAAATTTACCAGACATTCCACGACGTAGGACGTCCGCCTCTGCTAAACTGAGTCCAGCAAAGTGGTGTGCTACCTTGATTACATCTTCCTGATACACCATCACACCATACGTTTCGGGCATGATTTCCAATAAAATCGGATGTGCTTCCTTGCGTCGCTCTGGATTTCGGTGACGTAAAATGTACTCACGCATCATTCCCGACTGCGCCACTCCTGGACGAATAATCGAGCTAGCCGCCACCAACTCGAGGTAGGTTTCGACTTTCAATTTCGCCATCAGCATGCGCATCGCTGGGGATTCCACATAGAAACAACCCAAGGCTTTTCCATCCAACAACAACTGACGGACTTTCGCATCCTGCTTAAAATGTGCCACGTCGTGGATATCGTGCGGTGGTTCTTCGGGACGATTATACGCAATCACTTCCAAGCAATCGTGGATTTTTCCGAGTCCGCGCTGACTCAAAATATCAAACTTGTACAGTCCAACGTCTTCCGCTTCCATCATCGAAAATTGCGTCGTTGGATAGCCTTTCGGCGGTAAAAAAGTCGCGGAATACCAAGTCATTGGACGCTCGCTGATCACAATTCCACCCGAATGCACACTCAAATGCGAAGGCAATCCTTGGATGTACTTACTGTAACGCAAAACCAAACGCGAAAATTGGTCCAACTTGTCAAATTGAAACTTCCCACTACTCAACAAATCGATTTCCGATTTCGGCAATCCAAAGACCTTTCCCAATTCACGAATCGTTGCGCGGTATTGGAAGGTATTATATGTGCACAGCCACGCCGTATGTGGATAACGCTCAAACAAATAGCGCACAATGTCATCGCGGTCCTTCCACGAGAAGTCAATGTCAAAATCCGGTGGATTCTTGCGGTACAAGTTGATGAAACGTTCGAAATACAAATCCAATTCCAGTGGATCAACATCCGTTATGCGCAGCAAATACGCCACGATGCTATTCGCTCCACTCCCCCGTCCGACATGAAAATATCCTTTGGATCGCGCATACGAGGTAAAGTCCCAGGTGATGAGAAAATAAGACAGGTAATGCTTTTCCGCGATGACCTCAATCTCCATTTCGATGCGTTCGATGATTTCATCCGTCACCACGCTATACCGATAGTCGAGTCCTTCCGCACACAATTCCTTCAACAAGGCACGATCTCCTTCAATGCTTCCCGTATACGTCGTCGGATTCTGGGGTTTGGCATCGTCCCCGAATTCAAAGTTCACGCGGCAACGCTCGAATAAATGCTCGGTTCGCTCGATGATTTCCGGGTAATCGACGAAGCTGTTCCGCCATTCCTCATAGGACATAAAACGTTCATTCTCATCCGCCTGGTCTTCTTTTTCCAGCTTCGACAGCAGGCAATTGTGATTAATGGCACGCAGCAAGCGATGTGCGTTAAAATCTGCCTTCGACTGAAAGATCATCGATTGCAAAGCGATCAGTTTTCCACGCGGAACCTTCTTGTATGTTAAATTTAAGTAAATGACATCATGAACCTGTATTTCAATGTATTCGTGTTCTCTTAACTTCGTTGGATACTGCTCAATGGGATAACACACATAGCAACTAGAAAAGTGCGGCAATTCCTTTGGAAAGGGTTTTCCCTGATGGATAAACTGACTTAAAAACACGTTCAATTCATTCAATCCATGGTTGTTTCGTGCGATGATGCTTGCCACCTGTTCGCGTCCATTGCGCAATTCTACCCCCACCACTGCTGGAATTTCCTTTCGCTGCGCTTCCCGCACAAACGCGAGTACGGCTCCGGTCGAATTGATGTCCGCCAAAAACACATACGGATACGCACGATCCACCGCCCATTGCACAATGGCTTCCGGGGAATGAATGCCGTATTTCAAACTAAAATGCGACTTTGTTTTCATGATACCTTACACCCGTCGATTTGCCAATAACATCGGTGGTTCGCCATTAAATGGATTGTGGTGTCCAATCGTACGCGCTTCCATACCGATCGCCCGAATCACCGAGCGATCACCGTAGCGGATCCGAATCTGATCCAAGGCTTTGTACAAGGAAGCAAAATGTGCATCGTTATCGAATAGGTTCAATTGATGGTGTCCAGCAACCAAGGAACTAAAGCGAATGCCAATGAGTCGAACCAGCAAACGTCGGTTGTAAATGCGCTTAAACAGCTCTGCCACAACGGGCAACAACTCATGATCCGCCGCGGTGTAAGCGATTTGCTTTTGCAAGGTCTGCGTTTGGAAGTCAGAATAACGAATTTTCACCGTCACACAGCCCGTCAACTTCATTCCTCTGCGCAACTGAAAGGCTAGATTTTCCGCCATCGCCGCGAGTATTCCGTTCAGCTTAACCACATCGATTGTATCTTGGTCAAAGGTGCGTTCCGTCGAAATGGACTTCCGTTCATTGTACTGTTCCACGGGCGAATGATCGATTCCCTGTGCTTTCTTCCAAATTCCCACACCGTTCATCCCCAGTGCGCCTTCCATCATCTCCATCGGCATGTCCTGCACCGTTTTGATTTTCCGCACGCCGAGGTTACACAAGGTTTGGTAGGTCTTTGTTCCCACCATCGGAATTTTCTTCACGGACAATGGCGCTAGGAAGTCCCGCTCTGTTCCATAGTCGACGTGAATTTGATTGTTCGGTTTCGCTTCGCCTGTCGCAATTTTGGACACCGTTTTATTCTGGGACAAGCCAAAGGAAATCGGCAATCCTGTTTCCTTGAGGATACGTTGACGCAATTCTCCCGCATACTTAAAGGTGCCGAAAAAGCGGTCCATTCCCGTGAAATCAATGTAGAATTCATCGATGGACATTTTCTCATACACGGGAACAGCCTCGCGGATGATGTCAGTCACCGCACGTGAGTACCCACTATACGTTTGTGTATTCCCCTTAATGACAATGGCTTCTGGACAGCGTTCCTTCGCCATCTTCATGGGCATCGCAGAATGAATACCAAACTGCCGTGCTTCATAACTACAGGAAGCGACCACACCTCGGTCACTTGTCCCGCCAATCAAAATGGGTTTTCCAACTAAACGACTATCTAATAAACGTTCACAGGAGACAAAAAACGTGTCTAGGTCCATGTGAACAATCGAACGCAATACGGACATGATCAAAAAGATTAAAGTAAATGCGTGCTATCGTTGGTCCAACAAAGATACTAAAATGATTAGATATTCATCTTTTATTTTGATGATATTTTAATCAAACTGATATTTTTAACTAAATTCAATAGAAAAAAACAAAGATGGAACTAACAACAATCAAAAACAGTATTTATGAAATCAGAGGGAAACGTGTCATTCTCGATTATGAATTGGCGAAGATGTATGAAGTGGAAACGCGTGTATTAAAACAGGCTGTACGCAGAATCATCGATCGGTTTCCGGAAGATTTTATGTTTGAACTGACAGAAGTCGAAATGAAAAACTTGACATCACAATTTGTGATGTCAAGTTGGGGAGGCACCAGATATGGGATATTCGCTTTCACCGAACAAGGAATAGCTATGTTATCCAGTGTGTTAAAAAGTAAATTGGCTATCCAAATCAACATTTCCATCATGCGCGCCTTTGTGATGATGCGACAATGGAGCCTCACCTATCATGAACTAGCGGAGCGATTAGAAGAGTTGGAACGCAGTCATGGACAGCGCTTTGACGGCATTGAACAAGTGTTAAATTACTTTATACAAAAAGACAAACAAAGCGCGCAGCAGAATCAAAGAAAACAAGTGGGATATAAAAAATAACAGAAGGCATACATAGAAAAAGAAATGAAAAAGTTGGTGTCACAAATTGTGATACCAAGATGCAGAGACGCCGAAAATTCAAGATATTCCTTATTCATTGGATGATCGACCAAGTATTTTTCTATTTTTATAGAACTTTACTTAATGATGCATCGCACACAAACGCATGTTGAGCTTCAGAGCTCTATGAATGAAGTAAGTTGAACGAAATTCACATACATTAAAAAAAATAAACAATGGCAACAGTAACATTAAAAGGTAATCCTTTTCAAACAACAGGCGAACTTCCAACGGTTGGACAACAAGCACCAGATTTTTCATTGGTAAAAGAAGATCTTTCTGCTCTGACCTTAAACGATTTCAAGGGAACAAATTTGATTCTAAATATATTTCCAAGTGTTGATACGCCAACCTGCGCTGCATCGGTTCGCGCTTTTAACCAGCGCGCTGCAGCAATGGAGAACACAAAAGTGGTATGTATTTCCCGCGATTTACCTTTCGCACAGAAACGTTTTTGTGGCGCAGAGGGAATTGAACATGTGGTAAACGCTTCCGATTTTGCTACAGGAACGTTTGGAAAAACGTACGGAATAGAAATGGCGAATGGACCTTTACAAGCCTTGCATGCGAGAGCGGTGGTGGTAATTGATACCAATGGAATGGTAAAGCATGCCGAATTAGTAGGAGAAATTGCAGATGAGCCAAATTATGATGCTGCGATTGCAGCTATTAACTAAGTGAATTTAGTGGTTTTCATTTGGGGGTAAGTATGTTTTGATAATGCTATTAACTTTAATAGTGTCATTAAACACATTACAGCACAAACTGATTAATGCCAAAATGTCACAACAAAAATCTTGGAACACAAATTGACTGATTAAGAAAAATTTAAAACACTTATTATGAAACCGATTTACATTGTCTTAGCGAGTATTGGCGCAATTATCCTTTTTTCCTTTTTAGGTTACCGTAGCTTATTCAACAACGCAGTTGGATACCAAGAAACGGTGGATGAAAAATGGTCAAATGTTCAGTCTGCATACCAACGTCGCGCCGATTTGATTCCTGCCCTAGTAAAACAAGTGAAAGCTGGATCGAAAAACGAACGTGAAATCTTAACACAAGTGACTCAAGCAAGAGCTGGAATCGTGAACGCGAAAACACCAGATGATTTAGAGTTGATGGGTAGAAAAATCAACACTGCGATTAACTTGGCGTATGAAGCGTATCCTGAGTTGACCTCGACGAAGTTATTCGTGGACTTCGGTCGTGCTGTGGAAGGATCTGAAAACCGCATCAACTATGCTCGTGATGAATTCAATGGAGCGATAAAAACGTACAACACGCACATCCGTAGCTTCTTCGCAAGCATGTTTTTGAACCGCGAAGAATTCGGTAAGAAAGAAGGATTCAAAGCGAATGCAGGAAGTCAAGACGCACCTGATTTCGAATTGGAATGATCAACAAAGAAGAAAACGACCTAATCGTAGCAGCTATTCAAAAAGCTGAACAACAAACTTCTGGGGAAATCCGTGTGCACATCGATAAAAAATGTAGCTCGGATCCAGTGAAACGTGCTGTTCAAGTATTTGAAAAGTTAGGCATGCACAACACTGCCTTACGAAATGGCGTACTCATTTATGTTTCATTTAGCGATCGAAAATTAGCCATCATTGGCGATCAAGGTATCGACGCTGTTGTTCCTGTAGATTTCTGGGTGAGTACCAAGGATCAAATGATTCACTGCTTTAAAGAAAATCGTTTTGCTGATGGAATTATCGCAGCCATCACAGAAGCTGGTATGCAACTGAAATCCTTTTTTCCTTACACGGAAAACGACCAAAACGAATTATCCAACGAAATAAGCACGGAAGCATGAGAAAGATCATAAGCCTTTTCCTCGTTTGCTTCACAGCCCTTTTCACTTGGAGTCAAGTTCCTGACGCCCCTAACCCACCTCGATTCTTTAACAACTTTTCCCAAACGGGAATCATTAGTGAGGAACAAGGAGCGGAATTGGAAGCGATGTTGGACCAATTTGAACAAGAAACAAGCAACGAAATCACGGTTGTCATCATCGACGACTTAGGTGGTGACGAAGCATGGCATTTTGCCGCTGAACTTGGAAAAAAATGGGGAGTTGGAAAAGCAGACAAGGACAACGGAGTCGTGCTATTAGTAAAACCTACGGAACAAAATGGCGGACACCAAGTCTTTATTGCTCCAGGAGCAGGATTAGAAGGTGTGATTACCGATATTTCCTGTGGTGAAATAGTGGACAACGAGCTCATTCCCAACTTTAAAAAAGATGATTACTTTACAGGGATCAAAAACGCGGTTATCGTATTGGCGAAAATGGCCAAAGGAGAAATCAATGAAAAATCTTACCGTAAAGCAAATAAAAAAAATGACCTCGTGAGTTCCATTTTTGGATTCCTTTTCATCATCATCCTGATCATCGTACTCATCCGAAAAGGAGGTCGCGGAGGAAACGGAACAACATTCGGACGCGGTGGATTCTTCGTTGGAGGATTCGGTGCTGGTGGTGGCTTTGGCGGAGGAAGCTCCGGTGGTGGCGGATTCGGTGGATTCGGTGGCGGAAGTTTCGGCGGAGGTGGCTCCGGTGGAAGTTGGTAATTAATAAAAATAATATGAGATTCAAAAGTTTACTTATCCTAGTTCTATTCGTTCAATGCTCCTTTGCGCAAAAAACGTACAAGATTGCTTTCTACAACACGGAAAACCTATTCGATACCATCGACGGTCCAAATGACGATGCTGAGTTTTTGCCAACGTCTAAGTCACAATGGAATGAAACACGCTACAACGAAAAACTGACGCACATTCGTCAGGTGATGAACGATTTGAATCGTCCGATGATTGTTGGATTCTCAGAAATCGAAAACAAAGGTGTTTTAACGGATTTAATCAAGGATGGCTATAGCAATTACAGCATCGTTCATTACGAAAGTCCAGACTTGCGCGGTATCGATGTCGGAATGATCTACGACAAAAAACTCCTCAGTTTGAAGGAATCAGGAAAAATCCGTTTTGTCCTGCCAGGCGACACCACTCCCCTCACCCGAGACATCGTTTGGGCGAAATTCAAGTGTAACAAAGAATACATCTACGTGATGGTCAATCACTGGCCGAGTAGACGCTCTGGAACAGACACGAGCGAACCGAAACGCATCAAAGCCGCAGAAGCTGGCGCACAGTTCATTGATTCGATCATGAAAATCAATCCTTCGGCAAAGATCGTTTACTTGGGAGATTTGAACGATCATCCGCAAGACAAAGCACCGCAAATCATTCAACAACGCTTGATTCCGGCGATTACAGCAGCTTCTGGCGAATTCGGGGGGTCTTACAACTACAAAGAAGAATGGGGCGTTTTGGATCACATTTATGTTTCCAAAGGAATGTCCACCGGTTCGGTTCGCATGAAAGAAAACTCCGGAAAAATCTCGTCATTTCCGTATTTGATAACCGAATATAAAGGAAATAAAGTTCCCTTCAGAACCTACGCTGGCGATAAATTTCTTGGTGGATACAGCGATCACTTACCAGTATCAATCGATATCTTCGTTCCGTAGTTTTTATCTACGCTTTTAAATTGATACGGTAGTTTTTCCTTGTACAGGAATTTCTTTTGAATGGACTCGAACGGACGATAAATGTAGTAAACGTAATTGTTGTGCACACGGATTTTATCCACGTAGCGAAAAGTTAATTTCACTTTTTCACTGATTTCTCCGGTTTTGATATTCATCAGTCCTAGGTAACACGAACCATCTTTTTCGTAGGTCGCGTAAATGGATCCTGTGACACGATCTTGCAAGACATTGCGTCTCCATCCCGTTTCCTTTGCTTGGTAATGGTGGTAAATCGGAATCGAATCCAAACGCTTTCCTTCGATGTCGTAAATCAACAACACATCCTTCGGATAATTGAAAATGAAAATAGAATCGTTTCGGTGAAACATTGGCGCATAAACTTCCTCGTAATAAATGCTTTGCGTGAAATAATTCGCTCCAATGTAAATCTCCGCGTCAATACCCGTCTCTAGCTCTTTGTTTTTCGCCCAGAGTTTCGTGCGGACATCCATCCACTTGTATTCGGAACGGTAAAGTTCCATCATCAAATCATCTTTAATGTTCACGATGGACTTGTAGGATGAATCTAATTTATCGAACACGTAATAATCGAAGGCGGGATAAATCTTACTGAAATCCGAGAAGAAAATCTTGGAGGTATTCGTATCCACAATCGGCTCGATGTATTTGAAATAATAATCCTTGGGGATTTGTCCCAATTCAATCTGATCGCCATCGGAATACACGCCATAGACATGCTCTTTGCATATGACATGCGCATTCCCACGGAAATCGCGTTTCAATTCCTGCGCTTGATCATTCAACAAAACACTGGACTTGGTCACTGATCCATCGTACAACAGTAACTCGCTTCCCTTTTGCAATTGCTTCGGATACGCCAATAGTATGATGTCACCATTCGCTTGCAGTTCAAAATCCCCAACACTCAACCGTTTGGAGCCGAAAACCGTATCTGGAACACCTACTGATTTCACAATGACTTCCTTTGATAATTGCATGCGCATCGGAATCAATAAGACTTCCAAACGAATGGTATCTTTTCGTTCCTTGAAATGAAATTCGATGTTCGATGTTTGATAAATCGCATGTCGGAATTCAAAATTCAAGGTACTCCCTAAGTCCATTTTATCTAATGAATAATCCGATGTTCCAATCACCGTTACCTGATACACAATGGTATCTCCACCAGGAAATGGAGACATGGCAATCCCGACATTAGAAACTAAATCGCCTGATCGCTTGTCGATACACGTCAAACGAAGTACTTGTCCATCGACATGAATGGAACAAAGAGCCAATAAAAAAAAGAGTAGTAATCTCATCTTAATCATGAGATGTCCGTTAGGGGGAAATTCCACAAGGAATTATACGCGAACGTTCCAATTGAAGGTATCTGGCTCCACACCTACCTTTAAATCATCCATGTGTTGCTTGATGCGATTCGATAAGGTACGTGTTTCAAACGCTGGTAATTCCAAAATTTCATCGCGGTAACCAATGACAATGATTTGTGCAATCGTTGCAGCTGTTCCAGCGCCAAATGCGTCCTCCAATGTACCGTTTTTCGCAGCTGTCACGATTTCCTCTACAGAAACTTGACGTTCTTCAATTTCTATTCCCCAGCTTGCCGCTAGTTCTAAAACCGAACGTTTGGTAATGCCACGTAAAATCGTATCCGCATCCTCAGAAGGTGTAATTAATTTTCCGCCGATTTGGAAAATGATGTTCATCGTTCCAGATTCCTCGATGTACAAATGTTCTTTAGCATCCGTCCATACTAATTGGTGGAAACCTTGCATTTGACATTGTTTCGCTGGATACAAAGAAGCACCGTAATTACCCGCCGCTTTTGCTCTTCCCACACCACCTTGAGCAGCACGTGTATAATATTCTTCAATCTTTACACGAACAGGCTCTGCGTAATACGCGCCAACCGGTGAAGTAATGACCATGAATTTATACGTATCGGATGGTTTGATTCCAACCAATTCATCTGTTCCAAACAAAAACGGACGAATATACAATGAATATCCTGGACGATCCGTCACCCAGTCTTTGTCCACCGCAACCAATTGCTTTACTGCTTCAAGAAAAATATCTTCTGGAACCTCGGGCATGCACATTCTTGCCGCTGATTGAGCAAAACGCTTTGCGTTCATGTCTGGGCGAAACAAAATAACCTCGCCATCCACATTTTTATATGCTTTCATTCCTTCGAAAATCGATTGTCCATAATGCAAGGCTGACATAGCCGGGTGCATTGGAATCGGTTGAAAAGGAACGATTTTCCCTTCTTTCCATTCTCCATCCGCATATTCCATAATGAACATGTGATCGGAAAAAATCCTTCCAAATGGAAGATTGTCCCAATCAACTTGAGCTAGACCGGATTGAGTGTTTTTTTCAACCGAAAAATTGAGAGATGTAGTTGACATACGCGTATTTTGTTGCGCGAATATACGTCCTTTATTCCTCCTTCACAACTAATTTTATTCACAAGACAATTCTTGTACTTTTGTAGTATATTTAGGTACAGTGAGTAAAAGCGAAGAGGTCTTAAAGCAGTTTTGGGGATTCGATCAGTTTCGATCGAACCAAAAGGCAATTGTAGAAGATGCAATTGCGGGCCATGATGCGCTCGCACTTTTACCGACTGGTGGAGGAAAGTCCATCTGTTTTCAAGTCCCCGGTTTGATAAGAGAAGGAATTACAATCGTTGTTTCTCCGTTAATTGCCTTGATGCAAGACCAAGTGGATAACCTCAATAAACGGGGTATTCGAGCAAAGGCAATCACCTCTGGAATGAGTTACAAAGAAATCGATTACATATTAGACAACGCACGATTTGGCGGACTAGATTTTTTGTACACCTCGCCAGAACGCTGTCAATCAGACTTGTTTATTGAACGATTCAAACTAATGCCTGTTGGACTTCTTGTGGTCGATGAAGCGCATTGCATTTCGGAATGGGGACATGATTTCCGTCCAAGTTTCATGCACATCAAGGACCTTCGCGTTCATAAACCAAATGTCCCTGTGTTAGCGCTTACTGCTACAGCAACGGAGCGCGTAAAGAAGGACATTGTCGAGCATTTAGGATTAAAGAAAGTTCGCATTCACGAAGCATCATTTGTTCGTGAGAACCTTCACTACCAAGTTCGAAAAACAAGCAATAAAATCGAATCCATTTTAGCACATTGCAAACATTCAACCGATGTAGGGATTGTGTACTGTCAAACCAGGCGTTCCGTAAAAGAAATGGTAAAACTACTGATGTCGAACCGTATTTCTTGCGGTGTTTACCATGGTGGATTAACGAAATCAGAAAGAGAACGCATGTTAAACGATTGGATGTCCGAAAAACGACGCATCATGGTCGCGACGAACGCCTTTGGTATGGGCATCGACAAACCAAATGTTCGATTTGTCCTTCACTATGAAATTCCAAGTTCATTGGAGGCGTATTTTCAAGAAGCGGGTCGTGGCGGAAGAGACGGAGAAACAGCGAAAGCACTCTTGTTTTTCGAAGACAAGGACACAGCAAATTTACAGTCATCCACCTTAAAGAAATTCCCGGCAAAAACGGATGTGTTAAACACCTACCGCGCAATTTCCAATTTCCTTAAAATCGCCATTGGATCTGGGAAAGATGAGACCTATCCTTTGGATTTAAAGAAAATGTGTCAAGTTTATAAACTGGATTACGAGACTACTTTTCATTCACTAAAAATATTGGAACTGAATGAAAACCTGCTCTTTTCGGAAGGAACTTTTCATCCCACCAAACTTCGATTTCTGGTAACGAATAGAGAGCTGTACAATTTTCAAATCCAATATGAATCAACGCATCCACTCTCCACGCTTTTAACGCGTTCGTACCCAGGAATCTTTGAATATTTTCATGTAATTCACGAAGATGAGATCTGCAAAAGACTAAAAATCAATTCTGAACGTTTAACTCATCAACTAGAGTTTATGCAGCAACACGGAATCATTGATTTAAACCTGAGAAGTAGCCTACCCACTGTGACTTACATTACAGAAAGACTGCCGGATAGTCACATTTACTTAAAACCAAGTATTTACAAAGAAAGACGCGATGTTGCCATTCAAAAGGCGGAGGCAATGATTCAGTTTTGTCAAAAAGACGAATGCCGCACACAGCAAGTGATTGCTTACTTTGGACAAACATCGGAACCTTGTGGAACCTGTGATGTTTGTCAGAAAAACGCCTTACCGCTAGCTTCTATTCCACGTCAGATGCTTGAACTTCTTGAAAGACCAATGTCTCTCAAAGATTTATCTCTCGAAATCAATCTATCCGAAAAGGAAACAGAGGATTATTTACGCGAATTTTTAAAAAACGAAATCATTATTTGGATGGAAGGAAAGTTCTACTTGAATTAAACCTTACCAACTATGCCAAATGTATCGCCGGATTTTCGTCCTGCCTTTTCACGCTATCCATTTGTTTACATCTGTGTATATTTCTGCACGGGGATTCTGCTGGCGGAGAAGTTTCCGGATGTTAAAGAATTTTATTTCCTTCTATTGGCAAATGCCATCATTCTTTCCTTCATTCTTAAGACGAACGAACAATTTAGTGTCCTTGCAAAACAACTCATGCTCTTCTCTCTTTGTGGATTCCTTGGCTTTTTAGCACATACCGAACAACAAAAAACAACGGGTTGGAAAGATTGGCGTTTTCACGAAGGAAAAACGATTTTTCAGATGAAGGTGATCGAAATTCAAGCAGGAACACCTTGGACCAAAGGAATTGGTGAAATTCATTGGAAAAAAGGAAAGAAGTCGTTTTTTACACCTGTTAGATTTTATGTTAAAGGAAAGGAAACGCCAAAATTAGATGATGTTTTGGAAGTTAAAACAGAGGTCATTCCAATTGAAAACAAAGGAAATCCCGGTGAATTTGACCTCAAAACGTATTGGAAAACCAAGGGGATTTATGGGATGTTTTTTATTGAAAGTAAGGACTTCCACCTAGTCAAAATTAGTCCATGCTCCTACTTGACAAAATCCATTCGATTGGCGCAACAACTCTGTTTGGACATCCTTTCGAAGCACTTAACGGGACAAGAACTAGGAATCGCACAAGCATTGATTTTAGGAGATAAGTCCATGCTTGACAACGAAATCAGAAGTGCCTTTACCGCAACTGGATCCATGCATATTTTAGCCGTTTCTGGTTTACACATCGGACTCATTTTGCAACTATTATTGGCGCTTATTAAACTGGGTGCAAAATGGATAAATCGCTCCACAGCCATTCTGTTCGTGATCCTATTATTGTGGTTTTACGCGCTCATGACTGGATTTTCGCCCTCTGTCATTCGTGCGGTATTCATGTTCAGCGTCTTAACTTGGACACAATGGAGAGGATTACAGACTTCTTCGATTAATTCCTTGTTCTTTACAGCGTTCATCATCGTCCTTTGGAAACCTATGTACTTCTTCGATATTGGATTTCAATTGTCGTATCTCGCCATGCTCGGAATATTCCTGTTTTATCCAAAAATCGCGGGTATCTGGAAACCGAGCAACAAAATACTCTACTATTTGTGGGAAGGAACGGCCATCGGTTTTGCGGCGCAAGTGGCCACTACTCCGTTGACCTTGTTTTATTTTCATCAATTCCCCAATTACTTTGCCGTTGCGAATCTTGGACTCATGGGACTTTCCTCCGTCGTTTTAGGAGCTGGGATTTTTATTCTTGTGACGCACAAAATCCCGCTGATTGGAAAATTAAATGGACTCATTCTTCTTTACTCTGTTTATTGGATGTTTCGTTTGATTCAGTGGATTGAAACATGGCCTGGAGCCTTGGTTTACGGATTTGAATTGGACATAATTCTAGCACCAATCTTACTTTTCAACGCAAGTATTTTACTTTTGGGAGAATTCCATAAACACTATTGGAAAATAAACGCCTTGCATTTATTGTTCATTTTAGCTTGGATCAGTCAGCAACGATTCCAAAACGCTTCCCATGCACACATCTGTATCCTAAATGAGAATAAATTTACCTTGATGCTTAAAATCGGTGAACGAAGCTGGTGTTTTTACGATGATGAAGATCCAGGTAAAATTGAATTCTCCGCCATCAATCACCAAAAACTATATCCATCAATCCTTCACTATATTTCTATCCGAAAGAAAAATGCGCGTTTTTCCTATGGAAAGAATGAACTAGAAATTATCAAAACCAACAATGAAAGAGAAGTCAGACTAAACAATCGGACTTGGCACATTTATTACAAGGAAAACAAAGAGATTGGAAAGAACTCTTCTACGCTTTTCATGCCGTGGGTCTCTCATCCTAATTCACTGAAAAATGGCGCTAAAATCTTTGAAATCGCTGAGAATTAAAAGCAAATCTTATCTTTGTCAAAACAATTTATGCGCTACATCGACCCAAAAAGCTGTAAAGAAAGATTGTCAAAGGAGGACAGTTTAATCGTTATTGATATTCGTGAAGACTACGAATACCAACATTGCAATGCAGGATTTACTCATATTCCTATGGGCGAAATCGCAGATCGTCACGCGGAAATCCCTTCGGATAAAGATGTGATTATCATGTGTCAGTCTGGACGTCGAGCAGAGGCCGTAGTAAATTTGTTAGAAACTGAATTTCATTTTCCCACTGTCTTTGTGATGGAAGGTGGAATCCTCGGTTGGATTGAGCACGTTGATCCATCATTAAAACTCGACTAATGACTTTATTAAAAGATTTTCTTGATTTTTTCTTGCATTTGGATACGCATTTATTTGCCTTAATTCAAGATTACGGAATTTGGATATACGGGATTTTGTTCCTGATTATTTTTGTGGAAACTGGTTTGGTCGTGATGCCATTGTTACCCGGTGACTCCCTATTATTTGCCGCAGGAACTTTTTGTGCTGGTGTCGTGAATAATGGTGAAACAGCTGAATTGAATCTTTTACTTGTGCTTGCTCTACTGATTGTTGCCGCCATACTTGGTGATGGATTGAATTACTACTTTGGAAAAACCATCGGATTAAAAGTATTAACCTGGAAGCTTGGAAACCGTCAAATCGTACAGCAGAAATACATTGATCAAACACAAGCTTTCTTTGAAAAACATGGTTCTAAAACCATCATCATTGCACGTTTCGTTCCCATTGTTCGAACGTTTGCTCCATTCGTAGCTGGAATTGGAAACATGAGCTACCGAAATTTCTTTCGCTACAATGTCATCGGTGGAATTACTTGGGTGACTGGATTAACCCTACTCGGTTACTTCTTTGGCAACCTAGAATTCGTTCGTAAAAACTTCGAAATTGTGATTTTTGGAATCATCGGTATTTCCTTACTTCCAATGATCATTGAAATTTTACGCGCAAAGTTATCCTCAAAATAAGGCTTGGAACTCTTGTTTTAAGAAGGACACTGCTACTTCGGAAGGCATTGCCTCTAACTGGGACAACAACTCCATGATTTTCGCGGATAAGTCTAAAGATGTTGAATTGATATCCATTTGGCTCGCAGCCAAATTAATCAAGCGAATCGACTCTTCTTTGGAATCACGCATCATTTTCCATCCTGTTTCGGAAATGAACAATTGCTGTGCGACATTGTGATCAAATTCCTCACGAATCGTTTTCAACAAAATACTCTGTTGTGCTAAAGCCGTCACATCCCCCTGATGCGCGCGCATTACTAAACTGTTTGGATGAATTCTTTCCATCAATAAAATAGCCCGTTGATACGCTTCCAACCTTGATGGCAAAATGAATTCTTGACGTCCTTTGCGCAATTCCAATTGAAGTTTAACTAATTCTTGTTCCTCTTGTCGTTTCAAAAAGAAATAAATCAAAGCAATGATAGTCAGACAGAAAATCAATAAAAGAAGAAAATTCCAAAGTTCCATAAGAGTCGTTTTTTACAAAGATAACATTCGATAGAAAAGTAATGTGCAAAATTCTGAGTACATATCATCCTTTCGATTATTTTTACACTTCAATTAATTCGCATGAATCACGTTTTCATCATCATTATTCTCATCGCCTATTTTGGTGTTTTGCTAATGATTTCTCATTATACTTCCAAAAATTCAACGTCTCAAAGTTTCTTCACTGGAGATAAAAAAAGTCCTTGGTACCTGGTTGCCTTCGGCATGATCGGCACCTCGCTTTCTGGTGTGACCTTCGTTTCAGTACCTGGTACCGTCGCTGCGAATGGCTTCTATTACTACCAAATGGTTCTCGGATTCTTCATCGGGTATTTTGTTGTTGCATATGTTCTACTGCCACTCTATTACAAATACAACCTCAGTTCGATCTACCGTTATTTAGAGTATAGACTTGGATTCGCTGCTTACAAATGGGGTGCTGGCTATTTCATTCTTTCACGCACGCTCGGCGCAACGGTTCGCTTGTACTTGGTGATTAATGTCCTTCAAATTTTTGTTTTTGATAGCGTTGGCATTCCCTTTTGGCTGTCCACCATCATCATCATTGCGATGATTATCGCTTATACCTTTCGAGGCGGCGTAAAGACAATCGTTTGGACAGACACACTACAAACCGTATTTATGTTACTTGCCTTAGTCGTGTGCATCATTTCCATTCAAGGTGAATTAAATTGGTCTTGGGGACACATTTGGAATCAAATGTCCGAAGGCGGAATGACCAAATTATGGAGTACAGATCCCATGCGCAAAGACTTCATGTGGAAACACATCATTGGTGGAGCTTTTATTACCATTACCATGACCGGATTGGACCAAGAAATGATGCAGAAGAACATCAGCGTCAAGAACTTGAAAGATGCGCAGAAAAACATGGTAGTTTTTAGTTTTATCCTGCTTTTTGTCAATGCACTTTTCCTATTACTTGGCGGAATGCTCCAACTTTTCGCGACAAAAAATGGTTGGGAATTCAAACCGGATGATTTATTTCCTTCCATCGTTCAACAACACTTACCATTCGGGATTTTCATCATCTTTATCATTGGATTAATCTCTGCCCTCTTTCCCTCCGTCGATGGTGCCATCACTGCCTTGACTTCTTCTTTTTGCATCGATATTTTAGGTTTTGAACGACGAAATGATATGGACGAACAGCAGAAAAACAAATTGCGGAAAACAGTCCATTTATCCTTTGCTGTGTTGTTCATGTTACTCGTTTTTTATTTTAAATGGATGAATAACAAAAGCATCGTTGATTTGATTTTCACCATTGCTGGATTCACGTATGGACCATTGCTCGGACTATTTGCTTTTGGTATCTTGACGAAACGAACCTTGAAAAGCATGATGGTGCCAATAGTGTGCATCATCGCACCGTTGCTTAGCTTGGGACTAACCTACGCTCCAATGATTATTTCATATTTCGATCCATCTTATGACGCGAGTGCTTGGTTAAATGGCTACGTTTTTGGCTATGAAATGCTCATACTTAACGGCGGACTTACCTTCGCATTACTTTACATCACCAGTTCATCCACAGAAACAGTTAACGCATGAAAATCAACTTAGACGACAACGGACTCCATTTGCGCTTCGCACCATTGACATTAAGTCGACCGGTAGGAAATCTGCGCATGGGAATTTACACAAACGATGAACGTTGGGGGCGCTTACTTCCAGACTGTGAAGTTGGATTTATCACGGAATCCTATTTACAAGATAAATTTCCAGCTGTAGAATCGAACATTCGAGTAAATGCCCAAGTAATTCCAAATGAAGAAGTTGCCGCTTCTGTCTATGCCCTTGAAGAAGGCTGTTCCCTTTATTGGAATGGTTTGTTTATCGCTGAAAACGGAGTTGGTTCCACCAAAATTGAATTCAAAGGATTAGCGCCAATAGTAATAGAACATCGGTGGGATCTTTACCAAAAGAATGAGGCTGCAATTGCTTTGGATTTCTATTTAATTACAGACGAACGAAAATCACAAAAATTATCCAAAACAAATACCTTAATTGGATTGCGTGATTTGCTGTTCATAGAAAAGGGGGCAAAAATTGAAGGATGTACCTTGAACACAAATTACGGTCCTATCTACATCGGTGAAAACGCCGAAATCATGGAGGGATCAATGATTCGAGGATCTTTTGTCCTGTGTGAAGAAGCGGTTGTGAAAATGGGCGCTAAAATCTATGGAGCAACAACGATTGGTCCTTATTGCCGCGTTGGTGGCGAAGTGAGTAACGTCGTTTTCCAAGCGTATTCCAACAAAGGCCACGATGGATTCCTCGGGAATTCCCTTTTAGGCGAATGGTGTAACCTTGGAGCTGACACCAACAGTTCGAATTTAAAAAACAATTATAGCACCGTTTCTAGTTACAGCTACGAATCAAACAGTATCGAGCAGAGCGAATTACAATTCATGGGACTCTGCATGGGAGATCATTCTAAAAGTGCGATTAATACCATGTTCAATACGGCTTCCGTTGTTGGATTTGCTGTCAATGTATTCTCGGATGCTTTTCCACCAAAACACCTCCCTTCGTTCACCTGGTTATCAGAAAAAGAACAAAGTGTTTTTCAATTAGACAAAGCCATTCAAGCTGCAAAAGCAATGATGGACCGTCGTCATGTGGATTTCACAGAAGCGGATCAAAAAATCTTTGAAACACTGCACCAATCTAGGTCATAAACTGACGAATTTTCAGTCCGTTCAAGCATGGCACAATGCTTGTCCAATTCTAAAGAGCTAGTTTCTACTTACGAAAGTTTGAGATTCTCAAAACTAATATGACAACTTGTCGCAATAAAAAATATATGAGTGATTTATTTGAACACGGTTTTTTCGGGATGTCTGGTATGGAATCAGACGCAGAATTTATCCCATTAATTACCGCTGAGGAGGAAGAAAATGTCAATAACCAAGAATTCCCAAATGAACTTCCTATCCTTCCATTAAGAAACAACGTCCTCTTTCCTGGCGTTGTGATTCCAATTACGGTTGGTAGAGATAAATCCATCAAACTCATTCAAGAAGCAAACAAAGGAAATAAAATCATTGGTGTCGTTTCTCAAAAAAACCAAGAGGAAGAATCTCCGAATTTCGTTGATTTACATGCCATTGGAACGGTAGCTCAAATTGTGCGTTTATTAAAAATGCCAGATGGTAGTTCAACCGTTATTTTACAAGGAAAGCGTCGTTTTGAAATTGTAGCACCTGTGCAAACTGAGCCGTACATGCGTGCAAAAGTGAACATTTTTAAAGAAATTCCATTTGAACAAGGGAATCAAGAGCTTGATATTATGTTTAAGACAATCAAGGACTTGGCTCTTCAAATTATTCGCGAAAGTCCAAACATTCCTTCCGAAGCACAGTTTGCAATCGGCAACATTGATAGTCCAACTTTCTTGGTGAACTTCATCTCGTCAAATATGAATGCAGATGTAGCCAAAAAGCAAGAGATGTTGGAGGAAATGGATGTGAAGAAACGCGTCATGATGGTCATGGAACATTTGACGCTCGAAGTGCAAATGCTTGAAATGCGCAATGAAATCCAAAATCGTGTACGCAAGGACTTAGACAAACAGCAACGAGATTATTTTCTACACCAGCAGATGCGTACCATTCAGGATGAATTAGGAGATAACCCACAAATTCAAGATGTTCGAGATTTCGAAGAACGTGCTAAATCGAAGAAATGGGACGAGCGCGTCGAAAAATTGTTTATCAAGGAACTAGAGAAACTGCAACGCATGAATCCGCAAGGAGCTGAGTATACCGTTCAAATGAACTACTTGGACTTACTCTTGGACTTGCCTTGGGGAGTTTACACAAACGATAAACTGGACCTAAAACGTGCAAAAAAAATCTTGGAAAGAGATCATTTCGGTATGGAAAAAGTCAAAGAACGTATTCTTGAATATTTGGCTGTCCTGAAACTCAAAGGAAACATGAAATCGCCCATCCTTTGTTTCTATGGTCCTCCCGGAGTTGGTAAAACATCTCTTGGAAAATCGATTGCAGAAGCACTTGGAAGAAAGTACATTCGTATGTCACTAGGCGGTTTGCACGACGAAGCAGAAATCCGTGGACACCGAAAAACGTATATCGGAGCAATGCCGGGACGCGTCATGCAAAACTTAAAAAAAGCGGAAACCGCAAATCCAGTATTTGTGCTGGACGAGATCGATAAACTCGGTAGAAATCACCACGGAGATCCATCCTCTGCCCTATTGGAGGTATTGGATCCAGAGCAAAATAGCGCTTTCTATGACAATTACGTGGAAACAGAATTCGACTTATCGAAAGTCTTGTTTATCGCAACAGCAAATAATTTGAGCACTGTTCAATCTCCATTGCTTGACCGTATGGAAATCATCGAGGTGAATGGCTATACGATTGAAGAGAAAATCGAAATCGCGAAAAGACATTTGCTTCCAAAACAAATCGCAGAGCACGGAATTACAAAGAACGACATCCTAGTAGACAAAAAAGTTTGGGAGAAAATCGTTGAAGAATATACCAACGAATCCGGAGTTCGCGGCTTGGACAAAGTAACGGCGAAGTTGGTGCGCAATCGTGCTCGTCAAATCGCCATGGAAGAATCATTTGAACCGAACATCACGATAGAGGATTTATTTACCTTCTTAGGAGCCGGAAGAGCGCGTCCGAAATACATCAACAATGAAACGGCGGGAGTTGTCACAGGACTTGCCTGGACATCTGTCGGTGGAGATATTTTATTCATCGAATCATCAATTACCAAAGGAAAAGGTAAGTTAACCTTGACGGGGAATTTAGGTGATGTCATGAAAGAATCCGCAGTGATTGCCTTGGAATTCTTGAAAGGACACAGTGATTTACTTGGACTAGAACAGGAAGTATTTGATGAGCACAACATTCACGTACACGTTCCGGAGGGAGCAACTCCAAAAGATGGTCCAAGTGCGGGAATCACAATGTTGACTTCGTTAGCTTCCGTTTTTACGCAACGTAAAGTAAAGAAAAACTTGGCCATGACCGGTGAAATCACCCTTCGAGGTGATGTCCTTCCAGTTGGTGGAATCAAGGAGAAAATCCTGGCAGCAAAACGTGCGGGAATTAAGGAAATTATTCTTTGTGCGAAAAACAAACAGGATATTGACGAAATCAAAGAAGCATACTTGAAAGGAATTACCTTTCACTTTGTAAGTAAAATGTCAGAAGTATTAGACCTAGCGTTGACCAACGAAAAAGTGAAAAACGCTAAGAAAATTGAGCTTCCTAAAGCAAAGTAATGCAGGGTAAAAAAATCATTGTTTTCGATGGCGTTTGCATTCTGTGCAACTCGTTTGTGCAATTCATTTTGAAAAAGGATCGTACGAAGCAATTTTATTTTGCCACCGCACAATCTGATTTCGTAAAAGAACAAGTGAAATCCTTGCATTTAAGCGTAAATCCAATGGATTCAGTGATTTATTTGAAAAACGGAAAAGTACTCACCGAGAGTAATGCTGTGTTGAGTATTTTAAGTGATTTAGGTGGGATGTGGAAGTTACTGACCATCTTGAAACTTGTTCCTTCGTTTATTCGAAACTCCATGTATCGATTCTGTGCAAAAAGACGATACCACGTATTTGGCATGCTGGAAACATGCATGATACCTAGTTCAGATTGGAAAAATCGCTTTCTTTCATAAATCAAGTATTTCTAAAAAAATAGTAAATTAGCATAACTCAACTTAAACGAGATTATGCGCTCAATTCTACTTTTTACGTTAGCCTTTGCTTGTATGCAAAGTTTGACCTTCGCTCAAAACCTAAAAAAACCAAGTTCACATGAAATTGCTCAACTTCCAAAGTGGGCGCAATTGATGTACACGGAAAATCCAAGTGTGTTTGAAGTTGATGCCTTGTATCGCTCTTATTTTCAAGAACATGACTTCATCAAAACATACCACACACAGTATTACAAACGTTGGAGAAGAGCTGCGCTTCCTTATTTGAACGAAGCAGGATATATTCAAAAACCATCTACAGAAGAGCAAATGAGAATAGATCAAGCTTATTTGAGAAAACAAAAACAACAAAAAACTTCGAATTGGAGTGTCGTTGGGCCCATTACAAATTATCAAGAAGGATTAACGCAAGGATCTGGACAAACCAACACATACAGTTTTGACCAATGCTTGAATTCCCCGAACGTTTGCTATTGCGGAACCGAACCCGGTGAAGTGTACAAGAGTACCAACGCCGGATTAAACTGGACTTGTGTTTCGATGCCCATCGATTTTGGAAGTGGTGTGACGGCAGTGGAAATCGATTATAACAATCCAAACATTGTTTTTGCAGGAGGGAATAATGGTGTTTTTCGTTCAACAAATGGCGCAACGAGTTGGACAAATGTCCTGCCCAATACTAGCTTAGGTGTCAACGAATTGTTCATTCATCCAACAAATGCGCAATTGGTCTTCGCAGCAACGGATAAAGGATTGTTCAAAAGTACCGATGGAGGAACAACTTGGACTCAGGTTTTTACTGAAGCATCCTACGACATCAAAGCAAATACGGCCAATAGTTCGATTTTATATTTAGTGAAACACAACGCGACTAGTTTGAATTGTGAATTTTTGAAATCTGCGGACGGTGGACAAACATGGGTTGTTCAAACGAATGGTTGGTACACTTCAAGCGATGCCGCACGAAACGATGGAGGTGCGCGCATTGCCGTAACACCTGCGGATCCAAATCGTGTTTATGCCTACTTGATTGGTGAATCCAAACCAAACGACATTGGATACATTGGTGTATACCGAAGTGATGACGGCGGAAACTCATGGACCTTGCCAAATGGTCCGGTTGGTGGACCCTACTCGACCACCCACATAAATTTGGCCATTGGAACAGATACTTGGCTCTACCATCAAGGATTTTACAACTGCGCCATTATGGCTTCTCCTACTGATCCAAATCTCATATTAATCGGAGGACTGAATGTCTATAAATCGATCGATGGCGGCGCGACGTTTTCCGCGTTGTCCGGTTATGTAGGCGGACCCTTACACATGCATGTCGACAACCAAGATTTCCGTGTGAATGGCAATGACGCTTGGATAACAACGGATGGTGGTGTTTATCATTCCTCCGATTTCTTTACAACTGAACCCGAATTTCGCATGTCAGGTGTCCATGGTTCCGATTATTGGGGCTTCGGTTCCGGATGGAATGAAGATGTATTAGTTGGCGGACTTTACCACAATGGAAACTTAGCATACCACGAAAATTACGGCCTAGGAAACTTTTTAGAATTAGGCGGAGGCGAAGCAGCAACTGGATACGTGAATCCAGGAAATAATCGCTTGACGTACTTTTCGGATATTGGCGGAAAGCGAATTCCCTTGAATTTAGGTGATCCCATTTCTGGTGCACCATTCGGCAATTCACCAAATGAAAGTTATTACGCAGCAGAGTCAAGTGAAATGGAATTTCATCCAAATTGTTACAGCATAGCGTACATTGGAAAACAAAATGCCATTTACAAAACAAGTGACGCAGGAGCTTCCTTTACAAACCTGCATAGCTTTGGAACCTTGGTGGATGACCAAGTAAAGTACATTGAAGTATCTTCTTCGAATCCAAATGTCATTTACCTAAATCAACAACCTGCTTCAGGAAATATTGGGAAACTATGGAAAACGATCGACGGAGGACAAAACTGGACGCAAATAACAATTCCTGGTGGAAATAGTCGTCGCATGCTACTTTCCTTAAATCCATTAAATGAAAATGAATTATGGATTGCTTACGCCAGTGGTGCAAATGGCAACAAAGTCTTTAAAACCAGCGATGGCGGAGCATCTTGGAGTAATTTAACGACTTCCATTTTGAACAACGAAAGTGTGCAATCCATTGAGCACATTGCCGGAACGGATGGTGGGATTTACGTGGCAACAAACAAAGCCGTTTACTACCGAAACAATACCAATGCATTTATCTTAGACAACGCCGGACTTCCAACCTTCATTAATGGAAACATCCTTCATGCGTTTTACAGAGATGCAAAGATTCGATTGGCATCGTATGGAAAAGGAATTTTCGAAAGTGCCTTGACAGAGATTCCAAGTTTGCCCATTTGCCGCATCATGGTGGACAAACTTTCCCTCGTTGCTGTTTGTGAGGTGGATTCATTCTATTTCGAGGATCATTCCTTTTTGAATCATACCAATTCAACGTGGCAGTGGACCTTCCCTACTGGATTCCCAAGCAGCTCTTCGCAACGAAATCCTTCGGTATTATTTCCAACATCAGGAGATCATTTAGCGATTCTTCAAATTACGGATGCTGCTGGTCACACCGATATAGATAGCTTAACCGTGAATGTTTCTTTCTTCCAATTGCAGACAGGAATCCATGAAGATTTTCAAACCAATTTCTTGCCGAATGGATGGAGCATCAACAACCAAGATGGTGGCGGAACATGGAGCCTTTCTACTTCGACCGGTGGATTCGGGAACTCAACGCAAGCTGCATTTTTCGATAATTACAACATCGACTCACAACATTCCTTTGATGATTTAGTCATGCCTTTAGATGCGACTGTTTTGGACATTCAACCCTACTTGCATTTTGACGTGGCATACGCACGTTGGGGAAGCGGATATTCAGACTCTTTAGCAGTAATGGTTTCAACAGATTGCGGTGTAACTTACCAACAAGTTTATTTAAAAGGAGGAACCACGTTGGCGACATCTCCAGATAATCAAAGTTTTTTCGTTCCAACGAATGATCAATGGCGCACGGATTCCGTTGATTTAAGTGCGTATTTTGGTCAATCAAATTTGCAAGTGGCATTCAGAAACATTGGAGCATTCGGCAATTCGCTATATATCGACAATGTGAACCTAGGTTCATTAGCTGGATTAAACACAACTAAACTGCCTTCGATTTCCATGTATCCGAATCCCATTCAAACTGGAACTTGCTTAACCATTCAAGGAGACGGAATTAAAAGAGTGAACCTCATTTCTCCTGAAGGAAAATCAATAAAGTCAGAAAGAAAGTTCGAAGGAAATACCTTTGAAATCCCAGAAAACATCTCTACTGGAACGTATATTCTTCAAATTGAATCAGAAAAGAAGTTAATGAATAAACCATTAATCATCATTCGCTAACAATATTTTTAGTTCTTGGCATAATTTCTGATATTTGTACTGAAATTTAAGACATGAAATTAACTTACCTCCTCTTTACCGTACTTTTCCTTTACTCAGGTACGTCCTTTTCTCAAGACGCAAAAGCGCAAGGAATTCTTGACAAATTGTCGACCAAAATGAAATCGATGAAGTCTTTCTACATCGAATTCAATGCAACTGTTAAAAATGCGTCGAGCGGAACAAATGAGAACGAAACGGGAAAAGGTTGGGTAAAAGGAAATAAGTTCTTTGCATCCTACGGAGACAATACCATTATTTCAAATGGCGTAAAGACATGGACCGTTATCAAAGAAGAGCGATCGGTGTACGAATCTGATGCAACAGATGATGAAGACGGATTGAATCCAAAAAAACTCATGACCATATGGGAAACTGGATTTAAGAATAAATTTGATCGAGAAGATAAATTGAATGGAGAAGCGGTTTACGTAATTGACCTCTTCCCAAAAGTTCCTACAAAAGCAGAGTATCACACGATTGTGTTGTATATTTCGAAAACAGATAATGAATTGAAAAAGGCAATTTTAAAGGCTAAAGACGGAACTGTTATGACCTATTCCATGACAAAGTTTACGTCAAATCCAGAAATCGATGATAAGAAATTCGTTTTCGACAAAACGAAATTCCCTGGATATCCAGTAATAAGAGACTAATAAAAAAGCTGGAAATACTATCGTTTTAAGGCACGATCCATTTCTCGTCGATCATCTTTTTCCTTTAAATCGTTTCGCTTGTCGTGCAGTTTTTTACCAATTGCACAGGCAATATGTATTTTCACCCAACCTTTTTCAGAAAGAAATAATTTCGTTGGAATCAAGGTGTTACCTTTAATTTTCAGGAATTTCTCGATGCGAACGATTTCCTTTCTATTTAAAAGAATTTTGCGATCGGCTCTTGGTTTATGGTTGTAAAACGAACCATTCTCGTACTCGGTTACGTGCATGTTCCGGATCCAAACTTCGTTGTTATAAAAGATGCCATAAGCCTCTAGTATACTTGCTTTTCCGTTTCTTATGCTTTTAATTTCTGTTCCAGAAAGAACCATTCCCGCAGTGAATTCCTCCTCTAGGTGATACTCGAAACGAGCTCTTTTATTCCGTATGTTTAATTCTTTCACTGCCATGATGCTACAAAGTTAATCAAATGTTACGAGGGCTTATAACTCTTCAGGAGTATTTGCAAAGAATCCATGTTGTTTTGAAAAGAATAAGTACTTTTGAATTTCAATTTTATGTGTGAATATCCCATCTAAACATTTCGAAAAAGCCGTTGATCAACTTTCCACTCTTCCGGGGGTTGGACGTCGCTCAGCACTGAGACTTGCCTTGGATTTATTCAAACGAAGTGAGATAGAAATCGCAGATTTTACGAGCGCACTGATTGACTTCAAACAAAAAGTACTTCACTGCTCTAGCTGCGGAAACATGACAGATGATCCCATTTGTTCTATTTGTGCGAATCCAAAGCGAGATCACGGAACCATTTGCATTGTCGAAGACATTCGCGATGTGATGGCCATTGAATCTACATCCACATACCAAGGAATTTACCATGTTCTTGGCGGTATCATTTCTCCTATGGACGGAATTGGTCCGGCGGATTTGAATATTGAAAGCCTCCTGAAAAAAATGGAAAAAGAAGAAGTGCGCGAAATTATCTTTGCCTTAAGTCCAACGATGGAAGGTGACACCACCAATTTTTACTTGTACAAGAAATTGCAGCACTTTGATTGTTTGGTGACCTCTATTTCCCGTGGAATCGCTGTTGGATCGGAGTTGCAATATGCTGATGAACTGACGCTCGGACGCTCGCTACAGCAGCGTCAAATATTTCAAAGTGGACATTAGTCCATTTCATGAAAGACTTTTGTTCGGTGTTTTAAAAAACGGAAAGTCAGTCCGAATAGCGCGATACCCCCACCCAAAATCAACCAAGCTTCTATAAATTGTACATAAAACTTAGAAATGGGATAAATCCGATTCACGAGCAATGTATAAATACATAAAGCAATCGTCATACTAGCTGTCCAACCAGGATACTCGTTTTTCAACATAATTCTCCAAGAAAAATCATTGCGACTCGAAGCGTATAAAAATGGATTCGGAATCAAACGAGGCGTTCTGCAGTGCCACATTTCATAATACTTACCGAACTTTCTTCGCAGAAATTGCTCCTCTGCATACATAATGAACATGTAGTAAACAACAAAAACGAACGTCGCAGCAACAATCAACCAAGGAATACTCAATAAGGTCGTCCACCCTATCCAAATCAAGATATTTGCCAAATACAAGGGATGACGGACAATTGAATACATTCCCGTTGTATTTAAAACTTCTGCTACCTGATGACTGCGATTGCGTCCAGAAGTCTGCATACTGCGATGTCCAACGGTCAAGGCACGGATTAAATGTCCAAAAACGACTAAAAAAAGCGCTAGTCCCTCAAACAAACTGAAGGATATTCGTCCTTGCGTGACATTCAACTGAATAGAAAATGCCACAATCGCGAAAAAAACCGGAACGAATCCGCGGTACTTAAAAAGTTGATTTCCTATATGTTCAAGCGAATTAGTGAGTGACATTTCCGATTTAATTAGTATATTGCAGAGGCTTAACAAAATTAGAATTATTTACCCAAGTCCCATGAAAGAAAAATACGAATTAGAATTCCTTCTCAAAACTGCACCGAGGGTCTTGGAAAAATTAATCAATACACCAGATGGTTTGTCTGAATGGTTCGCTGATGATGTAAATATTAAAGATGATATTTATTCATTTGAATGGGATGGGATTGAAGAAGAAGCTCGGTTATTACAAAATAAACCCAATGCAAAAATTCGTTGGAGATGGCTTTCAGATGAAGAAGAGGGACTCGATGTGTATTTTGAAATTGCCTATATCGTAGATCCTATGACGTCATCTGTTTCCCTTCAAATAACGGATTTTGCCTATCCCGTAGATAAAGAAAATGCGATCATGCTTTGGAATCAACAGGTGAGTGATTTAAAAAGAGTTCTTGGATCTTAGTTTACACAATTCTTCTCCTTTTTCTACGTTTATTAGCTACCTTTGCCGAAATTTTCAAGGTTGAAAAGACTGTACTTATTTAGCATTAGATCATTTACCGGTCCATTTATTGTGACACTGGCGATTTCGATGTTCATACTCATTCTGCAGTTTTTCTGGCTATACGTAGATGACTTAATGGGGAAAGGATTGAGCATTTGGGTGATTTTAGAATTGCTTGTTTATGCCTCTGCAAACCTTGTTCCCTTAGCAGTCCCACTAGCCATTCTACTTTCCTCTTTAATGACCTTTGGGAGTTTCGCTGAAAACAATGAATTAACGGCTTTAAAATCAAGTGGACTTTCCCTATACCGAATCATGCGTCCCTTGATGTTTATTGTTATAATCATTTCGATTAGCACATTTTCTTTTGTCAATTATGTGGCTCCCGTATTCAATTTGAAATTACACACATTGCTTTATGATATTCAGAATACCAAAATCTCCTCTATTTTAACTCCTGGAGTTTACACAAAAGATTTTGAAGGATTTTCCATTAAAGTTGATGCATACAGCGACTCCGTATACAAAGGAATAACCATTCACGATTACAGTCATCCAAGTGAATTAAAAACGGTCAAGGCCAAAGAAGCCCGTATTTATAAATCGGTCAATGGTCGTTACATGTTTTTTGATTTGAAAAACGGAAAAATCCTCGAAGAACTAGAAATTCAAAACCCACTTTTCCTTCCAGATGGAAGCATACAAAATCCTTCTGGTCGTCCGTCACGCGTTTCTTATTTTGAACATGGGACTTACAAAATGGATATTGCAGGATTTAATTTAAATCGAACAGATGAAGATTTATTTACGGATAAATACGAAATGTTGAATGTCTTTCAAATCAGCACAGCGATGGATTCCTTAGATAAAAGGAAACGCCAAATTGCAGAGAGATTTGCTAAAAATAGCGGCAAAGAATTCGTAAGTTTTAATGATCAAATTGTTTACCACAATCCAAATTCGGGATTAGCTCAAGCGGAGAAAATACCTTCGGTTCAATTCAAACAATTAAACGACGTCGATAAACTTCAAGCCCGAAATACCGTCATCTCAAGATTGCGACGAACAAATGAAACCGTTGATAATCAGAATGAACTTTTGGAAATCATGGACAGAGATGCCAACATGTATTGGATACAATTTCACAAGAAACTGGCTTTAACTTATGCTGTTGTCGTATTGTTTTTTGTTGGTGGACCACTCGGCGCCATCATACGCAAAGGAGGGTTTGGTGCACCCGTTGTTATCGCCGCATTAACGTTTATGGTGTACTTCATGTTGAGCAGTGTTGGAGAAAATCTTGCGGAGACACATGCCATTTCTCCATTTATTGGAATCTGGCTAGCTGGATTTTTCTTTACGCCAGTTGCATGGATCATCACACGTGCTGCCTCAAATGACGCGCAGGTTTTCTCTCAAGAGATGTGGAAAAAACTACTTTCAAAATTAATCAAGAGAAATGCAAGTACTCGTACTTAGCCATAAACCACCCTACCCCATTGTTGATGGTGGCTGTCTAGCCATGAGTCGATTCCTCTTGGATTTAAATGAAATCCCAAGTATCGAAAAGATTGATTACCTTACCCTCAGCACACATAAACACAACTTCATCCCGTCTGCCTTTGAAAAG
Organism: Flavobacteriia bacterium; assembly: GCA_037143015.1. Lineage (GTDB taxonomy): Bacteria > Bacteroidota > Bacteroidia > Flavobacteriales_D > Crocinitomicaceae > UBA952. The sequence goes on from JBAWZN010000004.1 coordinate 90,247, forward strand.
ATAAATGCCGAAAAACTTACGTTTCAAGGCATTCCAATTGACACAAAAATCAAATTAATACCAGCATTCATTTCCTTACTGACACAGAAATCGTATCATACGAAACGCTTCCGTCATTCACATGTGGAACAAATCCTTCGAGATAAATTGATATCAACAAGCTATGATGTGGTGATTTTTGAAAGCTTATACGCTGCCATTTACACTCCGTTTATTCGAACTGTTTTCAATGGAAAAATTTGTTATCGATCACACAACATCGAATTTCGCATTTGGGAGGATTTGGCTAAAAACGAAAGAAATTCGTTGAAAGCGTGGTACGTGAATCAGTTGGCAAAATCATTGGAAAAAGAAGAACGAAGTATTTGGAACCAAGTGGATGTTATCCTTCCTATTTCTATAGGAGATACGGCGTTCATCAAACAATCTACCGCAACAAAAGTCCAGTATTTACCTTCTTCGATGCCGAAAAACAATCAAGAAATCGTTTGGACAGAAAATCGACTCTGTTTTCTCGGTGCCTTTGATTGGGAACCGAATGTTGAGGCCGTGAAATGGTTGATTGATTCCATTTTCCCTGTATTATTGAAGGAGAATCCTGACCTTGAATTTCATGTGGCCGGGAGAAAAAGCATCGAGATACTTTCAGATTACAAAAGAAAAAATGTGGTCATTCACGGATTTGTTGCGGATCCACTTCAATTTATGGCGGAACACGGACTTTTTGTCGCCGGACTTCAGTCAGGATCTGGAATAAAAATGAAAATACTCGAGGCCATGAGTATTGGAGTTCCGTGTGTATTGACAATAAAGGCCGCTGAGGGACTTTCGGTAGAATCCATCATTCCGGTGCATAAAAACAAGGATACATTCATCTCTGACATTCTATCCTTATTAAATAACAAAGAAAAATGCACGGTAAGGGGCGAACTGGGAAAACAATTTATTCAAGAAAATTTCTCGTCAGATTTCGTTTATGAAATACTTGAAGAACAATTGCAAGCAGCCCATTGATTTTTAAAACCAATCAGTAAATAATGTTTAATATTGTAATTCAAGCATTCATTATACATGGTATTCATTGAAATCATTTTATGGCTAGGTATCGGTTTAATTCTTCACAGCTATGTGATTTATCCTAAATTGGTTCAGTATTTTTCTCGTTACCGAAAAACCAATCAACTCATTTATTTGGATGAACTTCCACCGATTACCATCATCATTCCTGCTCACAATGAGGAAAAAGTGATTGGTCAAAAATTGGAAACCTTATTGCAGACAAAATTCCCCTTCAACCGCATTGAATTATTAATAGGCGCTGATAATTGCCAAGATCAAACCTGTGCTATCATTAATTCCTATCAAGATAAGTTTCCAAACATGAAACTTTTTGATTTTTCGGAAAGACAAGGGAAAATAAACATTGTCAACAAATTAGTCAAAGAAGCATCGTATGAAATCATTGTCATGACGGATGCAAATGTCCTGTTTGACTCCAACACCTTAAGCGAATTAGTCAAGCACTTTAAAAACCCAAAAATAGGACTTGTGGATAGCCGCATGGAGCATTTTGGGATTAAAGAAACGGGCATTTCACAGGCGGAAAATGGATACATTTCCAATGAAGTGCAAACCAAATTTGCCGAAGGAAAAATCTGGGGAGCCATGATGGGTCCATTTGGTGGTTGTTTCGCATTTCGAAAAGAATGTTTCAAACCGATTCCTACACATTTTCTGGTGGACGATTTCTATCTGAACATGATTATCCTTCAGCAAGGATATCACTGTATAAACGAACAAAATGCCTTGGTTTTTGAAGATGTTTCCAACGAATCGTGGATTGAATTCAAACGAAAGATTCGCATATCTGCAGGCAACTTTCAAAACCTCAGTCGATTTTGGCCCATGTTATTCAGGTTTGATGGAATTTCTTACGCCTTTTTCTCACATAAATTTCTACGCTGGATCTTGCCTTTTTTCATGTTGTTCATTGTCATCGCATCGAGCTTTTTGAGTCGAGAACACCTCGTTTACTCCATTGTGAATTCATTGTTCATCCTCCCACTAGGTCTATACATACCTGATTATCTCGGAAAAAAAATTGGCGTGCACTTCAAATGGTTGCGCTACATTTTACATTTCACTTCCATGAACATTGCTTTGTTCCTTGGTTTTTTTAAGTTCCTAGGTGGGATAAAATCAAGTATTTGGGAACCGACAAAACGTCTTCAATAATTAAGGACGTTGCACGGACTTAAAGTGATCGTATTTATCTTTGATAAACAAGACCAATTCCATTTCTGATGCCGTCTTGATGAAATTCTCATCGATATTTAAGAAAGTAATAAAATCATCAAAGATTGGCTCTGGAAGATCGATGATATCAAATGCAACATACAAGCGAAGCAACTCTTTCACGATGCGACGTTGATCATCTTTATATTGCTGTTCAGCAATCCATCGTTTGCTCTGTTCTTTCTTTGAAAAAGCTTGATATAAGGCGGTAATTGGACTCTCGAGTACATTTATCCCAGAAACTAAACGTGTTTCCCTTTGCGAAAGCGCTTGACGCTCTTCCTTGATTTGTTCCAATGATTTCAATGGACGTACAACCACTTGTTCAATTTCCTGTGGAATACGTTCAATAATCGCGTAGATATGGTTTTGACAGTCATCATCTGCTTTGGCGATAAATTCATAAACAGGATAACCTTTAGTAGATAAGGCAATTTTATCTCCCGGACGAACATACACCGAAAAAAAACCATTTGGCTGACCAAAAACACCGCGTCCAGTTGACTTATTGATCACCATTAAATTATAGAACATATCTCTGTTCATCGTATCGAGAACTCGACCTGAAACAAAGACCTGCTCACATTGACTCATCAAGGAGAACGAAGTGAATAGTAAGAAACCAAATAGCCGTTTTTTCAATGACATCATTAGAGTTTTTCAAAGTACCAACTAAAATCCAGTACATCGCTTGCTAGTAAATAGACGGGGAAACTCAAGGAAAGTAACCAAAGACAAACAATTGTCACTTTCAAACCCATTCCTGCATCTTTCAAAACCGGAGCCAAAAGGGCTGAATTGACGTGTGAAGCCATAAATTCCTCGTTATTTTCTTCTGAAAGGTCTAAATATTTCTTTAAAGCTGGAGTTTCGTCAATGAGCACCTCTTTTATTTTGGCGTAATCCTCATTACTTAATTCATCATAGGTGGTTTCGTAAGGAATTTGTTTTTCGTCTAAAATCTTTCTCAAATGATGATTGCGCTGGAAACTACGCACTTTAAACCCCATTAAAAATCCAAAAGCTAAAATGATATAGCTATCAATCATCCAACCGACGAAAATCATCAGCATCGATGAAAACAAAGCGAATAACATCAAAAAAAGATCTCGTTTCTTGTTTACGTACAACTTAAATAATTGTCCACCATCCAAAGGATCAATCGGGAAAAGGTTGATGACATTCAAGAACAAGAATAAAAAACTCAATTCCAACATCCATTCTTGCTGGTAAATGGAGGCAATCACGAGCAAAGCGGAACCAATCCAAATCCCGGGAAAAGGTCCGGCAGAGATGACAAAAAAACTTTCTCTTTGCGAGTATTTTTCCTTGCTCCCTTGAACAAAAGCGCCCATCAATGGAATGAAAAGCATGCGGACATTCTCGTATTTGAACAATTTCATGAACAGAAAATGTCCCATTTCATGGATAAACAAGACCAAAATCAAAAATAAGACGAAACGGATTTGATCCTTGAAAAGAAAAAGAAATGTGCCAACAAACAGCACCAATGAAAAAAATGTCAATCCCCAGTTGCTCTCGATTTTAACTTTCTCAATCAACGGTTTTTGTGGGTATAAATCAAATTCCTCCATTTTACATTCCAGGCATTCCGCCCATGCCTTTCATTTTGTTCATCATGCCCATCATGTTGCGCGGATTGCTCATCATTTTCATCATTTTTCGCATATCCTCAAACTGTTTCATGAGTTTATTGACATCCTGCAACGTCGTCCCACTTCCTTTCGCGATGCGTGCTTTTCTTGGATTATTCAGTAAGGATGGATTCGCTCTTTCTTTTGGTGTCATGGACAAGATAATCGCCTCAACGCCTTTAAACGCGTCGTCTGGAACATCCACATCCTTCATGGCTTTTCCCATTCCTGGGATCATTCCCATGAGGTCCTTGACATTCCCCATTTTTTTAATTTGTTGCAATTGTGCCAAGAAATCATTGAAGTCGAACTGATCCTTCATGATTTTCTTCTGCAATTTTCTTGATTCCTCTTCGTCGTATTGCTCTTGCGCACGTTCTACCAAGGAAACCACATCCCCCATACCTAATATGCGGTCTGCCATACGTGATGGATAAAAGATGTCTAAGGCATCCATTTTCTCACCCGTTCCAACAAACTTAATTGGTTTATTGACTATTTCTTTAATCGACAATGCTGCTCCACCACGTGTATCACCATCTAATTTTGTTAAAACAACTCCATCGAAGTTAATTCGGTCATTAAAGGCTTTAGCTGTGTTTACCGCGTCTTGACCAGTCATGGAATCAACCACAAACAAGGTTTCGTTTGGTTGAACCGCTTCTTTGACTTGTGCAATTTCATTCATCATCTGCTCGTCCACCGCTAAGCGTCCCGCCGTATCGATGATCACCACATTAAACGACTTGCTTTTCGCGTATTGAATGGCTGCTTGAGAAATGGCAACCGGATTCTTCTCTTCTCGGTTGGAATAAACTTCAATTCCTAATTGCTCCCCAAGAACGTGTAATTGATCAATCGCTGCCGGACGATACACGTCACAAGCGACTAATAGTACATTTTTTCCTTTTTTATTTTTGAGGTAGGATCCTAATTTACCAGAGAACGTTGTTTTTCCTGACCCCTGTAAACCGGACATCAAAATAACGGATGGATTACCTTTCAGATTGATTTCTGATTCATTTCCTCCCATTAATTCCACCAATTCTTCGTGGCAGATTTTAATCATTAACTGACCCGGAGAAACCGCGTTTAATACATCTCGTCCGAGTGCTTTTTCTTTTACCGTATTCGTGAATTGTTTCGCCGTATTAAAGTTAACATCGGCATCCAACAATGCACGACGAACTTCCTTAAGGGTTTCTGCAACATTAATTTCTGTAATTTGTCCCTGTCCCTTTAGGACTTTAAACGCGCGCTCAAACTTATCTGTTAAATTTTCAAACATAGCAATCCAGTAATTTTAAGAAGCAAAGATAGCCAAAATAGGATGAAAAGTCCGGTTGATACTCTAAAAAGAAATCAAACTCAACTAAGCAAAATGAGTAACTATTTCATTTTCTTCCAATAGTTTACGCAGATTGATCAAGGCATAACGCATGCGTCCAAGAGCAGTATTGATGCTAATCTTTTCGGATTCAGCGATTTCTTTGAAAGACAGGTCGTGAAATATGCGCAATTCAACGATTTCACGTTGTACTTTTGGAAGGTGATTTAATAAATCAACTAATTGCTCTTCTAGTTCTTCCGTTGATTTCTTTTGAAGGTAATTTTTATCCTCACAGGCAATGCGTTGGAAAATACCAAAGTCCTCATTGAACGCATTTCGCTCAGAAAAAATACGAACCTTCCCATGCTTACGGTAGTAATCAATGACCAAGTTTTGTGCGATACGTGTTGCCCATGGAAGAAATTTACCTTCCTCATTGTATTTACCCGCTTTGATGTTTTGAACGACTTTAATAAATGATTCTTGAAAAATATCATTTGCTAAATCAACATCTTTCACTTTTAGGTAAATGAATTTATACACTTGATTTTTGTAACGTTTTAAAAGGACCTCAAAGGCTCTTTCATTGTTATTAATGTATAAACGGATTAATTCAGAATCGCTTAACGAAGATAAAACCATAATTTACAATTTCTGTTGATGTCAACAATTAAAAGTAAATTTGGTCTATAGGCGTTCTTATTGATTTAGAGAGACGAATATAGAAGTAATTTTCATTCACACCAAATTCTTTTAAAAAAAAGTGCGAAATATTATTAAAATACGTATCCTTGGATTGGTTACATTGCTCATTTTCCCTATTCCTGGATATGTTATCGCTCACTATTATCACGAATCACTTTTCACTGAATTCCTGCAAATAGAAAGAATTGAACTCGTTCCAATTGCTTATGGACTACAGTTTGGATTTGTTTATGCCTTCATCGCTTATTTATTCATGAAAGCACCATTTTTCGAGAAATTACCGAATCGCGTAGATCGAATCATTGACCAACTACCACTTACCTATGCGGATGGAATCTTTTTATCTATCTGTGCGGGGATAGGTGAAGAACTGCTATTCAGGGCCGGAATCCAACCACTTCTAGGACCATGGATCACTTCCGTTTTTTTCGTTGCACTACATGGATACTTGAATCCGTGGAATTGGAAATTCTCGATGTACGGATTGATTGTTTTGCCATTCATCGTTATCATCTCCTTTGGCTTTATCCACTTCGGACTTTGGTTTTCGATTGCTGCACACTTTGCCTATGACGCGGTGTTGTTTGTCATCATGATTAAAGAAAAGAAGACTTCTTGTGCTCATTTTTCGTAGCATCATGCTCAGGATTCCGTAAATTTACCCCATGAAAATGAAATCTAGTATGTTTGATTGGTGCAACTACCTATTTTGGGTCCTTGCACTCTTAATCATTGTCCAAACAGACAAACTTTCACTTCACCTGTATTTTAATTCCTTTCACTCGAAGATTGGAGATGTCATCATGCCTCATCTAACCAATGTCGGTGATGGATTAGTCCTTTTGCTCCTTGCCTTTTTAGTTTTCTTATTTCGAAGTAAAAAATTGGCTCTTATTCTTTTTATTGCATTTTTAATTTCCTCTGGACTTGTTCAATTCCTCAAACATTTCGTTTTTGAGAACCACATGAGGCCCATGTATGTTTTTGAGCATGTTAAAGGATTTCATCAGATCAGAGAATTTCATTACCATATTTCACAAAGTTTTCCGTCTGGACATTCCACCAGTTCATTTGTGCTCTTTACGTTTATTGCGATGAATTTCGCTAAAACAGGACAAACTCAAATTCTATGTTTTATCGGTGCGCTTTTCTTCGCTTTTACGAGGGTTTATTTGTCACAACACTATTTTGAAGACATGTTTGCCGGTGCCATGATTGGATTTCTTTGCATGAAATACACACAGGTTTTTCTTCAGTCCAAATGGACACATTTAGACGAGCCACTCAATAAATAGAACATGACAAAATACTTCCATTGGTTTATTGTGTTGTTCGTTTTTCTCGCGTGTATTCCAACGATTGGTCTATCGGCATTATTTGATTGGGATGAAGTGAATTTTGCCGAATGCGCGCGCGAAATGATTGTTTCAAAGGATTACTTCAATGTCACCATTAATTTTCAAGCATTCTGGGAAAAACCTCCACTTTTCATCTGGATGCAAGCTTTGTCCATGCTCGTTTTTGGAATCAATGAATTTGCCGCACGTTTCCCAAATGTCATCGCCGCTGTTTTCACCTTATTGGCCTTGTATCGTTTTGGAAAGGAGTTTTTCGGTGAAAAATTTGGCATTGCTTGGAGCGCCCTTTATGCCTGCTCCATTCTGCCATTTTCATATTTCAATTCGGGAATCATCGATCCGTGGTTTAATTACTTCATTTTTTGTGGAATTATTCAGTTCTATAAAGGAGGCGTTCAACATTCCATTAAACACTTCGTTTGGTCTGGAATATTCATAGGACTTGCCATTCTCACGAAGGGTCCAGTTGGACTCTTATTAATTGGCGGTGCTTTTGCCGTGTATTTTCTTGTCAATCGCTTTAAGGATTTTCCTTCTTTCGGAAAATTGATTGTTTTTCTTTTCACCACCATATTGATTGGATCACTATGGTTTATGCTCTTGTTCGCAAGCGGACATCAAGAAATCATTCAAGAATTCATCACATATCAAGTTCGCTTATTTCAAACACAAGACGCTGGACACGGTGGACCACTTTATTACCATTGGATCATTTTACTGTTCGGTGTTTTTCCAGCTTCGTTCTTTCTGATCGCTTATTTGAGAAACAAAGAAATTAAACGCACAAGTTTGGATATCATCATGCATGGAATGCTTTGGTTTACCTTGATCCTTTTTTCAATTGTAAAAACGAAAATCGTTCATTACTCCAGTTTTTGTTATTTCCCTATCACCTATTTCGGTGCGAGATTTGTGATTCAGCAATGGGAAAATGGATTTGCAGCAAACAAACGCATTCATTACTTCGTCCTTTCATTTATGTTATTGTTGGCAGTCGTATTTGGAATTTTAGGGTACTTAGTTGGACATACAGCTATCCTTTTAAATTACATCCGTGTTAAGGACCCATTTGCCGTAGAAGCGATGAAAGAAACGTACGAGTGGTCCGTTTTACAACTTATACCTTTTATTTTATTAACATCTACCATTTCACTGTCCTTTAATTACTTAAGAAGGGATTTATTCATCAAATATTACCTTGCTTTAGGAATTGGAATCATTATTAGTTTAGTGAGTGTCAATGCGTTTATCGTTCCGAAAGTTGAGGACATTTCTCAAGGAGCAGCGATTGATTTTTACAAACTACATCGCCAAGAGGATGCTTATTTCACCACCTTAGGATTCAAATCATATGCACATTTGTTTTATGGGGATGTAAAGTCTGGCAATGAGAAAACACAAAATGAAAAAGAGCTTGCAACAGGTTCAATTTTGAAGCCAGCTTATTTTGTTGTGAAAATTCAACAGAAAGAGGAATTCATGTCCACCTATCCTGAACTGAAACAAATTGGCGCAAAAGGTGGATTCGTATTTTTAAAACGCAAGCCTTCACTTGTTGAATGATCTGGACAATGATTCGACTCCTTATTTGAGAAGAATGATTAATTTTGAATCAACAAAAACAAAGACATGCCAAAAATTTCAGACAAGGCTATTCAAATGCCAGCTTCTCCGATTAGAAAACTTGTTCCATATGCTGAAACAGCAAAGAAAGCAGGTAAGATTGTTTACCATTTAAACATCGGTCAGCCTGACATTGAAACGCCAGAAACAGCCTTGAATGCCATTCACAACTTAGACCGCAAAGTATTGGAATACAGTCACTCTGCTGGATTCGAGAGCTATAGAAATAAACTTGCACTATCCTATCAAAAAAGTGGAATTCCCGTAAATAGCGAAGATATTTTAATTACGACAGGTGGTTCAGAAGCCTTGATTTTTGGATTCATGTGTACCTGTGACCCAGGTGATGAAGTGATTATACCCGAACCGTTTTACGCGAACTACAATGGATTCGCTGTCACAGCTGGATTAAATGTCGTTCCAGTGGCCTCATCTATCGAATCGGGATTCGCTTTGCCTCCAGTGGAAGAATTCGAAAAGAAAATCACTTCAAAAACGAGAGCAATTGTCATTTGTAACCCAGGAAATCCAACTGGTTATTTGTATTCTCAAGAAGAATTAGAGCAATTACGTGAAATTGTTTTAAAACATGATCTTTATTTGTTTGCGGATGAAGTTTACCGCGAATTCTGTTATGATGGTGCGATTCCGTTTTCTGTTATGAATTTAAAAGGAATCGAAGAGAACGTAATCATGATTGATTCCGTTTCTAAACGATATTCTATGTGTGGAGCACGTATTGGAGCATTAATCACCAAAAACAAAGAAGTGATGAGCGCTGCCCTGAAATTTGGACAAGCACGTTTATCTCCTCCAACAGTGGATCAAATCGCCGCAGAAGCAGCTTTGGACACTCCACAATCGTATTTTGATGATGTCGTAAGTGAATACGTTGCTAGAAGAAACATCATGGTAGACGGACTAAACAGCATTCCTGGTGTGTTTTGTCCAAAACCGAGTGGTGCGTTTTATTGCGTAGCAAAATTCCCAGTGGACGACGCAGAAAAATTCTGTCAATGGTTATTGGAAGATTTTGATTTTGAAGGTCAAACCGTCATGATGGCTCCAGCAAATGGATTCTATTCTACTCCTGGCGCAGGAAAACAAGAAGCTCGAATTGCCTACGTATTAAACCAAGATTCACTGCACAAAGCGGTTGAATGCTTGCGCGTTGCATTACGAGTGTATCCAGGAAGAACAGCATAAGAAAAGATGAGCGTTCAAACTTACATCGATTCCATTCCAGAAGCTTATCAGGCAGATTTCACGCAACTGATGAACGTGATTAAGGAGAATATTCCTGCGGGATTCGAAGTCGCTGAGAGTTATGGAATGATTGGTTTTGTAGTGCCACATACCATCTATCCAGATGGATACCATTGCACACCGAAATTACCACTTCCGTTTTTGAACATTGCTTGCCAAAAAAACTTCATTGCCGTTTATCACATGGGTATTTACAGCGATGAGCAGCTACTTAACTGGTTTGTGGAAGAATTCCCGAAACATAGTTCAAAAAAACTAGACATGGGAAAATCGTGCATTCGGTTTAAACACGGACATCCGATTCCCTTCGAATTAATTGGAGAACTCTCTCAAAAAATGACCGTAAAGGACTGGATTGACCGCTACGAAAAAATGTATAAACGCAAATGAACCAATTCTTGATTCATTCGTTGAACTAACACTATGAAACAATTCGAAGTACCTGCTTTTTACCGTTCGCTCATCATCTCAAAGGTGAAAGCCCAACGAAAACTGGCAGATCCACGCAAGAAAGATTTTAGTCCAACGGAATTACAGCTAGGAAAGGTGACATTCGTTATTGCACGTCACTTTGGATTCTGCTACGGTGTAGAAAATGCCATAGAAAAAAGCTACAAAGCCATACACGAAAATCCAGGAAAACGTATTTTTCTTTTAAGTCAAATGATTCATAATCCAGCAGTGAATGAAGACCTTATTAGCCACGGACTTCAGTTTCTTCAGGATACAGAAGGTAATCAATTGATTCCATTTGAAGATTTGACAAAAGAGGACCTTGTTATCATTCCTGCCTTTGGCACCACCTTGGAAATTGAGGGAAAACTAAATTCAATTGGAGTAGACATTGCGACGTACAATACAACGTGTCCCTTCGTAGAAAAAGTATGGAATCGATCCGAAAAACTTGGTGAAACGAATCATACCGTTATTATTCACGGAAAACACAAGCACGAAGAAACACGCGCAACCTTTTCACATAGCTCCAAAAACGCACCTTCATTAATTGTTAAAGACATTAACGAAGCAAGAATTCTTGGGGACATTATTCTAGGCAAAGAAGAGTTAGAATCATTTGAACGTGTTTTTAAAGGAAAGTATTCAAATGGATTTAATCCATTGAAAGACTTAACAAAAGTTGGTGTGGTGAATCAAACAACCATGCTCGCAAGTGAAACGCAGGAAATTGCACTTTATTTGCGCGAAGTCATGTTATTGAAGTACGGGACAGAAGTTATCAAGGAGCACATTGCGGATACACGTGATACGCTTTGTTACGCAACGAATGACAATCAAACCGCTACACTTGCGTTGATGGAAACGGATGCAGACATGGCCATCGTCGTGGGTGGATACAACAGTTCAAATACCAGTCATTTAGTAGAGTTACTTGAGCAAAAGTTTCCGTGTTATTTTATCAAGGACGAAAGTGAAATCATTTCAAGGGAACGGATTCATTCATTTGATATCCATTCAAAATCTCTGATTGAATCTAACTTCATCACAAACGAATCAACTCATCGAATCATCCTTACTTCTGGCGCTTCTTGCCCAGATTCAATTGTGGATGGTGTCATGATGAAAATCCTTTCATTTTTTCACTCCAACGAAGAAGTGAATTCCATTTTAAGTACCATATAATGAAAATATACACCAAAAAAGGCGACCAAGGACACACAGGACTCATTGGCGGGACAAGGGTTTCGAAGGGAGAATTAAGAATCGAAGCTTATGGAACTGTTGACGAATTAAATTCCTATGTTGGATTGATTCGCTCCTTCGACATCAATAGTGCATCCGTTCAACAATTAATTGAAATTCAAGATCGCTTGTTCACCATTGGATCGAGCTTGGCATCAGATCCAGAGAAATCGAATATGAAAATTCCAGATTTATTGGAATCCGACGTGGAGAAATTGGAAGAATGGATGGATGAAATGGATGCTAAACTTCCTGAATTGACTAGTTTTGTTCTTCCCGGTGGACACCCTTTTATTGGTCACATCCATGTTTGCCGTTGCGTATGTCGTAGGACAGAACGATTAGTGGTTACACTTGATGGACACGATTTTGTCGCTCCACTGGTAATCTCTTATTTAAATAGACTAAGTGACTATTTCTTTGTTCTAGGACGTAAAATCGCCATGGAACTCGGAATCCAAGAACAAGAATGGAAACCACGATATTAAATTTCACGTGCTTTATTGCATAGTTATCATTTTTAATTTGCTTTATTGGAAATAAAAATTACTTTTGCCAAAATTAACACCTAAAACAAAGAATTATGTATTGGACTTTAGAACTTGCTTCTTATTTAGAAGATGCTCCCTGGCCAGCAACGAAAGAGGAATTAATTGATTTCGCTATTCGAACAGGAGCTCCGTTAGAAGTTGTAGAAAACCTACAGGACCTAGAGGATGAGGGTGATATGTATGAAAGTATTGAAGAAATTTGGCCTGATTATCCGTCACGAGAAGATTTTCTCTTTAACGAAGATGAATATTAATTAAGTCCTGCTTCGGCAGGATTTTTTTTGAATATGAATTTTTTAGGACACCTCTACTTCTCCGGAAATGACAAAGAGTTGATGCTTGCCAATCTCTATGGTGACTTTGTACGCGGATCAAAATACGAACACTATCCTGAAGTGATTCAACGTGGAATCAAATTACATCGCAAAATTGATTTCTATATCGATAACCATCCACTTGTTAAAGAGCTGAAGTTCGACTTAATGTCAGACTTGCCCAAAGTTGGACCTATTGCGGTGGATTTGTATTTCGACCATTTACTCGCACGAAATTGGACGCAGTTTCATACTACCGAATACACTACCTTCCTAAACGACTTTTACGCCCACGAATCGGATTTCACACATCATTATCCCGAAGAGTTTCTGAATTTCATGAACAAACTGCGTGAACACCAATGGATGAACCATTATCCTACAAAATATGGACTCATGAAATCGTGTGAGGGCGTTTCTAAGCGTATCTCTTTCAAAACAAATTTAGCGGACGCTCATTTAGTGTTTGAACAAAAAGAAGCCACTGTGGAAGCGGTATTTCACGCGTTTATGGCTGATGCCATTGAAAAATTTCAGTGATCAAATTTGTATTTTTTTACTGAGATTTATTTCATCAAGTTTAAGTGTCCAGTAATGAACCTATATTCTCCCGATTTAGTTTCCGTAAAGCGAATATTATACAGGTACATTCCCTCTTGGCATTTCACAAAATTTAAATACCCATCCCAACCAATTTGCGGATTTTGGGAAGAGAAGATTAATTCCCCCCATCGATCATAGACATCAAATTGATAAGTTAAAGGATCAAATCCAGAGGTGAATACTGGATTAAACATGTTATTGTGCTCATCACCATCTGGTGTAAAGGCATTTGGAACATAATACAGAACATCGCCTTTCACTTGAATTAATTGTGTCGTAGAATCAAAACAACCAAATTGGCTTTCCACCACTAATTGCACCATGTAATCACCTTCTTCATATGGATACTGGTAATCGAAATTGGTGTTGGATTGTTGTTGAATCGTACCATCGTCAAAATTCCATGTAGAAATCACTTGTCCACTGGAAAGGTTCGTAAAAGACACGATGGGAGAATCACTTGTCAATAAATATGGCTCTGCACCAATCATCGCAACTGGATTTGGATGAACCGTAACAATCGATGAAACTGTATCAGAGCAATTGAATTGATTGAATCCAATCACTGAATAGTTGGTGGTGACAATCGGACTCACATACACTTGAGTACCATTCAGGGTGGCTGGATTCCAAACATAATTGCTTGCACCAGAAACCGTTATCGATGCCATTTGTCCATCACAAATATCCTGATCCGCTGTAATGGTTAATACTGGTTTGGGATAAAGCGTAAAATTCGTTTGAATAGAATCCACACATCCCTGAGCAGTGTATCCAACAACGTTGAATACGCCTGAACCAGTTGGAATTATGGTTTGACTATTCGTCGTGGACGAGGTGGCACCAGGACCACTCCATGAATACGTCGCTGCACCGGATGCAGTTAACATTAGCGATTGATTTGGACAAAGAGCTTGCGAAGAAGCCACCAATCCCATGATTGGCAAGGGATTTACGGTTAATTCCAAGGAATCTAGGTGCGTACATCCGTAGTTGTTCGTTGCTAAAAGGAAAAATTCGTTTGAAACCGTTGGATTCCAAGTCATTGCTCCGGCACTTGTCGGTATGGACATTTGAGGTGTCCATGTATAAGAATACATTCCTCCAACACCTTGCGGTATCAAGGTTAATGGATTTCCGATACAAATGGTTGTATCCGACAGCGTAAATACCGGTTCAGTGGAAATCACAATGTTTAAATTCACGATGGAGTCACAACTATGAATACTGGTCAAGGTATCCACATAAATTCCTGTTTGCGTAATCGATTGTCCATTGAAATTATACGGACCTCCGTTACACAAGGTATCAGTAATATTCGTCACAAACTTTGGAAAAATGGTTACTTGGACTTGATCAGAAGAAGGACATAATCCTGGATTAGAGGTTGAACTTGTGGAAAGCGTATACGTCTGAACAATCGGAACGCCTGTCGTATTCACAGCAGAAACGGTCGGATTCGCTAAGTTATTTGCGGATAAATTCGTTGCAGGCGACCAGGAATAAAAATATCCAAGTATTGGATTAACTCCTAAATTTCCGACTTCATCCGAACAAATCGAAATATCCGGACCAGCATTGGCTTGTGCATTTCCAATGGTTAAATTCAAAGTAACGATGGAGTCACAACTATGAACGGTACTTAAGGTATCGTAATATGTTCCAGACTGCGTGAGTGATTGTCCATTGAATACATATGGACCTCCATTACACAGCGTTTGCGTAACGGTTTGGCTAAATTGAGGATAAATGGTCACGTTAATTTGATCCGTAGTTGGACAAAGTCCTGGATTTGTCGCTAAAGAAGTGGTCACCGTATACGTTTGTGTAATTGGTGCGCCCGTTGTATTTGGCAAAGTCACCGTTGGATTAGCCGCTGTGGTGGAAGAAAGTCCAACAGCTGGAGACCAAGAATAAACGTTTAATGGATTCGGGGTGGCACCGATAACAACTCCAGTATTTGAACAAGTGTTGGCATCAATTCCCGCATTTGAAACTGCTTGATTGGTATAAATTGTTACATTTCGAATCGAATGCAAATCATACAACGCACCCGTACTCGCTGTGAAACCGACATATCCGGTAAAGTTGACTGGTGAGGTTGCTTGTAAAAGTTGAACGTTGTTTACAAAAACGGTAACCAATCCATTGTTGTAGGTAATTTTTACTGGTTGGTAGTTTGTATTGCGTAAATAATTTAATGATCCACCGGAATTCTGAATTTTAGGAGTAGCAGGCAAACATTCGTTGTAACCAATCCCATTGAAAATTTGTATTTCCGGATTTGTCCCACCTTGACTGCAGTTGTCATAGGTGTCAATCACAACCTTTAAACCATTTGCAGTACCAGGTATTCCTACACCACCTCCACTCACGAATCCAGTTGGAGGCACACTTAAAAAACAAAAAGCTAATCCATCGGCGGCATTCCCACCTGCAATTCTGTATTCAAAATCAACTGTCCATGTCTGACATGCAGAAAGATTGATTGGCGTATTGTAAAAAACACCACCTGACTGACCCGTTGAATTATTGGTGAGGAGCATTTCATTATTAAAAGCATCTACATCTCCCGGAGTGTCACCAATGTGCGCATTACCCGTTAAGTTCCAACCAGTTGTAATCATATTTGGAGACCCCGTAAGTTGTCCAAATACGTAATTTTGAGCCCAATTATCTGTGCAGGTAAACACGAGGACTACGGATAAAAGAATTGTTTTAATCATCATCGGCTAAAAGACGTTATAAACATTAAATAGTTGCTAAATTTAGGTAAAATTATTGCGCTTTACAATTACTTAGTGTATTTTTGACACAAACTAATGCTGTTCCAAGAATGAATGCAAACAACAAAAAAACCAATTACATTACAGAACGTTTTCAATCGTTTAATATTGTGGTATTCGGTGGAGATGGCGATTTAGCGATCCGAAAAATTTATCCAGCACTGTTCCACAGAGAACTTGATGGCCAAATAAATATTGACTATAATATTGTTGGAATTACGCGTAAAGACCCCAATGAAAAAGAATTTTTCGATAAATTAATTCCGTTTTTAGAAACGAGCGATCATCACCGATACAATCGAAATGAAATTGAAAAATTCATTAAAAAAATTAAATTAATGAAGGTTGTGGATGCAACTGTAGAGGATTATTCTGAGCTAAGCTCCTTCCTTAAGCAGTTTCCAGACTATCAAAATATCTATTATTTCTCCACTCCTTCTTCTGCTTTCGGTCCAATTGCACGCACATTGAAAGCATGTGACCTTGTCAACGAGTTTAGTAAAGTGGTTATCGAAAAACCGTTGGGATATAGCCTAGAATCTTCGAACGCGATTAATGATGAAATCACGCAAGCGTTTGATGAGCATCAAATTTACCGCATCGATCATTACCTTGGAAAAGAAACCGTTCAAAATTTAATGGTACTACGTTTTGCAAACAACCTATTTGAACGCGCTTGGAATGCTGAAAATATCGATAGCATTCAAATTACCGTAGCGGAAAGTTTAGGTGTGGAAAAACGCGCATCATACTACGATAATTCAGGAGCATTGTTGGACATGGTTCAAAATCACCTATTGCAATTACTTTGTTTAGTGGCGATGGAACCACCAGTTTCATTGGAAGCCGATGAAGTGCGTAATGAAAAATTAAAAGTCCTGCGTGCCTTGCGTCCACTGAATAAAAAAAGCGTACTAACAGACACCGTCAAAGGACAATATACGCGTGGAAAAATAAATGGAGTGCAAGTGAATTCTTATTTGGAGGACATCGAAAAGTATGAATCCAAAACGGAAACATTTGTCGCGATGCGTGCATACGTAGATAACTGGCGTTGGAAAAATGTACCTTTCTACCTACGTACAGGAAAACGAATGATCAAACGTTATTCGGAAATTGTCATCAATTTCAAAGAGGTACGTCACAATATTTTCCCTTCAAAAGAAAAATTAAATAACAATAAATTAATCATCCGTCTTCAACCAGAGGAACGCATTGAATTAATTCAAATGACCAAGATCCCTGGTCCAGGTGGATACCGCTATAAGCCCATCGCCTTAAAATTGGACTACATCGACTCGTTTAAAGAACGTTTCCCTGATGCATACGAACGATTAATCATCGATGTAATTCGTGGAAATCAAACCTTGTTTATGCGTCAAGATGAATTACAAGCAGCTTGGACCTACATTGAATCGATAACGAATTCATGGAAATCGAGCAACATGCCAAACGTACTCTACGAGGCAGGAACATGGGGTCCGGGCGATTTGATTTTAGATGAAAATGAATCTTGGATAACAAAGTCATGGAGAGATTAATTTCCTTTAAGACTAAAGAACTTCTTGAAGTTGATTTAGCACAGCGTGTAGCAGCGATACTTCGTTCGGAGATTGAAAATAAAGGGACAGCTTCCTTATTGCTTTCTGGCGGAAGTACTCCAAAGAATTTGTATCAGAAATTAGGTGAAATAGATTTAGATTGGTCAAACGTTCACGTTGGACTTGTTGACGAACGCTTTGTGCCTCAAGATAGTCCATTTTCTAACGAAACACTTATTCGGGAAAGTTTGATGCAAAACAAGGCAAATCTTGCGCAATTTCATCCTATGGTGATCGATTCTATGGACTACACGGAAAACTTAAGACTAGCGATTGTAGAAAATGCTTATTTTGAAAATCCGGATGTTGTTGTACTTGGAATGGGTGATGACGGACACACCGCATCGTTATTTCCAAATGATGTTTGTTCTGATGAAGCAACCATTTCATCTTCACTCATGGCCAATACGACATCGCCAAACGAACCATCTCAACGCATCACCTTTTGCGGACCAATCTTACAAAAAGGAAAACATCTTTTCTTGATGATTACAGGTGGAAAGAAAATGGAGGTTTTATCTGAAAGTCAAGAAAAAAACTACCCAATACACCATTTCATTCCTTTCATTGAAGGAATCTATTACACTGAAAACGCCTAAGATATGAATACAAAGGTTTTAGAGATTACTCAACGAATTATCGAACGAAGCAAAGACAGCAGAGCTAAATATTTGACTCAAATGAAAAGTGCACATCAAGAAGGTGTGACACGTCAAGCAATGAGTTGCGGAAATCTGGCACACGCATTTGCTGCATGTGATTCACACGATAAAACAGAGTTGGCTCAAAATCGTTTACCTAATTTAGGAATCATTACCGCTTACAACGACATGCTTTCAGCGCATAAAGTGTACGAAGACTATCCAAAAAACATCCGTAAATACGCAAACAAACACCAGGGAATTGCACAAGTTGCCGGTGCTGTTCCAGCGATGTGTGATGGTGTGACTCAAGGTCAACCTGGAATGGAACTTTCCTTGTATTCCAGAGATGTGATTGCCATGTCAACAGCTATTGGGCTTTCGCACAACATGTTTGACGCGACACTTTGCCTCGGAATCTGCGATAAAATCGTCCCTGGTCAGATGATGGGCGCTTTGCGTTTTGGACATTTACCAACGGTGTTTCTTCCTGGTGGACCGATGCCAAGTGGAATTAGCAATGAAGAAAAAGGACGCATTCGTCAATTGTTTGCGGAAGGAAAGATTGGACGTGAGGAATTGTTAAAAGGTGAATCTGATTCCTACCATTCTCCGGGAACTTGTACGTTTTACGGCACGGCGAATAGCAATCAAATGCTGATGGAAATCATGGGGATGCAATTGCCTGGTTCCAGTTTTGTGAATCCCGGAACTGAGTTACGTGATTTATTAAACGAAGAAGCCGTTAAAATTGCCATTGAAAATACACGCATCGGATTTGAACGATCCATAGCACATATCATCGACGAAAAAGTGATCGTCAACGGAATCATCGGATTATTAGCAACCGGTGGATCCACCAACCACACTATTCACTTAATTGCGATTGCTAGAGCAGCAGGAATCATCATTAATTGGGATGACATGTCTGATTTGTCGGATGTCGTTCCATTATTGACAAGAATGTATCCAAACGGAGCAGCAGATGTAAATCATTTCCATGCATCCGGAGGAATGGGATTTGTGATTCGCACTTTATTGGATCATGGCATTTTACATGAGGATGTTTATACGATACTTGGAAAAGGTCTGAACAAATACAAACAAGAACCAAGAATTGAAAACCATCAATTGATTTGGGTGGATGGAGCGAAAGAAACGTTGAATGAATCGATTATTCGTTCTGTAGAAAGTCCATTCTCTAAAGATGGCGGAATTAAAATCTTAAAAGGAAACCTTGGTCGCTCAGTAATTAAAACTGCTGCGGTAGCAGATGACCAGCGTGTCATTGAAGCACCTGCCATTGTCTTCCACGAACAAGGTGACTTAATCAAAGCATTCAAAAACGGAGAATTGGAAAAAGACTTTATCGCTATCCTTCCATTCCAAGGTCCAAAACACAACGGAATGCCAGAATTGCACCAGTTAACTCCTACCCTCACTATTCTTCAGAAAAGAGGATTTAAAGTGGCTTTGGTTACGGATGGACGCATGTCCGGTGCATCCGGAAAAGTTCCTGCCGCGATTCACTTGACACCTGAAGCAAAAGATGGCGGAATGATTGCGAAAATACGAACAGGTGATGTCATTCGTTTGGATTCGTATTATGGAGAACTGACTGTTCTTAATCAAACAGAAGTTGAAGCAAGAGAAGCTACCTACATTTCAAATGAGGATACATTTGCTTTTGGACGTGAATTGTTCGCTAACGTTCGTAAAATGGTCACGAAAAGTGAAGAAGGAGCAAGTTTCCTTTTTTAATTAAGCCTCAGACTCCTCTTTTGAATAGATCGATGTGATAATCGATAAGAATAAGGCTCCGACAACGATGAGCAAAGAAATCGATGAGGGAATATGAATAAATGGAGATAGCAACATTTTCAATCCAATAAAGGACAGAATGAATGCGAGTCCATACTTCAGTTTCGAGAACATTTGAATGGAATTCGCCAAAAGGAAATACATCGATCGTAGTCCTAAAATCGCAAAAATATTCGAAGTATAAAGAATTACCGGGTCATTTGGCGCAATCGCAAAAATAGCCGGAATAGAGTCGATAGCGAACACCAAATCCGTTGTTTCAATCACCACAAGCACCAAGAACAACTTGGTAGCAAATCTCTTTTTATGCCAAGAAACAAAGAATTTATCACCGTAATAGTGCTTTGATATTGGGAAAACTTTTCGTGCCATTCGTGCACCAAAGCTCGTTGAATAATCCTCTTTATCGTCCTCATCCTCATTTGCAAACAAAGACTTTATTCCCGCATAAATCAAGAAAATTCCAAATAAGGTTAGAATCGCATTTGGACGAAAGAACTTTCCTGCGTTTTCCGCTAAGCTGCGATTTGCCTCTTGATCTAAGCTGAAGTGCCATGAACCAATACTAAATTCTGGTAAGTAGGTTAAGTTGATTAATCCGATTCCGGAAAAAATAAAGATGGCACGAAAAACGATTGCTCCAAGTATTCCCCAGAAAAGTACTTTGTGTTGGAGTTTTCCTTCCAATTTAAAGAATCGGAAAACCAGAATAAAAACGAACATATTGTCCACCGACAAGGCCTCTTCAATCCAATATGCCGATTGATAATCAGCAAACTTTGCAAACCCTGACTGCCAATAAACCACTAAACTAAATAACATGGAAACAGAAACCCAAATAAGGGTCCATTTCAACGCTTCTTTATTCGTAATCACATGACTTCGTTTGTTGACTACTCCCAAATCGAGTAACATCATAAACACAATGATTACGGCAAAAAGGATGATTAAAACTGGGTTATTTGTCATTTCCAAAGGGATTAATTCTTGTGAGCAAAAGTAGCAAAATCAAACGAGACCTTAAAGGCCAAATATGTAATCCATTTATTAATTTCGATTTGGTGAACAAAAAAAGCCCCGACGTTTCTGTCGGGGCTTTTTTCCTTTTGAAAGAACGGTTATTTCTTATTCAGCATGTATTCAACTGCCTCTGCAGCGTTCACGAATCCACCGGTGATGCAAGTCTCTGTCATCTTACCTGACTTCTTCGCACTTGGGATTTGAATTGTTTTAGTGTACTTCACTGAAGTATTCATCAAAAGCTCACGTACTTGTGCTGCAGTCAATTCAGGGAAATACCCACGGATCATTGCTGCAACACCAGCTGTCGCAGGACAAGCCATTGACGTACCAGAAGCATCTTCGTATTTTGCATCTGGAACTGTTGAATAGATATCTACACCTGGCGCAAAGAAATCAACTGATTTTGCTCCGTAATTGGAGAAGTCAGCCAAAATTGTTTTTCCTTTTTTAGATGAACTGCTTGCTCCCACATCAATCCAGTTGCTTGCCCATTTTCCATCATTTAAGATACGCGTTGGGTATGAATCCTCAACATCCTTGTTTTTCGCATCGTTTCCAGCAGCATGTACCAACAAAACATCTTTGCTCTCTGCGTAACGAATCGCTGCGTCAACCGCTTCTTTGTTTGGAGTGTAATATTTACCAAATGACATATTAATCACTGTAGCACCGTTGTCCACTGCGTAATAAATAGCATTGGCAACATCTTTATCGCGTTCGTCACCATTCGGTACAGCACGTACCACCATGATGCGTGCGCAATTTGCAATTCCATCGATTCCGATACCATTTCCACGTGTCGCAGCAATGATTCCAGAAACGTGTGTTCCGTGCATTGCATCTGGACCTTCGTAACGGTTACATCCGTAATATTTTTCTGTTAAGTCGTTTGGATTGTCACCAACAACGATGGAACGAATACTATCTGCGTTTGTTGTTGCCATTTTGACTGTTCCTTCCATCGATTCCGTAGCACCATGAATTTCCGTTTCTAAGCTAGCTGCAGGCATGATAAGTAAAAGTCCTTTTAAACGATCTTGTATGCGTTTTTCTTGTTCACTTACCGTTACATAATCCGCGCTGGTTTTTTTAGAGAATTCACCATTGGACGCTTTTTTTACATTTTCGATATACGCATTAAATGCCTTCATCGTTGCTAATTGCTGTTTTGAATTATTCAAGTCAGCCTCATAACTTTTCTTCAATTTCAAATACGCTTCATAACGCGTTTTATCCGCCGCTGAGAAAGAAGACTCAGATTTTCCGTTGAAATAAGTCGATTCATTGCGATACATACGAGACAACTCTAATGCTTCATCTTTGATATCTTCCTTCGCGCCACCTAAAAACGACCAACCGTGAACATCATCAATGTATCCGTTTTTATCATCGTCGATTCCGTTTGTAGGTATTTCGTCTTCATTTACCCAAATGACATCCTTTAAATCAGGATGATCTGTTTCCACTCCGCTATCAATGACCGCAACAATCACTTGTTTTGGCTTTTTTCCAGCTGCATTCAACAACTCATAAGCGCGCTCTGCTCCAACACCATAAATTCCTTTATCACTTGGATCTTTCAAATACCAGTTCAAAGGTGCTTTGTTGGGTGACTCTTCTTTTTTCTGTGCGAAACTTGTGAAGACAAGTGAACAACACAAACCAATCAATATGTTTTTAGTCATTTCTATTTTTTTAAGTTCACGAAAATAAGGAATTATTTTTTTCTGACGTATGCATAGTTAAAATGTTACCTAATTGTTGAGAAGTTGTTCAGAATCCAAACGAAATTGAACATCGAAATTCGAGTCAAAGCACTAATTTTGTTGTTCAAAAAAAAGAAATATGAGTACAATAGAACACCTTGAATGTTTGATTATTGGTTCTGGTCCGGCTGGATATACAGCGGCCATTTACGCGGCAAGAGCTGATATGAAACCGGTTATGTATCAAGGATTACAGCCTGGTGGACAATTAACGACGACGAATGAAGTAGAGAATTTCCCAGGATATCCGCAAGGAGTAACTGGACCTGAAATGATGATGCAGTTAGAAGAGCAAGCAAAACGTTTCAATACGGATATTCGTTCTGGATTCATCACGAAAGTCGATTTCAGTGGTGACATACACAAATGTTGGACAGAGAACGGATCAGAGATTCACGCTGAAACGGTCATTATCTCAACAGGTGCATCCGCAAAATACTTGGGATTAGAAAGTGAGCAAAAATACTTGAAGTTAGGTGGAGGAGTTTCCGCATGTGCTGTTTGTGATGGATTCTTTTATAGAAATCAAGAAACGATTATTGTTGGAGCTGGAGATTCTGCTTGTGAAGAAGCACATTACTTATCAAAGTTGTGTACCAAAGTAACTATGTTGGTTCGTCGTGATGAATTTAGAGCATCCAAAATCATGGCTGAACGTGTCATGAAAACTCCAAATATCGAAATCTTGTTCAATACGGAAACCTTAGAAGTTTTAGGTGATGGACAATTAGTTACAGGAGCGCGTGTTCAAAACATTCAAACGAAGGAAGAACGCACGATTCCAGCAACGGGATTCTTTGTTGCTATTGGACACACACCAAATACAGAAATTTTCAAAGATTTCATCGATTTAGATGAAACAGGTTATATTCAATACGCACAACCAGGAAGTTCTAAAACAAATGTAGCTGGTGTATTCGTTGCGGGAGATGCAGCTGATAGAACGTATCGTCAAGCAATTACCGCTGCCGGAACAGGTTGCATGGCTGCATTGGACGCTGAGCGTTACTTAGCTGCAAAACATTCCTAAGAGATCAAATAACTGTTACAAACCGAGTTCAAAAGACTCGGTTTTTTTTTGCTCTAACGTATGGCATTTTCGTCCAATAATTTCACAAAGTGAAATCCTTTTGGCGAGTAGCCTTCATTGTAGAAAAACTTGTGTGCTTTAAAGTTATTCGTATAGGAATCCAAGGATAGCATTTTACATCGGTATTCGATTGCTTTTCGTTCTAAAAAATCAAACATCAACTTCCCTACACCTTGACTGCGGTGTGAAGCACGAACAACAATGTTATCCAATTCCATGTATTTACCTATCCACAATTTGTTGCCTAGCCAAAATCCACAGATAGCAATGCATTCATCCTCTTCAAATACGGCAACTTGTCCGTAGCGGCATGGAAGCATTTCGTCTAATTCACGGGAATATTCTTCAGCCGTCAAACTTGGATAAAGTTCGTTCAACACAGGTAGGAATTTTAACATTTCCTCTTTGTCCACTAATTCTCTTACTAACATGCGTTTATTTTAAGTTCTTTTCCATTAATTCCAAAATACGTCGGTATTCATCGTACCATGAATAAGCTTCTTTGAATCCATGAGCTTCAACCGGATAAACAGCTAAATCCCAATCCTTTTTACCCAACTCGATAAAACGTTGACTCAATCTTACCACATCTTGAAATTGCACATTATCATCCACCATTCCGTGTAACATCAATAATGGGTCTTGTAAATTTTCAGCGAAATAAATGGGAGAACTTTTGCGGTAAGCTTCGGGATCCGTTTCTGGATAATTGAGGATATTACTCGTGTATTCATGGTTGTAATGCGCCCAATCCGTTACGGAACGTAAAGCCGCGCCACATGCAAACTCATTCGGTTTTGTCAGCAATCCCATCAAGGTAATGAATCCACCATAAGATCCACCGTACATCCCTACTCGCTTCGCATCAATTCCATAATTTTTTACCATGAATGCTTTTGCGTCGATAAAATCTTCCAAATCTCTTCCGCCCATGTGGCGATAGATTGCTGTTCGGTAATCGCGTCCATAGCCTTCACTAGCTCGGTAATCCACATCTAACACGGTATATCCTTGCTCACTCAATAAATGATGAAACATGTATTCACGGTAATAATTGCTCCAATAATGGTGTGCATTTTGTAAGTATCCAGCTCCATGGACGAAGAGCACTGCTGCCCCATTTTTCTTTGCCGCTTCTGGCTCATAAATACGAGCAAATACGTCCATTCCATCGGAACCTTTGAAAGAGATCACTTTTGGATCAATCCAACGATATGATTCAAACGCTTCCGAAGTGGAGTGTGTTATTTGCAACAAATCACTCTTCGTTGGATTGTTTTCCTTTACATACATTTCCCATGGTTTGTTACCAAAGGATTGACGAACAGCCAAATGCGTTTCATTCGGTGAAATCAACACCTCATTGAATCCTTTCCCTAGTTGCGCATACGGAACCAATTTTGTTGTCCCGATGTCCAATCTCCCGAAGGAATGATTACCGGTGAATCCTGTCTGGCAATTTGTGTATTCGATGTAAAAACTTTTATGGTCCTTCGCTAATTGTGCTTGATATACTTCAATTTTATCCATCGGCATCATGCATGACTTTTTATCGCTTAATAAGTCAAATGCATACAATTTTGAATACCCTGATTCTTCCGATTGAAAATAGAACGATTGCCCATCGATAATCCAGTCCATATTCCCACCCTCTTCATTCCAAGAAGAAATACCAGGTCCACCAATCCATGCTTCATCATGCTGATGTTCCAGTTCTTTAACCGTTGCTTTCGTTAAATCAATGCACACAATCCATCGATCCTTATTGTCCGAAGTTCTTACATCACATAGAGCAAGGTTTTTTGAATTGGCGAATTTTGCGGCATGAATAAAAATTGAACGATCTTTCTCATACAATTTTACCGTTTCCTTTTCTCTCAAATATGCCGGTTTCAAACGAATATCCGTCAATTTTGAAAAATCTAACCATATCAAAGAGTCCTTTTTCAATTGATACAAACCCATCTTTTGATTTGGTTCGTGATCACTCACTTTTTCACGTGCCGGTTGATGCTTTGTAAATCCATCATTCGTAACGAACTGCTCAACGTTTGTGGCTTTCCCCTCGGCTCCTTCTGATATTCGGAATAAGGCATAATTCATGGATGGATCCACTTGAATTCCTCCCCAATCAGCTGAACCAATGACCTGTTCCTTTGGAAAAGGAAAACGAAGATTCTTCGCTTGTTCTTCGTAGTAAGCATTTTTTGCATTCTTTTCTTGAATAAACTCAAACAATTGGCTTTGTTGCCGTTCTAAAAAAGTACTATCTTTTTTTGCTTTTGTGGAGGCTACTGCGACAAAATTGGTTAACTGGCGCAAACTTCCAGTTTTCAACTGATAGGAATACACCTGATTTCCCTGTTGAAAGATAACTTGATCTGGATTTGATGTTCGTTGAACATTAAAAATACCATTCGTCGTTTGCAAGTGAATTTTACGACTTCCATCTTTTTTATCGATGCTCCAAAGTACTCCTTCGTCACTCATAACTTGCTGTTGGTAAGCAGCTTGATTCGGATCATGAAACACGACATTTACCGCTACAGAATCAAGCAACTTACGGTACTGCTTACTTTTTAAGTCGAATTGATACAGACTTGAACCTAGATTGTTTTCCGGATTCCAATAAAAATAAATGGATTGTCCATCAAGGGACCAATGAAATGATTCAGGAGAATTCCCAATAAAGTCATTTCCAGTCATGATTTGCTTCAAATCCAATTGTCCGAATGAACTTTGGGTAAGGAGGAATAACGTTATGACAGTTAAAGCGATTTTTTTCATAGGTTAAAATTACAATTCTCTGCTCAATCCATGCATTTTTGAACGAAAAACAAGGAAGTCCAAAGGGAAAAATGTACCTTCGTTAATCAAACGTTAAGCAATTGAAAAGACTTTTATATTTATTGCTGAGTGAGCGTCAATACCTGATGACTTTACATCGAAGTTTCTACTTGATGTATCGCTTAGGTTTATTGAAAAACAAACAAGCTTTTAAATTTCATTATTTTATTCAGCGGATTATTCAACCTGAATATACTGTGATTGATATTGGAGCGAACCTTGGCTATTTTGCCAAAACGTTCTCGCGCTTGATTCCAAACGGAAAGTTAATTGCCATTGAACCGCTGCCACAATTTTATGCCGTTCTCGATCATTTTATTGGAAGCAAGGAGAATGTGGAATTACAAAATGTAGCACTTGGAAAAACATCTGGATCCATCACCATGGTTTTACCAAAAACAAATGGGATGATGCGAACAGGATTGCCACATGTCCTGCGCAACGAACAAGAGAAACAAGATCACACTACTCAACAAGTTCAGATGGTCAATACTTCCGTATTTTTTAGCACCTTCGATCGAATTGATTACATCAAATGCGATATTG
>JBAWZN010000005.1:0-95535 GCA_037143015.1 Flavobacteriia bacterium
CGGAATTGGTCGTCCATCTACCTACGCTCCAACTATTTCTACTATTCAGAAGCGTACTTACGTGGAAAAACAAGAACGCGAAGGAGAAATTAGAAATTATTGTTTGCTTACGTTAACGAAAGGAGAAATTTCCAAAGAACAGAAGTCTGAAACGACCGGTAAAGATCGAAACAAACTTTTCCCAACTGACATTGGAATTGTCGTAACTGATTACCTCAAAGAACATTTTGAGCAAATCATGGATTACCAATTCACGGCGAAAGTAGAAGCGGAATTCGATGAGATTGCACAGGGACGCTTAGAGTGGACCAACATGATGGAGACTTTTTACAAACCATTCCACGCAGTAGTTGAAAACACACTCGAACATAGCGAAAGAGCTACGGGAGAACGTGAATTAGGTGTTCATCCTGAAAACGGCAGAAGAATCATTGTAAGAATTGGCAAGTTTGGACCAATGGTTCAAGTTGGCGATGAAAAAGTGGATGGTGAAAAAGCGTTGTTTGCTTCCCTTCAACCAAATCAATCCATTGGGAATATCTCTTTGGAAGATGCCTTAAAATTGTTTCAATTGCCAAGGATTGTTGGACAATACGAAGAACAAGACATGAAGGTAAATAATGGCCGCTTTGGACCATATATTCAAGTTGGAAAGATTTTCGCCTCCATACCGAAAGGAGAAGATCCAATGTCAATTACCTACGAAAGGTCGCTTGAAATTTACCTTGAAAAGTTGCAAGTTGAAGCAAACCGCTTGATTAAAAGCTTTGATGAACGTCCAGATATTCAATTATTGAATGGTCGATATGGTCCTTACATGAAAATCGGAAAAGACAATTTCAAACTACCAAAAGGAACCGAAGCAGAAAAGTTAAGTTTGGAGGAATGCATCGAGATTTCAAAAAGTGATGCAGCAAAACCTGCGAAAAAACGCACGTTTAAAAAAAAATAAGTATTATTGATACCGTAAACCTTTAGTTTTGTCCAAATGAATGGAAGTGTCAATAAAGTTATTTTAATTGGAAACTTGGGTAAAGACCCTGAAGTTCGTCGTCTTGAAAATGGATCCGTTGTAGCGACCTTTCCACTCGCGACTTCAGAAATCTATAACGATAAACAAACAGGAGACCGTAAGGAAATAACAGACTGGCACGACATTGTTTTATGGCGAGGACTTGCTGAAATTGCTGAAAAGTATATCCGAAAAGGGTCAAAAGTCTACATCGAAGGGAAATTAAAAAAACGTTCCTGGCAAGACAAAGAAGGAAATACCCGCTACGCAACGGAGGTTGTTGGAGATGATTTAACCATTTTATCTCGCAACGATCAGTCCGAACGAAACAACGCTCCATATTCCCAAGAAGGAAAGCCCGCTAATCCTTCACCAATGAGCGGTTTAGATAATAATATTGAAGATTCTTTACCTTTTTAAACATGAGCCTAATCGAGCCTCCCAGTTTTATCAGTTTAGCAAAAGCCCTACCAAGCGGTTTTGACTCTACGACCGTCATTTACATTATTTGTATCGCACTTTTACTCTTCGTTTCTGCGTTGATGTCAGGTTCCGAGAGCGCTTTTTTTTCACTGCGTCCATCCGATAAGGAAGATCTAAAAAAAGAAAATACATCACGTTCAAAACTCATTTTAAATCTACTCGGAAAGCCTAAAGAACTTCTGGCAACGATTTTGATTACGAACAACTTCGTGAATGTTGGAATTGTAATTCTCTCCACTTTTATTTTGAACGATGTCTACCCACCAATTCCCGGTGGAGAATGGAAACGTTTTTTGCTAGAGGTTGTAGGAATCACTTTTTTAATCCTTTTACTTGGTGAAGTTGTACCAAAGATTTTCGCCGCCCGTAATACGATGAGCGTTGTTCGATGGATGTCCTACCCACTGTATTTTATTGGCTCCATCCCTCCAGTTTCTTGGTTAAAATCGGCGTTAGTTTTTGGGACAAGTTTCATTCAAAAACGTTCTAAATCCTCGGTAAAAGTAAACCAAGACGAACTTGAGCAAGCACTTGCATTAACGCGGGAAGATTCTAGTTCGGAAGAGGATCACAAGATTCTCGAAGGAATTGTGAAATTCGGTAAAACGGATGCAAGTCAAATCATGACGCCCAGAATAGAGGTCGAAGCCATAGATACAGAATCTAGTTTTGAAGAGGTCATGCAAACGGTTCTTGAAGCAGGATATTCGCGTATGCCAATTTTCGATGAATCTCCAGATAATATCGTAGGTATTCTGTATATCAAAGACTTATTGCCTCATTTAAACGCAGGTGCAGATTTCGACTGGAAAACAGTATTAAGAAAGCCTTTCTTCATTCCAGAAAACAAAAAAATAAACGATTTACTTCAAGAATTTAGAAGCATGCGTATGCACATGGCTATTGTTGTCGATGAATATGGCGGAGCAAGTGGAATCGTGACATTGGAGGATATTTTAGAAGAAATCGTTGGAGATATCACAGACGAATTTGATGACAATGAGATTGCATACACAAAATTGGATGAGCAAACGTTTATTTTTGAAGGCAGAACGTCACTCAACGACTTCTATAAGGTCATTGGAGAAGAATACCAAAACGCGTTTGAAGAGGTGAAAGGAGAAGCAGAAACGATAGGTGGACTTGTACTAGAACAAGCGGGTAGAATCCTGAAGAACAACGAGTTTATCTTCATCGATAATGTAAAATTCATTGTAGAGTCCTCCGACAAAAAAAGAATGAAAACAATCAAAATCATACTTCCATGACCCCACGATTGATTGTACAGGTATTCTTTTTTATTTTCGTTTTAGATTCCTGTACGGATGAAAATCCAGTTCCTAAACCATCGACGTATTTACGCATGAATTTACCGGAACATAGCTACCGAACCTTCAAAAGTGATTGTCCATATTCGATGAAATTGTCGAACCTGTATTTTCCATCTTCGGCAGAACAACCACAATCTAATTACTGCTTGCAAGAAATCGACTTAGGTCCACTGAACGGAAAACTATTCCTTTACTATTTGCAGTTGCCTAGCAAGGACTCCCTGGCTGAAATCATCAATTTCGCAAACGACAAAGTAGATGAACATAAAATCAAAGCTGACAAAATTAACTTTGAGCAAATCGTTCAACCAAAAAAACGAGTTTATGGAACATTTTTCGAGTTAAAAGGAAATGTTGCTACGAATTTTCAATTTTACCTTACAGATTCCAGTACGAATTTTGTCCGTGGAGAAGTATTGCTCAATTGCCGTCCGAACTACGATTCGCTTCGTCCTACGCTCGATTATTTAAAGAAAGACTTGTTGGAATTAGTTCGTCATTTCGAATGGAAAAAGTAGTTCTAAACCGAACGCTTATCTCCTTAGGCTCCAATTTAGGAGAAAAATCAGCATACATAAATCAAGCGATTGATGCCATTCAAGACTTAATCGGAAAAGTTGAACATATTTCCACCTTTTACGAGTCAGCACCTTGGGGCTTTGATTCTGAAAACCGGTTTTTGAACGCCTGCTTAACCTGTCATACGCATCTTTCACCAGTTCAATTACTCGATCAATTGAAACGAATTGAACAAAACATGGGGCGGATCAAAATAACTAACCGATACGAAGACCGTTGTATAGATTTAGATATCATATTTTATAATGACGAGAAAATGAATTCGGAGGCTTTAACAATTCCACATCCACATTTTAAAACCAGAGAATTTGTCATGATTCCGTTGCGCGAGATAATAAAAAAAGACGATCCATTTTATCATTTCATCAACAGCTAAGTCGTTTATTTTCTTAGTAATGAAATCTTTTATACATTTGTAAAAAATAAAAAACCAGATATGAAATTATTTCGTTCGAGCAATTTGTTCTTCTTAGGTTCAGGAATGATGTTTTTGGCATCATGTGATTTAGTAAAGGACGTAACTTACTCCGTTAGTCCTAATCCACTTGAAATGCATGCTGATAGTGTGAAAATCGCTATTACTATAAATGTTCCTGAAAAAGGAATCAAGAAAAAAGCGAAAGCAGAAATCACGCCAAAATTAGGCACATACGCGATTGGTACTTGGTATGTTAACGGGGAGAAAGTTACAGAAAACGGAACCACAATTAATTTCAAAAATGGAGGTACGGCGACGTTTGAGCAAACGATACCATACATGCCAGAAATGGAAGCTGCTGATTTGGTTATAACTGGAAAAATCTACAAGCAAACAAAAGAAAAGGACGCGTTGCCAGAAACGAAAATTGCAGATGCGACTATTATTACACCATATTTGGTCAATAAAACGTTTAAAGTTTTGTATGAAGAAGATGCGTTAGTTCGTCAGTTCGAAAAATCAACAGATGCGACATTCAATTTCGAAAAAGGAAAGTCAGATGTTCGTGCTACAGAGTTGAAAGATGCAGACATCACCGCATTAGTTTCTTGGATTCAAGCAGCTCAGTCGAACCCGAAAATTAAAATCAACGCGATTGAAATTAACGGTTATGCTTCGCCAGATGGAGAAGTTTCAAAAAATGACAATCTTTCTTACGACCGTACAGCTTCAGCAAGAAAAGCAATCATCGCTATGATGAAAACAGCAAAATTGACTGCTTACACCGATACAAACATGTACAAACTCAACAAATATGGTGAGGATTTTGACGGATTTAAAGCACAATTGGCTGCCTCTACAACCATTGCTGAAGCAGATAAAAACTTATTCATTCGTATCTTAGAAATGACCAAAGATTTGGAGCAACGCGAAAAAGAAATGATTAACCTTGGTAAATCTTACAGTGAATTAGAGAAGGATGTATTCCCTAAAATTCGCCGCGCGATGATTGTGGTTAAATACACCGAATTTGGTTTGACAGATGATGAATTAAAAGCTGCAGCGAGCAATAATCCAAACTCACTTTCATTGGAAGAGTTGTTATTTACAGCAAATAAATTGACGAGCGATTTAAATGAAAAAGCAAGAATCTACAAAGTAGCAGCTACAAATTTCGCTTCTGATTACCGCACACACACCAACTTGGGTGCAGCATCGTTTCAATTGAATAAAACGGCTGAAGCGAAAAGTTCGTTTGAAAAAGCCGCATCGTTAAAGGATAACGGAATTGCAAAAAACAACTTGGCAGCAACGACCATTCTCGATGGAAATCGTGCGAATACAAAAAAATTGATCGCTCAAGCGAAATCAGCTTTTGATACTAAAGGTGAGGCAAGTCAAAAAACTGCAGTTAATTACAATCAAGGCATTTTGAACATCATGGATGCTAAATATAGCGCCGCTGATGCAAGTATCTCTGAAAACAGCTACAATAAAGCACTCGCGCAAGTATTATCTGGAAAAGCAGATGCTGCAAAGAAAACATTGTCTGGATTGACAGAAACAGCGGAAACTGCTTACCTGAAAGCAATTATTGCTGCTCGATCAAACGAAGGTGTAGACGCAGTAGTTTCACATTTAAAAGTGGCTATTTCTAAAAATGCAGCATTGAAAGAAAAAGCGGCGAAGGATCGTGAATTTTTGAAAATTTCAACAGAAGCAACTTTCACAAACTTGGTGAAATAATCTGTTTACCATACTTTTTAAAATCCCGAGAAATCGGGATTTTTTTTTGCACCGTTATTTCATTCGTACTTCACGAATTTCCGTAACTTTGTATTCTAAAAAAATTAAAAAATGGACAGTAACGAATTTCGCAAATACGCGACAAAACATATCGGACTCAACAGCATGGTGGTAGACCATTACATCGAGTCCTCTTTAACACCTTACATCATCGAAGAGCGTCCGATGAACATGACGCAAATGGACGTGTTCTCTCGTTTGATGATGGACAGAATCATTTTCCTTGGAACAGGAATCAATGACCAAGTTGCCAATATCATCAATGCTCAATTATTATTCTTAGAATCAGTTGATGCAAAGAAGGATATTCAAATTTATTTGAATTCTCCAGGTGGATCAGTATACGCTGGACTCGGAATTTACGACACCATGCAGTATATTCGTCCTGATGTAGCAACAATCTGTACTGGAATGGCTGCTTCTATGGGAGCGGTATTACTTTGCGCTGGAGCTGAAGGAAAAAGAAGTGCTTTGAAACATTCACGTGTCATGATTCACCAACCTTTAGGTGGAGCACAAGGACAAGCATCCGACATCGAAATTACAGCGAGAGAAATTCAAAAGTTGAAGAAAGAATTATACGATATTATCGCACGTCATTCGAAACAAGACTACGAAAAAGTTTGGGCTGATTCAGATCGCGACTATTGGATGACCTCCGATGAAGCGAAAGCTTATGGAATGGTGGATGAGGTTTTGCTTCGTAATCCAAAATAAACATGGCGAAAAAAGATGCTGTTTGTTCGTTTTGTGGTTCCGAAAGAGCTGCTGTAGGTATCCTTATTGCTGGAATATCCGGCCATATATGTGATAACTGTGCGTCCCAAGCAAATAAAATTGTACAAGAAGAACTATCCGAAAAAGTAAAAGAGGATCAGTTAGAGTTGGTGAAAGTCAATCTGTTAAAACCGCACGAAATCAAATCTCATTTGGATCAATATGTCATTGGACAAAATGAGGCGAAAAAATTCCTTTCTGTTGCTGTTTACAATCACTTCAAAAGACTAGGATACAAGTCTACTAATGACGATGTAGAAATTGAAAAGTCGAATGTTATTTTGGTAGGTAGAACTGGAACGGGTAAAACATTGCTGGCAAAATCCATCGCAAAATTGTTAAACGTCCCTTTCTGCATTGCTGATGCAACTGTCTTAACCGAAGCAGGTTACGTTGGTGAAGATGTCGAAAGTATTCTTTCTCGTTTACTTCAGGCAGCTGATTACAACGTAGAGAGTGCACAAATGGGCATCGTATTTATCGACGAAATTGATAAAGTTGCGCGCAAAAACGATAATCCATCCATCACAAGAGATGTCTCTGGTGAAGGAGTTCAACAAGCCTTGCTCAAATTACTAGAGGGTGCGGTTGTCAATGTTCCACCTCAAGGAGGGAGAAAACATCCAGAACAAAAAATGATTCAAATTGACACGAAAAATATTTTGTTTATCTGTGGAGGAGCTTTTGATGGAATCGAAAAGTTAATAGCAAATCGCGTGAATCGTCAAACCATTGGATTCTCATCCGACACGGAAGAAACGATTGAAAAAGATTCACTGTTGAAATACATCTCTCCTAGTGACGTTCGTTCATTTGGGTTAATTCCTGAACTCATTGGACGATTTCCGGTTTTAACTTATTTGGAGCCATTATCAGACGCGGACTTAAAAAGAATTCTTACCGAGCCGAAAAATGCCCTCATTAAGCAATACAAACGTTTATTCGAATTGGATGGCGTTAAATTGAGCATCGATAATGACGTGTTAGATTTCATGGTGAAAAAAGCAAACGAGTTCCAACTTGGAGCTAGAGGTTTAAGATCGATTTGTGAAGCCATACTTACTGACGCCATGTTCGACATTCCATCGTCAAATGTTAAAAAGCTCGATGTGAATATTCAGTATGCCGAAGAAAAAATCGCTAAATCTAAAATCGCCACATTAAAAGTGGCCTAATATTACCCACGAATTCGCTGGTTTTTATACTTTTGCAATTCGAAATTTTTGAACTATGAAAACATTACAATTTAGAGAAGCCTTAAGGGAAGCAATGTCTGAAGAAATGCGTCGCGACGAGCGTGTATTTTTACTTGGAGAGGAAGTTGCTGAATATAATGGAGCTTACAAAGTTTCTCAAGGAATGCTGGATGAATTTGGTCCAAAAAGAGTAATTGATACACCCATTGCAGAGTTAGGTTATACTGGTATCGCTGTTGGTGCTTCTATGAATGGACTTCGTCCAATTGTGGAGTTTATGACATGGAACTTTGCGATTCTTGCTGCCGATCAAATCATTAATTCTGCGGCTAAGATGTTGCAAATGTCCGGAGGACAATATTCTTGTCCAATTGTTTTCCGCGGAGGAAATGGAACTGCCGGACAATTAGCGGCAACGCACTCACAAAGTTTCGAAGCATTCTACGCACACGTACCAGGACTAAAAGTTATTACACCATCTAATCCTGCAGATGCGAAAGGCCTATTAAAAGCAGCGATTCGCGATAACGATCCAGTTGTCTTCTTAGAGTCCGAAAAAATGTACGGAGATAAAGGAGAAGTTCCTGAAGGAGAATATATTATTCCAATTGGCGTAGCAAACGTTGTTCGAAAAGGAACAGACGTAACGATTGTTACTTTTGGAAAAATCATTAAAGTAGCGGAAGAAGCTGCCGAAATACTAGCTAAAGATAACATCAACGTTGAAATCATCGACTTAAGAACAATTCGTCCGTTAGATTATGTGACAGTCGTTGAATCGATCAAGAAAACGAATCGCTGTGTTGTTTTAGAAGAGTCTTGGCCATTGGCATCCATTTCATCTGAAATCGCTTATCACTTGCAGCGCTATGCATTTGATTACCTAGATGCACCTGTGCAACGTGTGACACAAACGGATACTCCTTTTGCGTTCTCCCCTACCTTAATTGACGAGGCACTTCCAAATGTAGATCGTTTGATTAAAGCAGTAAAAGCGACTTTGTATCGATAAATTTACGATTGAAACGAGTTCAAAAGCATCGTCAGATGCTTTTTTTATTTCTACTAAATCCATTATTCAGAACAAGTTAAATCCTAGAGGCTTATTAACGCACATCTTTTTGTTAAAAAACTTCATCTTTTTTAATTAAGCTCTTGGAAGTTAAAAATAAATAGCTATCTTTGCACCCCTCAAAGTACGTTTGAGGGTTATTATTTATTTTAAAACAAGAGTATTTTATGCCAACTATTCAACAGTTAGTTCGCAAAGGAAGAACTGCGGTGGTGAAGAAGAGTAAGTCCGCTGCGCTTGATTCATGTCCACAACGTAAAGGTGTGTGTGTTCGTGTTTACACGACTACGCCTAAGAAGCCGAATTCGGCTATGCGTAAAGTGGCGCGTGTTCGCTTAACGAACGGAAAAGAAGTCAACGCTTACATCGGTGGTGAAGGCCACAATCTTCAAGAACACTCATTAGTACTTGTGCGAGGAGGAAGGGTTAAAGACCTTCCAGGGGTACGTTACCACATTGTTCGTGGTGCAGAAGATACGGCTGGAGTTCAAGGTCGTAGTCAGAGAAGATCCAAATATGGTACTAAACGTCCTAAGCAGAAATAATTAAAAGCTTTACAAAATGAGAAGAAGAAAAGCCAAGAAGATTGCGATTCTACCAGATCCGAAATTTAACGATCAGGTAGTAACAAAATTTGTAAACAATTTAATGCTAGATGGTAAGAAAAGTTTAGCATTCCGTTTATTTTACGATGCGATTGAAATCGTAGATAAAAAAGTAGAAGAAACAGAAGGATTAGAAGTTTGGAGAAAAGCTTTGGAAAACGTTACTCCAGCTGTTGAGGTAAGAAGCCGCCGTGTAGGTGGAGCTACTTTCCAAATCCCTACTCCCGTTCGTGAAGAACGTAAAGCATCCCTAGCTATGAAATGGTTAATCGGATATGCACGTAAACGTAACGAAAAGACAATGTCCCAAAGACTTGCTTCTGAAATCATTGCTGCTTCGAAAGAAGAGGGTGCTGCATTTAAGAAGAAAGAAGATACAATGCGTATGGCGGAAGCAAACAAAGCATTTTCACATTTCAGATTCTAAGACATGGCAAGAGATTTAAAATTTACAAGAAACATTGGAATTGCTGCACATATTGATGCAGGAAAGACAACAACCACTGAACGCATCTTGTTTTATGGTGGTGTGAGTCACAAAATTGGAGAAGTTCATGATGGAGCAGCTACTATGGACTGGATGGAGCAAGAGCAAGAACGTGGAATCACGATCACTTCTGCTGCAACGACATTAGACTGGAAATACAGAGGTCAAAATTACCATGTAAACATTATTGATACCCCAGGACACGTTGACTTTACAGTTGAAGTGAACCGTTCGTTGCGTGTATTAGATGGATTGGTTTTCTTGTTTTCAGCTGTTGATGGTGTTGAGCCTCAATCTGAAACAAACTGGCGTTTGGCAAACAATTATAACGTTCCTCGTATTGGATTCGTGAACAAAATGGACCGTCAAGGTGCAGATTTCTTGAATGTTTGTCGCCAAGTTAAAACAATGTTAGGTAGTCATGCATTACCATTACAAATTAATATTGGTGATGAAGATAACTTCAAAGGAGTTGTTGACTTAATCAATTTTAAAGGTATTACATGGAATGAGGAAGATTTCGGAATGACTTTCCAAGAAATCGAAATTCCAGCGGACATTATCGACGAAGCACGTCAATTACGTAGTGAATTATTAGAAGCAGTTGCTGAATTTGATGAGTCATTGATGGAGAAATTCTTCGAAGATGAAAATTCATTAACAGAGCGTGAAATTTTGAACGCATTGCGTGAAGCAACAATCTCAGGAAAAGTTGTGCCAATGATGTGTGGTTCATCTTTCAAAAATAAAGGAGTTCAAGCGATGTTGGACATGGTAATGGAAATTCTTCCATCCCCAATGGACATTGAAGGTGTTGTTGGAACTAATCCAAAAACAGATAAAGAAGAGCTTCGTAAGCCATCTTACGACGAGCCATTTGCAGGTTTAGCATTCAAAATTGCTACTGACCCATTTGTTGGACGTTTATGTTTCGTTCGAGCATATTCAGGGAAACTTGAAGCAGGTTCTTACGTTTTGAACACACGTTCAGATAACAAAGAACGTATTTCTCGTATCTTCCAAATGCACGCAAACAAGCAAAATCAAATTAATGAATTAGGAGCGGGAGATATCGGTGCGGTTGTTGGATTTAAAGACATCAAAACAGGAGATACATTGTGTGCTGAAAATGCACCAATTGTACTTGAGTCAATGGT
Organism: Flavobacteriia bacterium; assembly: GCA_037143015.1. Classification (GTDB taxonomy): domain Bacteria; phylum Bacteroidota; class Bacteroidia; order Flavobacteriales_D; family Crocinitomicaceae; genus UBA952. The sequence continues at coordinate 10,924 of JBAWZN010000005.1, forward strand.
GTTCCCCGATCCAGTTATCGGATTAGCAATTGAACCTAAAACACAAGCGGATACTGATCGTTTATCTATCGGCTTATCAAAACTTTCTGAAGAAGATCCAACATTCCGTGTAAACACAGATGAGGAATCAGGACAAACAATTATCTCAGGAATGGGTGAGCTTCATCTAGAAATCATTGTTGACCGTTTGAAAAGAGAGTTTAAAGTAGAGGTAAATCAAGGTGCTCCACAAGTTACATACCGTGAGGCCATTACAGGTGAAACAAGCCACCGTGAAGTTTACAAAAAACAATCTGGTGGTCGTGGTAAATTTGCGGATATCTTGGTTAAAATTTCTGCTCAAGATAACGAAGAGAAAACTGGACTTGAATTCATCAATAGTATCAAAGGTGGTAACATTCCTCGTGAATTCGTTCCATCTGTTGAGAAAGGATTTAAAGATTCCATGAAAAATGGAGTTCTTGCTGGATATCCAATTGAAGCGATGAAAGTTGAATTGTTAGATGGATCTTTCCACGCTGTCGATTCGGATTCTCTATCTTTTGAACTTTGTGCTCGTATGGCATACAAAGCAGCACTGAAAGGATGTAATCCAATTCTTTTAGAGCCAATCATGAAATTAGAAGTGGTTACTCCAGAAGAAAACATGGGTGATGTTGTAGGTGACTTAAACAGAAGACGTGGAATGATGCGTGGAATGGATGATCGTGCCGGTTCAAAAGTATTGAAAGCGGACGTTCCTCTTTCTGAAATGTTTGGATATGTAACTCAGTTACGTACGATTACATCAGGACGTGCTAGTTCTTCTATGGAATTCTCTCATTACTCAGAAGCTCCTAGAAATGTTGCTGAGGATGTAGTAGCAAAAGCAAATGGTAAAGTCACAGCTTAAAAGAAAAATCAGATGAGCCAAAAAATTAGAATAAAATTAAAATCGTACGATCACAACCTCCTTGATAAGTCAGCGGAGAAAATCGTAAAAACAGTTAAATCTACTGGTGCTGTTGTTAGCGGACCTATTCCACTTCCTACACACAAGAGAATATACACTGTATTGCGTTCACCACACGTTAACAAAAAAGCGCGTGAGCAATTTGAGTTGTGTGCGTACAAAAGATTGATGGACATTTATAGTAGTTCATCAAAAACAGTAGATGCGTTGATGAAATTGGAGCTTCCAAGTGGAGTTGACGTAGAAATTAAAGTGTAATTTTTAACAACTAGTATATGCCAGGAATTATTGGACGTAAAATCGGGATGACTAGCATCTATAGTGCCGAGGGTAAATCTTTACCATGCACGGTTATTGAAGCTGGTCCTTGTGTTGTGACCCAAATAAAAACACAAGACAGAGATGGTTACGAAGCAGTTCAGTTAGGCTTCGGAGAGAAAAAAGAAAAGAATACTCCGAATGCATTGAAAGGCCATTTCAAAAAAGCGAACACTTCTCCAAAAGCGAAGTTGGTTGAATTCAAAGGATTCGATCAAGCAAACTTAGGAGATACTGTTTTAGTCGACATTTTCGAAGAAGGAGAATTTGTTGATGTTATTGGAACCTCAAAAGGAAAAGGATTCCAAGGGGTAGTTAGAAGGCATGGTTTTGGTGGTGTTGGTCAAGCGACCCACGGTCAGCATAACAGACTTCGTGCACCAGGTTCAATCGGAGCTTGTTCCTATCCAGCTCGTGTATTTAAAGGTATGCGAATGGCTGGACAAATGGGTAACAAAAGAAGATTGGCATCAAACCTTCAAGTGTTAAAGGTAATTGCAGAAAAGAATTTAGTGATCATTAAAGGGTCGATTCCAGGTGCAAAAGGTTCAACTGTAACAATTAACAAGTAATGAAACTGAAAATATACGATTCAAAAGGAGTAGCTACTGCGAAGTCAGTAACACTTTCAGAGGAGGTTTTTGGAATCGAACCAAACAACCACGCCATTTACTTGGATGTAAAACAACACTTGGCGAACCGTCGTCAAGGAACGCACAAATCGAAAGAACGTGCCGAAATTGCTGGATCAACTAGAAAGTTGAAAAAACAAAAAGGTACAGGTGGTGCACGTGCGGGTAGTGCTAAATCAGGTACTCGTGTTGGGGGTGGACGTATTTTCGGACCACGCCCAAGAAACTACCACTTCAAATTAAACGTGAAATTGAAACGTCTTGCACGTAAATCAGCTTTCTCGTTCAAAGCGAAGAATGATGGATTAATGATTATTGAAGATTTGAATTTGAATGCAAAAACAAAAGACTTCAAAGCGTTATTAACTTCATTGAACTTGGAAAACCAAAAAGTATTGTTGATTCTAGGTGAAAAAACCGACAACGTTTACTTAGCGGCACGTAACCTTGGAAGAGTGAAAGTCGTAACAGCAGACTCGTTTAATACATTCGATGTGTTGAATGCAGGAAAAGTTGTCTTGGCTTCAAGCTCATTAGATAAAATTCAAACTATTCTTAACTAAACGTTATGCATACAATTATTAGAAAGCCGATCATTACGGAGAAAGCAACTTTACAAAGCGAGCGAATGAATCGTTTTACTTTTGAGGTGACTCGTACGGCTAATAAAATTGAGATTAAAAACGCCATCGAGAAGGTGTATGGAGTACATGTCACAGATGTTCATACATTAAATTATGGTGGTGGTAAATCCTCTGTGAAGTACACAAATAAAGGCATTGTTGAACAAAAAAGTAAACAATGGAAAAAGGCTGTCGTAACCGTAGCAGATGGTGAAACCATTGATTTATTTAACAATTATTAATGTTCAACCATGAGTCTTAAAAAATTCAAACCAACAACGCCAGGTCAACGTCACAAAGTGGCTATGGAGTTCGCTGAAATTACAGCATCTTCACCTGAAAAAAGCTTGGTTTCAAGTATGAAGAAAAGCGGTGGTCGTAATAACGACGGTCGCATGACAATGCGCTACTTAGGTGGCGGTCATAAACAAAAATATCGTATCATCGATTTCAAACGTAACAAATTTGATATCCCTGCAACGGTTAAAACGATTGAATACGATCCAAACAGAACGGCAAATATTGCACTTTTGTTTTATGCAGATGGAGAGAAACGATACATCATCGCTCCAACTGGAATGAAAGTAGGAGATCAGATTTTATCCGGTAAAAATGCAACTCCAAATGTTGGACATGCGATGTACTTATCAGATGTTCCACTAGGAACAGTGATTCACAACATCGAATTGAAACCAGGAGCTGGTGGGGTAATTGCAAGAGGAGCTGGAACGTATGCACAATTAAATGCACGTGATGGTAAGTATGCAATCATCAAAATGCCATCAGGTGAAACTCGAATGATATTAACTACTTGTCTAGCTACAATTGGTTCAGTGTCTAACTCTGAACACAACTTAGTCGTATCTGGAAAAGCTGGTCGCTCAAGATGGTTAGGCCGTCGTCCACGTGTTCGTGGTGTGGTTATGAACCCTGTTGATCACCCGATGGGTGGTGGTGAAGGAAGAAATTCTGGAGGACACCCAAGATCGAGAAATGGTATGCCTGCAAAAGGATTCAAAACAAGATCCAAAAGCAAGTATTCTGATAAGTTTATTGTAGAAAGAAGAAAAAAATAGGATATGAGTCGTTCATTAAAGAAACCGCCATTCGTTCATTATAAATTAATGAAAAGAGTTGACGATGCTCAAGCTGCTAGCAGCAAGGCTGTAATTAAAACTTGGTCTCGAGCGTCTACAATTACACCTGAATTTGTTGGATTAACATTCGCAGTTCATAACGGAAATAAATTTATTCCGGTATTTGCAACTGAGAACATGGTTGGTCACAAATTAGGAGAGTTCTCCCCCACACGTAATTTCCGTGGGCATGGAGGTAATAAAAAAGATAAGAAACGTTAAGATTTAAAGCAGTCATGGGAGCCAGAAAACGCTTAAGAGCTGAACAGCTTAAAGAAAACAAGAAGTCAATTGCGATTGCGCATTTGAATAATTCGGGAATATCTCCTCGTAAGATGAGATTAGTTGCTGATTTAATTCGCGGAGTTGAAGTGAATAAAGCATTGAACATTTTACAATTCAATGGTAAAGTTGCTTCGACAAGTCTAGGTAAGTTATTGCGTTCAGCAATTGCTAACTGGGAAACAAAAAACGAAGGTTCTGACATTAGTCAAGAAAAGTTAGTTGTTAGTCGAGTTGAAGTTGGTGGTGGTACTATGTTGAAAAGAATTCAACCAGCACCGCAAGGTAGAGCACACAGAATTAGAAAAAGATCGAACCACGTTACGATCGTAGTTGACGGTACTAAATAAGTTTAAGAAATGGGACAAAAGACAAATCCAATTGGAAATAGACTAGGTTACATCACTGGATGGGAGTCAAATTGGTATGGAGGAAAGGACTACAAAGATAAAATTGTAGAAGATGACCAAATCCGTAAATATTTGAGCGCACGATTGGCGAAAGCAAGCATTGCTAAAATCATCATCGAACGCACCTTGAAGTTAGTAACTGTTACCATCAACACCGCTCGTCCAGGAGTAATCATTGGAAAAGGTGGTCAAGAGGTTGACAAACTAAAAGAAGAGTTGAAAAAATTGACGAAAAAAGAAATTCAAATCAATATCTTCGAAGTGAAACGTCCTGAATTGGACGCTCGATTGGTAGCTGATGGAGTTGCTCGTCAACTTGAAGCACGTATCTCTTTCCGTCGCGCTATTAAAATGGCAATCGCAGGAACAATGAGAATGGGTGCTGAAGGAATTAAAATCAAGATTTCTGGACGTTTGAATGGTGCGGAGATGGCACGTTCTGAAATGTACAAAGACGGTAGAACACCTCTTCATACATTTAGAGCTGATATCGACTATGCATTAGCTGAAGCACATACGACTTATGGTCGTTTGGGTATCAAAGTTTGGATTTGCCGTGGTGAAGTTTATGGTAAGCGTGACTTAACTCCTAATATCGGTGTAGCAACTGGTGGTGGAAACAACAACAATGGTGGCGATCGCAAACCTGCATCGTTCAAGAGAAAGAAAAAGTAATTAGAGACAGTTAAATTAACAGGAAATGTTACAGCCTAAGAGAACAAAATTTAGAAGAGTACAGAAAGGAAGAAATCGTGGATTGGCGCACAGAGGTTCGACAATTGCGTTTGGTTCTTTCGGATTAAAGGCTTTGGAACCAGGATGGATTACTTCACGTCAAATTGAAGCTTCCCGTATCGCCGTTACACGATACATGAAGCGTGAAGGAAAAGTTTGGATCCGAATATTCCCAGACAAGCCGGTGACCTCTAAGCCAGCTGAAGTACGTATGGGTAAAGGTAAGGGAGCTCCTAGTCATTGGGTTGCAGTGATTAAACCGGGTTGCATCATGTTTGAAGCAGACGGAGTACCTTACGAAATCGCCAAAGAAGCTATGCGTTTAGCTGCACAGAAGTTACCTGTGAAGTGTAAATTCATTGTTCGTAACGATTATGTTTTACCAATTTAAGATTGAAACATGAAACAAGAAGAAATCAATAAACTATCGATTGAGGATTTAAAAAATCGTCTAGTTGAGGTCAAAGGACAATTGTCAAATTTGAAATTAACTCACCGAATGGCGCCAATTGAAAATCCATTACGCATTACAGCAATGCGCAAAACGGTTGCAAGATTGAGTACAGAATTAACAAAACGTTCAAATCAAGCTTAGGCTTGAACTAAAAAAATGAACATGGAAGAAAATCGAAATTTAAGAAAAGAAAGAATTGGTGTCGTTACGAGTAACAAAATGGAGAAATCTATCGTAGTTGCTGTGGAGCGTAAAGTGAAGCACCCGAAGTACGGGAAATTCGTGAAAATGACCACTAAATTCGTTGCACATGATGAAACAAATGATTGCCACATTGGTGACCTTGTTAAAATCATGGAAACACGTCCTTTGAGTAAATCAAAGAACTGGAGATTAGTAGAAATTGTTGAAAGAGCTAAATAACCGGAGAGATGATACAAACAGAATCCAGACTATCAGTTGCTGACAATTCGGGAGCCAAAGAAGTACTTTGCATCCGAGTTCTAGGCGGAACAAGAAGACGTTATGCTTCAGTAGGTGACAAAATCGTAGTTACTGTAAAAAGCGCTATGCCAAATGGAGCAGTGAAAAAAGGTTCCGTGGCGAAAGCAGTAGTTGTTCGCACTAAAAAAGAAATTCGTCGTGCTGACGGATCTTACATCCGTTTCGATGATAACGCATGTGTGATCTTAAACCAAGGTGGTGAAATGAGAGGTACACGTATTTTCGGACCAGTTGCTCGCGAACTAAGAGAAAATAACTACATGAAAATTGTTTCATTAGCACCTGAGGTGTTATAATTATTGAAAAATGCAGAAGAAACTACACATTAAAGTTGGGGACACCGTGAAAGTGATTTCAGGTGAGTCCAAAGGTCAAGAAGGGAAAATCTCTTCCATCGATCGCGAGAAAATGCGTGCTACTGTATCAGGTGTAAACATGATTAAAAAGCACAACAAACCAAGTGCAGCTAACCCACAAGGTGGTATTGAAGAGAAAGAAGGAACACTTCACATCTCAAACCTTATGGTAGTTGTAGGAGGAATTGCTACACGCATCGGTCGTAAAGACGAGAAAGGAAAATTAGTTCGTTATTCAAAGAAATCAGGGGAGGTGATTAAATAATGAGTTACACACCAAGATTAAAAGAAAAGTATAGAGGCGAGATTATGCAAACGCTTCAGGAACGTTTCGGATACAAATCCGTTATGAGTGTTCCTAAATTAGAGAAAATCGTTTTAAGCCAAGGAATGGGTGATGCGGTAGCTGACAAGAAATTAATCGATAGCGCTGCTGCCGATTTATCTCGAATCGCTGGACAAAAGGCCATTACTACCTTGTCTAAAAAGGATATCTCCAACTTCAAGTTACGTAAAGGAATGCCAATTGGTACGAAAGTTACCTTGCGCGGAGACAGAATGTATGACTTTTTAGATCGTCTTCTTTCTGTAGCTTTACCAAGAACTCGTGACTTCCGTGGTATTAATCCAAAAGGATTTGATGGACGTGGTAACTTCAACTTAGGAGTGAAAGAGCACATCATTTTTCCTGAGATTGATATTGACAAAGTAAACCGTATTTTAGGTATGGACATCACTTTTGTTACATCCGCAGCTAGTGATGAAGAAGCGAAAGCATTGTTAGATGCATTTGGATTTCCATTTATTAAAAAATAAGAAGAAATGGCAAAGGAATCAATGAAAGCGCGTGAGCGCAAAAGAGAAAGGTTAGTTGCTCGATACGAAAAGAAACGTGCTGAATTAACAAAAGTGTTGAAATCTACAGACTCGTCTGAAGAAATTCAATCGGCTAAATGGGATGCAATGATGCAATTGCAAAAATTACCTGCAAACTCTTCAAAAATCAGAATGCACAATCGTTGTGGATTAACTGGTCGTCCAAGAGGGTACATGCGTCAATTCGGTATCTCAAGGGTAACTTTTAGAGAAATGGCTTTGGCCGGAAAAATCCCAGGAGTTAAAAAGGGAAGTTGGTAATTAAAGAAAAAACACAGAAGAAATGAATACAGATCCGATAGCAGATTTTCTCACACGCATCCGTAATGCGAGTGCTGCAGGTTTGAAAATGGTGGAAATTCCTGGATCAAACATTAAACGCGCAATGTCGCAAATTTTGTTTGACCAAGGTTATATCCTCAACTACAAATTTGAAGATGATGACAAGCAAGGAACGATTAAAATTGCATTGAAATACAATCAATCTACTCGTGTTCCTGCCATCACTAAATTACAACGAGCTTCTCGTCCAGGATTACGTAAGTATAGCGGATCAGTTGAAATGCCAAGAGTATTAAACGGTTTAGGTATTGCTATTGTCTCCACTTCGAAAGGAGTAATTACAGACAAAGAAGCACGTAAATTGAATGTAGGTGGAGAAGTCCTTTGTTACGTTTATTAAAAAGTTAAGAAATGTCAAGAATTGGAAAAGCACCGGTAACTATCCCAAGTGGCGTTGAAGTCACTTTTAAGGATGCAGTTATTACGGTTAAGGGGAAAAAAGGTGAATTATCACAAGCTATTGATACTTGTGTTGGTGTTACCATCGAAGAAAATGTAATTACATTCTCTCGTCAATCTGATGCTCCACACGATCGATCAAAACACGGACTTTATCGTGCATTGGTTTTCAACATGATCGCAGGGGTTTCTGAGGGATGGAAAAAAGAAATGGAAATCATTGGAGTTGGATACCGCGCCACTGCAACAGGTCAACTACTAGAGCTAGCTCTAGGTTTCTCTCACGCAATCATTTTGGAAATTCCAAGTGAAGTGAAAGTTACTACAACTACTGAAAAAGGAAAGGCTCCAGTTGTTTCACTTGAATCATTTGACAAACAATTGTTGGGTCAGGTTGCAGCAAAAATTCGCTCGTTTAGAAAACCTGAACCATACAAAGGAAAAGGTATTCGCTTCGTTGGTGAAGAAATTCGTAGAAAAGCTGGTAAGTCAGCAGGTAAAAAATAATAGGTAGATTATGGCACTAAATAAAGTATTAAGAAGAGCTAAAATTAAGCGAAGAATTCGCAAGAAAGTTTTCGGAACAACAGCGATTCCAAGATTAACAGTTTTCAGAAGCAATAAGCAAATTTACGCTCAATTAGTGGATGATATTTCTGGTAAAACTTTGGCTTCAGCAGGTTCTTTGAAAATGGAAGATGCTCAAAAAACAAACAAAGTTAACCAAGCTTCAATTGTTGGAAAGAAAATTGCTGAAGTAGCTGCGCAAGCGGGAATTGAAAAGGTAGTTTTTGACCGTAATGGTTACTTGTACCATGGTAGAATTAAATCTTTAGCTGATTCAGCTAGAGAAGGAGGACTTAAATTTTAATAAGAAATGGCAACTCAAACAGTAAATAGAGTAAAATCAGCAGACATCGAGTTGAAAGATAAACTGGTATCTGTAAACCGTGTAACGAAAGTTACTAAAGGTGGACGTACATTCAGTTTTTCAGCAATCGTAGTTGTTGGTGATGAACACGGTGTTGTTGGTCATGGTCTTGGAAAAGCAAAAGAGGTTACTGAAGCGATTACGAAAGGAATCGATGACGCGAAAAAGAACTTAATCAAAGTTCCAATCCTTAGAGGTACTGTTCCTCACGCTCAAAAAGGTAAATTTGGTGGTGCACAAGTGTTTTTGAAACCTGCAACAGAAGGTACAGGAGTTATCGCCGGTGGTGCGATGCGCGCAGTATTGGAAAGTGTTGGTATTCATAACGTACTAGCAAAGTCACAAGGTTCTTCTAACCCGCACAATGTTGTGAAAGCAACTATAGATGCATTAGCTAACATGCGTGATGCAGTTGCGGTTGCTCGTCAAAGAGGAATTTCACTAGACAAAGTATTCAACGGTTAATCTTTAGGAAATGGACACGATTAAAATAAAACAAGTAAGAAGTGCAATTAAACGTCCAGCTGATCAAAAAGCAACGATTAAAGCTCTAGGATTTCGCCGCTTGAACCAAGTTGTGGAAAAAGAGGCAACTCCTCAAATTATGGGAATGGTGAACAAGGTGAAACACCTTATTCAAGTAGTGGATTAATATTCAGACGAAGAAAAATGGAATTACATAAACTAACACCTGCTTCAGGTTCAGTAAAAAAAGTAAAACGTATCGCTCGTGGACAGGGATCTGGTCATGGTGGAACGGCAACACGTGGACACAAAGGAGCAAAGTCGCGTTCAGGTTACAAAACTAAAATTGGTTTTGAAGGTGGACAAATGCCTTTGCAACGTCGTGTTCCTAAATTCGGTTTCAAAAACATTAACCGCGTAGAGTACAAAGCAATTAATTTGGATATTATCGAGAATTTAGCAACTGTAAAAGGAATCCTTGAAATTACTCCAGAAGTATTAAAAGCTAATGGTCTACTATCTAACAATGAACTTGTTAAAGTTCTTGGAAGAGGTGAGTTAAAATCGAAAGTAAGCATCTCCGCTAATGGCTTTTCAACAACTGCAGTTGCAGCAATTGAAGCCCAAGGTGGTACATGTAACAAAATCTAACTATCTTTGCACGCTCTTAAATGAAACGATTTATACAAAATATTCAAAACATTTGGAAGGTAGAGGAACTACGCAAGCGTATTATCTTAACCTTAGGACTGATACTTGCTTACAGAATCGGGTCATTTGTCATCATTCCTGGTGTCAACTACGAGGCGTTATCGACTAAAAGTAGCGACCAAAACTTGTTGGAAACATTGTTGTCAGTGTTCTCTGGTGGTGGATTTACTCATGCCTCTATCATGGCTTTGGGAATCATGCCTTACATCAGTGCATCCATCATCATGCAATTATTAGGTATGGCTGTTCCAGCTGTTCAGAAGATGCAAAATGAAGGAGAATCTGGAAGAAAGCAAATCAATAACTACACAAGAATTCTTACGATAGTCATCTGTGCTCTACAAGCACCTAGTTATTTATCTTTGTATGTTGATCAGAAGCAAGCAATGCCTGCAGATGCATCTACGTTTTGGTGGACTCAAACTATACTTATTCTAATCGCAGGGTCGATGTTTGCCGTTTGGTTAGGTGAGAGAATAACAGAAAAAGGAATTGGTAACGGAGTATCGTTGTTAATTACTGTTGGTATCCTTTCTAGATTACCAGGAGCCTTCTTCGCTGAATTTGGTAAGTCTGTGGAAGCTGGAAACCTGATTCGTTTGGTCTTGGAAGTAGTATTCTTTATGTTAATTATTCTTGTAACGATTCTGATTGTTCAAGGTGTTCGTCGCATTCCACTTAATACAGCTAAACGAATAGCTGGTGCACGTGCTGCGGAAGACATGAACGGTGCTAGAAACTACCTACCAATTAAAGTAAATGCAAGTGGTGTGATGCCAATCATTTTCGCTCAAGCAATCATGACCATTCCTATGATGGTCTATTCGAGTGCAACAGGTGGTAAAGGTGAAGGTGGATTCCTACAACAAACACTAGGTGATCCTTATGGGTTTAGTTACAACCTATTGCTTTGCACCTTAATCGTTGTATTCACGTATTTCTATACGGCAATTATGATTAACCCAAGTAAAATTGCAGACGACTTGAAAAAAAGTGGTGGATTTGTACCAGGTGTACGTCCGGGTGAAGAAACTGCTGAACATATTGATACGGTTGTATCTCGCATTACGTTCCCAGGTTCTCTTTTCCTGGCGTTAATCGCAGTTCTGCCAGCTGTTGCTAAACTTGCTGGTGTGAACGATGGTTTTGCCATGTTCTTCGGAGGAACTTCTATTCTTATTATGGTTGGGGTGGTATTAGATACATTGCAACAAATTGAAACATACCAATTAAATAGAAATATGGATACCCTTATGGACGGAACAAGAGTTAGAGGTCGTAGAGGTGCAAACGAATTATCCGGAATGTAATATTATGGCTAAACAATCATCAATAGAACAAGATGGAACAATTCTAGAAGCGTTGCCCAATGCAATGTTTAGAGTTGAGTTAGAAAATGGGCACGTTATTACGGCACACATTTCTGGGAAAATGAGAATGTTTTACATTAAAATTCTACCTGGAGATCGCGTGAAAGTAGAAATGTCTCCGTATGATTTATCAAAAGGAAGAATATCATTTAGATACAAATAATAAATTCAAGAAATGAAAGTCAGAGCATCAGTAAAAAAGAGAACTGCAGATTGCAAGATTGTTAAACGTAAGGGTAGAGTTTACGTAATTAACAAAAAGAATCCGAAATTAAAACAACGTCAAGGTTAATTAGTAGAATATGGCACGTATTGCAGGTATAGATTTACCAAAAAACAAAAGAGGAGTGATTGGACTAACGTACATCTACGGAATTGGTAGAAGTACTTCCCATAAAATCCTTCAGGACAATAGTATCGATGAGAACATCAAAGTTCAAGATTGGAACGATGATCAACTTTCTGCTATTAGAAATGCGATTAATGAAATTAAAACGGAAGGACAATTACGTTCGGAGGTTCAATTAAACATTAAGCGCCTTATGGATATCGGTTGTACACGCGGTATTCGTCACAGAGCTGGTTTACCATTACGTGGTCAACGTACGAAAAACAACTCTAGAACGAGAAAAGGTAAGAGAAAGACAGTTGCAAACAAGAAAAAAGCAACTAAATAATAAATAGGTATCATGGCAAAAACGAATCAAAAAAAGAAGAAGAACGTTAAAGTTGATGCTGCAGGTGAAGCGCATATCCAAGCGAGCTTCAACAATGTAATCATCTCTTTGACGAACAACGCTGGACAAGTGATCTCTTGGTCATCTGCTGGTAAAATGGGATTCAAAGGTTCTAAAAAGAACACTCCATACGCTGCGCAAATCGCAGGTGAGGATGCATCTAAAGAAGCACACGACTTCGGGCTACGTAGAGTGAAAGTTTATGTGAAAGGCCCAGGAGCAGGACGTGAGTCAGCTATCCGCGCCATCCATAACTCAGGTATTGAAGTAACAGAAATCGTTGACGTTACTCCACTTCCTCACAACGGTTGTAGACCTCCGAAAAGAAGAAGAGTATAATAGAATTATTAACCAACGCGGGAAGAAAATCATCGAAGGAATGCCTTAATTCATGATTCCCGTCTAAACACAACAGAAATGGCAAGATACACAGGTCCTAAATCCAAAATTGCGCGTCGTTTTCGCGATCCAATTTTTGGCCCAGACAAATCATTGGACAGAAGAAATTACGGTCCAGGACAACACGGTCCATCTAAAAGAAGAGGTGGCAAACAATCTGAATACGCAATTCAGTTAGGTGAAAAACAAAAAGCGAAATACACTTACGGTATCCTAGAGCGTCAATTCGCGAACATGTTCGACAAAGCGTCTCGCATGAAAGGAATTACCGGTGAAAACTTACTTCAATTATGTGAAGCACGTTTAGACAACATGGTGTATCGTTTTGGAATCTCCCCTACTCGTCGTGGAGCACGTCAGTTGGTTTCACACAAACACATCACAGTTAACGGAGAAGTTGTTAATATTCCTTCTTACACAGTTCGTCCAGGAGACGTTGTTAGTGTGAGAGAGAAATCTAAATCACTAGAGGCAATCAACGATTCATTAACTTCAAGTAACAAAAAATACGATTGGTTGGATTGGGATAATTCCTCAATGGCTGGAAAAGTTCTTAGTCTACCGGCTCGTGAAATGATCCCTGAGAACATTAAAGAGCAGTTGATCGTCGAATTATACTCTAAATAAACCTAAGCGATAGAAAATGGCAATATTGGATTTTCAAAAACCAGATAAGGTTATCATGCTCAACTCCGATGAATTCAACGGAGAGTTCGAATTCCGTCCACTTGAACCTGGATACGGAATCACTGTAGGTAACTCCTTAAGAAGAATATTACTTTCTTCATTAGAAGGATTTGCTATTTCTTCTGTTAAAATTCAAGGTGCAGACCACGAATTTTCTACGTTGAAAGGTGTAGTTGAGGATATTACTGAAATCGTTTTGAACTTGAAGCAAGTTCGTTTCAAACGTCAAATAGAAGGAACCGATTCAGAAACTGTAATTGTTTCAATTGGTGGACAAAATCAATTAACCGCTGGTGACATCGGTAAATTTACAAGTGCATTCCAAGTACTAAATCCAGATTTAGTGATTTGTAACATGGAATCATCTGTAAAGATTGAAATGGAATTAACAATCATTAAAGGACGTGGATACGTTCCTGCAGAAGAAAACAAAACAGCTAACGCTTCTTTTGGTACAATCTCGATTGACTCCATCTTTACACCAATCGTTAATGTTCAGTATACAATTGAAAATTATCGTGTAGAGCAAAAAACAGATTATGAAAAATTGGTTTTCAACATTAAAACCGATGGATCTATTCATCCGAAAGAAGCATTGAAAGAAGCTGCGAAAATTTTAATTCACCACTTTATGTTGTTCTCTGATGAGCGCATTACATTAGATAGTGAAATTAAAGCTGAATCAGAAGAATTTGATGAAACTTCACTTCACATGCGTCAGTTATTGAAAACAAAATTGGTAGATATGGATTTATCCGTACGCGCCTTGAATTGTTTGAAAGCTGCAGATGTTGAGACGTTAGGTGACCTAGTTTCTTATGCGAAATCAGACTTGTTGAAATTCAGAAACTTCGGTAAGAAGTCGTTAACTGAATTAGAAGACTTAGTGGATAGCAAAGGATTAACTTTCGGTATGAACGTTGCGAAATATAAATTAGACAAAGATTAGAAATTTTAGTCATGAGACACGGAAATAAAATAAATCACTTAGGAAGAAAAACAAGCCACCGCAAAGCAATGCTTCAAAATATGGCTTGTTCATTAATCGAACACAAGCGTATTTCAACTACAATCGCGAAAGCAAAAACGTTACGCGTTTTTGTTGAACCGATCTTAACGAAAGCAAAAACAGATTCTACTCACTCACGTCGTGTGGTATTCTCTTACCTTCAAAATAAAGAAATGGTAACTGAATTATTCCGTGAAGTAGCACCGAAAATTGCAAATCGTGCGGGTGGATATACGCGTATTATTCGTACTGGTTACCGTTTAGGTGATAACGCGGAAATGTGTATGATCGAATTAGTTGACTACAATGAATTGTACAACAACGATAACGCTAAGAAAACAACTCGTCGTTCACGACGTGGTGGTGCGAAAAAAGAAGAGAACGAAACTGTAGAAGCTACAGAATCTACTGAAACAGTTGTTGAAGATGCAGTTGTTGTGGAGAATGTTGCGGAAGAAATCGTTACAGAAGAAGCTCCAGTTGAAGAGGTTGTGGTTGAGGCAGTTGTTGAAGAAACAACAGAAGAGACTGCTCCAGAAGCGGTTGTAGAAGAAGCTCCAGTTGAAGAGGTTGCGGTTGAGGCAGTTGTTGAGGAAACAACAGAAGAGACTGCTCCAGAAGCAACAACGGAAGAAGCTCCAGTTGAAGAGGTAGTGGTTGAGGAAGTTGTTGAAGAAACAACAGAAGAGACTGCTCCAAAAGCAACAACGGAAGAAGCTCCAGTTGAAGAGGTAGTGGTTGAGGAAGTTGTTGAAGAAACAACAGAAGAGACTGCTCCAGAAGCAACAACGGAAGAAGCTCCAACAGCTGAAGAATCAGAAAACAGCGAAGAAAAAGCATAAATTGACACATTGTTAATAAAAAAAGGCGGATTTTATCCGCCTTTTTTTGTTTATAATACCCTCATTTGGTCTAGAGTTTCTAATTTTGGATAAAATTTATTCATGCTACAAAATCAACCTGCAATTTTACTCCTAGAAGATGGAACAATGTTCGAAGGAATTGCCATCGGGAAAATAGGAACTACAGGCGGTGAAATCGCTTTTAACACTGGAATGACCGGTTATCAGGAAGTCTTTACAGACCCATCTTATGTTGGTCAGCTTTTAATTATGACGACCGCTCACATCGGAAATTATGGTGTTCATGAAAATGAAATAGAATCTGACTCAATAAAAATTGCTGGACTTGTTACGAAAAAGTTCTCCAATGGTTATTCAAGATCATCCGCCAATGAATCACTCCAAGAATTAATGGAAAGAAATGGCACGGTTGGTATCTCTGATATCGATACACGTTCTCTTGTTCGCCACATTCGAAATAAAGGTGCCATGAACGCCATCATTTCATCTGAAGAGACTGATATTTCTATACTACAACAAAAGCTATCTGAAATCCCGTCCATGGAAGGCCTAGAGTTATCATCCAGCGTGACAACCAAAGAAGCGTTTGAAGTAAAGCCTGAAAATCCTACACACCGCGTATCATTGATTGACTTCGGTGTGAAGAAAAATATCGTGCGTTGCCTCGTAGATAGAGGTTGTCACGTGAAAGTATTTCCTCTGAATTCAACGAAAGAAGAAATGGATGCTTTCAAACCTGATGGATACATGTTGTCCAACGGACCTGGTGATCCTTCCGTAATGGAAAATTCCATTTCCTTGGTGAAAGAACTAGCAGACTCTGGGAAACCAGTATTTGGTATTTGCCTCGGACATCAGATTTTAGGGCTTAGTCAAGGCTTACAAACAGAAAAAATGTTCAACGGACACCGTGGAATTAATCATCCGATCAAAAACCTGAAAACAGGTAAAGGAGAAATTACTAGTCAAAATCACGGTTTTGTGATCTCCAAAGAAAGCATCGAAGCACAGGACAAGGTGCAGGTGACACACGTACATCTGAATGACCATACAATTGCAGGAATTGAATTAGTTGGGAAACCCGTGTTCTCTGTTCAATACCATCCAGAAGCATCGGCAGGTCCACACGATTCTCGCTACCTATTTGATCAATTTATTGACAACATGAATACATACAAATCATAACATGAGCTATATTACTGACATTTTCGCTAGACAAATTCTTGATTCCAGAGGAAATCCAACCATTGAAGTGGATGTATTTACGAGTAATGGAATTCTTGGACGAGCAGCAGTTCCATCTGGTGCATCTACGGGTATTCACGAAGCAGTGGAATTACGCGACGGAGACAAATCCATGTACATGGGGAAAGGTGTTTTGAAAGCTGTCGAAAATGTCAATACAATCATAAACGAAGCCCTTCAAGGTGAAGATGTTTTTGATCAAAAAAGATTGGATCGCATCATGCTTGATTTAGACGGAACTCCAAATAAATCTAAGTTGGGTGCAAACGCTATTCTTGGTACATCATTGGCCATCGCTCGTGCAGCAGCACAAGAGGCAGGTCTTAGCTTGTATCAATACATTGGTGGAGTCGGAGCAGTAACAATGCCCGTTCCCATGATGAACATCTTAAATGGTGGTTCGCACGCAGATAATTTAATCGATATTCAGGAATTTATGGTGATGCCCTTTGGTGCATCTTCATTCTCTGAAGGATTGCGTTGGGGAACAGAAGTGTTCCATCACCTAAAAAGTGTATTGAAAGAAAAAGGAATGTCTACAAACGTAGGTGATGAAGGTGGATTTGCACCAAGCTTAGGATCCAATGAAGAAGCGATTCAAGTGGTAATCGAAGCCATCGAAAAAGCTGGATTTACACCGGGAGTAGATATGCATATTGCATTGGATGCCGCGGCTTCTGAGTTTTATAATGAAGAAAAAGGATTATACCACTTCGAATCAACTGGCGTGGATATGACTTCCGAACAAATGGTTGAATATTGGGTAAATTGGTGTGAAAAATACCCAATCATTTCGATTGAAGATGGATTAGCAGAGGACGATTGGGCAGGATGGAAACTAGCCACAGAAAAACTTGGACACAAAATACAATTAGTTGGGGATGATTTATTCGTTACCAACACACAACGTTTGTCCCGCGGAATCGAAGAAGGCATTGCCAATTCGATTTTAGTAAAAGTCAATCAAATCGGAACCTTAACAGAAACCATAGAAGCTGTGCAAATGGCTACAAGAAATGGCTATACCTCTGTGATGAGTCACCGAAGTGGAGAAACAGAAGACAATACCATTGCTGATTTAGCCGTGGCATTAAATACTGGACAAATTAAAACGGGTTCCGCTTCACGCAGTGACCGTATGTCCAAATACAACCAATTACTGCGTATCGAAGAAGAATTAGGAGATTCAGCCGTTTACATTGGTAAGAATTTTAAATTCTTAAAATAAACTTGGCGCATCGATTTAATCTTCGTGTTTACGCTTTGATTATCGATGAATCGAATCGCATTCTCGTTTCCGATGAATGTCGCTTTGGACATTTCTTCACCAAATTCCCTGGAGGAGGAATCGAAAAAAACGAGGGAATCGTAGATGCCTTACGAAGAGAATTACAAGAGGAGCTTGACGCAGAAATGCTCGACTCCTCTTTTTTTTATGTCAATGATTTCCATCAAGTATCCGCCTTCGATACCGAACATTCGCTCGTTGTTTTTTATTACAAAGTGCGTGTCCAATCGACAGAAAAATTAGGTATTGGCTCCTACTCCATTCCATTTACCGAAGAAACAGAAAAACAACGATGGATTTCCTTGTCTGATTTACAAGTAAATGACCTGACCTTTCCAATCGATCAGGTAGTTCTAGAAAAATTAAAAGCGGAGCTTATTTTTTGAAATTCGGAGCAACCACAAGTTCTTTCGTTCCGTGTGTCCAAGAATAAAATCCTTCACCAGATTTCACCCCTTTCTTACCAGCCATAACCATGTTTACCAATAATGGACAAGGTGCATATTTCGGGTTTCCGAATCCGTCGTGTAGTACTTCTAGGATGGCTAGACAAACGTCTAATCCAATGAAATCTGCTAATTGCAATGGACCCATCGGATGTGCCATTCCTAATTTCATCACGGTATCAATTTCTTCAACTCCTGCGACACCCTCAAACAAAGTATAAATCGATTCATTGATCATTGGCATCAAAATACGGTTTGCAACGAATCCTGGATAATCATTTACTTCAACAGGAACCTTCTTTAATTGGCGAGACGTTTCCATAATGGTGTTTGTTACCTCATCCGAAGTTGAATAGCCACGGATGATTTCAACCAATTTCATCACAGGAACTGGATTCATAAAGTGCATTCCAATCACTTTGTCCGCACGATTCGTAACAGAAGCTATTTTCGTTATGGAAATGGAAGACGTATTCGTTGCCAAAATTACCTCAGGAGCAGTAACTTCATCCAATTCTTTAAAGATTTTCAATTTCAAATCAATATTTTCGGTCGCTGCCTCAACAACTAACCCTACTCCCTTTACTCCCTCAGCAATGCTTGTAAACGTTTTTAAGTTTTGTAACGTCGCTGCTTTCTCTTCTAGTGTAATTGCTTCTTTGGACACTTGACGGTCCAAGTTTTTCTCAATGGTTGCAATGGCCTTATCTAATGCCGTTTGTGAAACGTCAATTAAATGTACCTGGTGATTAAATTGAGCAAAAACGTGCGCAATACCATTTCCCATTGTACCAGC
The DNA here is from genome assembly GCA_037143015.1 of Flavobacteriia bacterium. Taxonomy (GTDB): domain Bacteria; phylum Bacteroidota; class Bacteroidia; order Flavobacteriales_D; family Crocinitomicaceae; genus UBA952. The sequence goes on from JBAWZN010000005.1 coordinate 29,890, forward strand.
ACCAATAACAGCAACATTTTTCATTGAATAATTTTTTAGCAAATATAGTAAGATCACATGGAGATAGGTTTATTTAACCTAATTTGATGAAAAATTCTTTTGAATTTAATTCGGGCGTAGAAAAGTCAATAAGCCGTTTATTCAATCAATGGATTAACTCCTCTACTCGAATAGAAATGGGGCAATGATTTCTCCAACCAACAGAGTAGATATTATTTACTATTTTTGGAGTGAATTCTTGCTTTTTTTAAGGGTATTCAAATACTTACTTAACCTATATTTTTTGAGTTTTTTTGCGAAATATAAAAATTACGTAATCACCTTTGGGACTGAAATTTTCATACTTATTTTGAGTTTTGTCATTTTTAGAATCGCAAACGAACGTATGTCTGATATTTCTTTTAGTGAATATACGTTATCACGGAGAAACATCTCTTTTTTACAACCATTGCTAATGATTGGCTTGGGTGTCGCTGTTCCAAGATATGTGAGCATTTACCCAAAAAGAGATTCGTTTCTGCCAGCAAGTTTAATCTTAATGGCCATTGTAAGTTTCCTGTTTTTAATCGGAATGACATTAGGTAGTCATTTTTTCTCTATGCTGTTTTTTGGAGACCTAAGATATCAAACCTACATCCTGCCATTATGCCTCCTGTTAATTGGTTATGGATTTCACGCCATTCTGTATGGATATCTTCGAGGCAAAAAAGAAGTTTACTTTTCCAATTTGATTCAATTGATTAACATTGGTTTTTTGCCTATTTCGGTATTACTATTTACGCAAAATGTTCAATTGCTTTTATGGCTTAATGCCCTATTTTTACTTGCGAGCTGCATGATTTTCGGCTTAACTATTTTTATGCAACGGCATATAATTATGGATTATCAATCGTTACTAGAGGACGCAAAACTCATGTTAAAATTTGGACTTCCTAGAATCCTAGGTGACTTTGCATTATTAGCCATGTTAACATTTCCAACGTACATTGTACTTTCTTTACAAAAAAATGTTGTTTCCGGTGGTGACATAGCCTATTCCATTACGCTGTTAAATTTAGTTGGTGCTGCTTTTGGTCCGTTAAGTTTGGTGCTATTACCTGAAATAGGTGGTTTTCTTGCTGAAAAGCGATTTGATTTAATTAAAAAAAGATTTTACGTTTTCGTTTTTTCGAGTTTACTTTTAACACTTTTCGGTTACCTCACTTTTTATTTTTTCCATGAATTCATTTTAAACCTGCTGCTTGGGGATAATCATCGAAGTGAAATTTTCGAAATATCCAAAATCATTTTACTTGGTAGTTTCGGTTATGTTCTATACATTATTTTGCGTAGTTTTTTAGATGCCATTCATGTAAAAGCAAAAAATGCTACAAACCTATTAATCGCTCTTGCAATCTATATTTTACTGATTATTTATGGCTCATCTCAGAACGTTGTGTTAAGCGCCTACATCTATTATTTTGTGATTGCCTTGAATGTTTTAGGATTACTTACTTTTGTAAAGACTTACCATACCATTAAAAACTTAAAATGATTATTTTAGTTTCTCTTATATTGGTGTCAATAATAATTTGCTGGATTCAATTTAAAATCTGGAGCATCGAACGCAACATTGTTTTTCCAATTTTCACCACCATTTTCTATTTCTGGTCTCTTGCGGGAAGTTGGTTATTTTGCTTTGATCAACTAACTCATTTCGGGAAAAGAATTGGACTTCAGTATTACTACCTTCTTGAGAAAATGTTTGATGTTCATTATGACGCCACATACCTGAAAGCCATATGGATGTATGCCATATTCATTATTCTTTTTCAACTTTTCATTTACCTTGGGATTCAACGCGTGAAAAAAATCCCAACATTTGAAAAAGTAAATACATCCATTCATTTTCAACCAACTGCATTCGTGGCGATTGCACTTCTTTTTCTGTGCATCTCTGTGTGGATTGTTAAAGACGTAATCATATATTCACTGCTACTACACGAGTCTGTTTACCTGAATATTCGTTCCGCTGCCATCAATAATTACACCATACATCAGTACGCGTGTTGGATCATGATTGTCAGCTTATACGTTTATGTAGGGTTATTTTTAAAACAGAAAGACTCGGCGATCACTGTAAAAAAACCAGGAGTTTTCTTTTGGATCGTTTTTGTTATCTGCAATTTATACCTAGTAATGATTGGGTCGCGGCACGAAGTTTTTTTCGGTGGAATCGTCGTTTTTATTTTAATGTCCTATCCGTTTAGAAGAATACGTGATTCGAAAAAAATATTTTTTTCGGTCATTTCAGTTTGGGTATTCATTTTAATGTTAAATGATCCAATTCGAAGTTTAATGCCGGTCATAGCCAATCAAACAGGTTTAACATGTATTCTGTCCAGTAAAGAAAATTTGAACAAAGCTTATTTATTTTCTAGTGATCGCACATTTATTTCACATAATTCACCGGAAATATCAGAAAGAATCATTGCAAGGAATGCCTTAATAGATACCACTTTATACATAAAAAAAGATACGATTGTCATCAATAAAAATAGTTTGATCAAGCAAATACATCAACATCCAGACTATATTATCTTTCATGACAAAAAATTAAAATTTGCGAATAGTCATATTTCCATGGTTTATCAAAACAATTCTACGTTCACAAAGATTATGCTCACTTTAAGTAATGTGATTTTCAGCAATGAAATGTTTGCTGGTCATTTTTCCATGTATGGTGTTTTATCTAAAAATGTGCAGCCTAAAATAGGATTTAGTTTTAAGAATTTATTTTATTCCTTCGTTCCGTCTACCATTGTTAAGAAACGACCTATTGATTCATATACCTTCTATGCGAAAGAAATGGGATTCAAATCTGAACAAGGATTTACGATTAATTACATTACGGCGTGGTACCTGAATTTTTCTTATTTCGGTTTGATTCTTGGACCTTTATTTATATCTATTATTTTACTTCTTCCATTTTATTTTGCTACAAATTTAAAGCACAATTTGTTTCAACTATTTGCTATTATTGCCATGTGTGGAATTACGGGATTTGCTGCAATGATGGTGCGTTCAGGACCTGAATCCTTTAAAGCACTCGTTTACGAAAGCATTCTAATTCCGCTGTTCATCGTTTATGCCTCCATTAGTTTCGATAAAGCAATGAATTATTTAAGCGGGAAATATGGAAAATAGCAGAATGAAAATCCTTCATGTCATACCGTTTCATCCTGCGCCGTCTTCTTTCATTTTTGCAAAAAGACAAGTGGAAGACTTATCAGGATTAGGTCATATCAATGAAGTGTTTTATTTCAACACCTCTTTTTCCTTAATCGGATTTTATCGGCAATTAATGAGCTATAATTCTTTAGTAAAGCGATTCAATCCAGATGTAATTCATGCACATTATGGCACCATCAACGCTTTTTTTGCTTCTTTTATTAAAAATGTTCCCCTTGTTGTTTCTTTTCATGGAAGCGATTTAAATTATACAAAAGATGTGCATTGGTTTCGTGAAAAGCTCGGAAAACGTTTAAGCCGAATCGCCGCGCAACGTGCGAAACACATCATTTGTGTTAGTGCGCAATTACAAGCCAAATTACCTTTTGGAAAAGAAAAATCAAGTGTCATCCCGTCTGGCGTGAATACGGAGCATTTTAAAGAACTAGATCGATCTGTTTGTAAAAGCGAGTTGAAATTGAGTGATTCAAAAAACTATCTTTTCTTTAACGCAAACAATCCGATTGTCAAACGCCTTGATATCGCGCTTGAGACGGTTGACTTGTTGAAGGATTTACAAGTCGAACTTTTAACATTAAATGGAGACACTGACCCAGCTAAAATCCCTGTTTATTTAAATGCTTCGGTGGCTGTATTGTTATGTTCTGATAGTGAGGGAAGTCCAATGGTCATTAAAGAAGCGATGGCATGTGGCGTACCAATTATTTCGACCGATGTAGGTGATGTTAAATCGACCATCGCTCATGTAGACAATTGTTTCATCATCGAACAAAAACCAACTATAATTGCAGAAAAAGTTCGAACCATCATTGTGTCTCAAATGGAACGGACAAATGGATTAGAACAATTGAAAATGTTAGGATTAGATCAAGGAAGCGTGGTGAAAAAAGTTGAATCAATCTACCATTCAATAATTCAAAAAGGTGACAAATGGAATTAATAAAGAATAAGATACCGGTTGCGCTTTCCTATCAACTATCACTTGGTCTGATTGCCTTGTTAATAGCTTTGCTTCCCAAAATGGTTGTGCTGGGTTTTATGCTCATGTTCGCTAGTATCATTTTTGGAATAAAAAATAAGCAGGTTAAATTTCATGTCGATTCCATATTGCTTTCCTTCGCCTTACTTTATGTGGCGTATTTAATAGGGTGTATTTTCACGAACAATCCCGATGCCGCAGGTAAGTATTTAGAATATAAATTGTCCTTTATCTTGGTTCCAATTTTATTTAGTTTTCGCCCTAAATTCAAGGTGAATCTAGCATTTCCGATTGTCGGTTTATCGATTGGAATAATGGCTTCATCCCTACTAGGAATTCTGAAAGCACTTTCAATTTATTCGGAAACTAAAATTGCCTTAACTTCCTTTACCTCGAGCAACATCTGCTTGGATCACCCTAGCTATTTTGCAGCCATGACCACTATCTCGATCGCTGGCTTTTGGTTCATACACACGAATAGATTCAACGGATTCACACGTAATTGGGTATTCATTTACTTGATTTTTGCGCTCTGCATGATGTGCTTGAGTTATGCCATGGCAGGGATTTTATTTTTACTCTTGGTGACTTCTTGGATCATATTAAGATGGGTGTACACGAAAATAAATCCTTGGTTTTCACTAACCTTATTGCTTGTCTTTCCAATTTTGCTTTTTTTTACCGTAACCCATGTTTCTGGATTTAAAGATGAAATAACGAATTCGATGGAGGCATTGAAAAGTTATGTTGCTCATCCAAGTAAATTTGTGGAAGGGAAGAATGAAGGGTTATCCGGTGATCAAGTAAGATTGGTTATGTGGACAGTTTCCGTAAAAGCTTGGTCCAATAATCCTTTGGGTGTCGGAACAGGAAATGTGGATGAATGTTTAAGTAAAGAGTTAAAGCGAATCGGTCAGAATGAACTAGCGAAACTTGGAGAAAACCGTGAAATACGGTACAATCCACACAATCAATTTTTACAGATTGGATTAGAAATTGGGATTTTAGGCCTTATTGTTTTTCTTTACACCATGGTTTCCGCTATTCGACGAGGTTTATTCCATCAGAATTGGTTTTTAATTTTACTTGTTTCGTGCTTACTGTTTAATTGTTTGTTTGAATCCATGCTGCAACGTCAAACGGGAATTGTTTTCTTTACCTTTTGGATCTGCTTACTTTCAGTCCATTCAAATCTAACACCCGAGCAAAGTGAATAGAATTTCCATTGTTATCCCTTGCAGAAATGAAGTGATGTACATCAACGAATGTATCGAGGCAATTTATGCGAATGTACTTCCCGTTGATACCGTTTTAAATGTCTTTGTCGTGGACGGTATGAGCGATGATGGAACGAGGGAAGTTGTCAAAGAGCTGGAGAGCGCATTCCTGAATTTAAAACTTGTCGACAATGTTAAGAAACTCACGCCCTTTGCATTCAATTTAGGTATTTATCAAACGGAGGCTGATTTCATTCAAATTGTTGGCGCAAGACATATTTTAAGTCCAACTTATCTGGCGCGTTGCTTGCAAACACTTCAACAAAACAAGGAAATTTGGTGCGTTGGAGGCAGGATTGAAAACGTGGCGATAAACCAAACTGGAGAACTCATCTCAGAAGTAATGTCCTCTACTTTTGGAATGGGTTTAGGGAACTTTAGAACGTTAAAAACATCCGGTTTTACGGATACGGTAACGAGTCCAATGTATCCATACGAAGTCTTTGAGAAAATCGGTTTTTTTGATGAGGACCTCATTCGAAACCAAGATGATGATTTTAATTTTCGTGTTACGCAAGCCGGTGGTAAAACCTATTACATTCACGACATTGAGTTGAAATACTATGTCCGTGCAAAGGTTTCTGGACTGCGTAAACAGTTCTTTCAATATGGCTACTGGAAAGTATTTGTAAACCGCAAACATGGAACCATGACCACCATTCGTCAACTGTTTCCCCCGGGATTCGTGCTGTATTTAATTTTACTTCCTTTGTTGCTCCTTTTACCTTGTATCTTACAACTGATTGGAGCCATTCCTTTGTCACTCTACTTGCTCGGACTACTATTCTTTACGGCGAAATTGGTCAAATGGAAGGATTTCCTCAATACTATCTGGCTTTTTCCACTCATTCACATCAGCTATGGCTGCGGATACCTACTTGGCATGATTGACTTTCTTTTGCTCAAGAAAAATCCAAGTGAAAAACAAAAAGAACTGAGTCGCTAATTACGCGAATTTATGTGATCCGTCGCAATTAGGCATGCGCTTGGAAAGTCCACATATGCAATCGTTTAATCCTTTTCCTTTCAGTATTCTAGAACGTACTTGCTCAATTCGACTGATGCGCGTTGCTGCTTGTTTGGCACCGGAAAAATGAAGTAAATACCCACGTTGACGTCCGGGAGTGAGCGCGTAGAATGCTTGGTTTAATTCCTGGTCCGAATCTAGTTTTTGCTGAAATTCTTCCACCACTTCATAAGCATCATGTGGTTTAAGTTCCACTTTAATACCGGCTTTTTCGACTTCGATGGCTTCAAAAATATACTGTTTCAAAATAGCTTCAATCTCCTCGATTTGCTGCACATTAGTAAAACGAATTTGACGTCCAAACTGAACATTGTCCGTCTGTTGGTACAGGAGCTTTTCTCCATCGCTTAACAAGGCGCCTTTCATGAACAAGATGGCACAATATTCTTTAAATCCATGAATGAGAAAGATGTTTTTGTCTTGATGCATGTAACACGGATGCTTCCATTTGAATCCCTCCTCCATCTGACATTCCAAGGCTATGGAACGCAGTTTTGCTAATTCTGGCTCCCATTTTTTAAGACCGTCCATAAAGGAATCAACTTTTGGATTTTTCATTTTGGCAATTTTGCTCAAAAATACACATTTCGATCTATGTGTTGTTCATGGAAAGAAGGTGCTCCAAGATTTGAATTTAAAAAGTAACTTTGTTCTATGATACCATTTTCACCCCCTCGAATCGACCAACGTGTCGTAGATGAAGTTACTGCAGCACTTTTAAGCGGATGGATTACCACAGGTCCACGCACCAAATTATTCGAAAAGAAAATCTCGGAATACTGTGGATGTAAAACCACTGTTGCGGTTAATTCATGGACAGCGGGCATGGAAATTCTATTGCGCTGGTGGGGAATTGGACCGGGAGATGAAGTCATTATTCCGGTCTATACGTACTGCGCAAGTGCCAATGTGGTATTGCATACTGGAGCAACACCAGTCATGGTGGACATCAGTTCAGATGATTTCAATATTTCCATTGAAAAAATCAATGCGGCGATTACAGAACGCACGAAAGTGATTATGCCGGTAGATATTTCCGGATATCCATGTGATTACGATGCGATTTATCAACTCGTTGAAGCTCATCGTTCGTCGTTTAAAGCATCCAACGAAAAACAAGAAAAACTAAGCAGAATATTAATCGCCGCAGATGCAGCACATAGTTTTGGCGCAACGTACAAAGGAAAAGTTTCCGGGTCGATTGCCGATGTGACCGTTTTTTCTTTTCATGCCGTTAAAAACTTAACGACAGCAGAGGGTGGAGCGATTTGCTTCAAACTGCCGGACGGATTCGACCACGAGGAAATTTACAAAGAGTTTTGCATTAAAATCCTTCATGGACAATCCAAAGATGCCTTAGCAAAAGCTCAAAAAGGCGCTTGGCGCTACGATGTGCTAGAGCCAGGATTCAAGTGCAACATGACGGACCTTCAAGCGGCAATTGGACTTATCGAATTGGAACGTTACCATGAAAACCTCGATCGCAGAAAAGTGATTTTCGAAGCGTATGATGCTGCGTTCCAGCAAACATCTTGGGCGATAACGCCTTTACATGAAACTTCAGATAAAAAGACATGTTACCACCTATACCAGCTAAGAATTGCCGATGTCAGTGAAGAACAACGCGATGCGATTATCCAAGAGATTTTCGAACAAGAGGTATCTGTAAACGTGCATTTTCAACCTTTACCTCTCTTGACAGCCTACAAAAATTTAGGTTACAACATGAGTGATTATCCAGAAGCTTGGAATAAATATTCGAAGGAGATTTCTTTGCCAGTTTATTATAACTTAACGGACGAACAAGTACAGCAAGTAATTGCGGCCGTTCAAACGGCTGTTTTCAAAGTGCTTCAAAAATAATACATGAAGAAAACGCTATTTCCCCTTCTTTTTCTTTGTTTGCTTTCTTGGACAAAACTTTCAGCTCAAATAAAGCCAAATCTTATTTGGGAAAAAGACTTTGTCGATACGTGTGTGGTCATACCACTGGGTGTCGATTTCGGATTATGTGCGATGCCACTCGGTTGGGCGCTAAGCGACTCTGGGTGTGTAATGCTTTCTGGATGTAGCATGACCGGTTCCAATGGAATTGATTATTCGACCTCCTTTTTCCAAAGTTCGTACCAATGTAATGGTGCATGTATACAAGATACAACGGTTCTTCTTGCGTGTATCGATAGCTCTCTAATTGATCTAAATGTGCTGTGTCCAGGTATTTATGAGCCTGTTTGCGGTTGTGATTCCATCACCTATTCCAATTCATGTGCAGCGATGTATCACGGAGGAGTCGTTTCATACACTCCTGGCACGTGTGAATCAGCAGGTATCTTTACAAAATGGATGGCACTCGTTTCCATTCAACCGAATCCGTTTACGTCGAGCTTTAGCCTAATATTTGGATCACAAACGAATGCGACTGTAAAATTATATCAATCCAATGGTGTTGTTATCTCCACTCAGCAAATTGAAACGAATGCGATGGAATTTTATACGGAGCTATTAAGTCCAGGAATTTATTTTATTGATGTGACGGAACAATCAAGTGGTCGGAAATTCTCAAAACGAATCATTAAGCAATAATTCATTTTTTTGGCATTTTTGAGTGATTTTTTACTCTTTTCGGTCGTTTTTTGTCATTTTTCACTTGTTTTGATGTGAATTATTTGACTAACTTAAATGGAGAAAATTTAAAAAACCACTATTTATGCTAGTCAAAACCTACTCAAGTACCGTCTTCGGAATCAACGCCACGACCATCACCATCGAAGTCAATTTAGGCATCGGTATCAACTTTTATTTAGTCGGATTACCCGATAATTCCGTCAAAGAAAGTCAGCAACGCATCAAAGCCGCCTTCAAGAATAACGACCTCAAATTTCCTGGAAAAGAAATCACGGTGAACATGGCTCCGGCTGATATTCGCAAAGAAGGATCCGTTTTCGATTTACCAATCGCCATCGGAATTTTAGCGGTCAGCGAACAAGTGAAAACGGATCACTTAAGCGATTATTTGATGATTGGTGAATTATCTCTCGATGGTTCCGTTCAAGCAACCAAAGGAATTCTACCGATTGCACTACAAGCGAAGAAAGAAGGATTTAAAGGAATCATTGTCCCGAAGATTAACGCCCAAGAAGCGGCTGTTGTTCAAGAAATAAAAGTGTATGGTGTGGAGAACATCCGCGAAGTCATTGACTTTATGAATGATGACTCAGCTTTGGAACCGACAATCGTGGATATCTCGGCCGCTTTCGAACAAAAGACGGATGTTTTCGATGACGATTTTCGTGATGTTAAAGGTCAAATGAACATCAAACGAGCCTTTGAAATTGCGGCAGCTGGCTCACACAATGTGATTTTGATCGGTCCACCTGGTGCCGGTAAATCGATGTTAGCCAAACGTTTATCGACCATTTTGCCGCAAATGACGATTGAAGAGGCTCTAGAAACGACAAAGATTCACAGTGTTGCAGGTAAGATCAAAAATCCGGTCGGACTCATTACGCAACGTCCGTTTAGAAAACCACATCATACGATCTCGGACATCGGTTTAATCGGTGGGGGATCCTATCCGCAACCCGGTGAAATTTCGTTGGCGCATAACGGGGTACTATTTCTAGATGAACTTCCTGAATATAAACGAGATGTACTGGAAGTCATGCGCCAACCCTTAGAAGACCGAATCGTCAATATTTCCCGTGCACGTTTCTCGATTGATTATCCAGCAGGATTCATGCTCGTTGCGGCAATGAATCCGTGTCCGTGTGGATTCTTTAACCACCCCGAGAAAACCTGCGTGTGTGGTCCCGGAGTTGTACAGAAATACTTGAATCGCATATCTGGACCACTTTTAGATCGCATTGACTTACACGTGGAAGTGACGCCGGTCAGTTTTGATGAACTCTCTTCCACTGTCCCAAGTGAAGGAAGCCGGTCCATTCGTTTGCGTGTCGAAAAAGCGCGCAAAGTGCAACGAGAACGCTTTATCAACCGAGAGGGAATGCACTGCAATGCTCAGATGTCCAAGTCGGAATTTGAGGCGAACTGCCAATTAGATGAGGCCGGAACGAATTTACTTAAAATGGCCATGAATAAACTTGGACTCTCGGCACGTGCCTACGACCGAATCATCAAAGTGGCGCGCACCATCGCTGACTTAGATGCCTCGCAACGCATTCAATCAAATCACATTGCGGAAGCGATTCAGTATCGAAGTTTGGATCGAGGGAATTGGGGGACAGTTCAATAGTATTTTTGTACATTTATACTAAATTTCGACCATGAAAAGCATCCTGTTTCTCGTTCTGTTTCTCGTTCAATTTTGTCACGCACAAACAAGTATCGGTCACACCACTTTTACCTTTAACGATCCCACACGAACGGGTGGAGTCGGTTCAGGTGGTGGTCCAGGCAGACAAATTCAAACGGAAGTTTATTATCCAGCGACGACCGCAGGAACTAGTACTCCAGTGGCAAGTGGTGAATTTCCAATCATCGTTTTCGGACACGGATTCGCGATGAATTGGGATGCCTATTCGAATATTTGGGAACACTATATTCCGCGTGGATACATCATGGCATTCGTTCGAACAGAAAGTAGTTTGTTTCCCTCGCCAAGTCACGGAGATTTTGGACTAGACTTAACATTGGTCGCGCAAAAAATGCTGGACTTACAAACGACAGACCCACTTTTTCAAAATCACATTTACCCAAAAGTGAGCCTCATGGGACATTCCATGGGAGGCGGAGCGGCGTTTTTAGCTGCGAATAACAACACAAACATCGATGCATTAATCGGACTGGCCCCTGCGGAAACGAATCCATCTGCCATTGCTGTAGCACCAAATGTTCAAGTACCAAGTATTGTCTTTTCGGGAAGTTCAGATGGAGTTACTCCTCCTGCACAACATCACATTCCCATGTATGACGGAATAACAAGCACCTGCAAATCCTTTGTTAATATCATTGGTGGAGCTCATTGCTACTTTGCCAACACCAACTTCAATTGTGATTTTGGCGAAAGTACTTCGTCCACAGGCATTAGCATCAGCCGTACAGAACAACAAAACGCCACGTATTCCATTTTAGATCCCTGGTTGGACTATCAATTGAAAGACATTTGCACAGCGTATGAAGCATTCCAACTTTATTTGACAAGTACACCTGGAACGACCACTCAAACCACCTGTCCGAACGTTCCGACGGTTGACATCACTCAAAATGGAAACCTCCTTCAAACGAGTGCCCAAGGAAGCACTTATCAATGGTTTCTAGATGGACAATTGATTCCTGGAGCCTTTGCTGATTTTTATGAATTAGGTCCAAATGCTGGGGGCGTATATACCGTTCAAGTCTCTTTTGCTTTTGGCTGTGCGACGAGTCCGAATTTGAACATCCTTGGAATAAACAACATACTATTTAATCAAATTAGCATTTATCCTAATCCATGCAAGGATTTCCTCTTGATTACGAACAAAGGAAATCAGCCAATTCAGGCAACATTTTTAACTGTGCTCGGACAAAAAACGAAGACAGTTGAGCTGAAAAACTCGTCCAATACCATTCCCGTTAGCGATCTTAGCCCAGGAATTTATTGGATTCTATTCGAACATTCAACGGGTTCTTTTCTACAAAAATGCATCATTGAATAAGGAATACTCTTTGTTGATAGCTTTTTGTTGGGAACAATTCATTAAATTCGGGAACTCTTATTGAAACACATGTTAAAAAAACTACTTTTCTTCGTAATCACCCTTGTTGGATTTACAACCTTTGCTCAAGATTTCTCGATCCGCGGATTCGTTTATGACGATTCGAATATGGAGCCAATTGGTGACATAAAAGTGAAACTTTTAAAAGTGGATAGTGCCGTCATTGCCGGTGCATACACGAATAATAACGGTGGATTCTTAATCCCGAAACTAGCGAAGGGTTCCTATATCTTGAAAATCGAAACTGGAGGATTCAATAAGGCATTTGTGAATGTGAACATGACGGACAAGGACAAGATTTACGATGTTCAATTTAAACTGGTTCGAAGTACCACAAATGTAAAAGAAGTCGTTGTCAGCATCGACTCAAAAGAGAAAAAAAATGAAGTTTTAATCGGGACCTTAAAATACAATCAAAAGTCTCTTGACCGTATTCCAAGTCATGGTGGTGAAAACGATATCGTTGGAGCTATTAGTGTGACACCGGGAGTTGTAACCACTGGAGATCAAGGTGGACAATTATACGTTCGCGGTGGGACTCCAATTCAAAATAAAGTATTATTGGACGGAATGACCATTTACAATCCGTTTCACTCCATTGGTTTCTTTTCCATTTTTGAAACAGAGTTAGTGAAAACCGTAGATGTATACACCGGTGGATTTGAATCAAAATACGGTGGACGCGTTTCCTCCGTCATGGACATTACTTACCGCGATGGTAACAGAAGAGAATTCGGCGGACGTGTTTCCGCTTCACCATTTCTTGCTAAAATGGTCTTGGAAGGTCCGATTGGAAAAGTAACCAAGGAAAAAGCAGCGCCTGGATCCTATGTCTTTTCTGCAAAACATAGCTTACTCGATTACACATCGAAATCCCTTTACCCGAAAGTCAATGACGGGAACGGTTTGCCCTTCAATTTCACCGATGTATATGGAAAAGTAACTTTCAATGGGGACGGCGGAACCAAAGTAAGCGCATTCGGATTTCACAACCAAGACTCCGTAAATTATGACATTGCTAACCTTAGATGGGATGCGTCAGGTGGAGGTGTGAATTTCTTAATGGTACCTAGTGGTTCTCCACTTTTCATTCGTGGTCACGTGAATGGAAGTAATTACCAAACGACATTCGCAGAAACAGCACAAGAACCTCGTTATTCAAAAATCGGTGGGTTCGACCTTGGATTCGACTTTAGTTATTTCCTAAAGAATGAAAGTGAAATCAACTACGGATTTAACATCAATGGATTTAATACCGAATTTGTAACGTACAACGAAGCGAAAAGAAAAATTGAAGCGACAAATTTCACCACTGAAATCGGAAGTTACTTCAATTACCGACTGATTAAAAGAAGATGGGTGATCCAAACAGGAATGCGCGTACAAGTCTACGCTTCCTTGAATACGATTTCCCCAGAACCGCGCCTTGGATTAAAATACAATGCAAACGAAAACCTTCGTTTTAAATTCTCAGGTGGACGCTTTTCACAAAACTTTACATCCGCATCTTCCGACAAAGATGTGGTGAACCTCTTCAATGGTCTTTTGTCCGCGCCTACGAATGTTCAAGAGCAATTTGTCACACAATTCCAAAATGTGAAAAACACCAAAAATGGACTTCAATATGCTTGGCATGCCATTCTAGGAATGGAATTTGATTTAGGCAAACACTGGACTTTCAACGTGGAAACGTACTACAAGTACTTCTCTCAGTTGAGTAACATCAATCAGAATAAATTGTACGATGACGTTTCCCAGTTCGAGCTAATCGATGATGTATTCAAGAAAGATTTTATCATCGAAACAGGTCAATCTTACGGTGTAGACTTCTTAGCGAAATATTCGAAAGATCGTTTGTTCCTTTGGGCGGTTTATTCTTACGGAAAAAATACCCGTTGGGATGGATTCGCTAACTACGCACCGGTATTTGATAGACGTCACAACGTGAACCTTGTTGGATCGTATTTATTCGGTAAAGCAAAAAATTACGAGTTAAACATTCGTTGGAATCTAGGTTCTGGACTACCTTTCACTCCTACTGCTGGATATTATCAAGGAGAGAATTTCTCCGGAGGAGTTACCAGTAATTATGTAACGAATAATCCAAGTGCGATAACAACCTTGCTTGGCACCTTCAATTCACAACGATTACCATACTACCATCGTCTTGACATTACCTTCAAAAAACAATTTACTTTCAAGAATAAAGATGTGATGGAGATCATTGCAAGTATAACCAATGTTTACAACAGAAACAACATCTTCTATGTGAATAGAATTACTTCAAAGATCATCTATCAGTTTCCTATTCTTCCTAGTTTTGGTTTGAATTATAAATTCTAACGAAGAATGTCCGATATTTCAGCATTCAAGGCAATTCGTCCAGTTCGTGACAAAGTTCATTTAGTCGCGACGAGGCCTTATTATTCTTACAAAAAGAACGTGTTGAAAGCAAAATTGGAAGATAATCCATTTACCTTTTTACACATCATCAATCCGGAGTTTAGTACAACGGTGAAAACCAAAGCGAATTCGACTGAACGATTTCAATTGGTGAAAACGCAATTCAACGATTTCCTGGATAAAGGCATTCTGATTCAAGATCCAGAAGAACATTTGTACATCTACCGTCAGTCCAAAGAGGATTTTTCAGTGATTGGCATCGTTGGAGGAGCAAGCGTTCAAGAATACATTGATAATGACATCAAAAAACACGAGCAGACGTTAACACTGCGCGAAGAAGTTTTTACTCATTATTTGGACCAAGTTGGATTCAATGCAGAACCTGTTTTGATGACCTATGATCCGCACGCTGGATTGAATGAGCTGATTGACCAAGTGAGTAGTGAGCGTCCAGAATACGAGTTTACGACAACTGACTGTATTAAACATGAACTTTGGATTCTGTCCAAGGAGCAAACACAAATATGTCAAACGCTTTTTAAAGACGTAGACGCCTTGTACATTGCAGACGGACACCACCGTTCCGCTTCTTCCGTGCGCTATGCACAACTGAAAGCAGAACAAGGAAAGGCAACAGCTGAAACAGGATCTTTTCTAAGTTTCATCGTGGCGAAGGACCAGGTGAAAATATTGGCTTTTCATCGCTTGTTAAAAAGTCTGAACGGATATACGAAAGCATCTTTTGTTGCGGCCATGAGTGAAATCGGAAGCATGAAAGCGCTAAACGGGGCAGCAGAACCAGATAAAGAACATCAATTCACCATTTGCATGGGGAATGACTGGTACAGCTTTGAACCAGATCATTCCTACATCAATGAATCGAATCCAGTGGAATGTTTAGACTCGTTTATTCTAAGCGATTTAATTCTCAAACCGCTGTTAGGCATCGTCGACCTAAAAACGAGCAATCAAGTAGAATTCGTTCCGGGAAATGAATCCTTGTCCTCCATTGAAGATAAAATCACCTCCGGAAAATTCGTGGTTGGATTCATTTTACATCCCGCAACCATTGATCAAGTGAAAGAAGTGGCCGACGCAGGAATGAATATGCCCCCAAAATCTACTTGGGTGGAACCGAAACTTCGAAGTGGACTCACTATTTATCAATTACACGCATGATTGCCGACCGAATCAAGGAAATTACCTCCACCCTTCCTACCTCAGTTTCTTTAATCGCTGTTTCGAAAACGAAACCGGTAAGTGACTTACAAGAAGCGTACGACGCAGGACAACGTGCATTTGGAGAAAACAAAGTACAAGAGTTGGTCGATAAATACGAAGTGCTACCAAAGGACATCGAATGGCACCTCATCGGACACCTACAAACCAATAAAGTCAAGTACATTGCTCCTTTTGTTCACCTGATTCATGCAGTGGATAGTTTGAAACTTTTGGTGGAAATCAATAAGCAAGCGGAAAAAAACGAGCGAAAAATTGATGTCCTCTTGCAATTTCACATTGCGCAAGAAGAAACCAAGTTTGGACTTTCACTAGAAGAAGCACAGGAATTAATCGGAAGCACTGTATTTCAATCGTGTCAAAACATACGCGTAGTTGGCGTGATGGGCATGGCTTCGTTTGTAGAAGACGAACAGCAAATTCACCATGAATTCCAAACGCTAAAAGGTATTTTTGATGAGCTATGTAGCAGCAACTTCAAGGATCTGAACTATTTCAAAGAAATTTCCATGGGTATGTCAGGAGATTACCAAATCGCCATGGAAGAAGGAAGCACCATGATTCGTGTGGGAAGTTCCATTTTTGGTGGACGTTAATCCGGTTCTACGCCAAAAATCAGAGAGGAAATCGAATCCTTTGCCAAATACTCATTCGTCAATCGCAGGATATCTGCACCCGTAATTTTATCTATTCCTTTGTGAATTTCTTGAAGGGTATCAATTTGATTAAATGCTAATAAACTTTTACCTAATCCTTGCATTAATCCACCATTGACGTCCATTCCTAGAGCCATTTGACCTTTGAACTGTTGTTTCGCACGCTTTAATTGCAGTGAACTCAATTCCTTGGATCGAAATTTTACCAATTCTTTGTCAATTAAGTCCAAGGTGCGTTGGATGTTTTTATCCTCACAACCAAAGTAAATTTGCCAGAATCCGGAATCTACGAAGGACGAATAACTCGCTTCCACCGTGTACGCCAAACCATATTTCTCACGAACCGATAAATTCAATTTGGAATTCAGTGCAGGTCCACCCAGAATATTTATCAGCAAGGACATCGCCATTCGATCGTCATTTTTGTAACTCGGCGCGATTCCACCGAGTACCGCATGTGCTTGGTAATTCGCTTCTTTTACGTGAATTTGAAACGGCGAATAGGAGGAGAAGGACAAGAAATCAGTTCGAGGGGCAGTCAAAGGCATCTGACTTAAGGTCGCTTCCATCAAAGGTTCTAATTTTTTAAAAGGCATGTTTCCAACATACGACACCACCATGTTATCTGCGGTGAAATACGCATTCACGTAGCGTTGTAAATCCGCCTGCGTAAAACTAGAAACACTTTCCTTCGTTCCTAAAATGTTGTTTCCTAGTGGATGATTTTTGAACAAATGTTCTTCGAAATCATCGAATATTTTGTCGCTAGGACTATCTAAATACGAATTGATTTCATCCAAAATCACTTCTTTTTCCTTTTCAATCTCCTTTTCCGGAAAAGTAGAATTGATAGAGATATCTGCCAACAATTCCAAGGCTCTTTTCGTATGTTCTTTCGAAAAAGAAGCGTGTAAACACAATTCTTCTTTCGCCGTGTAGGCATTTAATTCACCACCAACTGCATCAATCCGTGAAAGGATGTGCAAGGCGTTGCGTGTCTTGGTTCCTTTGAACAAACAATGTTCGAGGAAATGTGCCAGTCCAACTTCGTGCGCTTGTTCATACCGTGATCCAGCCGAAAAGAAAAAGCCTAAATGCGCCACTTGATTTGGAACCTGCAAGTGAACCACTCGGATTCCATTCGATAAGGTGTGACACGTGGGTTGAAATTTCCTCATTATGGATTTTTACGGATTTGTTTCCAAGAACCATTCTCTGCTACGAACACGATGCGATCGTGTAAGCGCGATGGACGTCCTTGCCAGAATTCGATGCTTGTGGCTTGAATCGCGTATCCTCCCCAATGTGGTGGACGCGGAACATCGTTCGGAAATTGTTGATCGTATTGTTCAAAGGCAGCGATTAAATCTCCCGCTCCTTCCAAGGTTTCCGATTGCCGTGATGCCCAAGCACCCAGTTGACTCTCCCTCGGACGTGAAGCAAAATACGCATCACTTTCTTGTTCAGCGATTTTCTCAGCCGTTCCTTCGATGCGCAATTGGCGTTGCAGTCCTGGCCAGAAAAACAACATGGACACTTTCGCATGTGCCGCGATTTGCTGTCCTTTTTGACTCAAGTAATTCGTGTAAAAAACAAAACGTTCGTCCTTCAGTTCTTTCAGATAAACGATGCGTGAGCTCACTCCTTCTTCTGCCGTAGCAGTACTCAGGACAAACGCATTCGCTTCCGCTTCACCATGGTTGACAGCTTCGTCGAACCAAGAGGAAAACGCAGCAAAAGGATCCATTCCGATAACGTTCAAGGAACCTTTGTCGAAATCCGCATGATTTTCACGGTATTTTTTCAACCATTCACTCATTCGTCTTCGTCATTCGAGAAATCGTCCTCTAATTCACTTGTCGAATCCTCATCCGATTCATCTGCCACAAAAACTTCTTCTTCCGAATCGTCGAAATCAGATCCAGCCGCAGAGAATACAGCACGAACAGGAGTGTGTTCTTCGATGTCATCCTCTACATTCATTTTTTTCATTGCTGGACTCTGAACATCTTCTTCACGATAAGGGAAAATCTCCACGATTGGAGAAGAAACGATGGAAACAATCATGAAATCAATCATCAATGTGGACAAACTTTCCACGGTACGCTCATAGGCTTCTTTTACGTTGGATGCGGAGACCAAAAAGTTTTGAGAAACGGTTTTCGCCTTCTCCCCTTCTTCGTCCATGCGGTCGTAAGTCACCTTACATTTGAACCATGTTTCAGTATCATCGTATTGAAAAATATCATGTAAATCGGTTCGTGCAATTCCGGTTACTTGGAACTCACCACGGATGGTCGTACCCAATTCCTCATAGATACGCGCCTCTGCATCCGTGAAGGTCATGGCAGCTAATAAATAAGGTTCGGAAACACGTTTAAACGATCCGTTTTCTAATTGTTTTGTGTATTTTACTTTAACGGTAAACCAACTATTCATGAGGTAATTTTTTAACTGACAAAGATACTTGCTTTCAAGTGATTTACCTCAATTGTTGATAACATTTCGTGAGGAATTTTACATTCATAAAAATCAATTACCTTTAAGAATTAATATATTAATAAATATTTTTGGTGGATGAAAAAAATACTTTTATTCCTCGCGCTCCTTTTCATCAGCATTTCCGCCTTTTCACAAAGTCGGTATATTTCGGAAACGACCAAAAAAATCGTGTACACCCGAGATGGCGGAATCTGTAATTGTTGTGGGAGTTCATCCAGTCTTGAATACGATCACATCACTCCCTTTTCCTGCGGCGGAAGCAGCGAAGCGTCGAACATTCAACTGTTGTGCATGTCCTGTAACCGCAGTAAATCGAACAGCTGCACCTGTAAAATTCACGATCGAACGGTAGGAACCAATTGCTGTGATGGTGGCTCGACAAAACAACCAACCACTGCAGCAAGGCAATGCACTGGAACGACTCAAAAAGGAGCAAGGTGCAAAAACAAAACAACCAATTCCAGCGGACGTTGTTACCTGCATTAACGTTTAAAAGCACCTAATCTCATGAAAAAGACCCTACTATTTGCCATTGATGTGCATACGAACGAAGTCATTGTTTCATCAACGCAAAAAGGAAGCATGGAAATTGAGTTTATTGAACGGATTCCACAAAGTGAAAACGAATTACTCTACGACGCTGTTTGCTCCATGACTAAGTTGACAACTTCTCCGAAATTTGATGTCGCGCTATTTAAAGCGATGGATAAGGTGTGTCAGTTGATTTATCAGAAAAAGAGCGAGAATCAGAGCGGAGCGGAAAACGAACATTGATTCAAACATTTGTCTATCTTTGCGCCGCAACCACTAGACCAAGCATTTATGTTAAAGCAAGTAAAAATATCCGTTCTAATGGCTGTTTTTAATACCGATTTCTCTTTTATCAAAAGAGCGATTGATTCCGTTTTAATTCAGGATTTTCAAGATTTCGAGCTCATTATTATCGATGATGGCAGTACGGAAAATAACCGTGAAGCCTTATTGGAATACGTGGAGCAACATGAGGATAAAATAATCTATATCCGTCACAGCAATCGAGGACAATCGGCGTCAATTAATCGCGGAGTTTTATATAGTGCGGGCGAATACATTACCATCCTAGATAGTGACGACGAATACAAACCAACACATTTATCGAATTGTTTACGAGAAGTGGAACACCTGGATTTGATTTGCTCTACCACCGAAACAATTGTCGATACGGTAGATGATTATTACGTTCCCGATAAAAATGATCAAACGAAACTTATTCATTTAGACGATGCCATTTTGTTTGGGACTTTATTTGGTATAAAAAAAGTGTTTACGAGCATAAACTTTAGACATGGATTTGCTGCAGATGCCGATTTTTACGAAAAAGCGAGCGCACAATTTCGCGTGAAAAAAGTGGACCTAAGAACCTACATTTATCACCGAAACATGCCGAACAGTATTTGCTCTACCATCAAGAAAGCTAACGTACTTAATTCTTAATCGATGTCTGCTTTGGAAACACAACGTAAGCCGTCAGATAGAAATCTAATCATGGCTTGCCACATTTCGGGTGTTTTTGATGTAAACCGGAATGAAACCCTGAACGATGACAACTATGAATTGGTGCGTGAATGGGCAGAATCCATCACGGACCTAAAACTACACGGAATCATCTTTCACAATAACTTCAGCGCGGAAACCTGCCGGAAACATGAAAATGAATTCATTTCTTTTATCCGCGTCAACTACAACCCCGCATTCAATCCAAACGTATTTCGGTATTTTGTTTACCGTGATTTTCTAGAGCTTAACATTCAGCTGTTTGACAATCTTTTCGTGACGGATGTTTCTGATGTTACGCTAATGAAGAATCCGTTCACAGATCCCTTTTTCACTGAAAATCCAAATGCTCTTTTTTGTGGGGATGAGCCCAAAATACTGAACAACGATTGGATGAACGATCATTCGACGCATTTACGCAACAACATTCCAGATTACGCAGCTTACGAACAGTCGTTTGCAGACGCAACACTCTTGAACTGCGGAATCATCGGAGGAAAAGCACCTTTATTCTTTGAGTTTATTCAACAGCTGTGCGAAATTCACCTAAAAGGAAACAGTGACAACAAAACCGCGTTTACCGGGGACATGGGAGCCTTTAATTATGTAGCGAGAACCCGATTTAACGAAAACCTTAAACACGGCACTCCGGTGAATACGGTTTTCAAAGCATACGAAAACGACCGTAGGGATTGTTGGTTTAAGCATAAATAGCGTTGGCAAGGTCTGGTCATCCATGAATAGACGAATATCCATTTTTTCCTTTCCTAAAATAAAAACGAAGTACCGACGTTAGTTAATTGGACCAATTCGATTCGAAGGGATTCATGAGAAGTTAGTATAAATTCATTTTATACGTAATTATTTTTTAATTTTACACGTAAACTTATGATGATGAACACAAAACTCACCTTAAATCTGAATGCCGAGATTATTAACGAGGCTAAAACATATGCCAAGAGTCATCAGGTTAGTTTGTCTAAATTGATTGAAAACTACTTGAATTCCTTGATTTCTGAAAAAAGGAATGAGGAGATTCAAATCTCTGATTTTGTCAGAAGTATGTCCACCAGAACGAAACTCCCAATGGATGTTGATCTTAAAAAAGACCGTTTAAACTACTTAGAAGAAAAATACAAATGAGCAGGTTATTTTTGGACACCAATGTTATTTTAGATTTGTTGGCGCATCGGGACCCACATTTTGATTCCATTGCTCGACTCGCAACCTTAGCTGATCAAAAGAAACTCGCTTTGGTGAGCTCTCCCCTTTCTTTTACAACTGTTGATTTTATTTTGAATAAATATGAGTCCGAGGATTCGGTTCGCGCAAAACTTCGAAAGTTTAAAATCATTTGTGAAGTTGGTGAGGTCAACGAAGAAACAATTGAAAAAGGATTAAATTCTGCTTTTAAGGATTTTGAAGATGCCGTTCAATATTACAGCGCACTTCAAGCAAATTGTTCCGTGATCATTACCAGAAATGCAAAGGATTTCAAACATTCATCCATTCCAGTCATGACTGCGGAGGAATACCTTAAACGATAAGAACGCTGTCGCGAAAACAATTTACTGTTCCTACTTCCCAAATCCAAAAGGAAGCAAATCTTTCGCCGAATGAAGCACGATGGTGCGCTTGTCCTGATTCACTAAGATCACACGGATCTTTTTTGTCTGTCGGTTTTCGGTTTCCAACATGACTTGGCGACAAGATCCACACGGGGATAATAAAAATTCACTCGGCATCAGATCTCCTCTAGCCACCACACAAATGGTTTCGATCGTTTCTGTTGGATAATTTGCCCCAGCGTAAAAAAGCACCACCCGCTCGGCACAAAGTCCGGATGGATAAGCAATGTTCTCTTGATTATTACCTTTTAAGGTGAGTCCGCTCGATAAACGAACCGACGCTCCAACCTTGAATTGACTGTACGGAGCATAGGCTAAATCCATCGCCTCATAGGCCAACTGAACCAACTGAAGGTCCGATTCCGCCAAATTCTCCCAAGTGGAATGAAGCTCATAATCAAAGTGAAAAGATTTTTGCATAAAGCCTTCAACGCGCATTTTTACATGTTGTTACAATTAATCCGTTTTTCGTCCCCTTTTTCGAAGATCTCCACCGCATTTTTCTTAACTTCGTCTCCTTAAAATCAATTAAATGCAATCTTTAGAAGAAAAAGCGAGCTACGGTGTTGGAATGAGCATCGGTGAAAGTTTGAAGAATCAACAACTAGAGCACATCAACGTGAACTTGATGATGCAAGCCATTCAGGCTGTTTTCAATGATGAAACAACCGCATTAACGGCGGATGAAGCAAATATTTTCATCCAACAATACTTGGATGAGAAAAAGAATGCCGCTTTCAGTGCAAACAAAACGGCTGGAGAAGAATTTTTAGCGGAAAACGCGAAAAAAGAAGGGATTCACCAAACGTTTTCTGGATTGCAATACGAGATTTTAACAGAAGGCGACGGTGCGAAACCAGCAGCAACAGACAATGTAACCGTTCATTACCATGGTACCTTAATCGATGGAACTGTTTTCGATAGTTCGATGTTACGCGGAACACCAGCTACTTTTGGTGTGCACCAAGTGATTCCAGGGTGGACGGAAGCTCTACAATTGATGTCTGTTGGTTCTAAATTCCGTTTGTACATTCCACAAGAATTGTCCTACGGAGCAAATCCACATCCAGGTGGACCCATCCAACCATTCAGTGCACTTATTTTTGAAGTTGAACTATTAAACATTAACTGATGATCCGTTATTCCCTAATGATTGCCTTAATTCTCGTACTTCAAGCATGTGGAGGAGAAGAAAAAGTTGAATTGAAAACCATGCAAGAGAAATACTCCTATGTCTTGGGATGTGAAATTGCTAAACCATTTATTACAGAAAGTCCGTTTAACAAAATGGATAAAGAAAAATTAGTGGAAGGATTTAAAAGCAAAGTTTCCGATTCAGAATTTGAAGGACTTTCTAAAACCGTGACAAAATGCATCGGTAAAACAGGAAAAGAGTTCAACGAAAAATTCAGTGCAGAAGGATCATTGGCTGTGGGAAAAATCAACCGTCAACGCTTTGAAGGATACTTTAAAGACTTAGATGCCTTGCCATTGATTGACATCAAAATGGTGGAAAAAGGATTCTCTGACGGATTGAACAAATTAGACATCGAAGTATTGAAAAACGAGGACCGCAAGAAAATCATGGCCGCTTTCGAAGTCGAAATGAATAAAAAATACGCGAAAATCACGGAACAGTTCAAGGCAGCTGGTGAAGGATTCCTAGAAATGAACAAATCGAAACCAGGAATCATTACAACGGCAAGTGGACTTCAATACCAAGTAGTAAAAGCTGGAAAAGGAGCACATCCAACAGCAACTTCTAGTGTAAAAGTTCATTACCAAGGAAGCATCCCTGAAGGTGGAATCTTTGATAGTTCGATTGGAAGAGAGCCTGTTACTTTTGTATTAAACCAAGTGATACCAGGATGGACAGAAGGAATTCAATTAATGAACATCGGATCTAAATTCAAATTCTTCATTCCTCAAGAATTGGCTTATGGCGGAAATCCACCACCAAATACCAT
The DNA here is from genome assembly GCA_037143015.1 of Flavobacteriia bacterium. Lineage (GTDB taxonomy): Bacteria > Bacteroidota > Bacteroidia > Flavobacteriales_D > Crocinitomicaceae > UBA952. Next base: position 54,046 of record JBAWZN010000005.1, read on the forward strand.
CATCAAACCGTATTCTCCACTAATTTTTGAAGTTGAATTACTTTCCATCGAAAAAAGTGAAACACCTGATTTAGGAATCAACCCACAAGGAATTCGCTAAATATTTTGTATTTTTGATTCAAACAAACTCAGATGATCAAACGTTTTCTCTCCATTCTTTTTTTAGCAGCATTGTTTCTTCAAAGCTGTTCTGAAGATGTAAAACTAGCCGGTGACTTCAAAGAAACCGCTATCGTCTATGGTTTATTGGATCAAGCTGACTCCATCCATTACGTGAAAATCACAAGAGCGTTCATCGGACCAGGAAATGCATTGGACATTGCTCAAATTGCGGATTCAAGTTATTTTGATCAAGTGGATGCAACCGTTTCGGAAGTCGTGAATGGTTCCGTTACCCGCACATGGATCCTGAAAGATACACTCATTCAAGACAAGGACACAAACGGATATTTCTATGGTCCTGAGCAAAAAGTGTATTATTTCAAAACACTACCAACGGGAGCAAATGAAGTCATTCAAACTTCCACTGACCCAATGAAATCGTCATTGAAACCAACTGCTCTTTACCGCTTTAATGCAAGCATCAATAATGGTGCGTTCGAGGTAAGTGGCGAAACAGCTTTAGTGCGTGGAATCACCACAAACTCTAGTTCTCAAAACTACACCTTCAAATTCGCGGATAGTCCGGGTGAGTATTTATCTTCCGGATTAGCGGTTTCAAATTCAGGGAATTCATACCTCATAAATGGCCAACTTGATGTTGCGTATTATGAATACATCGCTGGAATCCCTTACACGAAAATGTACAATTGGAAAGTGGGTGAAAAAGAAGTGTCTCCAAACAGTTCCTTAACTTTCTCCGTGAGTGGAAGATCCTTTTATGACTTAATGAAGCAAAGCATTGTGGAGAACCCACAAGTGGAAAAAAGAACAATGAAAGGAATCTACATCACCATTACTGGTGGTGCAGAAGAATTATATAATTACATCACAGTGAACAAACCAAGTTCTGGACTTGCACAAAGTAAACCAAGTTACACCAATCTTTCTGTCACCAACGGAAAACGTGTTGTTGGAATCTTTTCTTCTCGTCAAACGGTGAAAATCTTCAAACCATTCTACACCTCTCCGCAACAAGCGTACATTCGTGCCATCGATAAGAAAAGCACACGCGAATTATGCCAAGGACCAATTACAGGAACGTATTTGTTCTGTTCTAATCATCCAGGTGACAACATCGTTAATCAGGAAGAATCCTACGCTTGTCAATAATTTTCCTAGGGTAAACTTCTAGGAGTTCGTATCTTTACCCTTGTGAGTGAAAGAATAACTTATTTTGCAGATGTCCTGCTGCCTGTTCCCATACATCAGGTTTTCACCTACCGCATTCCCTTCGAATTAAACGAACATGTCCAAGCTGGACTACGTGTCATTGTTCCTTTTGGGAAAAATAAATTACTCACTGGAATCGTTACCCGCATTCACGAAGAAATCCCCGCTGTTTATCAGGCGAAATACATTCTTCATTTGTTGGATGAACAGCCGATCATTACACCGAAACAATTGCAGTTTTGGGATTGGATTTCATCCTACTACATGGCACCGATTGGAGATGTGATGAATGCCGCACTTCCAGCCAATTTCAAACTAGCCAGCGAAACAAAAATCCGCTTACATCCAGAGTTTGATACGGCGATTGATTTACTTCAAGAGCGAGAAAAAACCGTTGTTGAGGCCTTAGAAATGAAAGATCAATTGAGTTTGAAGGAACTTTCTGACATCCTAGGAATCAAGACCATTCAACCACTCATAAAAACAATGATTGAGCGTCGCATAGTTTCATCGAGCGAAGAAATCAATGACCGCTACGCTCCGAAAACACTATTATGCGTTTCCTTAAACGAGATATACTTGAAAGAGGACGTACTCAATGAATTCATTCAAGAATTGGAAGCAGGTGCTCGCACCCAAAAACAAGTGGATGCCGTACTTCAATTTCTAAAAGTCGGAATGGAACAAGGTGGAATCCACCTACCGATTTCAAAGAAAACACTTTTGGAAAATGAGGTGAGTGCCTCCGCAATCAGCACGCTTGAAAAACGTGGATTCTTTGTTTTAGAGCGTTTTCAAATCGACCGACTCAGTGGACTCAATCGAGAATTGAATGGATTTAAACCGTTAACAGAGGCACAGCAAACGGCATTAACCGAAGTCGAAGTCAGTTTTGAAGAAAAACAAGTGACCTTACTTCACGGTGTTACCGGATCTGGTAAAACAGAAATTTACGTCCAACTGATTCAATCGTATTTAGACCTCGGCAAACAAGTGTTGTTTTTACTTCCTGAAATTGCCCTAACGACACAATTAATTCAGCGTTTATCCGCGTATTTCGGGGAACAAGTTGGCGTCTATCATTCGAAGTTTAACCAAAATGAACGTGTGGAGATCTGGAATCATGTCCTACACAACGACCCCAACAAATACCGCATTATTTTAGGAGCCCGTAGTGCAGTTTTTCTTCCATTTCAAGACCTAGGATTCATTATTGTAGACGAAGAACAGGAAAGTTCCTTTAAGCAATATGATCCATCTCCACGCTACCATGCAAGAGATGCAGCGATTGTATTAGGTTCCTTGCACGATGCGAAAGTGCTACTTGGCACGGCAACACCTGCACTAGAAACCTATTACAACGCGAAACAAGGCAAATTCGGATTAGTTGAATTAAATGAACGCTTCAAAGGACTCAAATTACCGGAGATTTGGTGTGCGGATTTGAAACGCGAACGCAAACTGAAAAACATGCAGTCGCATTTTACACCGATGATTTTAGAAGAAATGCAATCCGCATTAAACAAAGGTGAACAAATCATGCTGTTCCAAAACCGGAGAGGATACACGCCGTTATGGTCCTGTGAAGTCTGTAATTGGACGCCAAAATGTACCAATTGTGACGTTTCGCTCACATACCACAAACATAGTAATTTATTAAAATGTCATTACTGTAGTTTCACCACCGCGCCGATTGGAAGTTGTACAGCTTGTGGAAGTAACCGCCTACAAATGCTTGGTTTTGGAACCGAGAAAATCGAAGATGAATTGTCGATTATGTTCCCTGATAAAGTGGTCAAACGTCTCGATTTGGACACCACGCGATCGAAACATGCCTACGAGGAAATCATCGAAGAATTTGAACAACGAAGAATTGACATTCTTATCGGAACCCAAATGATTACCAAAGGACTCGATTTCGACCACGTTTCCATGGTGGGAATTCTCGATGCCGACATGTTATTGAATCGACCAGATTTTCGTGCTTACGAACGATCCTATCAACTGATGTCTCAAGTGGCAGGTAGAGCTGGGAGAAAAGATAAACGCGGAAAAGTCATTATTCAAACAGGAAATCCAGATCATTGGGTGATTCAATTAGTCCAAGAACACGATTACAAAGGATTCTATCACCAAGAAATCATTGAACGCCAACAATTCTTTTATCCACCGTTTTACAAAATGATTCAACTGACCTTGAAACACACGAACGAACAAGTGGTGCATGCAGCTTCCATCGAATTAGCGGATCAACTGAAATCTGTGTTTAAAGAACGTGTCTTAGGACCGGAATTTCCGATAATCAAGCGGATTCAAAATTATTATTTGAAGGAAATCAAATTAAAGATTGAGCGCAGTGCTCCCGAACGTAAAGTCAAGGAGAAAATCCGTGAAATCATAGATCAATTTTACGCAAAACCAGCAAACAAGTCCGTTAAAATTGTCATCGACGTCGATCCGATGTAATTATTAGACATAAAAAAAGGAGTGCTTTCGAACTCCTTTTCAATGCTATTCAAAGCCGGCCAACAAGTGGTTTACTGGTGGTAGGTGGTTATTGACCCGCCTTGAATTATCCTAAATAACTTTTCAGTACTCTATTTTTCGTTGTGTGTTTCAAACGACGAATTGCTTTTTCTTTGATTTGACGAACGCGCTCACGTGTCAGATCAAATTTATCACCAATTTCTTCTAAAGAGAGTGGCGCTTTTCCTTCCAAACCATAGAACATGCTAATCACTTCGCTTTCTCTTGGTGTTAAGGATGTTAATGATCGGCGAATATCACTTCTTAACGATTCTAAGACCAAATTTGCTTCTGGACTTGGTAACGAATCACCTTGCATGACATCGTACATACTTGAAGTCGATTCATCTCCTTCAATTAATGGTGCATCCATGGAAACGTGACGTCCGTTTTGAGAAAGTGTTTGTTTCACTTCTTCCGGCGTTACATTTAAGAACTCAGCTAACTCATCTGCCGAAGGTGGACGTTCTAACTTTTGTTCTAATTCTGAATAAGCACGGTTAATTTTGTTGATGTTACCGATTTTATTCAAAGGTAAACGTACGATACGCGCTTGTTCAGCTAATGCTTGAAGAATCGACTGACGAATCCACCATACAGCGTATGAAATGAACTTGAATCCACGTGTTTCATCAAAACGTTCCGCAGCTTTGATCAAACCTAAGTTTCCTTCGTTGATCAAATCTGGCAAAGCCAAACCTTGATTTTGATATTGTTTAGATACAGAAACAACGAAACGTAAATTCGCTTTCGTTAAGCGTTCTAATGCCGATCGATCCCCTGCTTTGATTCGTCGAGCTAACTCAACTTCTTCATCTGCAGTAATCAAGTCTACACGACCGATTTCCTGTAAATACTTGTCTAAAGATGCGGTTTCCCTGTTGGTAACCTGTTTCGCGATTTTTAACTGCCTCATTTTTTTTATTTGTTGCGTGTCCTTTTACTCCCTTAAAGAAGAAAAGGTTCTGTTTTAACGCACTTTTTTTTATTAAGTAACGTTTTTTCGAGCCGAAACCACCTATAAATGAATATTGATGGCACTTGAATGAATATTGCAAATGATTGATTGACTTACCATTAAATTTATTTTTCAAAAAATATATGAAAGCGAAAAAAAAGTAGTTATAGATAAAAAAACTTTCATGAAAAATCGTCAATGTTTAGAATGCGCCGTTAAACTAGTTGGAAGAAGAGACCAGAAATTTTGTTCGGATTACTGCCGAAACTCTTTTAACAACCGAATCAATGAAGACGCAAACATGGTTGTCCGACGGATAAATGCCATTTTGCGGAAAAATCGCCGAATCCTTGCCAACTTAAATCCAGATGGAAAAAGAACAGTTGAAGGCATCCTTCTCGCAGAGGAAGGATTCAATTTCCATTATTACACCAACGTTTATTCCACAAGAAAAGGATCGAGTTACGTATTTTGTTACGATTTTGGTTATATTCGAATCAATAATGACCAATACATGTTGGTCCAAAAACAAGACTACGTAAAATAAAGACCTTCATGTCAGCGAACGAACAAATCAAGTGTCCAAATTGTGGAACAAACATCGATGTAACCAATATTCTTTCTCATCAGCTTGAAGTAGAGTATCAGGCCAAATATCAAGCGCAAATTCAATCTGAACAAGCAAAAATGACTGAGCTTGTAGAAAAACTTCGCGAGGAGAAGTTAGCGTTTGATGAAAAAAAGAAAAGGGAAAATGAACTTTTTCACGAGCGATTAGAAATATCCATCAAAGAAGAGCGAAGTAAAATTGAGGAGAAACTTAAATTGAAAATTACTCAAGAACAAAGTGAGCAATTTGATGCGTTGCAAAAAGAACTCAATGAAAAGTCAGCTCAGGTAAGTGAACTCAACAAGACAAAAGCGGAGGTCGAACGACTGAAACGAGAAAAAGAAGAGGCACAATCCATTGCACAATTAGCTGCGGAAACAAAAATGAATGAACTCCTTCAACTTGAAACAGAGAAAATCAAAAAACTCGTTGAGGAGAACAATGAATTGAAGATTAAGGAACTTCAAAAAAAATTGGATGATCAAAAAACGCTCACCGAAGAAATGAAACGCAAACAGGAACAAGGTTCCATGCAATTACAAGGTGAGGTACAAGAATTGGCGATTGAAGAGTGGTTGGGTGCACAGTTTCCACTGGACACCATTGAAGAAATAAAAAAAGGAGCGCGTGGGGGCGATTGCATTCAAATTGTAAACACACGCACGGATCAAAATTGTGGGAAAATCTATTACGAAAGTAAACGCACGAAAGATTTTCAAGCTGGATGGATTGCAAAATTCAAAGCAGACATGCGAGAAAAAGGCGCAGACATCGGAGTTTTGGTGACGGAAGCCATGCCCGCAGACTTACAACGCATGGGCATGAAAGATGGCGTTTACGTGTGTACCTACGAAGAATTCAAAGGATTGTCGGGAGTACTTCGTGAAACGGTCATTCAAGTACACTCCGCGCTAGGATCGCAAGTCAATCGTGGCGATAAAATGCACATGTTGTACGACTTCCTTACGAGCACCAATTTCCGTATGCAAGTGGAAGCAATTGTGGAAGGATTCACTTCCATGAAAAATGGACTTGAAACAGAAAAACGTTCCATGCAACGAATATGGAAAGAACGCGAGAAGCAAATTGAAAAAGTCATCATGAATACCATTGACATGCATGCATCCATACGAGGAATTGCTGGAAATGCGATTCAAAGTGTCAAGGCCCTTGAATTACCTGGAGAAAGTGATGATGATTTTATCGAATAGAACGTATACCGGTTCTGCAGGACGTCAAAGTCTAATTGATCTCGAAATTCCTAAAAAGTTCAACGGAGAACTCATCGTATTCGTTCATGGATTCATGGGATTTAAAGATTGGGGAGCTTGGCATCTTGTTCAGCGGTTTTTTACCGAAAAAGGATATGGATTCTGTAAATTCAATCTCAGTCACAACGGAGGCTCTATCGAAAATGGACTTGACTTCCCGGACGAAGAGGCATTTGGAAACAACCGCTATTCCTATGAACTATTTGATATTGAATGTGTCCTAAAGTGGGTAAGTTCACAGGTCGATTTTGAGAAAACTCGACTCATCGGACATTCCCGAGGCGGAGGTGCGGTTATTTTAGCCGGATCCAAATTCGCCAACTCCTACCCTATTTCCTCGATTCATACATGGGCGGCGATATCAGATATAGGTATGCGCCTTCCAGAAGGAGAAGAATTGGAACAATGGAAAAAAGATGGGGTACGTTACGTGAAGAATGGACGCACAAAACAAGATTTACCACAATACTTTACGCTTTATGAAGATTTTAAATCACATGAATCCGAATTAAATATTCAACAAGCCGTCCAAAAACTTCGTATTCCCATAACTATTCACCACGGCGATCAGGATACTTCCGTTCCGCTTGTTGAAGGAATTTACCTAGCGCATTGGTCGAATGTAACCTTGCAACTTATTCCTGGGGCGGATCACGTTTTTGGGGCGACACATCCGTGGAATAATTCGAAGCTATCATCTGAATTAGCCGTTTTGTGTGAACAGACACTAAATCGAATGAAATAAAAAAAGGCTGCAGTTTCCCGCAGCCTTAAAACGAGGGAGAAAGACGGGTCTCGAACCCGCGACCTCTGGTACCACAAACCAGCGCTCTAACCAACTGAGCTACATTCTCCGTTTTTAGTGGGTGCAAATATATTAAATCTTATTTAATTATGGTAATCATCGGAACAAGTGATTTCAAAAAATTGAAAAAAATCCTTTTGATGTGACCAATGTTTCAGTTCATTTTCCATATTACTCGTAACTTTCCCCTCAGAATAAAACTCGGAATATCGATGAGAAACATAAGCAAAATTCATGCAAGTCAATTGACGAACAGTTTTACGTTCGAATCCTACAAAGAATTGTTGCAGGCATTGGTTGTCGAGGGGAAAACTTCTGGTCCAGATCAACGTGAAGACCTTATTCATTACACGGAATTGAATGCGAAACGTATGAAACGTATCGAAAAAACAACAGTTTTAAAGGAAGAACTAAAAAACCTGATTTCTAGTATTCAAGAACCAATGACCTGGGTATTAATCAGTGAAGCCTGGTGTGGCGACGCTGCACAAATTGTTCCGGTTCTAGGCAAAATTGCTGCAGAAAGTGAACTGATTGACCTCCAGATTATTTTGCGAGATGAACACCTAGATATCATGGATCAGTATTTGACAAACGGTGGACGTTCCATTCCGAAGTTAATTTGTTTGGATCAGGAAGATCGGGAAATTTTTGTTTGGGGTCCAAGACCTGCTGCCATTCAACAAGTTGTCAACGATTGCAAAGCGGAAGGAATCACCGATCACGCGGTGTTGGTAAAACGAATTCAGTATGCGTACAATGAGGATCAAACGCATTCGATTCAACAAGAAATATCCGACATTCTCGCAAATTTGTAATCGTCCTAAATCAAAAAGCCGATCATTACTGACCGGCTTCTCACTTATTTTTTGGACTTTTACAAAGTACCTCTATTTTCTTGTTCTCTCTCAATCGATTCGAACAATGCTTTAAAGTTTCCTTTACCGAATGACTGTGCACCTTTTCGTTGAATGATTTCGAAGAACATAGTCGGTCGATCCACCACTGGTTTCGTGAACAATTGCAATAAGTATCCTTCTTCGTCACGGTCAATTAAGATTCCGTGTTGCTTCAACACTTCCACGTCTTCTTCGATGTCTCCTACACGCTCGAGTAAGTCATCGTAATAAGTATCTGGAACATATAAGAATTCCACACCACGATCGCGCATAGCTGAAACGGTTGTTACGATATCATTCGTTGCCACAGCAATGTGTTGCACGCCTGCTCCATTATAAAAATCAATGTATTCTTCAATCTGTGATTTTTTCTTTCCTTCAGCTGGTTCGTTTATTGGGAATTTGATGCGTCCGTTGCCGTTCGACATAACTTTGGACATCAAAGCCGTATATTCTGTAGAAATATCGTTGTCATCAAAGGAAATGATTTGTGCAAAGCCCATTACTTTTTTGTAGAACTCACACCACGTATTCATTTCATTCCAGTCCACATTACCCACCATATGGTCGATGAATTTTAAACCTGTCGGTTCCGGATTGTAATGCGATTCCCATTTACGGTATCCTGGAAGGAAAATTCCTTGGTAGTTTTTACGTTCAACGAATATGTGAACGGTTTCACCGTAGGTGTTAATTCCAGAACGAATCACATGTCCATTTTCATCTTCTTCACGAGTTGGCTCCATGAATGGTTTTGCGCCGCGTTTGGTTGTTTCCTCAAATGCTTTTATTGCATCCTCTACCCACAATGCGATTACTTTTACACCATCACCGTGTTTTTGAAGGTGTTCATTGATCGGACTATCGGAAGTTAGAGGTGTCGTTAAGACCAAACGAATTTTATCTTGTTTCAACACATAAGAAACTCGGTCTTTCAATCCAGTTTCTAATCCAGCATAAGCTTCAGATTGAAATCCAAATGCCGTTTTGTAATAAACCGCAGATTGTTTTGCGTTTCCGACGTATAATTCTACGTAATCAGTTCCAAGTAGTGGAAGAAAATCCTCCGCTTCAGGGAATAACTTTTCTAAACTGTATTCTACGTTCTGTAGATCTTTTAAATTTTTAATTTCTGCTGACATAATCTTTAATTCTTTGCAATATTATCGAAAATTCGGGACTTAATGCATCCAAGATTTTACGTATTCAGGTAATTCCATTTCCATCGCGCGTTTTGTCAATTTTAATGGTTTAAAGGTATCAATCATCACCGCTAATTCCTGCGTTTCAGTTTTACCAATAGAACGCTCATATGCACCAGGGTGCGGTCCATGTGGAATTCCAGATGGATGCAAGGTGATTTGTCCCTTTTCGATGTTGTTTCGACTCATAAAATCGCCATCTACGTAGTACAATACCTCATCGGAGTCAATGTTACTATGGTTGTATGGCGATGGAATAGAATCTGGATGGTAATCGTACAAGCGAGGAACAAATGAGCAAATAACAAAGGCACTCGTTTCAAAAGTCTGGTGAATTGGCGGTGGTAAATGCACGCGTCCAGTAATTGGTTCAAAATCGTGAATCGAAAAAGCATATGGGAAATTATAGCCATCCCAACCTACCACATTAAATGGATGATGTGCATATACATAGTCGTAAAGGACATCTTGTTTTTTGATGCGAATCAAGAAATCTCCTTCTTCGTTATGCGTTTCCAGTTCATTTGGACGACGTAAGTCCCTTTCACAGAATGGTGAATGCTCGAGTAATTGTCCAAACCAGTTGCGGTATCTTTTCGGAGTGTAAATAGGGTGAAATGACTGAATCACCAATAAGCGATTGTCACTATCATTGAATTCCATTTGATATATCATTCCACGAGGAATAACTAAATAGTCTCCATAAGTAAAATCGATGTTCCCAAGTTGGGTTCTTAATTTTCCTGATCCACGGTGGATAAAAATGACTTCATCCGCATCTGCATTTTTGTAAAAATAATCGGACATTGATTTTGATGGAGCTGCTAGTTCGATGTAGACATCGCTATTCACTAAAACAGGAACTCGGCTTTCAATGTAATCTTCGTTTGGCTGTAAATCATAGCCACGAAAACTGCGCATCAACATGTTTTTCTCAATGGCAATCTCTGGCGTAATATCTTTTTGGCCAAGAATTTCCTTTACAACGGTTGGCGGTTGAATATGGTATAAAAGCGAGGACATCCCATCAAATCCAACTGTCCCAAACAACTGTTCATGATACAACTCACCATTTTCTTGACGAAAAACGGTGTGTCGTTTGTGTGGAATTTTCCCTAATTGATGATAAAAAGGCATACTAATAATTTATGTTGATTAAAACAATGAGTCTAAAATTAGTTAAAAAGATGATTTACCCGCAAAACTATAGCACTCTGAGTGACGATTAAATGATTTTAATCAGTTTTTTGAAAACAAAAATTAAATTAGAAAGAGAAATATACCGAACGCAACACTTAAATTTGTCCAAATACTTTGTACATGTCAAAAATCATCGTCATCGGTTCTTGTGGTCAAATCGGCACGGAACTCGTTTTAACATTGCGCTCGATTTACGGTAATGAAGCTGTCGTTGCAGCAGATTTAAGGGATGAATGTCCTGCGATTTTAGCAAATGGTCCATACGTGAAAATGGACATCCTTGATCGCAAAGCGGTTCGTTCGTACATTATCGACGAGAAGATAGACGAGGTCTATTTGTTGGCAGCGCTACTTTCCGCCACTGCGGAAAAGAATCCAGATTTCGCATGGAAATTAAACATGGAAGGATTGTTTACGATTCTTGACTTAGCAAAAGAAGGATATTTGAAAAAAATCTTTTGGCCAAGTTCCATAGCTGTTTTTGGTCCAACCACACCTGCAAATCAAACGCCACAACACACCGTCATGGAGCCTTCTACCGTTTATGGCATTTCCAAACAAGCTGGAGAACGTTGGTGTGAATACTATTTCAATAAATTCGGAGTGGATGTGCGCAGTATCCGTTATCCAGGATTGATTTCCTACAAAAGCTTACCTGGCGGTGGAACGACAGACTACGCAGTGGACATTTTTTACAAAGCGAAAGCACAAGGTAACTTCACCTGTTTCTTAAAACAAGATACGGCTCTTCCCATGATGTTTATGGACGATGCCATTCGTGCAACCATTGAATTGATGCAAGCACCAGCGGAGAAGATTAAAATTCGTTCAGCCTACAACCTTGCTGGATCTTCATTTACCCCAGCAGAATTGGCAACATCTATTCAACAACACTTACCAGATTTCAGCATTTCCTATGAACCTGATTTTCGTCAAGCCATTGCCGACAGTTGGCCAAATAGCATTGATGATTCATCCGCTCAAAAAGATTGGGGATGGAAAGCCGAGTTCGATACAGATGCGATGGTGAAAGTGATGTTGGACAACGTTAGCATCTGATTTTTTTATTTTTTTGATTTCGTCAAACCCAGTATGGACGTGCTTTTCAGATTGACTGTTAGTTATTTTTATTATTTTGTTTAAGGTTTTTTGATTTTCGTTAAACATTTTTGTTTAACTTTATCACTCAATTGTTAAACAAAGTAATATGTCAACTTTAGAATTTAATGAAGCACTTGTTGGATTAGAAAATAATCTAACTTCATTCGCCATGAGTTTTACTCGAAATCAAGAAGACGCGAAAGATTTAACGCAGGAAACCATGTTGAAAGCGATTACTTACCGCAATTACTACACGCCACAAACCAATTTCAAAGCTTGGGTGTTTACGATTATGCGAAATTTGTTTATCAATCAGTATCGTCGTAAAGTGAAATCGGGTGCTATTTTTGATCATTCAAAAGAAGCATTTTTGGTTTCAAATACACCAAGTCACGAGGAATCTGCCATAGAAATCATTTCAGTGAAGGATATTCAGGAAAAAATTGATAATTTAGGGGAAGAATATAAAGAACCCTTTGAAATGCATTTCCAAGGATTCAAATACAAAGAAATTGCGGACAAATTAAACATTCCGATTGGCACAGTGAAAAGTCGAATTTTCATTGCTCGTAAAAAATTAATGGAATGTTTACCAGACTTTGCTTTTTCAGCAAATTAATTTATGAGTAAAAAAGTTACCATTCTTGGAGCTGGAATTTCCAGCTTGTCCACAGCAGCGTTTCTAGGCAAAGCAGGTTACGACGTCACCATTTTAGAGAAGAACAGTCACATCGGCGGACGTGCACGTCAATTTGAATCAGATGGATTCACATTCGATATGGGTCCTAGTTGGTATTGGATGCCCGATGTTTTCGAACGATTTTACAATCAATTTGGTCACACAAGTAGTGATTTCTACGAACTGAAGCGTTTAGATCCATCCTACCGTGTGTATTGGCCTGACCACAGTTATACCGATGTTCCGGCAACTATGAGCGAATTGGAAGCATGGTTTGAATCCATGGAGCCTGGAAGCGCAATTCAATTGCGCAAATTCCTAAAAGACGCTGCATACAAATACCAAGTCGGCATGCAGGATTTGGTGTACAAACCAAGTTTGAGCTTATTGGAATTTGCTGATCGACGCGTTTTAGGTGGCCTGTTAAACATGCACTTACTCTCGTCCTTCTCAACCTATATTCGAAAATATTTCAAACACCCAAAAATTTTATCTCTATTAGAATTCCCAGTGCTTTTCTTAGGTGCAATGCCGAATGAGACACCAGCGCTCTACTCCTTAATGAACTACGCGGACATGTCCTTGGGTACGTGGTATCCAATGGGTGGAATGCACAAATTCATCGAAGCTTTTGCCGAAATCGCAAAAAGTCAAGGGGTGAAAATATTGACAGACCACGAAGTAAAAGGTTTTGAAACAACTGCAAAAAATGCAACAGCGGCAAAAACGGAAAAAGGTTCCTTCGAATCTGATGTGATTGTTTCTGGTGCAGACTACGAACATACGGAAAGTAAACTACTGAAAGAAAACGCAAATTATTCAGATAAATATTGGGATAAGCGAACCATGGCGCCTTCTTGTTTGATTTTTTATGTCGGAATCAATAAGCGCGTAGAAAACTTACAACACCACAATTTGTTTTTTGATGAATCTTTAGAGGAACATGGAAAAGAAATATACAAGGATCCAAGTTGGCCAACGGCTCCCCTTTTCTATTTAAGCGCACCTTCCTTGACGGATCCATCCGTTGCACCCGAGGGCTCTGAAAATTTATTCTTTTTGGTTCCCATCGCACCAAACTTGAAAGACGACGATGAAATTCGCGAGAAATATTTTGAAGTCCTATTAAAAAGATTGAAAGACATAACAGGAAATGATATCAGTCAAAACATCGTTTACAAGCGAAGTTTTTGTATCAAAGACTTTAAGTCCGATTATCATGCGTTCAAAGGAAATGCTTACGGATTAGCGAATACATTGCTTCAAACAGCGATTTTAAAGCCGAGTTTGAAAAATAAAAAACTGAAGAACTTCTATTACACTGGACAACTAACAGTTCCTGGTCCAGGAGTTCCTCCATCCATTATTTCCGGTGAAGTAGTGGCGAAACAAATTATGAAAGAATTTCCGCTAAACTAACGGCTATGAAACAATTATTCGACGATATCAGTCAAGAGATGAGTCAACTTACCACAAAAAGGTATAGTACATCATTTTCATTAGGGATTAGCTTTTTAGATAACGATTTACATAAACCAATCTATTCGATCTATGGTTTTGTTCGGTTCGCGGATGAAATCGTTGATTCTTTTCACGGATTTGACAAAGAAGCTTTATTAGCTGATTTTAAAATTCAAACGTACAAAGCGATTGCAGAAGGAATTTCATTAAATCCCATTCTAAATAGTTTCCAATGGGCGGTGAATAAATACGGCATCCCAATGGAGTTGATTGACACTTTTTTAAATTCCATGGAAATGGATTTAAATAAACAATTCTACAGCAAAGAGCAGTATGAATTATACATCCTTGGATCCGCAGAAGTGGTCGGACTCATGTGTTTGAAAGTATTCGTTGAGGGGAATGATGCTGAATATGAACGACTGAAACCAAGTGCTATGAAACTTGGTTCTGCCTTCCAAAAAATCAACTTTTTAAGGGATCTAAAAGACGATTTTCAAACCCTAGGAAGAACTTACTTTCCAGGAATTAACATGGAAGATTTCACTGCAACCGTAAAAAAAGAAATTGAAGCGGATATTGAAGCTGATTTTCGTGCAGGATATGAAGGTATTTTACAATTACCGAAAAATGCGCGTTTCGGAGTTTACATGGCTTACAAATACTACTTCAAATTATTTAAAAAAATTAAAACTAAAACTGCTCAAGATATCCTAACTGAGCGAATACGCATTCCAAATTACCGTAAAATGCGCATTCTTCTCACCTCATACGTTCGACACAATCTGAATATGTTGTAGTATGCTTGAAGAAGTCATTTTAGTAGATCCCGATGATGTGGCCATTGGAACGATGGAGAAAATCGAAGCACACCAGAAAGGATTGTTGCACCGTGCGTTCTCCATTTTACTCGTAAACGAACGAGGAGAAATGTTGCTTCAGCAAAGAGCATTAGAAAAATACCATTCGCCCGGACTTTGGACCAATGCATGTTGTAGTCATCCCCGTCCAAATGAGTCAAACCTAGATGCGGCTAATCGACGTTTACAAGAAGAGCTTGGAATGTCCGTGTACTTGAATGAAATTTTTCAATTCACCTATCACGCTGTATTAGAGCATGGATTAAGTGAACATGAAATCGATCATGTTTTTTTGGGGATTACGAATGTCAATCCTTCCATAAATTTGAAAGAGGTAATGTCATTCAAGTGGATTACCCTGCATGAATTGCAACATGAAATGAATGCCCATCCGGAAAAATTTACCGCATGGTTTAACTTATTAATGGTTGATCATTTTTCTTCCATTCAAAACGCACTGAAAAATGAAAGTAAGTAGAAGAGCTACGTTTAACGCGGCACACCGATTGTTTCGTCCTGACTGGACAAACGAAAAAAATGTTGAGATTTTCGGAAAGTGTAGCAATCCAAATTACCACGGACACAATTACGTGTTAGAGGTAGTTTTAGATGGGGAGATTGATCAGGAAACAGGTTATGTGATTGATTTGAAAATCGTTAAGGACGCTATAAAATCGGAAATCGACGAACGCTTTGATCACCGTAATTTAAACCTGGACTGTCCAGAATTTAAAGACTTAAATCCAACGGCTGAAAACATCGCTGTTGTCATTTGGAACCTGCTTAGAACTAAATTACCCATGCACTTAGACTTGACCATTAAGTTGTGGGAGACAGAAAATAATAGTGTAGAATACGCAGGTAAATAATCTTTCATGGTACTTTTTTGGCATCGCAGAGACCTGCGAATCGAAGACAATGCCGGATTATTTAAGGCATTGAAAGAAAATGATCAGGTTCAGCCTGTATTTATTTTTGATTCATCGATTCTGACGGAATTACCTAGAAATGATCAACGCGTTCGTTTTATCCATCAGGAAATTCAACGATTAAAAAAGGAGTATCAAGAAATGGATGCTGATCTAAAAGTATATTTCGGAAACCCCATTGAATTGATTCCCTCCATTGCTTCTCAACTTTCCTGTTCTGCAGTCTACACCAATCGTGATTACGAACCATATGCCTTGGAACGAGATAAGCAGATTTATGCGGCCTTGGACGCATTAACGATTTCATTCATCGGATCAAAGGATCATGTGATTTTTGAAAAAGCAGAGGTCACGAAAGACGATGGACTTCCTTATACCATTTTTACTCCTTATTCGAGAAAATGGAAATCCACATTGAATGAATCGTCATTATCCTCCTATTCGATAGATCTTTACCGAACTCATTTCGCGCGAAGTGAAAAAATGGAGGACTTAATCTCCATGAAAGAACTTGGATTCGAAGATGTCGAGTTATTCCCTTTTCCAAGGAGATCCTTTCCAGAATCGGTTATCAATGATTACCACGACAACCGAGATTTTCCGATGGTCAATGGAACTAGTAGACTGAGTCTACATTTACGTTTCGGAACAATCAGTATTCGCAAATTGGCACGTTTCGCTATGGAGCGCAATGAGACCTACTTAAATGAATTGATTTGGCGGGACTTCTACCAAATGATTATTTACCACTTTCCACATTCCGTAAAAAACTCCTTTAAAAAACAATACGATAAAATCGAATGGGAGCAAAACGAGACGCATTTCAACGCGTGGTGTGCAGGGAAAACGGGTTATCCGCTTGTAGACGCAGGAATGCGGGAGTTAAATGAAACTGGATTCATGCATAACCGTGTTCGCATGGTAGTTGCTAGTTTTTTAACAAAACACTTACTCATTGATTGGCGTCGAGGAGAGTCCTATTTTGCGGAAAAACTAATGGACTTCGAATTAGCCAGTAACGTTGGTGGTTGGCAGTGGGCTGCCGGATGTGGCTGCGATGCCGCACCTTATTTTAGGGTTTTTAATCCCACAGCACAACAAGAAAAATTCGACAAACAAAAAAAATACATTCAAAAATGGGTGCCAGAATATGGAACTTCTGCGTATCCAAGTCCAATTATTGATCACGTCTTTGCACGAGAACGCATTCTCAGCAGATTTAAAAAAGCACTAAATGACTAATTCAATCCAACTCGGCGATAAATGTCCAAACTTTCGCTTACCCAATCAATTCGGTGAATTCATCAATATTTCAGATTACCTGGGAAAACAAAAGCTTGTCTTATTTTTCTACCCAAAAGATGATACGCCTGGTTGCACGAAAGAAGCATGTGAATTTAGAGATCGGTATGCTGATTTTCTGAAAGAAGGTTGTTCGGTATTTGGAATTTCTTCCGACAGTGTTGTTAGTCATGTTGGTTTCAAGGAGAAACACGCACTTCCCTATGATCTACTTTCGGATGAAAAAAAACTCGTTCGAAAATTATTTGGGGTTCCTGGAAATTTATTTGGTCTAATTCCCGGACGTGTAACATATATTATTGATGAAAAAGCTGTGGTAATTGGCATTTTTAACTCCCAACTAGATCCTATAGGTCACATCGATGCCGCATTGAAATTGATTCGCCAAAACTAAAAGAATGGTGTTTTTCGCAAAAAGAAAACAAGGATCATTCATTCAAATAGGAATAAATAACATTCCTCAAATTGAAAAAATTCAGGGGGCGAAAAATATCGCGGCTATTCCTCGAATGAATTCCTTTTTTCCTCTTCTAATTTGACTAGAACTTGTTCTATTTATAAATAGTACCTGTACTAATTGTCCTTTTTACAAGTACTTTGTAAAAGATAGTAAAAAAACAAACTTCTCATACACGCTGCGAATTAGCCCATATTACATAACTAATAATGAGGTTTATCCTTTTATTATGTTATTTATTCATTTATACAATTGTATATATTATTTATAGTATATTTTTATGCTTATTAATTACATTTTTATATTTTTAATTTGTAAATAAATACTATAATTTCTCATAGTTTTTGTAACTTTTTTCAAGCTATATGTAATTCTATTTCGCTTCTGACAAATTAGATTTGCCTCATGAAGAACATGGTCGCTGAAAAAATACGCCTAGAGCGTTTGAAACAAAATCTGAGTCAACAGAACATGGCCGATGAATTAGGGATAACCGCTGCGGCCTATTCCAATTTAGAGAGAGGAGTATCTGATATTACCATCACTCGTTTATTCGAAGTGTCGCGAATTTTGAAGAAATCGCCGCAGTGGTTTATTGATGAAATTTCATCATCCACAGATATGTTTGACTCGAATTTCATCGAGTCAGGAATGAAGCATGATTTGTTGCTCCTTCAAAACGAGATGGAGTTTTTGAAACACCAACTCGCACACATGCAATTCCAACTGACTAAAAAATAAAAAAGCCGCCCGAAGGCAGCTTTCATACACACTTTGTGGAAGTTATTGTTTAATCAATTGCACTTCGCAGTTTAAGCTAATTTCGTCACCTAAAACGATATTTCCCGCTTCTGTTACTGCGCTCCATGTCAAACCGAACTCACTTCTTTTGATTTTACCAGTGATCGACATTCCTGCTTTTGTTTGTCCGTAAGGATCAACAGCGATTCCAGCGAAATCTGCCAATAATGTTACCGGTTGAACAACTCCTTTGATATTCATATCTCCGGAGATTTCCAATTCACTTTCGTTCAATTTTTTCACTGAAGTCGACTGAAACGTTAATTCTGGATGAGCTGAAGAATCAAAGAAATCTGCTGATTTCAAGTGTCCATCTCTATCTGCAACTCCTGTATTGATGCTATCAATAGAAGCGTTAAACGAGAAGTTTGCTGTACTGAAGTCATCACCTGTAGTTGAAGCTTCTGCTGTGAATTGTCCGAAGTTTCCACTTACGTTAGAAATCATCATGTGACGCACTTTGAAACCGATTTCACTGTGCATTCCGTCAATTGTCCATTTAGTATCCATATTTTCTTTTTTTTTACAAAGGTAGAAAGTAAGAATACTTTACTTACTTGACCTGTGTTAAGATATGGAGTCTTACGCTTTATTTTTTCGTATTTTTGATTTATGAAATCACCTCTGCTTTTTCTTGTCCTATTCTTACAATGGTCTGGGCAAGCTCAAATCATTTCATCGACGACTGAAGCCACTTCAAAGAAAAATAAGACTCGCGATAGCTCATCCATCTTTTATGCTGACTTTCAACGATTCAACACACATCCAAATTTATCTCAAAACACATCTTTTCTGACTGTTCCGTTAGGTGAGCGCGCAAATGAAACAGCACTTAAATTATGGTCTTATCAATTTGGACTTTGTTCGCCAATTTCGAAACACCTGTCCTTTGATGGTGGACTAGCTATAATCCAAACTGGTGAACAATATTCTTGGAAATCCAATGCAACGGATTCAAGTTATGCATACGCCACAAAATACAGGTACTTTGGCATGCCATTGCAAGTAAAATACCAAACCGGTAAGGACATTGTCTTTTTCATTGGTGCTGGAGTCATTCCACAGCTTTTTCAATCGTATGAGCAAGCAATTAATTGGACCGATTCTTTAGGTAACGCCGGTAAAAAAACACTCAACGATGAATCCATGTGTCAGTCGTTTGTCCTTTCCGCTGTGGCTTCAACAGGCATTCAACTACACTTTAAAAGTTCGTATGGCCTGCGTTTTAGCCTCAATTACCGTTATCAATTGACAAATTCCTACGGACCGTATCAATATTTTAAGCATTACTCCTCTGGAATAGGCGGTGGAATTGCTTTAACACGAAAACTATAAACATGCACGTAAAGGATATCGTTCAGTTTTTGGAAGGGTCGTTTCCCCTTTCGCTTCAGGAATCATTTGACAATTCAGGATTAATTTGCGGGCGTTTGGACCAAGAAGTGCAAGGAGTGCTGCTTTGTTTAGATAGTTTAGAAGCGACAGTTGATGAGGCCATTGCTAAAAACTGTCAACTCATCATTGCCCATCATCCAATTATTTTTAAAGGATTAAAGAAAATAACAGGGATTTCCTATGTGGAGCGTGTCATAGAAAAATGCATTCAACACCGAATTTCGTTATATGCCATTCACACCAAT
Organism: Flavobacteriia bacterium; assembly: GCA_037143015.1. Lineage (GTDB taxonomy): Bacteria > Bacteroidota > Bacteroidia > Flavobacteriales_D > Crocinitomicaceae > UBA952. The sequence goes on from JBAWZN010000005.1 coordinate 74,079, forward strand.
TTAGACAATCACATCCAAGGAGTCAATGGAGAAATCGCCAATAGAATTGGTTTAATCAACCGAAGAATCTTACGTCCAATGACGAATCAACTGTACAAATTAGTTGTTTTCGTTCCAAAAGACGCGTTATCTCGCATTGATTCAGCTCTTTTTCAAATTGGTGTTGGTTCCATCGGAAATTATTCTGAATGTCATTTCAGAACGGAGGGAGTTGGAACATTCACGCCAAATGAACAGGCAAATCCAACTATCGGTTCCATAAATATTCGTGTGGAAGTAACAGAATTCCGTGTGGAATACCTCGTTCCAAAATCGCTCATTGCACGTGCTCTACGTACACTTTTTGAGGCCCATCCTTACGAAGAAGTATCACATGAGATTTACCCGATAGAAAACCAAGACCAGCGTCTAGGTGCCGGTATGATTGGGGAATTAGCGCAAGAGATAGACGCACTCACCTTCCTTAAATCCTTAAAATCGACGTTTAATTGTCAAGTAATTCGTCATACGGACTTGCTAAACAAACCCATTAAAACGGTAGCTGTCTGCGGTGGATCAGGTAGTTTTTTACTCGCTGATGCGATTCGTTCCAAAGCAGACATCTTTATCACTGGAGACTTCAAATACCACGAGTTTTTTGATGCGGAAAATCACTTAATTATTGCCGATATTGGTCATTTTGAAAGCGAACAATTCACTCCGCAATTATTAGCTGAAAAACTTAAAGAAAAATTTACTAAATTTGCAATCCATTTAACTGGTTTAAATACGAATCCTATTAACTATCTATAGAATATGGCAGCAACGGCAACAAAAAAAGAGGTGACCATCGCACAAAAATTGGACGCGCTTTTTGAGCTTCAAAAAATTGACTCTGAAATCGACCGCATTCGTACGATCCGTGGTGAGCTTCCTTTAGAGGTTCAAGATTTGGAAGATGAAATCAGTGGACTTACAACGCGTGTTGGGAAAATCACCGACGAGATGCAAGAGTTAGAAACAGAAATTTCTGACCGCAAAATCGCTACTAAAGACGCTGAAGCCGCAATTCTTAAATACAAAGAACAACAGAATAACGTTCGTAACAACCGTGAATTTGAGTCACTTTCGAAAGAAATTGAGTTCCAAGAATTGGAAATTAAATTACACGAGAAAAAAACGAAAGAATCACGTTACAAAATTGACTTGAAAAACGAAACGTTGACAGAAGCAACAGATCGTTTAAATTCAAAACAAGGTGACTTAGATTTAAAGCAATCTGAATTAGATGCCATCATTAGTGAGACTCAAAAAGACGAGGATCGTTTATTAAAAGCGTCGGATGATGCGAAAAAGAAAATCGAAAATCGCTTGGTATTTGCTTACAGCCGTCTTCGTGAGAATGCGAAAAACGGATTGGCAGTGGTTCAAGTTATGCGTGGATCATGTGGTGGATGTTTTAATAAAATCCCACCTCAACGTCAATTGGATATCGTTACAAAAAAGAAAATCATCGTATGTGAGCACTGTGGAAGAATCCTTGTTCCAGTTGAAGGTACTGAAGAATAATTAACATTACTTAAAAAAAAAGCTTCCGGATTGGAAGCTTTTTTTTTGCCTATTAATTTAACCTGAAATCGACATCCAACTTTGCTAATTCTTTGAATAAGGCCGAGGATGGTTGGATCTTTACACTTCTCGATGGTAAATTCACTTCGTATCCCTCAATTGGATCGTATACAGTGAAATGTAATTGGCAAGATCCTTGATTTTGGTTAAACAATTCGTTTAATTTATCAATCATTAAATGATCTACTTCTTTAGAAGAGAATTTCAGATGAAGACTCTTCGTGCGTTTCTCGCGTAAATCCTGCAATAAATCGATGCTATGCACCACAAATTCTGCTTGCTGACGGTAGCGCGGCACTTCGATTCTTCCTTTCATGGTAATAAAGGTTCCAGGCTCCATGAAATGCTTGAATTTCAAGTAATTTTCCTTGAATAAATTTAATCGAAATGCATCTTGGTAATCCTCCACAGTTAAGGTACCAAATCCATCACCATGTTTCGTGAAACGATGCTCGGCATTCGTCACAATTGCAGCAATTAGGATATCTCGTCCCATATATTGGGATAAATCATTCAACATCGCAATATTCCCAGTACAAAAAGAGTCAATTTCAATTTTAAAATCATCTAGCGGATGTCCGGAAATAAAGATTCCTACCACTTCTTTTTCGCGATTCAATTTATAAATTGCGGGCCATTCTTCACATTTTGGCACCTGAGGTTCTGGCATACTTGTACCCGTTGACTCACCAAACATGGATGCTTGAGCAGAATTTTCTTGTTCTTGAAAACTAGCACCATAGCGCACCGCATTTTCCAAGAAACTCTTTCCACTCGGGTCCATTGCGAAATACTGTGCACGGTGCACTCCCGGAAAGGAATCCAATCCACCAGCATATGCCAAACTTTCAAATGCACGCTTATTACAAACACGCAAACTAATGCGTTTTGTCATATCAAAAATGGAAGTAAATGCTCCGTTTTTACGCTCTTCTACAATGGCTTCCACCGGTGCAGATCCAAGTCCTTTCACAGCTCCTAATCCAAAACGGATGGCTCCAGCTTTATTCACCGCGAAGGTATAGTTCGATTCGTTTACATCTGGACCTAATACTTGAACACCCATTCGGCGACATTCTTCCATGAAGAAGGACACTTGTTTGATATCACTCATGTTGTTACTCAAAACAGAAGCCATGTATTCAGCCGGATAATTTGCTTTTAGATAAGCCGTTTGATAAGCCACCCAAGCATAACAAGTCGAGTGAGATTTGTTAAAGGCATACGATGCAAATGCTTCCCAGTCCTTCCAAATTTTCTCTAAGGTTTCCGATTTATGTCCTTTACCGCTTGCTCGCTCAATAAACGTCGGCTTCATTTTATCCAGTACCTTTCTGTCTTTCTTACCCATCGCCTTACGCAAGGTATCCGCTTCACCTTTGGTGAAATCTGCTAACTTTTGTGACAAAAGCATTACTTGCTCTTGGTAAACGGTAATTCCGTAAGTTTCTTTTAAGTATTCCTCACAATCATCCAAATCGTAGATGATTTCTTCTTCACCATGTTTACGTTTACAGTATGACGGAATATATTCCATTGGGCCCGGTCGATACAAGGCATTCATCGCAATTAAATCCGCAAAAGCCGTAGGTTTTAATTCCTTTAAGTGTTTTTGCATTCCGGGGGACTCGTATTGGAAAATCCCAACCGTTTCGCCTCGTTGGAATAAGGCATAAGTCAGTTCGTCATCAATCGGAAATTCATCTGGATCCAACTCAACTCCTTTGTTCTCCTTTACTAATCGGACAGCATCCTTGATCAAAGTCAAGGTTTTCAATCCCAAGAAGTCCATTTTCAATAATCCCGCGGATTCTGCCACCGAGTTGTCGTACTGCGTACATACCATGTCGGAGTCCTTCGCCGTTGCTACTGGGACAAAATTCGTCAAATCGTCTGGAGTAATAATCACCCCACACGCGTGAATACCCGTATTACGAACGGATCCTTCAATCTCGGTTGCTTTCTGCAATACGCGTCCCTGTAAGTCAGATCCAGCCGCAATTCGTCGCAGTTCTTTGGCGTTCGTAATTGCTTCCTGATTTTTTAGTTTATCGATTAATTCCGTTTCTGAAAAAGAGAATAATTTCTTCAACGAAATATCCGGAATTAATTTCGCTAGTCGATCTGCTTCCGGCAAGGGCAAGTTCATTACTCGAGCCGTATCGCGAATGGCCGATTTTGCTGCCATTGTTCCGTACGTAATAATTTGCGCTACTTGGTTCGCACCATATTTGTCGATCACATAGTCGATGACACGCCCACGTCCCTCGTCATCAAAATCAATATCGATATCGGGCATGGAAACACGGTCTGGATTCAAGAAACGCTCAAAGAGTAGGTCGTACTTAATTGGATCGACGTTTGTGATTTGAATGCAATATGCGACAGCAGAACCAGCTGCGGAGCCACGTCCGGGACCAACCGATACGTTCATTCGTCTGGCAGCGTGACAAAAGTCCTGCACAATTAAAAAGTAACCCGGATATCCCGTTTTCTCAATTGTTGCCAACTCGAAATCAATGCGTTCTTGAATTTCCGGAGTTATTTCTTTGTAGCGTTTTTTAGCTCCTTCATAAGTGAGGTGACGCAAGAATGCATTTTCACCACGTTTTCCGCCATCCAATGCGTCCTCAGGTGAAATAAACTCTTCTGGAATATCGAAGGCTGGCAAAAGTACCTCGCGTGCTAAGGGATAGGGCTCACATTTGCTGATGATTTCTTCAACATTTAAAATCGCTTCTGGTAGGTCAGCGAAAAGCTCGACCATTTCTTCGGTGGACTTAAAATAATATTGATCGTTTTCTAATCCATAGCGAAAACCGCGACCTTTTCCTTTCGGTGTTTCCACCAATTCGTTGTCCTTCACACACAGCAAGACATCATGCGCTTGAGCATCTGTTTGATTCAGGTAATAGGTGTTATTTGTCGCCACCATTTTTACTTCATGTTGACGCGCAAGTTGAATCAAAATTGGATTAACTCGTTCTTCCGTTTCCAGTTGGTGGCGGCTTAATTCAATGTAAAAGTCCGCACCAAACTGCTGTTTCCACCAAAGCAAGGCTTCCTCTGCTTGCTTCTCCCCAACATTTAAAATTAAATTTGGAATTTCACCGTATAAATTTCCGGAAAGAACGATGATATCCTCTTTGTATTGCTCGATGACTTCCTTGTCCACTCGTGGAACGTAATACATTCCTTTCGTGTAGGCGATAGATGCTAATTTGATGATGTTCTGATAACCATTCTTGTTTTTTGCTAACAAGACGACTTGGTAACCATTATCCTTGACGCTTTTTTCGTTTAGATTTCGACAGACATTGAATTCACATCCAATAATCGGTATGATTTCTTCTTTATCGAAAGCTTCACCATTTTCTTCGGCTACTACTCGTTCTTCACGTACTTTCGCATTATATCCGCTTGCCGCCTTTTCAAAATGAAACGCCGCCATCATATTTCCAGTATCCGTCAAGGCTACTGCTCGTTGCCTTAATTCGGCTGCTTTTTGAATTAATTGTCCAACCTCTGCGGTGGACTGCAAAATGGAATACTGTGTATGGTTGTGTAAATGCGCGAATTTTACGCCAGCTAAATTCTCTGTTGATACGGGAGAAATAGGTGTTTGCGGGACTTCTTTTTCCTTCTGTGCTTCGCGTAATTTGGCGCTTTCTGCTTTTAAATTGACATGCTGTAATCCAATGGTTTGTATCTCGGCAGGATTCGCTGCTTTATAGGATTCAAAATAGCCCGGTTCCTGAAGGAGTTTCTCTAATGTATAATGTTCTTTGCGAATTAACTCTAGGAAACAACGTGTCGTGGACTCCACATCGGCGGTGGCGTTGTGTGCTTCATTGAAACCAACATGGAATAAGAAATCATGTAATTCCGTTAATGTCGGCAACTTGAATTTTCCTCCGCGTCCACCTGGCAATTGACACATTTCCGCTGTTCGCTCGGTACAGGTGTCCAAAATCGGAAGCGTCAGAGGTGTTTCTTCATTAAAGCGAACATATTCACATCCCATCACATTGATGTCAAATCGAACATTGTGTCCGACAATGAAATCTGCTTTTTCAAGCGCCTTTTTGAATAAGAATAAGACGTCCCCGAGGTCCTCCCCTGCTAAACGAGCAAGCTCCGTGGAAATCCCATGGATTTGTTCTGACTGAAAGGGAATATTGAATCCGTCGGGACGAATTAAAAAGTCCTTTTGTTCCACCAAGGTTCCATCCGCCTCATGTAATTGCCAAGCCAACTGAACGACACGTGGCCAGTTAGACGTATCCGTGATCGGAGCGTTATAATTTCGTGGTAATCCGGTCGTTTCGGTGTCAAAAATCAGGTACATGTGTGGTCTAAAAAAGGAACTTTAAAGTTAGGGATTTGTCCGTCATTTTTTCGCCATTGTTGAAAACTATTCTTACTCGTTTTTTACTACATTTATGAAAAATTGAATCATGCGTCCCCTCCTTTTTCTAGTGCTCTTATCTTTCCAGTTCACCAGCTTTGCACAATTCAAAGAATCCGACTATCACTGCCGCAGAGACTCCGTGATTTTACAAACGAAATATGGCAGTGTATATGTCACTCGTGATCACACTTGTGACTTATACAGTTGGCTTTGTCCGGATCCAAAAAGTTGGATGAACTCCTACGACATTGACGAGAATTTCCCAGAGATAGCGACTTTCTTGAACCCACAAAAATCCCTTGGTACTTTTCCGCGCTACTGGAATAATTTGCATGAATACCATGGGAACTATTATGTGTACGGCCCAAGTGATTGGATGGCGAATCGTCCAAACTATATTTCAGATTCTTTCTTGGTTGAAATCGCTTCGGACATTACTTATTTTCGCATCAAAAAGACGGCGCTTATAAACTCTTCAGAACTAATACTAACCTTGGATTTATATGGCGAAGAAGCCACCTTACGAATTCGAATGTTGAGTTATCCAAAAGGTTCTGCGTTGTGGGAATATTCCATAAAAAATGAATCTTGGTCTGAATTAAACGTTTCGAGTGAATTTGTTCGAGAATATGACCTCATTAACAATGACTGTGTCAATCAAAAGTGTTATCAAGAATTTCAGTTTGATCAAATCGATTTGAGTCGCCTGAAGTTTAACGATTAAAGCCCCAACTGTCGCTCCCAATAATCGTTCAATAACACGACTAATTTACGCGCCATGTTGTTTTGAAAGCGCTTGGTTCGATATCCACCAATCCAGTTGATCCCTCGAATGGCATTTGTCACAAAAATTTCATCTGCAGCTAATACATTTTGTGGAAGTATTGCACACTCGTACACCTTGATGCCATTTGCTAGGGCCAAGTTGATGATTTGCATGCGCATGGTTCCAGCTAAACATGCTTCGTCTAGTCCTGGTGTATACAACACGCCATTGCTGACAATGAACAGATTACAACAAGATGTTTCTAAAATATTTCCGCGTTCATTAATTAAGAACACATCGTCTAAGCCTTTATCCTTTGCAGCGAGTGCCGCCATGACATAGGTTAATCCAGACTTCGTTTTGTAGTTCGACAAAAAATTCTTTTGCAATTTGATGTCCTGGTAAATATCTACTTCCAGTCCTTTGGCATTTAATTCAAAGTGATTGACATCATACGGATAGACTTCAATGTAAAAGTTACATTCGTTTGATTCAGGTAAATAGGCGCCTCCAGAAACACGGTCTAAGGAAAGTCGACAGCGTCCACCTTCTAAAATTCCTGATCGTTGACAAAGTTCAAGGACTTTTGCTTCGAAAAATTCTGTGGTGAAATACGACGGTGTTCGCATCTTGATGACTTTCGCTCCATCCAACATCCGTTTCACATGGTTATCCATGTTCAATGGCTTCCCATTGATTAGGCGGATGCTTTCAAAAACACCATCTCCGTATAAATGCCCACGATTTCCAGGATGAATGGTTGGCGCATCGTTAGAAAAAATGGTTCCGTTGTTATTTATGTAAAGCAAAGCCATATCAAATGAATAGCGGATTAGTAAAACAAATGTACAAATTGCATTCCTTTTTGCACATCCAACATGAGCACAAATAAAATTCCGAAAATGGCCCCTCCGATGTGGGCGTCATGAGCGATTCCAGTGTTCCCCTTTTTCATCGAATAATATTCAAAAAACAAGTAGAGCGGTCCAAACAAATAAGCTGGAATCGGAATCGGAATAAACATTAAATAAAGTGATAGTGTTGGATTCCAAAGTATCACGGCGAACAATACTGCAGAAACTGCTCCTGAGGCACCCAAACTTCGGTAACTCGGTTGGTCCTGGTGCTTCACCATAGGGAAAAACGTCGCGGCAATCATTCCGAAAAAATACAAAACACAGAAATAAACGATGCCTGCATTCCCGTAAAGGCTTATCCAGTCGAGGTACAGATATTCACCCATAAAATACAAAGTCATCATGTTGAAAGCCAAGTGCGGGAAATCGGCATGAATAAATGCGTGGGTGATAAATCTATGATACTCTTGTTGGTGTTTAATTCGGTACGGAATAAACAACATGCGTTCCTTGATCGCTGCATTTTTATCTGCCCAAAGAGAAATCGCAATTGTTGCAACAAGTATAATGAATAACATAAGTGAATTTCAGTGAATTGTTTTACCTTTCAACTAGTTATCGAAGTTAATGATAATCCGTATAGCCATGAAAGTATCCTGTTTGATTTTCGTTCTACTAACCCTATTTTCTTGTAATGATACAGTAGAGGTCAGTAAAAAAAACTTTTTAGTGGATGGGAAAATAAGTGTAAAAGAGAAAATGCAGCGGATGTTGAGTCCTGAATACCTTGCACAATTGCACATTGACTCATCGCTACACCAAGGACTACGTCAATTTTATGCCACTCGAAAATTCTATCCGGTCTTGAGTGCAGATTCCGTCCTGAGCAAGCGTGGTGAACAATTGAAAAAATCACTTGATCGCTGCATTCGTTTTGGGATTCCTGCTACACGACTTGTATCCATTGACCCAAAACTTCATGTGTTGGAGCAAGAAATACTGTTGATGGGAAATTTATCCCTTGTTCAGTACGATTTAACTCATGGATTCATTGATTTCGAAAATCAAAAATTGCGACCAAAAAACATGGACTATCACAGCCTAAATCGCTTGTGGAATCAAAGTAAAACGCGTGAATTCGACAGTGTGCTATTGGCACAGGGTCCTGCTGACACCAATTATCGCTTCATGGCGCAACACTTTTTTCATTTTTGTGACACCGCTTTTTTAGATGCCGAAACGTTTACCTTGGTAACGGAAAAAGAAAACAGCATGAAAGCATTTTCTGGAATGAAAGAAGCTTTGATTTCAAAAAAATACATTTCATCCCAAGCAGATAGTTCTTCCGTTCGCGACGCTTTACGACAATTTCAAAAAAATAACGGACTTACATCTGATGGAAAAATGGGGGAAGCCACAGCAAAATCACTTTCCGAAAGTTCATTGGCTCGAAGTTTACGTGGCGCCATTGCCCTTGATCGCTTGCGGCAGCGAAACGATACCTTGGTGAAATACATCCGCATCAACATTCCGTCTTTTACACTATTTTATTTCGCCAATGACACGTTAAGAAGTCACCACCGCATCATTGTGGGAAAAGTAAGCAATCAAACACCGACTTTACAATCAAAGATTAATCGTATTGTTTGTTACCCTTTTTGGAAAGTTCCTTCTTCGATTGCGCAGAAAGAAGTACTTCCTGCCCTAAAAGCGAATCGAAACTATTTGGCAAGAAATCGCATGAAGATTTTCAAGTCAAAAGAAGTAGAAGTGAATCCAGACAAAATTAATTGGAAGAAAGTCAAAGTCAATACTTTTCCTTACACCGTGATTCAGCAACCTGGTTCGGACAATAGTTTGGGAATTATCAAGTTTGAATTCCCAAATCCATATAGCGTTTACGTGCACGACACGCCAGCCAAAAGTCTATTTAATCAATCCTACCGAAGTTATTCCCACGGATGCATGCGCTGCGAGCATCCGGTTGAATTGGCTAAAGTCATGTTGCACTATGATAGCATAGGGAAAAAGTCGAATCCGCTTACGGGAGATTCCTTGGACAGTCTGTTAAACTTACAAACGAACCATCCCTTGCGACTTTTAAGTCCAGTACCGATTTTTGTCGAGTACCAAACGGTGGTCGCCAATCGACAAGGAATTTATTTTCATCACGACTTATATTCACGAGAAACAAGCTTGGTGAAAATCCTCTTGAACGGCAAATAATTCCTAACTTTGTCAAAAAAAGTTATGATCGTTTCTCCATCTGTTTTATCATGTGATTTTGGTAACATTCAACGCGACACAGAGATGCTGGATCAGTCTCAAGCAGATTGGTTGCACATCGATGTCATGGATGGCGTATTTGTTCCGAATATTTCCTTTGGATTTCCGGTTTTGGAAGCCATTCGCAAGCACACAAAAAAGACCTTGGATGTGCACATCATGATTGAAAATCCAGATGATTTCTTGGAGCAATTTCAGAAATCAGGAACAGATATTTTAACGGTACACTACGAAGCTTGTCGACACTTACATCGCACGGTATCTCGCATCAAAGAATTGGGCATGAAAGCAGGTGTTGCCTTGAATCCACATACGCCAGTGAGTGTTTTGGAAGAAATTGCTGGGGATTTAGACTTAGTGTTGATTATGTCTGTGAATCCTGGTTTTGGTGGACAAAAATTCATTCAAAACAGTGTTGAAAAAGTGCGCTCATTGGTGGACTTAAGAACGCGAAAAAATGCATCGTTTATCATTGAAATAGATGGTGGTGTTAACCTAGAAACAGGGAAGCAACTTGCAGATGCAGGAGCCGATGCACTTGTTGCCGGAAGTTTCGTTTTTAATTCAACTTCCCCGCAAGAAACGATTTCAAAGTTGAAATCCCTCTAAACCGTAACAATAAACGGTTTTCAACGTTAACTCACTTCGGTATGAAATTCGTTTCCCTTTTTCTTTTTATCTCGTTTGGACTATTGGCTTTCGCTCAAAGTGAATTGCTACAGAAAGAACAGCGTTTAAACGAAAGTTTATTAAAACTGCGTGATGCTAAAACAGACGAAGAAATGGACCGTCTGAACATCTTTTTCAAAAAAGAAATGGAAGCCTTTTTAAAAACCGAAGGTGCTTTCGATTATCCATTTACCTTATTAAAAACCGTTGCTGTTTTGGATAGTGAGGACGAGCTCGTTCGCATCATCAACTGGAACATTGAATACACCGACTTTTCTTACAGTTACGGTGGCTTTATCATGAAAAAGGAAGAGGGAAAAGAAAAGGTCATCGTGAGTGAGTTGATCGACAAACTCGATCCGTATGCTCCGAAACCAGAGGGCATTATCGATGCTAAAAATTGGTATGGAGCCTTGTACTACAAAATCATTCCATTCGGACACCACGGAAAAACAGAATACCTACTTCTCGGTTGGGACGGAGGAACAACTGGAAGTAACTTTAAATTAATGGATGTCCTTACGTTTTCTGGAAATACACCAAAATTCGGGAGTCCGGTTTTTAAAGCGAACAGAACTACTTTGAAACGAGTGGTTTATGAATATTCGAATCTTTCGAACATGAGCATGCGTTTTGATGCAAAAAACAGCCGCATTGTATTCGATCATTTATCTCCTGAGTCCCCTGTCTTAGAAGGCGTTTATTCTTATTACATACCCGATATGAGCTATGATTCCTATCGGTACGACTACGACGCGGAAAATTGGGTGTTACAAGAAGATGTCATTATGACGAATCCAGATGATAAAAATGGGGAGAAATCCTTCTACGCGTTGAATGCAAAAACCGGAAAAGTCGAAAAAAACAAATTGAATGCCGATTGGATTAGTCCGAAGGACGAAGGTGTAGAAAACAATGGTACACATGTTGCACGAACGGAAAATACACCAGATGAGCAAATAATAACGGAAGATTTTCGCTTTCCGAAAGTACGTTTCTTTGGGAAAAGACACAAAAACCCAGAGATGATGCCGCTAGAGCGCGGTAAAAAAAATAAAAAAATTACCACGAACTGATGCAACTAGGAAGAATCAATCAACTGACAATAAAACGTTTCGCTCCTCCGGGTGCATACCTTATCGATTTACAAGACAACGAAGTATTGTTGCCCAATAAATACATCCTTCCTGAACACGAGGAGGGAAGTGTGGTAGATGTCTTTGTGATGAAAGATTCTGAGAACCGAATCGTCTGCACTACCGAAGTACCATTTATTCTTTTAGGTGAGTGTCGATACTTAGAAGTTATTCACGTGAATCCTTATGGCGCATTTGTAGATTGGGGATTGGACAAAGATTTACTTGTTCCTTTTAGCGAACAAATACATCGTTTGGAGCAAGAAGAAAAATACTTATTTACCTTGCGCTACGATTTTGAAACGGATCGCCTCTTTGGTAGTATGAAAGTACGCAAAGTGCTAGATTTGTGTGAAGACCAAGAGATGGTTGGACAAGCCGTTGATTTATTGATTTGCGAAGAAGGAAAACTGGGACGCAATGTCATCGTTAATAACCGTTACGAAGGATTGATTTTCAAAAATCAACAAACAAAAATCCTCGAACGTGGACAAGACATGAAAGGGTATGTCAGTGTCGTACGTCCAGATGGGAAATTAGACATTCGTTTAGAGCCGATTACCTTTGAAAAGTACGATGAAGCATCACAATTTATCTTGGATGAATTAACGAAAGTGAAGGTCCTTCCACTAAGTGACCGTTCTTCGCCCGAAGAAATCCGTGAGCAATTAGGTATGAGTAAAAAGACCTTCAAGCAAGCCATTGGAAAATTGTACCGCTGGAAGAAAATCACGATTAACGATGATAGCATTGAGCTAAACGGCTAATTAAGCGCCATCACCATCCAATAAATTACCGAGTCCTCCAAGAATGCTTCCCTCCTCTTTACGTGGACCAACCCCATAAGCTAAAATACGTGAGGCAAGTCTAGAAATAGGCAAGGTCTGCAACCACACTTCCCCCGGACCCGTTAACGTGGCAAAGAACATGCCTTCGCCTCCGAACAAGGTGTTTTTCACTCCACCGATAAATTGAATGTCGTAATCAACTTCTTGTGTGTAGGCAACTATGCATCCTGTATCCACTCTTAGCACTTCTCCAGGTTTTAACGTACGTTTCATTACGTGTCCACCGGCATGACAAAAAGCCATTCCATCACCCTCTAACTTTTGCATGATAAATCCTTCACCACCAAACAAACCCGTACCTAATTTCTTTTGAAATTCAATGCCAATTGCTACCCCTTTTGCTGCACACAAAAACGCGTCCTTCTGACAAATGATTTTACCGTGGTAGGTGGATAAATCCAAAGGAATAATCTTTCCAGGATAGGGCGAGGCGAAAGCCACTTTTGCCTTTCCAAACCCTTGATGGGTAAATGCGGTCATAAACAAACTTTCACCAGTTAGAAGTCTTTTTCCTGCATTGAACAATTTTCCCATGAATCCAGTTTGTTGAGCAGATCCATCCCCGAATATCGTTTCCATTTGAATTCCATCATCCATGTACATAAATGCTCCAGCCTCTGCAATAGCAGTTTCCTGTGGATCTAGTTCAATTTCGACATACTGCATTTCTTCTCCGTGGATATAAAAGTCTATTTCGTGATTTGTTTTCATCTTGTTTTTTTTATCAAAATTAATGTGAAACCTCCAAAGAAAAATGAAAATAAAAAAATGTTTTGTGGATAACAATATTGTTTACTTTTATGGTAATAGCGATGGCATATGGATGACTTTCAAGAACAACAAGGGGCATTGGATAAGGAATTGGAGCGATTCATTGAATTGTTGCATGAATTATTGCCTAAATACCACTCTTTATTGAAAAAGGACCAATTGGATCAAAAAGAATTGATTCGACTTGGTGAGATCGAATCCTATTTATTTAGCCTGAACTCGAAAATCATGAAAATAAAAGGTGAGCTAGAGCAAAACTTGTTTGGAAAATCCCTTGATACTTATTATAAGTTAAAAAGTCAAGCCATTGCAGGGAACCCGCAGTCGCGGTTAAAAATGGAGAAAATGCGTGATGCTTTTTCGGAGGCATTACAGGCGGGTGACATCATCAATTTGAACTAGTTTGATCGATATCTGTCTATTCCATCAATCTTTTCTATTTTTGCAGCAATGAATACAGCTAAAAGAATTGCCGTTATTGGTGGGGGAAGTTGGGCAACTGCCATTGTGAAGTTACTCTGCAACACCCAAGAAAAAGTAAATTGGTGGATGCGAAGCGAAGAATCCGTTTCTCACGTTCTTCATTTTAAACACAATCCAAAATACTTGCAATCTGTTGAACTCGATTTATCCAAACTCGAGGTCTCTACAAATTTAACCCAGGTAATTGAAACGGCAGATGTAGTGATTATTGCAACGCCATCGGCATTTTTAACCGAAACATTTGCGTCAATTCCAACTGATTTATTTGAAGGAAAAACCGTGTTTTCTGCTGTAAAAGGGATCATACCAGAATTCAACGCAATTCCGGCGCGTTTTATTCATAAAACCTTGGGCACACCTTATGAACATATTGGGATTATTTGTGGACCTTGTCACGCAGAGGAAGTTGCTCTTGAACGCTTATCTTATTTAACCATTGCCTGCAGTGACCAATCCATAGCCGAGCACATGGCCAATGCACTTGCCTGTCGCTACATCAAAACGACCCTTTCTGATGATTTGTTCGGAACGGAAATTTCCGCCGTTTTAAAAAACGTTTATGCCCTTGCAGCTGGAATTTGTCATGGAATTGGATATGGCGACAATTTTCAGGCCGTCTTAATTTCAAATGCAATTCAAGAAATCGAACGATTCATCGATGTGGTGAGTCCTGTGCATCGCGACACTAAATCCAGCGCATATCTTGGTGACTTACTCGTTACAGCCTATTCAAATTTCTCCCGAAACCGTACATTTGGATTTATGATTGGAAAGGGATATTCTGTAAAATCCGCACAGTTAGAAATGAATATGATTGCCGAAGGTTATTATGCAACAAATAGTTTAACGGAGATCAATAAGAAATTTGAGGTAGATATGCCGATTTTGAATGCTGTTTACCGTGTATTGTACGGGGGAATTTCCCCAGTAATCGAAATGAAAATACTTGCTGAAAAATTATCCTAAATTCGACCCCATGCTTGTTTTTAAATTTGGAGGAGCGTCTGTAAAAGATGCAGATGCAATTCGCAATGTAGCGTCCATTCTATCACTTTATCCAGGTAAAAAACTCACTGTGGTGGTCTCGGCTATGGGGAAATCAACAAACAAACTGGAGGAAATCGTGGAAGCGCTTGAAACAAAAAACCACAAGTTATTTGTTGGACTAGTCGATGAACTAGAGTCCTTTCACATGAAAATCATGGCGGCTTTGTTTCAAGAAAAACATTTTAGAGTCTATCAAACAATCGAAGAATTATTCGAAACTTTGAGAACACGTTTTAATGGTGTTTTTTCTGAAAATAAAAGTTTTGAATATGATCAAATTGTTTCACTGGGAGAAGTGTTATCCTCTCAAATTGTCAGTGCTTACCTTATTGAACAAGATTTTTCTGTCCAATGGATGGATGCCAGAAAATTGATTCGAACCGATCATTCGTATCAAGAAGGGAAAGTGGATTGGGTAAAGTCAGAACAATTGATTCAAGAAAAAATGATGCCTGCGTTCCAAGAAGCCGACATTCTCTTGACACAAGGTTTCATTGGGCATACATCGGAAGGATTCACCACAACTTTAGGTCGAGAAGGCTCCGATTACACCGCTGGCATATTGGCTTATTGTGGTCAAGCGGAAAGTGTGACGATTTGGAAAGATGTTCCTGGAATGTTAAATGCGGATCCTAAATACTTTTCAAATACGAAAAAACTGGAGTCCATTTCTTTTAAAGAAGCCATTGAACTTTCGTATTACGGCGCTAGTGTCATTCATCCGAAAACCATCCAGCCTTTGCAAAATCGGAACATTCCGTTATTTGTGAAATCTTTTTTGAATCCACAGGCCGATGGAACGGAGATTCAAGCATCCTCAAGTATGGACCATTTGATTCCATCGTATATTTTCAAATTTGATCAAGCTTTGTATTCATTTACACCGAAGGACTTTTCCTTCATCGTGGAAGAAAATCTAAGTGTCATCTTTGGGAGATTATCCGCATTGAATGTCAAAATCAACCTCATGCAGAATTCAGCCCTGAGTTTTTCGATTTTAGTTGATCAGAAAAAACTAAAAAGGGATGAATTTCTTTCGCTATTCCAAACGGATTATGAAGTGAAATACAACGAAAACTTATCGTTAGTCACTATTCGCCACTATGACGAACAGACCATCGAACAAGTCACCCAAGAGAAAGAAATTATTCTCCAACAGCGCACTAGACACACCGCTCGATTTGTCCTTAAATAGTTGACAAATACCTTAAAAGTGGTATTTCAAGTGAAGGTAAATGAATGTAATTTTGATCTATGATGAATACCTTAGATCACATCGAATTACAACGTGTCGTAGAAATTGTTTCTGTTGACCATTCTCCTATTTCTTCTAAGTTGACAGAAATGGGTTTAGTTGCAGGACAAATGATCACTACGTTGTTTAGAGCACCATTTGGTGATCCAATTGCGATTGAACTAAATGGTACTATTCTTTCATTACGCATAGAAGAAGCGCAATTTATTGAAGTAAAAGTCTAACGCTTTGACTCAAATTTAATAAGTTTGCACCTATGAAAATTGCGTTACTCGGCAATCCGAATACGGGCAAAAGCTCCGTATTTAATCTCTTGACAGGATTGCGTCAACAGGTAGGTAATTTTCCGGGCGTAACGGTCGACAAACGAAGTGGATTCATCCAACTAGATCACGTTCAGCACGAGCTCATCGATTTTCCAGGTACATATAGCATTTATCCCAGATCGAAAGAAGAAACGGTTGTCTTTGATGTCCTTTCTGACCCTACTCATTCACAGCATCCGGATCAGGTTGTTTTTGTTGTGGATGCCAGTAACTTACAGCGTAACCTACTGTTCTTTTCTCAAGTTTACGACCTCGGTATTCCTTGTGTTTTGGTCTTGAATATGTGGGACCTTGCACAGCGAAAAGGAACCGTTATTGCGATTGAGGAGTTGGAATTCTTGTTTCCCGGTGTGCCCATCATTCAATCAAATGCGCGTATCGGATTAGGAAAGGACCGTATTCTCAAGGCGCTGTCAACGGTGCGAGAGGCAGGAACTGAAAACGCAAAATTTCTTGAATCCGCCAAGTTGTGTCCTATCGATGATGTACAATGTCAAAAGTTAGAAGCGGAACAACGTTTGCAAAAAATCAAGGTAGCTTTAATAAAAGTGGTTCAAACAAAAACACCAGTTGGAGATAGCGTATCGCGGAAAATTGACCGATTCTTAGTGCATCCAATTTTTGGCTACGTGATTTTCGCTTTCGTTTTGCTGACAATTTTTCAATTCATTTTTACGTTCGCTAACGCACCCATGAACTGGATTGACTCCTTGTTTTCTCACTTTTCGACGTGGAGCAGCGAATCAATTCAACCAGGACTTGTGAACGATTTGATCTCACAGGGCATTATCCCTGGGATTGGTGGTGTGGTGGTGTTTGTTCCACAAATAGCCATGCTGTTCTTTTTCATTTCCATTTTAGAAGAAAGTGGATACTTATCTCGCGTTGTGTTTATCATGGATCGATTGATGCGTCCATTCGGACTCAATGGGAAAAGTGTGGTCCCACTGATGTCAAGTGTGGCCTGTGCCATTCCTGGAATCATGGCTACGCGAACCATTTCCAATTGGAAAGAACGACTCATAACCATTTTGGTGGCTCCATTCATGAGTTGTAGTGCACGTATTCCCGTTTACACCTTGTTGATTTCTTTGGTTATTCCCAAAACTTTTGTTTTTGGATTCATCAACCTACAAGGAATTGTCTTATTCGCATTGTATAGTTTAGGAATTGTCTTTGCTTTATTGGTTTCATTCCTGTTAAAGCTGATGATCAAGCAAAAAGAAAAAGGATTTTTACTTTTAGAGTTACCCGATTATAAAAATCCACGTTGGGGAAATGTGTTCATCAATGTACTTGAAAAGGTGAAAATATTTATTCTTGACGCTGGAAAAATCATTTTAGCTATTTCGATCATTCTTTGGTTCCTTGCTAGTTTTGGTCCAAATATGAAAGGATCTATGCACGGACTCAGTAAAACACGTGCTTATCAGTCCATGACGGAAAAAGAACAATCAAAAGCCATGGATGCTTGTAAACTTTCCAATTCGTATATCGGAATTCTCGGTAAAGGAATGGAACCAATCATTGCACCACTTGGTTACGATTGGAAAATTGGGATTTCATTGATCACATCATTTGCCGCGAGGGAAGTATTTGTTGGCTCCTTAGCAACGATTTATGCCATTCAAGACGAAAGTGAAGAACAATCCTTGCTCATTGATCGGATGCGCAACGAAGTTAATGCTGATGGGACCCCTGTTTTCACGATAGCCAGCGGAGTTTCACTGATGGTATTTTATGCGTTCGCTATGCAATGTATGGCAACCTTGGCGGTAGTTAAACGCGAAACCAATTCTTGGAAATGGCCCATCATCCAATTGGTATTCATGGGATTATTAGCCTATTTTTCAGCTTGGCTTACCTTTGTCCTACTATCCTAATTCGTGGATAAATCGTATATTCGTATTGATATGCAAACAATCGTTATTCTTCTCGCGCTTGGACTTTCCGTGTTTTACTTGGGGAGTCGGATTTGGAATCAGTTTTTTAAAAAGAACTCCAGCTGTGAAGGATGTGCATTAAATCAACCAACGAAGAACGAGGAACATCATCATGGGGAACATTCAGCTTTATAAGTACAATCCTACTTTTTACTCCGTTAAGCAAGAGTCGTCGTCGTATTTTGCCAATGAGTTTTTAGAGTCCGAACTCGATAGTGACCATATTGCATGGTTAAACTTTCATGGCATAGACGATACGGAATCAATTGAACAGCTCTGCCATAAATTGGGAATTGATAAATTATCCATTGAAAACATTCATCAGCAAGTACGCCGACCCAAAGTGGAAGAATACAGTAAGTACATGTCCTTTCATGTCATGTCCGCTTTGCCTAAAGAGCTTGGGAATCCATTCTTGCACCAAGATCAAATTTCGTTTTTGATGGGAGCGAATTACCTGATTTCATTTCAGGACAAACCTTCTGATCACTTTACCGATGTTCGAGACCGCATAGAAAAAGGAAGAGGTAAAATTCGAACGAAAGGTTCTGATTTCCTTATGTTTCGAATGCTGGAATCAATCATCGATAATTACTTCGAAGTGTTGGAAGAAATTTCAAGTCAAATTGAAGCTATTGATGCAAAACTTCACATAACACAGGACAAATCAATATTAGCGAGCATCGAATTGGAAAAACGCAAACTAATCGAGTTGCGTAAAATAGCTCAACCGATGCGCGATGTTACCAATCAACTAGAAAATAGCGAGAGTCCATTTATTGAACGCAGTAATCGCCATTATTATCATAGTTTACGCTCTTCATGTATGAGCGTTTTGGAAGAAATAGACGCCAATAAGCAAATTTTAGAAGGAATGGCGAATTTGTATTATGCTGCGCAAGGACAACGAATGAATGAAATCATGCGTGTATTAACAGTTGTCAGCGCCATTTTCATCCCATTAACGTTTATTGTTGGTGTATATGGAATGAACTTCGAGTATATGCCAGAGTTAAAATACCCTTATGGATATTATTCAGTTATTGCTTTTATGTTCGCACTTGCCATCGGTCTAGTCCTCCTCTTTATTAAACGAGGTTGGATAAAGAAATAACACCGAATAACGCCCTTTGAATTAAGGATAAACGAAAAAGAAAATCTGTTAACATTTAGTTAAATAAAAATCGGACAAATGAATCCTACGTAAGTTTGATTTATAAAATTAATCGACCATGAAAAAACTATTTTTATCTTTTGGAATTATGTTCATCGCTGTATTGGGAATGAACGCAGTAAACGCACAAATTGAAAAAGGTGCAAAAATCGAATTCAGTAAAGAAACGCACGATTATGGAAACATCAAATACGGTGGAGAACCATATTGTAATTTCGAATTCAAAAATACAGGAGACGAGCCATTAATCATTTCAAATGCAAAAGGATCTTGTGGATGTACAGTTCCTGAGTGGCCGAAAGACCCAATTGCACCAGGAGCGAAAGGTGTTATTCGTGTGAAATACGATACAAACCGTCCAGGTCCAATCAACAAAAATGTAACCATCACTTCTAACGCTATTAATGAGCCGAACAAAGTGATTCGTATTAAAGGTGAAGTTGGTCCAGCTCCAGAAGTTGGAACTCCAGTTAACAACGCGGGTGCACCAATTAATAACTAAGATAATCCTCTTCAAAAGAAAAGCCGATCAATTGATCGGCTTTTTTTATGTTTTTAAATTCGATTTTCGTTAAATCTCGTTAAAACTACTTACAGATTTATCCCAAGATGGACTTGAACCGGAACGAACCAATTGCATCGTTTGATAGCCTATTTCATCTGCTGCAACCAATTCTTCACGGATATCGGACAAGAATAAAATCTGCTGAGGTTCAAGGTCTAGAATTTCAGCTATCGTTTTATAGGTTTCTGCATCTCGTTTTGCACCCGTGTTTGTGTCAAAGTAATTAGAAAGGTGCTTGGTTAGATCGCCGAAACAACTATATTGGAAAAGTAATTTTTGTGCATTGATGGATCCAGAAGAAAAAATACCAATCTTCAATCCGTTGGTGCGCCATTTATTAAAGCAAGTGGGAACATCGTCATATAGATGTCCTTTTATATCTCCATTCTCGTATGCTTTTTTCCATACGAAACCTTGCAAAGTTTTAAGCGGAGTAACTTTTCTGTCTTCACGGCTCCATTGATCTAAGTAGGCAATGACTTCCTCCGTTGTGGTTATATTTTTACCTTCTTCTTCTTTTACCAATTTAATCACTTGAGAAAAGGATTCTTTGACTTCACTGACCATCGCCATTTTAGGCAATTCTTGGATGTGTTCTCTGAAATAAGGGAATAATTCATCTACCACGAAGGAAATGGAAGAGGTTGTACCTTCGATATCACTTAATATGTACTTTACTTGACTATCCACGTTTTGGGAAATTAAAATCTTTAAATTGTTGCTCTAAGCCAGATTCCGTATATACTGGAATCCAACCAGACATGTCTATAAATATGCGAATAGCTTTTACAAATGGCTGCGTTTCACCAGCATCGAACCAATGTTTTGTCCCAGCTGGAACGGAGATTAAGTCACCGCGTTCGCAGAGTAAATTGAACACCTCCTCATTTTCCAAATGAAACCAAAATAGCCCTTGTCCATCGACAAAAAACCGTATTTCATCTTCTGAATGCGTATGTTCGGCCAAAAACTTAGCGCGTATCGCTTCATAATTTTCGGTTAACGAATGAATGGAGATGACATCTGCCGTTTCATATCCACCATTCTTCATAAATGGATCCAGATCCGTTGCGTATGCTGCTAAAATTTCATCTGTGCTTGCAGTATCATCAAAATGTACGGCACACGTCCATTGGTCGAAGAAAATTCCTCTTTGGTTCATGAAGGACCGTATTTCCTGAGGGTCCGTCAATTGTACTTGTTGGTTTGGGATAGATAAAATGGCCATAACTAATGAACTAATTCACATTCACAAAGGTAATCCAAGGTTTCCAAATGACGTTTGGCAGCGAAAAGATTTTCTCCCCAAGCA